>NZ_MCIC01000020.1:0-198189 GCF_002025745.1 Hydrogenophaga sp. H7 | reverse complement strand
GGCAGCTCGATGGCACCGGTCACGTCCGTCGTGCGGAAGTAGAACTGCGGGCGGTAGTTGTTGAAGAACGGCGTGTGACGGCCACCTTCGTCCTTGGACAGCACGTACACCTCGCCGGTGAAGTGCGTGTGCGGCTTGATGGAGCCGGGCTTGCACAGCACCTGGCCGCGCTGCACTTCTTCGCGCTTGGTGCCGCGCAGCAGGATACCGACGTTGTCGCCAGCCTGACCCTGGTCCAGCAGCTTGCGGAACATCTCCACGCCGGTGCAGGTGGTCTTCTGGGTGGCGGCGATACCGACGATTTCGATTTCTTCGCCGACCTTGATGATGCCGCGCTCGATACGACCGGTCACCACGGTGCCGCGACCAGAGATGGAGAACACGTCTTCCACAGGCATCAGGAAGGCACCATCCACAGCACGCTCAGGCGTGGGGATGTAGCTGTCCAGCGCGTCGGCCAGGCGCATGATGGCCTGCTCGCCCAGATCGCCCTTGTCGCCTTCCAGCGCCAGTTTGGCCGAACCCTTGACAATGGGGGTGTCGTCGCCGGGGAAGTCGTACTTGGAGAGCAGCTCGCGCACTTCCATTTCAACCAGCTCCAGCAGCTCGGCATCGTCCACCATGTCGCACTTGTTCAGGAACACGATGATGTAGGGAACACCCACCTGGCGGGCCAGCAGGATGTGTTCGCGGGTCTGGGGCATCGGGCCGTCGGCGGCCGAGCACACCAGGATGGCGCCGTCCATCTGGGCAGCACCGGTGATCATGTTCTTGACGTAGTCGGCGTGACCGGGGCAGTCCACGTGGGCGTAGTGGCGGTTGGCCGTCTCGTATTCCACGTGTGCGGTGTTGATGGTGATGCCACGAGCCTTCTCTTCAGGAGCCGCGTCGATCTGGTCGTAGGCCTTGGCGGCGCCACCGAACTTGGCAGCCAGCACCGTGGTGATGGCAGCCGTCAGCGTCGTCTTGCCGTGGTCCACGTGACCAATCGTGCCCACGTTCACGTGCGGCTTGGTCCGCTCAAATTTCTCTTTTGCCATTTTTCAGCTCCAAAACAAAATTGCCGAAACACCAGAACAAAGATGGTGCCCTTGGCGGGAATCGGACCCGCGACCTCTCCCTTACCAAGGGAGTGCTCTACCACTGAGCCACAAGGGCCAAGACATCCGACACACGCCGGATACCCTGAAATTCAAAATCCACGCCCGCTGGTCAGGCGGAGTCAACAACCAAAGATGGAGCGGGAGACGGGAATCGAACCCGCGTCATCAGCTTGGAAGGCTGGGGCTCTACCATTGAACTACTCCCGCACAGATTTCCATCGCTCTCACATCTGCAGTCATTGGTGGAGGGGGCTGGATTCGAACCAGCGTACTCGCAAGAGGGCAGATTTACAGTCTGCTGCCATTAACCACTCGGCCACCCCTCCACAAACGCAGCCCGACATTATGCCACGGTTTTTTTGACCGTGTCACTCAACGCCATCAACGACCAGTCAATTGGAGCAACACCCTGCTCCGCCAGCCACCGGTTCGCCGCACCAAAGTGGCCACACCCCAGGAACGGGACCGGACCGCGACTGGCAGACAAGGGTGACGGGTGGTTGGCACACAGC
Organism: Hydrogenophaga sp. H7; assembly: GCF_002025745.1. Taxonomy (NCBI): domain Bacteria; kingdom Pseudomonadati; phylum Pseudomonadota; class Betaproteobacteria; order Burkholderiales; family Comamonadaceae; genus Hydrogenophaga; species Hydrogenophaga sp. H7. Next base: position 196,574 of record NZ_MCIC01000020.1, on the reverse strand, counting down.
ACCTTGTGGCGGGACACATCGATCAAGTCGGCCTTCTTCTGGGCGTGAGCCCCCCACAACAAAAACACCTTTGGCACGGCAGATGCACTGCAAGCCTCGATGACGGCATCGGTGAGCACTTCCCAGCCCTGCCCTGCATGACTACCCGCCTGACCATCCTCCACCGTCAGGCAGGTGTTGAGCAGCAACACGCCTTGTCGCGCCCACGGCGCCAGTGAGCCATCTTCCGGCTCCGGCAGTCCGAGGTCACGGCATAGCTCCTTGAAAATGTTGCGCAGGCTCGGGGGTTTGCGCACACCCGACGCCACTGAAAACGCCAGCCCTTCGGCCTGACCTGGCCCGTGATAAGGGTCCTGCCCGACGATCACCACACGGACATCGGCCGCCCCCCCCCAGGACAAGGCCCGCAAAGGTTCCGGCGGATAGATCACCGCGCCGACCCGCAGGCGTTCGCGAAGGAAAGCCAGCAGCCCCTGTCCGGCCTTGTCCGACCAGAATCGGTCGAGCACCGGGCGCCAGGTCTCTGCGACCGGCCAACGCGCCGGGTCGATCTCCCTGAGCCAGGGCACCGGATCGGTCGATGGCCGCGTCGGCGCCACGCCGTCCCATTCAAAAGATTCCTGTCGCATGAACGCGATTCAGGAAAACAGCTCGGCCAGCGCCAGCCCGGGCTCGGGTGCACGCATGAAGGCCTCGCCCACCAGGAAGGCATGCACACCAGCCTCGCGCATGGTTCGCACATTCTCTCGCCCGAGGATCCCGGACTCGGTGACCAGCAGCCGGTCGGCCGGCACCTCGGGCAGCATGTCCAGGGTGGTTTGCAGGGTCACTTCGAAAGTGCGCAGGTTCCGGTTGTTGATGCCCAGCAGTGGCGATTTCAGCCTGAGCGCACGATGCAGCTCGTCGCGGTCGTGCACCTCGACCAGCACCGCCATGTTCATGCCCATGGCGATGGCCTCCAGGTCGGCCATCTGCGCATCGTCCAGGCAGGCGGCGATCAGCAGGATGCAGTCCGCCCCCATGGCCCGGGCCTCGTAGACCTGGTAGGGGTCGACCATGAAGTCTTTGCGCAGCACCGGCAGATCGCAGCTGGCTCGCGCCTGCTTGAGGTAGTCCGCGCCGCCCTGGAAGAACTGGCGGTCGGTCAGCACCGACAGGCAGGCTGCACTGACCCGGCCATCGCCCTCGGCATAGCTCTGGGCAATGTCGGCGGGAATGAAGTCCTCGCGAATCACGCCCTTGCTCGGACTGGCTTTTTTTATCTCGGCAATCACCGCCGCTTGTCCCGCGGCGATCTTGGCGCGCAACGCACCTTCGAAATCGCGGGTCAGCACACGGCTTTCGGCATCAAAGCGCATCGCCTCCAACGGCTTCTTCTTGCGCGCGGCGGCGATCTCTTCGCGCTTGACCGCGACGATCTGGTTCAGGATGTCACTCATGTTTCTGCGATTCCTCGGGCCGCGGAGTCTGCAGCACCTTCTTGATGACGCGGTGCATGACCACACCGGCGATGATGAACAGGGCGGAGACGCCCAACGCAATCCAGGCGCCTTCGCTCTGCAGCCACACGGGCACGGAGCACCTCAGACGCCCGCGCCAGCGACAGCCGACTGGGTGAACACCTGCAGCTCGCGCAGCTTGGCCGCCGCCGCGCCCGATTCAAGGGTTCGGCGCGCCAGCGCAATGCCCTGCGCCATGTCGGGGGCGACGTTGGCCGCGTAGAGCGCCACGCCGGCGTTGAGCGCCACGATGTCGCGGGCCGCCTTGAGCACTGGATCGTCCCGGTTCTCCAGCACGCCCAGCAGCATCGCCTTGGAGTCCTCGGGCGTCTCCACGCGCAGCGCGCGGCTGCTGGCCATGGTCAGGCCGAAATCCTCGGGGTGGATTTCGTACTCGGCGATCTCGCCGTTCTTAAGTTCCCCCACCATGGTGGCAGCGCCCAGCGACACTTCGTCCATGCCGTCCCGGCCATAGACCACGACCGCATGCTCGGCGCCCAGCCGCTGCAGCGCGCGCACCTGAATGCCGACCAGGTCGGGGTGGAACACGCCCATCAGGATGTTGGGCGCCGAGGCCGGATTGGTCAGCGGGCCAAGAATGTTGAAGATGGTCTTGATGCCCAGCTCGCGACGCACCGGCGCCACGTTCTTCATGGCCGGGTGGTGGTTGGGGGCGAACATGAAGCCCACACCCACCTCGGCGATGCTGCGCGCGATCACGTCCGGCGGCAGGTTGATGTTGATTCCCAGGCTCTCCAGCACGTCGGCGCTGCCGCTTTTGCTGGAGACACTGCGTCCGCCGTGCTTGCTGACCTTGGCGCCCGCAGCGGCAGCCACGAACATGGAGCAGGTGGAGATGTTGAACGTGTGCGAGCCGTCGCCGCCCGTGCCCACGATGTCCACCAGGTGCGTCTTGTCGGCCACATGGACCTTGGTCGAGAACTCGCGCATCACCTGAGCAGCGGCGGTGATCTCGCCGATGGTTTCTTTCTTCACGCGCAGCCCGGTGATCAGGGCCGCCATCATCACGGGCGACATCTCGCCACCCATGATCATGCGCATGAGGTGCAGCATCTCGTCGTGGAAGATTTCGCGGTGCTCGATGGTGCGCTGCAGGGCTTCCTGCGGGGTGATCTTGTGGGCGTGGGGCATGGGGGTCTCCGGAAATCAGCGGGAAGGATTGTCGGACAGGGCGAGCTTGAGGCCAAAGCCGATGAACATGAGGCCGGCCGCGCGGTCCATCCAGTGCATGGCGCGCTGCACCGCACCAACGCGGCGCGAGGCCCAGCCGGCCAGCCAGGCGTAGCCGAAGTTGATCGGCAGCGAGTTCAGGTTGAACAGCAGACCCAGCAGCAGAAAGGCGGTCACCTTGTCCTCGGTGCCCGGCGCGATGAACTGCGGCACAAAGGCCAGGAAGAACAGCGCCACCTTGGGGTTCAGGACATTGGTCAGAAAACCTTGGCGGTACACGCGCCACAGATTCACCGCCGCCACCTCCGCGCTCACGCCCGCCGGCACGATGGAAGAATCACCGCCCTTGGCCAGCAGCAACTTGACGCCCATCCACATCAGGTAAGCCGCACCCGCCCACTTGAGCAAGGTGAAAGCTGTGGCTGAGGTGGCCAGCAACGCGCCGACGCCGAGGGCGGCGGCAAACACGTGGACGAAGCAGCCGCTGACGATCCCCAGCGCGGCCACCATGCCGGCCCGCACACCGCTCTTGAGCGCGCTGCTGACGATGTAGAGCACATCGGGGCCGGGCGTGAGGTTGAGCAGCCAGCCCGCCGCGATGAACATGAGAAGTTGCGTCGAATCGGGCATGGCGTTGTTCCTGGACCGATCAGTAAGGGCCGGTGCGCCCGGCTACGGTGCCCGCTGCGGGCGCCTCGACAAAGAAGCGGCGCACGGTGGCGAGGGCATGGTCGATGCCAGCGGTGTCCACATCGAGGTGGGTCACGAAACGCAGGCCGATCAGCCCGGTGGCCAGCACGCCGTTCGCTTTCAAGAACTCCAGCAACGCCGGACCTTGGCCATCGGCCACGTCGACGAAGACGATGTTGGTTTCAGCCGATTTCACCGTCAGACCATCGATGCCGCGCAGGCCGTCGGCCAGCCGCCGTGCGTTGGCGTGGTCATCGGCCAGGCGATCCACATGGTAGTCCAGCGCGTGCAGCGCGCAGGCGGCGAGCAGCCCCGCCTGGCGCAGCCCGCCACCGGCCATCTTGCGGATGCGGCGGGCGCGGGCGATCAGTTCGCGCGAGCCGCACAGGGCCGAACCGACCGGCGCGCCCAGGCCCTTGCTGAAGCAGACCGACAGGCTGTCGAAATGGTCGGCGATCTCGCGCAGGCGGGCGAACGTGGTCTGCTCCGGCGCGGCCGACGCGACAGCAGCGTTGAATACGCGCGCGCCATCCAGATGGGTGTTGAGGCCCCTCTCGCGCGCCAGCGCCGCGGCACCGCGCAGGTAGTCGTCGGGCATCACATGGCCGTTCCAGGTGTTTTCCAGGCACAGCAGGCGGGTGCGCGCGAAGTGCGGATCGTCGGGTTTGATGGCCGCGGCAATGTCGGGGAGCGCCATGCGACCCTGGGCATCCTGCGTCAGCGGCTGCGGCTGGACACTGCCGAACACCGCCGCGCCGCCACCCTCGTAGCGGTAGGTGTGGGCCAGCTGACCGACGATGTACTCGTCACCGCGTCCGCAATGCGCCAGGATGCCGCAGAGGTTGCTCTGCGTGCCCGAGGGCATGAACAGCGCGGCCTCCTTGCCGGTCAGCGCTGCCATGTGTTCCTGCAGCGCGTTGACCGTCGGATCATCGCCGAACACATCGTCGCCCAGCGGCGCGGCCATCATGGCCTCCCGCATGGCGGCCGTGGGTTGGGTGACAGTGTCGCTGCGCAGATCGACAGTTTTCATGCCTGCTCCAGGAAGTTCTTGAGCATGGCGTGCCCGTGCTCGGTCAGGATGCTCTCGGGGTGGAACTGAACGCCTTCGATGGCCAGGGTCTTGTGCTTGACGCCCATGATCTCGCCGTCCGGCGTCCAGGCCGTGACCTTGAGGCAGTCGGGGCAGCTTTCACGTTCGATGGCCAGCGAGTGGTAGCGGTTGACCGTGAACTGCTCGGGCAGGTTCGCGAACACCCCCTCCTGCGTGGTGGTGATCACGCTGGTCTTGCCGTGCATCAGCTCCTGCGCCCGGATGATCTTGCCGCCGAAGGCTGCTCCGACAGCCTGATGACCCAGGCAGACGCCGAGGATGGGCAGCTTGCCGGCAAAGTGCTGGATGGCCGGCACCGAGATGCCGGCCTCGGCCGGCGAGCAGGGGCCGGGCGAGATGACCAGGCGGTCGATCTGGCCGGCGTCGAGCCGGCGCTGGATCTCGTCCACCGTGATCTCGTCGTTGCGCACCACGGTCACGTCGGCACCCAATTCACCGAAGTACTGCACGATGTTGAAGGTGAACGAGTCGTAGTTGTCCACCATCAGCAGTTGAATCTTCTTGCTCATTCCAGCCCCTCCTCGACCAGTTCCGCGGCGCGCAGCAGCGCCCGCGCCTTGTGTTCGGTTTCCCTCCATTCCATCTCGGGCACCGAGTCGGCCACCACACCGGCCGCGGCCTGCACGTGCAGGGTCTGGTCCTTGATGATCGCGGTGCGGATGGCGATCGCCACGTCCATGTCGCCGGCGTAGCTGAGATACCCGCAGGCGCCGCCGTAAATGCCGCGTTTGACCGGTTCGAGCTGGTCGATCAGTTCCATGGCATGCACCTTGGGCGCACCGGTCAGCGTGCCGGCCGGGAAGGTGGCCTTGAGCACGTCCATGTTGGTCATGCCGTCGTTCAGCACGCCCTCGACGTTGCTCACGATGTGCATGACGTGGCTGTAGCGCTCGACCACGAAGGCCTCGGTCACCTTGACCGTGCCGATCTTGGCGATGCGGCCGATGTCGTTGCGCGCCAGGTCGATCAGCATCACATGCTCGGCGCGCTCCTTGGGATCGGCCAGCAGCTCGACCTCGGTCGCCTTGTCCTTCTCGGGCGTGGCGCCGCGCGGGCGGGTGCCGGCCAGCGGGCGGATGATGACCTTCTGCCCCTCTTGCGTGTGCTCCTGGCGCACCAGGATCTCGGGCGACGCCCCCACCACGTGGAAGTCCCCGAAGTGGTAGTAGTACATGTAGGGGCTGGGGTTGAGCGAGCGCAGCGCGCGGTAGAGCGACAGCGGCGACTCGGTGTAGCGCTTGCTGATGCGCTGGCCCACCTGCACCTGCATGAAGTCGCCCGCGGCGATCAGTTCCTTGGCGCGTTCGACCGACTTCAGGTAGTCGTCCTTGGCGAAGCTGCGCTGGGCCGGATGGCTCTGGCTGGGTTTGACCACCGGCGCCGCCACCGAGTACTTGAGTGCCTCCTTGAGCTCGCGCAGGCGCTTCTTGGCGTTGGCGTAGGCCTCCGGCTGGGCCGGGTCGGCGTAGACGATCAGGTAGAGCTTGCCCGAGAGGTTGTCGATGACCGCCAGTTCCTCGCACTGCAGCAGCAGGATGTCGGGTGTACCCAGCGTGTCGGGCGGACAGGTGTGCTCCAGCTTCTTCTCGATGTAGCGCACCGCGTCGTAACCGAAATAGCCCGCCAGACCGCCGCAGAAACGCGGCAGGCCTGGCCGCAGCGCGACCTTGAAGCGCTGCTGGTAGGCGGCGATGAAGTCCAGCGGATTGCCGTGGTTCGTTTCGACCACCACGCCGTCGCGGACCACCTCGGTCCTGGCCTCGGCACCGAAACCGCTGGCGCGCAGCAGGGTGCGGGCAGGCAGGCCGATGAAGCTGTAGCGACCGAAGCGCTCGCCGCCAACGACGGATTCGAGCAGGAAACTGTTGGCGCCATCGCCCCGGTCATGGGCCAGCTTGAGGTACAGCGAGAGCGGGGTTTCGAGGTCCGCGAAGGCCTCGACCATCAGCGGGATGCGGTTGTAGCCCTGTTGCGTGAGGCTCTTGAATTCGAGTTCGGTGATCACGGTTCTTGCTCCGGGGTGCCTGGGCGGTGCCAGGGACCGTCTGTGAGGGATGCAGCCGGATCGGCTGCAGGCTTGCGGGGCGCTGGACGGACGCTGCGGGCCGGCCCGTGCCCCTTCAGAGGGGGGAGTGCACGTTTACGCTGGCTTGCGCCAGGGCCAGGCTCCCCGACCATTGCGGCCAGGTGCAAAACCTGCAGAGAACGTGAGAGAAGCGAACATGACGGCGCAGTGTAGCAAAGCGCGTCGCCTGCGAGGCGCCGGTCATCGACCGGCAAACACCTCAGGGTCATCCCGAGCTTGTTTCCGGTTCCGGGTTTGCGGACAATGCAAAAACGAACGATCGTTCTATTTGGAGCCATCCCATGAATACGCCGCGTCTTCACCTGTTTGTGCCCCGGCTCGTCCTGGCGAGCGCCTTGGCCGTGGCCAGCCTGCCGACCCTGGCTGCGACGGTGGAGGTGGCAGGCGTCAAGCTCGAAGACCGGGTGACATTGGCCGGAAAGCCCCTGACCCTCAACGGTGCCGGCGTCCGCTACAAGGCGGTGTTCAAGGTCTACACCGCTGGCTTCTACGTGGAGAAGCCCGCCAGCACAACCGACGCGCTGCTGGACCAGCCCGGCCCCAAGCGCATGACCATCACCATGCTGCGCGACATCGACTCGGCAGAACTGGGCAAGCTGTTCTCCCGCGGCATGGAAGACAACATGGAAAAGGGCAGCTTTGCCAAGCTCATCCCGGGCGTGATGCGCATGAGCCAGGTGTTCACCAACCACAAGGTGCTCAAGACAGGCGAGAACTTCATGCTCGACTGGATTCCCGGCACCGGGACCGTGCTCACGGTCAAAGGCCAGGTGGAAGGCGAGCCGTTCCGGGAACCGGAGTTCTTCGAGGCCCTGATGCGCATCTGGCTCGGCCCCAAGCCGGCCGACTGGCAGCTCAAGGACGCCCTGCTCGGGATCAAGAAGTAAGGCGCTCCGCCAGTTCAAGCAGCGAGTCCACCAGCAGGTCGTGCGGAGCCTGCGCCACCGGCTGGCCGTGGTTGTAGCCGTAGGTGACCAGCGCGACCGTGCAGCCCGCCGCACGCGACGCCAGGGCGTCGTTCTGGGAATCCCCGACCATCAAGGCCCGTCCGGGCTCGACGCCCATGGCGGCGCAGGTGCCCAGGATGGGCATCGGGTCGGGCTTCTTGCGCTCGAAACTGTCGCCACCGAACACCCAGCCGAAATACCCGTCGAGCGCCTTGGCCTTGAGCAGGCCCTGCGCAAACGCCAGCGGCTTGTTCGTCAGGCAGGCCATCGGCAGCCGCATTGACTTCAGTATCGCCAGCCCCTCGACCACACCCGGGTAGACCGCGGAGAACTCGCCGTTGATGCGCAGGTAGTGGTGCTGGTAGCGCTGCCAGGCGGGCTCATAGAGCGTGTCGACGCTGCGCGCCTGGCAGACATTGGACAGCCCGGTCACCTCGGGCAGGGCCAGATGATGCGCAAGCACCGACCGGATCAGGTGCTCCGAACCTTTGCCGACGGTGCGCTCAATCAGGGCGCGCGTGACCGGCGGCAGGTCCAGGTCGGCCAGGGTGCGGTTGAGGGCCTCCTCGAAGTCGCCCAGCGTGTCGACCATGGTGCCGTCGAGATCGACGATCACCGCCTTGATGCCGGCCAGCATCAGGCGAGCGCAGCGCGCATCTGATCGATCACAGCCTTGTAATCCGGCTTGCCAAAAATCGCGCTGCCGGCCACGAAGGTGTCGGCGCCGGCGTCGGCCACGCGGCGGATGTTGTCGGCCTTGATGCCGCCGTCCACTTCCAGGCGGATGTCCTTGCCGCTGGCTTCGATGCGCTTGCGCGCCTGCTCGATCTTGCGCAGCGCCGAGTCGATGAAGCTCTGGCCGCCGAAACCTGGGTTGACGCTCATGATGAGGATCAGGTCGATGTCCTCGATCACCCAGTCCAGCACGTCCAGCGGCTGAGCGGGATTGAAAGTCAGGCCGGCCTGGGCGCCTTTGGCCTTGATGGCTTGCACGCTGCGGTGCACGTGGGCACTGGCGTCGGGGTGGAAGCTCACCAGATCGGCACCGGCGTCGATGAAGGCGCCGGCCAGCGCATCCACCGGCTGGATCATCAGGTGCACGTCGATCGGCACCGGCGTGCCGTCGGGCTTTTTCGCGTGTGGCTTGAGCGCCTGGCAGACCATGGGACCGAAGGTCAGGTTGGGCACGTAGTGGTTGTCCATCACGTCGAAATGGACCCAGTCGGCGCCGGCGGCGATGACGTTCTTCACCTCCTCCCCCAGGCGGGCGAAGTCGGCGGACAGGATGGACGGGGCAATGCGGTAGGTGGTCATGAAAAAGGTCCGGATGGGCGCAATTCCGCCATTTTCGCAGGGCCTGCCGGGTTATGCGGCGCCGCGGTAACATGCCCGCCATGCCGAAATACCAGTTCACCTGCGAGGTCGAGCCTCAGTACCTGGCCGAACAGTCCGCGCCGGACGAGGACATCTACGCCTTCGCCTACACCATCACCATCACCAACACCGGTGACGTGACGGCACAGCTGATTTCGCGCCACTGGATCATCGACGACGCCCGCGGCCACACCGAGGAGGTCAAGGGGCTGGGCGTGGTCGGCCACCAGCCGCTGCTGCGGCCGGGCGAGTCGTTCCAGTACACCAGCGGCACCCGCCTGGGCACGCGCTCGGGCAGCATGCGCGGCAGCTACTTCTGCGTGGCCGAAGACGGCGAGCGCTTCGAGGCCGAGGTGCCCGAGTTCGCGCTGGTGGCCGACGGCGGCGGTGGCAGCGACCAGCCGCCGCGCGTGCTGCACTGACGCAGGCCGGGCTGTGACCAGCGCTGTGGACCCGGTCCGACTGCTCGACCGGCTGGACCCCGGGGCGCCGCTGGCCGAGCGGCACCTCTGGCTGATCGAGGTGCTGCAATGGGTGCGCGGCACCGACGGCGATGCCCGGGCCAGCGTGGCCCGGTTGCAGGTGCTGCTGGACACCGCCCAGGCACGCCCAGGCTGGGTGCGCCGCTGGCGCGCCTGGTGGCGCCGCTTCACCGACACCGTGGACCTGGCGCCGCTGCTGGCCGACCACGGCTTCGCCCCGCGCACCGCCTTCCTGAGCGAATTCGGCCACCGCGTGCGCAAGAAGCTGCTGCCCGGCACGCCCGAGACCACCGACCTGGGCGCGCTGTTCGACCTGCTGCTGCCCACGGCCGACGATGTGCGCTGGCTGCGCGCCCTGGACAGCCAGACGCTGCACCGGCTGCACGCGCTGCTGTTCAGCCCGAGTCCTGACGAACCAGCGGCCACCGGAGCCGGCCTGTGGGAACGGTCCCTGCTGGATGCGCTGGTGTTCTGCGTGGGCCAGATCACCGCCACCGGCTACGCGGCCGAGATCCGCGTGCGCATGTCCGAGGCCGCCAAGTCGGAGCGCACCTTCCACCAGCTGCCGGTCGACATGGAAGACCTGCGCGACGCGGTGCTGGCCCATGGCGTGCACAGCGCCGAGGTGCAGGCCGCGGCCACCCACCTGCGCACGCAGCTGGATGCCTGCCGCCACGCGGCCTACTCGGTCTACACCCACCTGGACGCCCACGGCGTCTCGGTCGGCATCGTGTTCCGGCTGCGCCAGCTGCGCGAGCGCGTGCTGCGCGCCAAGTCCCTGCTGGACTGCCTGCAGTCGGCCCAGCCCGAGCGCGCCACGGCGGCCCTGCTGGCCGACCTGGCCCAGATGGGCCACGACAACCGCAGCCTGCGCGCGCTGATCGCCAGCAGCTCGCACCTGACCGCGGCCAAGGTGGCCGAGCGCAGCGCCGAGAGCGGGGAGCACTACATCACCCGCGACGCGGCCGAATACCGGCAAATGCTGGGCAAGGCGGCCGGCGGCGGCGCGCTGATCGGCATCACCACCTGGGTCAAATTCGCGCTGTATGGTCTGGGCCTGTCGCTGTTCTGGAACGGCTTTGCCGCCGGCCTGAACTACGCCTTCTTCTTCGTGCTGGTGCAGCTGCTGCACTGGACCGTGGCGACCAAGCAGCCGGCGGTGACGGCGCCGGCCATGGTGGCCAAGCTGCGCGACATCCGCCAGCCCGGCGCGGTGCGGCGCTTCGTCGACGAGGTGGCCAACCTGCTGCGTTCGCAGATCGCGGCCATTCTGGGCAACGTCGGCCTGGTGATCCCGGTGGTCATGCTGATCAGCGGTCTGCTGAGCGCGTTCACCGGCGCGTCCATGATCGACGCCGAGAAGGCGCAGCACGTGCTGCACGACATGCAGCTGCTGGGGCCGACCGCGCTGTTTGCCGCCCTCACCGGCGTGCTGCTGTTCTCCTCCAGCATCATCGCGGGCTGGGTCGAGAACTGGTTCGTGTTCCACCGCCTCGACTCGGCGATCCGGCACAACCCGCGCACCACCCGCTGGCTGGGGCGCGCGCGCGCCGACCGCTGGGCCGGCTTCCTGCGCCGCAACATCTCCGGTCTGGCGGCCAACATCTCGCTGGGCCTGATGCTGGGCATCGTGCCGGCCTTTGCCGAGTTCTTCGGCCTGGGCCTGCAGGTGCGCCACGTCACGCTGTCTGCCGGTCAGGTGGCGGCAGCCGCCATGTCGCTGGGCGGGGACGTGCTGCGCGAGCCGGCGTTCTGGTCGGCCGTGGCCGGCGTGGCCGTGGTCGGCCCGATCAACCTGGCGGTGAGCTTCTACCTGGCGTTCCGGCTGGCGCTGAAGGCACAGGCGATCAACGACGCGCACCGCAGCCGCATCTACGCCGCCCTGCGCCACCGCCTGCGCCACGCACCGCTGAGCTTCCTGCTGCCGCCGCGCCCTGGCGCGGAACCACCGCCGGACGCGAGCGACGACGGTTTGAGCGCCGACGCCCCCGACACCGAAACCACACGGGGCTGACGGCGTGGGCGAGTTCGAGCTGATCCGTCGGCATTTCCAGCGCGCGAAGTCCGGGCCGGCGGTGGCGCTGGGCATTGGCGACGACTGCGCCCTGCTCACGCCCAGCCCTGGTCACCAGCTCGCCATCTCCAGCGACATGCTGGTAGAGGGTCACCACTTCTTTCCCGATGTCGACCCGCAAGCACTGGGCCACAAGGCGCTTGCGGTCAATCTCAGCGATCTCGCGGCCATGGGCGCCCGGCCCCTGGGTTTCACGCTGGCGCTGGCCCTGCCCCAGGCCGACGACGGCTGGCTGCACGCCTTCTCTGACGGCCTGCTGGCCCTGGCCGATGACCACGGCTGCCCTCTGGTGGGCGGCGACACCACGCGTGGCCCGCTGAACCTCTGCATCACGGTGTTCGGCGAAGTGACACCCGGACACGCGCTGCGCCGCGATGCCGCCCGGGCCGGCGACGAGCTCTGGCTGAGCGGTCGCACCGGCGAGGCGCGGCTGGCGCTGGAGCGGCTGCGTGGCACCGCCTGGGCGCTGGCGGCACCGGACGACGAGGCCCTGTGCCGCCAGCGGCTGGAGCGGCCAGCGCCCAGGCTGGCGCTGGGCCAGGCGCTGGCCGGTGTGGCGCACGCCGCCCTTGACCTCAGCGACGGACTGGCCGGTGACCTCGGCCACATCCTCGCGGCCAGCGGCGTCGGCGCCGAAATCGACCTGGCCGCGCTGCCGGTGGCGCCGGCCCTGCAACCGCTGGCCGACGCGGACCGCCTGGAGTGTCTGCTCAACGGCGGCGACGACTACGAGCTGCTGTTCACCGCTCCCGCGTCGGCGCGGGACCACATCCTGCGCGCGGGCACCGCCAGTGCCACCCCGGTGCAACGCATCGGTTGCATCACCGCCGAAGCAGGGTTGCGCCTGCTCGGACCGGACGGCCGCGTGCGGCCGATGAGCGCCCGCAGCTACGACCATTTCGCCTGAGTGCTGGCCGCGACGCGGAACCGATAATCCCGCCATGTCCGAGACCCTGGCCGCCGACGCTCCCACACCGGTCATTCACCGGCCCGACCTGAAATTCCTGCTCGCCCACCCGGCGCACTTCATCGCCCTGGGCGCCGGTTCGGGCCTGTCGCGCGCCGCGCCCGGCACCGTCGGCACGCTCTGGGCCTGGGCGGCGTTCGTGCTGCTGCAGCCCCTCATGACCGACCTGCGCTGGGCGGCGCTGATCGGGGCCGCCACCCTGGTCGGCTGGTGGGCCTGCACCGTCACCGCGCGGCACATGCGCATCGCCGACTCGGGCCACATCGTCTGGGACGAGGTGGTCGCCTTCTGGCTGGTGCTCTGGCTGGTGATGCCCACGGGCTTCTGGGGCCAGCTCGTCGCCTTTGCGCTGTTCCGGCTGTTCGACGCCGTGAAGATCGGTCCCATGGCCTGGGCCGACCGCACCTTCAAGGGCTTCGGCCCGCGCGGCGGCTTCGGCATCCTGCTCGACGACTTCGCGGCCGCCCTGTGCACGCTGCTCGTCATCGCCCTCTGGAAGTACTGACCCATGCACCCCATTCCGACCCTGGTGGAACAGCTGGCCATGGCCCTGCGGGCGCGCGGCCAGATGATGGCGACCGCCGAGAGCTGCACCGGCGGCCTGATCGCCGGCGCCTGCACCGAGATCAGCGGTTCCAGCGACTGGTTCGAGCGCGGCTTCGTGACCTATTCCAACGCCGCCAAGTGCGAGCTGCTGGGCGTGCCGGCCGCGCTGATCGAGGCGCATGGCGCGGTCAGCGAGGCGGTCGCCCGCACGATGGCCGCGGGCGCGGTGGCGAACGCGCACGCGCACTGGTCGGTGGCGGTCACCGGCATCGCCGGCCCCACGGGCGGCACCGCCGACAAGCCGGTGGGCACGGTCTGGTTCGGCTGGGCCACGCCCGAAGGCGTGTTCACCGAGCACCGCCGATTCGACGGCGACCGCGCCACCGTGCGGCAGGCCACCGTGGCGCACGCGCTGGACGGGCTGCTGCGGCGGCTGTCGCAACACCCCTGAGCCGTGGCATGGCCGAGCCGTTCAAGAACCTGATCAGCACCCGCACCGTCGACACCGCGGGCCGCCACCTGCAGCGCGTGTGGCCCCGCTTCAACCGCGCTGCGTTCGAGCAGCAGGCGGCCAGCGGGCTGGATGCGCTCGAATTCAAGGCCCGCGCGATGCAGCTGGCCGACGCCCTGGAGGCCACGCTGCCGGACCGCTTCGCACACGCCGCGGACCTGATCGAGGCCAGCCTCGCGCCACCGACCGCGCTCGACGCCGAGGGCGAACCGGTGGGCCTGGCCAACAACGAACACGGCGAGACCGACGAACCCGGCCTGCGCGGCTGGGTGGTCTGGTCGCTGGCGGAGTTCGTGGCGCGGCGCGGCATGGGCGACCTGCCCCGTGCCCTGGCCTGCCTGCACGCCCTGACCCAGCGCTTCTCGTCCGAGTTCGCGATCCGCCCGTTCATCCAGCGCCATCCGGACGCCGTGTTCGCGACCCTGGCACAGTGGGTTCATGATCCCAGCGCCCACGTGCGCCGGCTGGTCAGCGAAGGCTCGCGCCCCCGCCTGCCCTGGGGCCTGCGGCTGCAGGCGCTGGTGGCCGATCCGGCGCCGACGCTGCCCCTGCTGCGCGCCCTGCAGGACGACCCCAGTGCCTATGTGCGACGCAGCGTCGCCAACCACCTCAACGACATCGCCAAAGACCATCCGGACCTCGTCGCAGCCTGGGTGCAGACCCACCGGCCCAGCGCGGGCGCGCAGCGGGAGGCGCTGCTGCGCCACGCCAGCCGCGGCCTGATCAAGCAGGGCCATGCACCCACCCTGGCGGTCTGGGGCCTGGCGCGCGGACTGGAGGGCGAGGCCCGGCTGCAGCTGTCGGCGCACCGAGCCTCCGTCGGCGGAGACATCGGACTGCAAGCGCAACTGCACAGCACGGCGGCGACCCCGCAGACCCTGGTGGTCGACTACCTGGTGCACCACGTGCGCGCCAACGGCGGCACCAGCCCCAAGGTGTTCAAGGGCTGGAAGCTGGTGCTGGCGCCGGGCGAACGCTGCACCCTGAGCAAGCGCCACAGCCTGCGCCCGGTCACCACCCGCACCCTCTACCCGGGCCGGCACCGCATCGAGCTGCAGGTCAACGGCGAGGTGTGCGCCGAGGCCGCGTTCGAACTTACGGCCCAGGAACCGGAAGGCGGCTGAGCCCCTTTCGGGTGGCGCTCAGGCGCCGTGGCACTTCTTGAATTTCTTGCCGCTGCCACAGGGGCATGGGTCGTTGCGGCCGGGTTCGGCCGACTTGCGCACGGGGTCCACGCGCGGCCCCAGGCTCTGCCAGATCTGGTGCAGGTCGTAGACCGCCCAGATCGCCGACCCGAAGGCATTGGCGCGCGACTCGCTCACGCTGGGTGGCCCTTCTTCGGCGTGCATGTTGAACGCGGGCTGGCCGGTGTCGTCCTCGGTCAGCACCACGATGGCGTCGAGCGCCTCATCGATCCAGCCGGCGGTCTCGGCGTCGCGCGGCGGCGCCCACTCCTCCTCCCAGTTCTCGACCACGAACATGAAGCCCAGCGCCCAGACCTGGCCGAAGGCCGGCAGCGGCTGCCCCTCGATCTCGGCCCGCTCCGCCTCGGGCAACATCGCCACCGCGCCGCGCACGTCCATCACCTCTGGGTGGTAGGCGCGTTCGTCGTCGAGCGATTCGACCTTGGCCGCGAGCGATGCCGCCACCTCGTTCCAGCGCCGCGTCCACAGGTCCCTGAACAGGGTGGCCTGCTCGGCGTCCTTGAACGACAGGTCACCCTCGTCCTCGCCGACGCCCACCACCACGGGCAGGGCTTCTTCGGCGCTCACCGGGCGGCGGGTGCACAGCAGGGCCGCGATCGCGCCTTCGCAGAACTCCCATTGCGGCACCTCCTCGTCGCCGACACGAAGGTCGTCCAGGATCGCCTCCAGGGCATCAAACTCGGCGTTGTCCATGGGGGGCAGGTTGTCAAAGCTCATCGGATCGGGGTGGGGTCTTAAGATGCGGGCCAGTGTAGCCGCGCCACCCAGGATGCCCGACATGCTCGACCGCCTCAACGCCCTCTATCCCGTGCGGTACACCGCCCTCGCGCTGTGCGTGGTGTGCGCCCTGCTGAGCCTGTTCACCCTGGTCGGCTTCGGCATCGGCGGCTTCTGGTTCCTGGTGTTCACCGGCCTCTCGGTCCTGGGCTACCGGGACCTGCGCCAGACCAAGAGCGCGGTGCTGCGCAACTATCCCGTCATCGGCCACCTGCGCTTCATGCTGGAGAAAATCCGGCCCGAGATGCGCCAGTACTTCATCGAAGGCGACACCGAGGCCGCACCGTTCTCGCGCAGCCAGCGCAGCCTGGCCTACGCGCGCGCCAAGGGCGAAACCGACAAGCGGCCCTTCGGCACCCAGCTCGATGTCAAGGCCGATGGCCACGAGTGGCTGAACCACTCGCTGGCGCCGACCCACCTGGACTCGCACGATTTCCGCATCACCATCGGCGGCCCGGCCTGCGCCCAGCCCTACGAAGCGAGCGTGTTCAACATCTCGGCCATGAGCTTCGGCGCGCTCTCGGCCAACGCCATTCAGGCGCTCAACAGCGGCGCGCAGCAGGGGCGCTTTGCCCACGACACCGGCGAAGGCTCCATCAGCAGCTGGCACCGGCTGCACGGCGGCGACCTGGTCTGGGAAATCGGCTCCGGCTACTTCGGCTGCCGCGACGAACAGGGCCGCTTCAACGACGACCGGTTCAAGGCCAACGCGCTGGACCCGCAGGTGAAGATGATCGAGCTCAAGCTCAGCCAGGGCGCCAAGCCGGGTCACGGCGGTGTGCTGCCCGGCACCAAGGTGACGCCCGAGATCGCGGCCGCGCGCGGGGTGCCGGTGGGCCAGGACTGCATCTCGCCGGCGGCGCACAGCGCGTTCTCCACGCCCATCGAGATGCTGCGCTTCATCGCCCACCTGCGCGAGCTCTCGGGCGGCAAGCCCACCGGCTTCAAGCTCTGCATCGGCCACCCCTGGGAGTGGTTTGCCATCGTCAAGGCGATGCTGGAAACTGGCCTCACGCCCGACTTCATCGTGGTCGATGGCGCCGAGGGCGGCACCGGCGCCGCCCCGCTGGAGTTCACCGACCACGTGGGCGCGCCGCTGCAGGAGGGCCTGCGCCTGGTGCACAACACCCTGGTGGGCGTGAACCTGCGCGACCGCATCAAGATCGGCGCCTCCGGCAAGATCGTCAGCGCCTTCGACATCGCGCGCGCCATGGCCATCGGCGCGGACTGGTGCAACAGCGCACGCGGCTTCATGTTCGCGCTGGGCTGCATCCAGGCCCAGAGCTGCCACACCGGACAGTGCCCGACCGGCGTCAGCACGCAGGATCCGATGCGCCAGCAGGCCCTGGTGGTGCCCGACAAGGCCACGCGGGTCTTCAACTTCCACCAGAACACCCTCAAGGCCCTGCAGGAGCTGGTGCAGGCCGCCGGGCTCCAGCACCCCGGCGAGATCAGCGCCCAGCACATCGTGCGCCGCGTCAACGAGAACGAGGTCCGGCTGCTGTCCAACCTGCTGCCGACCGTGGCGCCCGGCGCGCTGCTGGGCGACATCCACAGCCTGCACCCGGTGTTCACCACCTACTGGCCCAGCGCCAGCGCCGAACAGTTCGCGCAGGTCTGAGGGTCAGGCGCCCGGTGTGCACGCCGGCCACTGCCGGCCGACCGCCACACCCAGCGTCGCCAGCCGCTTGCGCATGCACAGCACCGCCTTGTCCTTGCTCAGCAGCGTGGCGCGGTGTTGCACGGCGAGGTCGATGAACTGCTGGTCGTCGCCGTCCTTGCAGGTGTAGGGCGCCTTGGGCGCCAGGTCCACGATCTGCGCGCGCGCGTCGAACGCCGCCAGCACCCCCTCGGCGGTCAGGGCGCGGGACGCCAGGCGCTTGAGCACCTGCGGGTAGTCCAGCACGCGCCGCAGTTCCTCGCGCATCACCGGCGTCGCCAGCCAGCGCGTCTGCGCGTCGGCCAGCCGCTCGCGCAGCGGCACCGTGGCGGGATCTTCGTAGACGAACAGGTCGAGCACGACGTTGGTGTCGAGCACCAGCACCGTCGTCGAGGCGGTCATGCCGATGGCTCGGCCGGCGCGCGCCGTGCGGTGAGGTCGAAGCGGAACAGCCGGCACTCGATGGGACCGTTCCACAGCGGCACGCGGCGCGACTCCTTGAAACGCATCTTGCCGGGCAGCTTGAGGTCGGGCGTGAGCAACCAAGCGCTCCAGCCGGCGTAGTGGCTCTTCCAGTGCGTGGCCAGCTGTGCGAAGAAATCGCTGCCGTCGCTGCCATCGGCCATCTGGGCGCTCTCGCGGCCTAAGCCGGGCTCGGGAGCGGCCTTGGCACCCACGGTGAAGGTGCGGGGCGCACGCGCACCGCGTTCGGCCGCCCGCACCTGGGCGCTCTGCCCTGCCACCCCGGCAGCCGCAATGCGCTCGCCATAGGGCGGGTTCAGCAGCATCACGCCGGGCTTGTCGGTCGGCGGCATGCGCTGCAGCGCGTCACCGCCACGCAGCTCCATCGCGAAGGCCACACCCGCGCGTTCGGCGTTGCGCTGCGCGAAGTCGACCATGCGGAAGGCCACGTCACTGCCGAACACGATGGGCTTGCGCCCGGCCGGCCACTCGCGGCGCTGCTTCGCGGCCTCGTCCTTGAGGGCGTGCCAGACGTGTGGCTGGAACGGCAGCAGCTTCTCGAACGCGAAGCGGCGCTGCAGACCGGGAGCGACCCGCAGCGCGATCTGTGCCGCCTCGATCGCCACCGTGCCGCTGCCGCAGCAGGGGTCGTACAGCGGCACGATGTCGTCCAGCGATTCGGCTTCGGCACCGTTCCAGCCGGTGGCGGCGATCATGGCCGCGGCCAGCGTTTCCTTCAGCGGCGCGTCGCCCTTGTCCTCGCGCCAGCCGCGCTTGAACAGCGGCTCGCCCGAGGTGTCGATGTAGAGGCTCACCGTGTCGGTGGTCAGGTGGGCGTAGAGCCGCACGTCGGGCCAGGTGGTGTTGACGCTGGGGCGCTCGCCGCGCTTGTCGCGGAAGCGGTCGCAGACTGCGTCCTTGATCTTGAGCGCCGCGAAGTTCAGGCTCTTGAGCGGGCTGTGCTGCGCCGTGACCTCGACCTTGATCGTCTGCTGCGGCGTGAACCAGATTTCCCAGGCGACCTCGCTGGCGGCCGCGTACAGGTCGTTCTCGCTGCGGTAGCCACCGTGCCAGAGCTGCACCAGCACGCGCTGCGCGAGCCGGCAGTGCAGGTTGAGCTTGAGCGCGTCGCGCCAGGACGCCAGCAGCGCCACACCGGCGCGCGACTTCTGCACCGCGGTCTCGCCCGTGATGCGCGTGACTTCGGCGGCGAGGTAGTCCTCCACGCCGGCGGCGCAGGGGAGGAAAAGATTCAATTGGTTCAAAGCGCTTTTCTCAGGTTCGCCGGCGCGATGCGCAGCGCCTCGCGGTATTTCGCGACCGTGCGGCGCGCGCACTCGATGCCCTGCTCCTTGAGCAGGTCCGAGAGCTGGTTGTCGGACAGCGGCTTGGTCGGCTCTTCGGACGCGATGAACTGCTTGAGCAGGGCGCGCACCGCCGTGCTCGACGCATTGCCGCCGGTCTCGGTTCCCAGGCTGGAGCCGAAAAAGTACTTGAGCTCGTAGGTGCCGAACGGCGTGGCCATGTACTTGGCCGTGGTCACGCGGCTGATGGTCGACTCGTGCAGGCCCAGCTCGTCGGCGATCTCGCGCAGCACCAGCGGGCGCATGGCCAGTTCGCCGTGCATGAAGAAGTTGCGCTGGCGCTCGACGATGGCGCTGGAGACGCGCAGGATGGTGTCGAAGCGCTGCTGGATGTTCTTGATGAACCAGCGCGCTTCCTGCAGCCGCTGCTGCATGGCCGCGTGGCCCGCTTCGCCGCCGGCCTCGCGCCGCCCCCGCAGGGCGTTGGCATAGACGTCGTGCACGCGCAGGCGCGGCATCACCTCGGCGTTGAGCGAGACCTTGAAACCGCGACCGGCGCGGGTGACGATCACGTCGGGCACCACCACGTTGCGCTCGACGTCGACGAAGCGCCGGCCCGGCTTGGGCTCCAGGCGGGCGATCAGCGCCAGCGCGGCGCGCACGGTCTCGTCGTCGTGCCCGGTGGCCGCACACAGGCGCTTGATGTCGCGCTTGGCCATCAGCTCCAGCGGCTGCTCGCAGATCGCCAGCGCCGCGCGGGCGGAGGGCGTGTTGCGCAGCTCCATGATCTGCAGCCGCAGGCACTCGCCCAGGTCGCGCGCGCCCACGCCCGTGGGCTCCATCTGCTGCAGCCACTGCAGGGCCATGCCCAGGCGCTGCTCAATGGCCTCGACTTCGTCGAAGCGCGGCTCTTCGTCGGCCGGCCGGCCCGCGGTCAGGCGCCAGCAGGCGCGCGCCAGCTCGTGCAGGCTGTCCTCCAGATACCCGTCGTCGTTGAGCGACTCGATCAGGAAGTACAGCGCCGCGCTGTCCTCGTCCGACAGGCGCAGGCAGCGCGCCTGCTCGTGCAGCTGGTCCTGAAGGCTAACCGGCACACGGGCCAGGTCGGCGGCCGTGGCGGTGTCGTCGTCGTCACCGCCGGAACCGCTGTTGCGCGCGGGTGCATCGCCGCCCCATTCGCTGTCGTCGGGCGCCATCTCGACGGTGCCGTCGCCTTCCCAGCTTTCTTCGACCGGCGCGGCGCCGTCCAGCCGACTCTCGACCTCGTCGCTGGCGCTGTCTGCGCTGTCGGCCTGGGTGGTGCGGGTGTCCGGTTCGGCGCTGCGCAGCTCGACCACCGGCTGCGCCGCTTCTTCCAGCTGCTCGCCGGCGACCACCGGTGCGTCCGCGGTCTGCACGCCGAAATCTTCGCGATCGGCCACTTCCTCGCCCCGTTCCAGGAACGGGTTCTCGTCGAGCATCTGCTCGACTTCCTGAGCCATCTCCAACGTGGACAGCTGCAACAGGCGGATCGACTGCTGCAGTTGCGGCGTGAGCGCGAGGTGCTGCGACACCCGCAGCGACAGACCTTGCTTCATCGGCTCATTCCGTCACATGCGGAAGTTCTCGCCCAGGTAGACGCGGCGCACCTCGGCGTTTTCGATGATCTCGGCGGTGGTACCGCTGGCCAGCACATGACCGTCGCTGATGATGTAGGCGTGGTCGCAGATGCCCAGGGTTTCGCGCACGTTGTGGTCGGTGATCAGCACACCGATGCCGCGCGACTTGAGGAAACTGATGATGTGCTGGATCTCCAGCACCGCGATCGGGTCGATGCCGGCGAAGGGCTCGTCCAGCAGGATGAACCGCGGCCGGGTGGCCAGCGCGCGGGCGATCTCCACGCGACGGCGCTCACCGCCCGAGAGGGCGGGCGCGGGCGAATCGCGCAGGTGGTCGACGCGCAGCTCCTTGAGCAGCTCGTCCAGCCGGGCATCGATCTCGCGCGCGGACAGCGGCTGGCCGTTCGCGTCCTGCTGCAGCTCCAGCACGGCGCGCACGTTCTGCGCCACCGTGAGCTTGCGGAAGATCGAGGCTTCCTGCGGCAGGTAGCCCAGCCCCAGCCGGGCACGGCGGTGGATGGGCAGGGACTCGATGCGGTGACCGTCCAGCAGGATCTCGCCACCATCGGCCCGCAGCAGGCCGACGATCATGTAGAACGACGTGGTCTTGCCGGCGCCGTTGGGACCCAGCAGTCCCACCACCTCGCCCTTGTCCACCGACAGGGACACGTCCTTGACCACCTTGCGGCTGCCATAGGACTTCTTGAGTCCCCGGACCTCCAGACGGCTGTGCGACGGCATGCCGCCCGACGGACTGGCGCTGGCGACGGTCTCCGTCACTTCTTGGGCTCGGTGATCTTGCCGCTGGGACGCAGCGTGGCCGGATCGGTCGCCGGGGCGGCGGGGCCGTTCTTCTCCTCTTCCGGGATCGGCGTGAGCATGGCGCGCACGCGGCCGGTGGGGTTGGCAGCGGTCTTGCTGGTGTCCCCACCCTTGACCGTGAACACCTCGGTCAGGCTGTTGTAGAGGATCTCGCTGCCCACGCTCTGGTCGTTGAGCAGGGTGCCGCGGTAGCGGCGCAGCACCGCGCGACCGGTGAACAGCACCGTCTGCGCCTTGCTGTCGTATTCGATGCGATCACCCTCGCCCTCGATCCATTCGTCCACGCCTTCCCGCTTCTGGCGGAAGAAACCGGCCTTTTCGGGGGTGCCCAGCAGCAGACCGTACTGATTGCCTTGCGGGTCCTGGCGCACGTCCAGCTTGGCACCGCGCATCAGGATGGTGCCCTTGGTGATCACCACGTTGCCTGTGAACACGCTGGTCTGGCGTGTCTCTTCGTAGCGCAGCGCATCGGCCTCCACGTTCATGGGCTTGTCCTTGTCGGCCTTTTCGGCCAGCGCCAGCAGGGGCAGCATCAGGCCAATGACGGCCAACATCCGGGCGATGGAACGGGGGGTTGGTGCGTGTGGGTGCATGGCGTTTGAGGGCACAGATCTTGCATTCATTGTAGCGGCGCCCAGAGCGTTTCGCCGCTGCGCCGGCACATTGTGCCCGCCATGAAACCAGGAAGCCCGCACAGGGCGGGCTCCGAAGGGAAGAGGGTCAGAAACCGGTCAGCCTTTGCGGGCCTCGGCAATCAGCGAGTCCGCCACCAGCAGGGTGCGCGGCCCTTGTCCGCCCACATAGAACTTGCCGGCGATGCCCAGGGCGGGCGTGCCTTCCACCTGGTAGGCGTCCTGCAGACCAACGGCCTTCTCCGCCAGCTTGGCAGCCTGGCCATTGAAGATGCCCAGAAACTGCTCGCGGTTGACACCCTGTTTTTCGATCCAGGCGGTGATGGCGGGCGCGGTCGTCAGCGGCTGGCGCTCTTCGTGGATCGCCTTGAACACCTTGACGTGCAGCGTGTCCACCAGGTTCAAGGCCTCCAGCGTGAAGTACAGGCGCTGCATCGGCACGAAGTTCTGGTTGAAGGCCACCGGCATGCGGCGCACCGTCACATGGGCCGGTTTGCGCTTGATCCACTCATGAAAGACCGGTTCAAAGTTGTAGCAGTGGATGCAGCTGTACGCGAAGAACTCGACCACCTCGACCTGCCCCGCCGGGCTCTCGGTCGGCGCCGGCTTGGCCAGCCGCTGGAAATCGGTGCCTTCCTTGAAGGCCACGCGCTGGGCCAGGGCCGGCGACAGGGTCAGCCCGCTGGCGGTGGCGGCACCAGCCACCAGGAGGCTGCGCGAAAAATCTCGACGATGCATGGAATCGGACTCCTTGAAATGACCTGAATCAGGCTCCCGGGACAGCGAAAAGTTCCTCGGTACCGTGCAATCAGCGCTGCACCCGCACCAGCGCCGCTTCCACCCCGTTCACCTCCAGCTGTTCGCGCGTGGCCTCGGCCATGGCCTTCTGGCCAAATGGTCCCATGCGGACACGGAACACGGTGCGCCCCGCCTGCTCGCGTTCGGTGATGGTGGCGTCCATGCCCAGCATGGCCAGCCGTGCTTTCTGCGCCTGCGCCTCTTCGGGAGACTTGAATGCCCCCGCCTGCACGAAGTAGGAGAAGGGGTCGGCCCCCTGCGCAGCCGCGGGCTCCGACGCCCCTCCGGCCTTGGCCCTCATGAGGTCGCCCAGCGGATCGCTGTCCGGCTTGGTGGCCGCGTCAGCGGCTTTGGCGGCCGGCGCCTTGTCGGGCTCCGCCGCTGAGGCGTCCTTCGGTGCCGCGTCGCCGGCGGCCGGCGGGGTCGTTTCGACTGGAGCCGGCAGCGGCGGCGGCTTGTTCACCAACCCGGCGTTCGGGTTCCAGCCCTTGTTGCGTTCGGCCTCGGCCGCATCGTCGGCCGGCTTGCGGGTGACACCGCGGTCCACGAAGGGCACCGGCACGCGCGTCACATACACAGCCACCGAGAGCGCCAGGCCCAGGCCGACGAGCAGGCCAACCACGAAGCCGACCAGGGTGCCACCACGCTGAGCGCGGGCCTGCGGGAATGAAATGTTCATGGGAGGTGGGAGGTTCACATCTTCTGCGGGGCGCTCACGCCCAGCACGGCCAGGCCATTGTGCAACACCTGTGCCGTTGCCCGGACCAGCGCCAGACGGGCGCGTTTGACCGCTTCGTCGTCCACCAGGATGCGCTCGGCGTCGTAGTAGCTGTGGTAGGCCGCGGCCAGCTCGCGCAGGTAGAAGGTCACGTCGTGCGGCGCAAAGCCCTCGGCTGCCGCGGTCAGCATGGCCGGGTACTTGGCCAGCAGCAGCATCAGCGACTGCGCGGCCGGCGTATCCAGGGGCGACAGGTCGGCGCCGGCGAGCGAATCCACGTCACCGCCCCAGGCCGCCAGCACCGAGCAGATGCGCGCGTGGGCGTACTGCACGTAGTAGACCGGGTTGTCGTTGTTCTTCTGCACCGCCAGGTCGACATCGAAGGTGTATTCGGTGTCGGGCTTGCGGCTGAGCAGGAAGAAGCGCACCGCGTCCTTGCTGGTCCACTCGATCAGGTCGCGCAGGGTCACATAGCTGCCAGCGCGCTTGCTGATCTTGACCTCTTCGCCGTTGCGCACCACGCGCACCATGGTGTGCAGCACGTAGTCCGGGTAGCCCTGGGGGATGCCCACGCCCGCGGCCTGCAGGCCGGCGCGCACGCGCGCAATCGTCCCATGGTGGTCGGTGCCCTGGATGTTGATGACCTTGGTGAAGCCGCGCTCCCACTTGGCGATGTGGTAGGCCACGTCGGGCACGAAGTAGGTGTACGAACCGTCGCCCTTGCGCATGACGCGGTCCTTGTCGTCGCCGTACTCGGTGGACTTGAGCCACAGCGCGCCGTCCTGCTCGTAGGTCTTGCCGGCCTCGCGCAGCTTCTGCACCGTCGCGTCCACGCGGCCACTGGTGTAGAGGCTGGATTCGAGGTAGTAGTTGTCGAACTTCACCGCGAAGGCCTTGAGGTCCAGGTCCTGCTCGTGGCGCAGGTAGGCCACGGCGAACAGGCGGATGTCGTCCAGCGCCTCGGGGTCGCCGCTGGCGGTGAATTCGCGGTCGTCGGAATGCACCGTCGTCTTCGCCAGGTAGTCGTTGGCGATGTCCTGGATGTAGTCGCCGTTGTAGGCGGCCTCGGGCCATTCGGCATCACCGGGCTTGAAGCCCTTGATGCGCAGCTGCGTGCTGGTGGCCAGCGTCCCGATCTGCACGCCCGCGTCGTTGTAATAGAACTCGCGGTACACGTCCCAGCCCTGGGTTTCATACAGGCTGCAGATCGCGTCGCCCAGCGCGGCCTGGCGGCCGTGGCCCACGTGCAGCGGGCCGGTGGGGTTGGCCGAGACGAACTCCACCATCAGGCGCTGGCCGTTGGACGGCTGGACGCCGAAGGCCTCGCCGGCCTGCAGCACCTCGGTCACGATGGCCTGCTTGGCCGCGGGCTTGAGCCGCAGGTTCAGGAAGCCGGGCCCGGCGATCTCGATGTCGGCCACCCACTGCTGGTAGACGGGCAGCGCCATCAGCGCGGCCTTGAGCTGCTCGCCCAGCTGGCGCGGGTTGGCTTTCAGCGGTTTGGCCAGCTGCATGGCGGCCGTGACGGCGTAGTCGCCATGGGCGGCGACCTTGGGCGATTCGAAGGCGGCCTTGTCGCCGGCACCGGGCGAGAGCTGGTCCAGCGCCTGCGCGAGGCCGGCCAGCAGTTCCTGTTTGATCTTGAGCATAGGGACGGGATTTTAGGTTCGGGAAAGCCCTGCCCCCGGCTGTCAGACAGCCTTAAGACAAACGCGGGTATCGTTTCCGGGCCCGTTTCGGGCGCTTCACCCCACAAGGCACCACATGAAACAACTGCTGACCCTGCTCGCCCTGACCGGAACCCTCTCCCTGGCCCTCGCCCAGACGGCGGCTCCTGCGGCCGCACCCGCCGCCGCTGCGGCACCCGCTCCCGCCGCGGCACCGGCGGCGGCCCCTGCGGCCGACAAGAAGCCGACCGCCCAGCAGAACCGCATGAAGACCTGCAATGCCGACCCGAAAGCCAAGACGCTCAAGGGCGACGAGCGCAAGGCCTTCATGAGCAAGTGCCTGAGCGGCGAGGAAGAGGCCGGCAACAGCCAGCAGAACAAGATGAAGACCTGCAACGAGGAGGCCGGCAAGAAGGCGCTCAAGGGCGATGTGCGCAAGAAGTTCATGAGCGAGTGCCTGAAGGGCTGATCAGCCCGCCACGGGCGGCAGGGCGGCATGCGCAGCCGCTTTGACCGCCTGCGTCAGCCGCTGCGCCGACAGCGGCTCGCGCGCCCAGTGCTGCCAGTACAGGGTCACGTCCACCGTGGCGCCGGGCAGCACTTCCTGCAGGCCCGGCCGCCCGGGCAGGTTCTGTTCGGGCACCATGCCCCAGCCCAGCCCCAGTTCGATCGCCCGCTCGAAGGCGTCCACCGCCGGCGCGTAGTGGCGCGGGTAGCTGGGCTGCCTCAGGCCGAAGTGCTGCAGCAGGAAGGCGTCCTGCAGCGCGTCCTTGCGATTGAAGATCACCGCCGGCTGGGCCAGCAACCGGTGGGGCGACACCGCCCCGCGCGGTGTGCGGCAGCGCTGCACCACCTCGGGCGCCGCCACACAGCGGTAGCGCATCACGCCCAGCGGCTCGGCCACGCAGCCGCGCATGGGTTCGGCCAGGGTGGTGACGCAGCCGATCACGTCGCCGCTGCGCAGCAGGTCGTGGGTGTGGTCCTGGTCGTCGATCATCACGTCCAGCAGCAGCCGGTGTTTCTGCAGCACCGGCGCCACGCCGGGCAGGAACCAGCTGGCCACGGAGTCGGCGTTGGTCGCCACGCTCAGGCTCTGCCAGGCCGCACCGGCCCGCGACTCGGCCCCGCCCTGGAGCCCCGCCAGCAGGTCGGCCTCCATCATCTGCAGCTGCTTCACATGGGCCAGCAGGGCCTGGCCGGCGGCCGTGGCGCGCACCGCCTTGCCGCGCACCAGCAGGCGCTGACCCAGGTGTTCTTCGAGCGACTTGATGCGCAGCGACACCGCCGCCAGCGTGAGGTTCAGGGCCTGGGCAGCCGGGCCGAAGCCGCGGTGCTCGACCACGGCGGCCAGGGCTTCGAGTTGGCGGGCGTCCAGCATGTCTGATTGAAACTTGAACGAACCAGAAACGGTTCAGCCCAGTTTAACCAGACAGCCCTTGCGTGGAAGTGGCCGCCACCATGGGCAGGCCGCTGTGGTCCTTGAGGCCGACGCCGGTCAGGCCCAGGCGCAGGCCTTCGTGCACCAGCCAGGCCAGGCGCCGCGCGGCGGTCACCGGGTCCTGGCCGGCCGGGCGCACGTTGGAGATGCAGTTGCGTTCGGCGTCGGTGCGGCCGACGCGCGGCGCGTGCGTGAGGTAGATGCCCACGCTGTCGGGCGAACTCAGCCCGGGGCGCTCGCCCACCACCATGGCCACCATGCGGGCACCCAGCAGCTCGCCCACCTCGTCGGCCACCGCCACCCGGGCCTGGCCTACCAGCACCGGCGGGCTCTGCACGAAGGCCCCGCCCAGCGCCTCGCGGATGGCACCGAACAGGGCCACGGTGTGGCGCTGGATGCCCAGGGCCGACAGGCCGTCGCCCACCACCAGGGCCAGGTCGGGCACGGGGTTGTCGGCGCGCCAAGCCTGCAGCGCGGCGACGCTGGCCTCATCCAGCCGGCGCCCCAGGTCGGGGCGCAGCAGGTACTCGTGGCGGTCGTGGGCCCGGCTGCGCAGCCGCAGCGGCGCGGGCCAGCCGTCGGCCTGCAGCTGTCCGGCCAGCAGGTCCATGTCCAGCGGCAGGTGGATGGCGTCGCGCGCCTGCGCATGAGCGAGGGTGAAGTCCAGCACCTCGCGCGTGGGCAAGCTGGCGCCGGCGCGCCCGAGGGCGATGCGCGCGGGCGTGAAACGTCTGAGGTGGGCCCAGGGGTCGGCGCTGACCTCGATGGTGTGGTGCGGTTCGTCCGGCACAGGCGAGAGGTCCTTCGTCATGCGGGCTCCGGCAGGGTCCACAGGCGCTGAGACAGCGGCAGCTGCGCCGAGGCGGGCAGCAGGCGGCCGTCGGCGCCGGTCACGCCCACGCGCTGCAGCCAGGCCTCGAACTCGGGTGCGCGCTTCAGGCCCAGCAGGTCGCGCAGCACCAGCGCATCGTGAAACGAGGTGCTCTGGTAGTTGAGCATCACGTCGTCGGCGCCGGGCACGCCGATCAGGAAGTTCAGCCCCGCGCTGGCCAGCAGCACCATGAGGTTGTCCATGTCGTCCTGGTCGGCCTCGGCGTGGTTGGTGTAGCAGATGTCGCAGCCCATGGGCAGGCCCAGCAGCTTGCCGCAGAAGTGGTCTTCCAGGCCGGCGCGGATGATCTGCTTGCCGTCGTAGAGGTATTCCGGGCCGATGAAGCCGACCACGGTGTTGACCAGCATGGGCCGGTAGCGCCGCGCCACCGCGTAGGCACGCGCCTCGCAGGTCTGCTGGTCCACGCCGTGGTGGGCGTTGGCCGAGAGCGCGCTGCCCTGCCCGGTCTCGAAATACATCACGTTGTCGCCCACCGTGCCGCGCTTGAGTTCAAGCGCCGCGGCGTGCGCCTCGTCCAGCAGTGCCAGCGTGATGCCGAAGGAGCGGTTGGCCGCCTCGGTGCCGGCGATGGACTGGAACACCAGGTCCACCGGCGCGCCGAGCTGCATGGCCTGCATCGTGTTGGTGACGTGGGTGAGCACGCAGCTCTGCGTGGGCACGGCGCCGCGCTCGATGACCTCGGCCAGCACGTGGTTGAGGCGCACCAGGTCGGGCACGCTGTCGGACACCGGGTTGACGCCGATCACCGCGTCGCCCGCGCCATGCAACAGGCCGTCGATCAGGCTGGCGACGATGCCGGCCGGGTCGTCGGTCGGGTGGTTGGGCTGCAGCCGAACGCTCAGGTGGCCGCGCAGGCCCACCGTGTTGCGAAAGCGCGTGACCACCTCGCATTTGCGCGCCACCAGCATCAGGTCCTGGTTGCGCATGATCTTGCTGACCGCGGCCACCATCTCGGGCGTGAGGCCGGGCGAGAGTCGTTCCAGCACCGCGGGCGTGGCCGCATCACTCAGCAGCCAGTCGCGGAAACCGCCCACGGTCAGCCCGCTGACCGGCGCGAAGGCGTCTTGATCGTGGCCGTCGATGATCAGCCGCGTGACCTCGTCGCTCTCGTAGGGAATCAGCGCCTCGTCGAGGAAGCGCTGCAGCGGCACCTCGGCCAGCACCCAGCGCGCGGCCACCCGCTCCTGTTCGGTGGTGGCGGCCAGCCCCGCCAGGGCGTCGCCCGAGCGCAGCGGCGTGGCCTTGGCCATCACCTCGCGCAGGCTGCCGAAGCGAAAGGTCTGGTGTCCCAGCGTCGCGCTCAAGTTCACGTCAGCGGCTCCTCGGTGGGGGTCGGATCAAACGGTGGATTTCATTCTGCCGCAGCGGCCAGCATCGCGTCGTGCGGCGCGGCGTCGCGCTGCGCCGAGGTCAGGCGGAAGTAGAGGTAGCAGACCGCCATGAAGCCCAGGAAGATCAGCGACAGCAACTGGTTGAAGTACACCACCGCGGCCAGGCAGACCAGGCCACAGACGATGGCGATGGCCGGGAACAGCGGGTACAGCGGCGCACGGAAGGGGCGGTCCAGCTTCGGCTCGGTGGCGCGCAGCTTGAACAGCGAGGCCATGGACATGATGTACATCACCAGCGCGCCCAGCACCGCCATGGTGACGATGTTGGCCGTCAGCGGCAGGCCGCCGATGGTGACCCACTGGTCGCTGAACACGGCCGCGATGCCCACGATGCCACCGCCGACCAGCGCATTCACCGGGGTGCGGAAGCGCGGGTGGACCTTGGCGAACCAGGCCGGCAGGTAACCGGCGCGGGCCAGCGCGAACATCTGGCGCGAGTAGCCCAGCACGATGCCGTGGAACGAGGCGACCAGGCCGAACAGGCCGATCCACACCAGCATGTGCAGCCAGCCGCTGGACTCGCCCACCACCATCTTCATGGCCTGGGGCAGCGGGTCGTTGATGTTGGACAGCTTGGACCAGTCGCCCACGCCGCCGGCCATGACCATGACCAGGAAGGCCAGCGCCACCAGGGTCAGGATGCCGGTGATGTAGGCGATGGGGATGGTGCGCTTGGGGTCCTTGGCTTCTTCGGCGGCCATGGCCGCGCCTTCGATGGCCAGGAAGAACCAGATCGCGAACGGGATGGAGGCGAAGATGCCGGCCCAGGTCGCTGCGCTGAACTCGGCCGAGCCGGCCCAGCCGTTGGCGGTGAAATTGGCCAGCGACCAGCCCGGGGCGACGACGCCGGCGAACACCAGCAGCTCGATCACCGCCAGGATGGTGACGAACAGCTCGAACGCCGCCGCGATGCCCACGCCCACTGCGTTGAGGCCGATGAAGATCACGTAGGCGCCGACCGCCGCCCACTTCGGGTCCAGCGCCGGGTACTGCACGTTCAGGTACGCGCCGATGGCCAGCGAGATGGCCGGCGGCGCGAACACGAACTCCACCAGGGTGGCGAAGCCGGCGATGAAGCCGCCGGTGGGTCCGAAGGCCCGGCGCGCGTAGGCGAAGGGGCCACCCGCGTGCGGGATGGAGGTGGACAGCTCGGTGAAGCTGAAGATGAAGGTGGTGTACATCAGCGCCACGAACAGCGTGGCCAGCAGGAAGCCCAGGGTGCCGGCACTGGCCCAGCCGTAGCTCCAGCCAAAGTACTCACCGGAAATGACCAGACCGACGGCGATGCCCCAGAGGGAAAAGGTGCCCAGCACGGGCTTGAGTTCCCGGCTGACCTGAGTGGATGCGGTGGACATGGGACGTTCTCTTGTGTGTGGATGAAAAGCCCGAACGGCTCGGGCGGCCTGGCGCGAAGTGTGGTTCGCCGGCCCGCGGCGCCCTATCCCGGATCGGAAACACGCCCCGCCGTGGCGCACTTTTTCCGAAACGGGATAGCCCGGACGGCCACACCTCCGGGTTTTCCAGCAGGCCGGGCGTGGCACGGAACTTGATACTCCCGCTGCACCCCGGCGCCGCGTGCGCCGAAGGAGCCCGCCATGCCCGTCGCCAGCCCCACCCCGCCGACCGCCTTCCGCGTCAAACGCACGCGCGAGGTGGACGTGCACGCCCGCAACCTCGACGCCTGGGACCAGGACTACGTGCAGACCTCGCCCGGCGTGTTCCAGGGCCAGGTGCGCGAGCTGTTCGATGGCCCGCTGCAGGCCTTCGAGGAGGTGGCCAACTGCGCCACCAGCCAGCACTGCCGGCCCTGGCGCGGCGGTGTCTGGCTGGGTCTGTCGGTGCCCGAGCGCCCCGAGGGCCTGCGCTTCATGGGGCGGCCGGTGGGCGGGCACGAACTGATGATTTCCGACGGCAGCGAGGCCTTCGACCTGCAGGTGCCGGCAGGCCACGGCCTCTACGGCCTGGTGTTCGACCCGGCCGAGCTGCAGGCCCATGTGCGCACCCGCGACCAGGCCGATGCGGCCCCGGTGCGCGGGCCGGGGGTGCGGGTGCAGACCCTGACACCCACCCTGCGCTTTCGCCTGGTCGGGCTGATGCGCGAGGTGCTGCGCGGCCTGGAGGCCGACCCCGGCGTGCTGCACCACGAGGCCAGCCGCCGCAGCCTGCGCGAGGCGCTGTTCTCGGTGCTGGGCGACACGCTCATGCCGAACGGCCAGGCCGACGCGGTCACGCCGCGCCAGCAGCGCCGGCAGGACGTGGTGCGCCGCGTGCGCGAACTGGTGACCGAACAGCCGCAGGAGTACCTGGGCGTGGAACGCCTGTGCGAGGCGCTGCACATCACCCGCCGCACACTGCAGAACTGCTTCCAGGACAGCCTGGGCATCAGCCCCGCCAGCTACCTTCGCCTGGTGCGGCTGAACGCGGTGCGGCGCGAGCTGCGCGACGCGGACGCCGACCAGACCATCGGCGACGTGGCGGCGCGCTGGGGCTTCTGGCACATGGGCCATTTCAGCCACGACTACAAGGCGCTGTTCGGGGAATCCCCCTCGAACACGCGCACCGCGGCTTGAGCAACCCATCGAATTGGTTGATTCCTTTTTAACAAACTAGATTTCGAGTTGAAATGGTTTAACAAAACCAGCGGCGGCGGCAGACTCCTGCCCCATGACCCTCGCATTCCCCACCTTCACCGCCGGCATGGTGCTCAGCATGTCGCTCATCATGGCCATCGGCCCGCAGAACGCGCACGTGCTGCGCATGGGCCTGCAGCGCCAGCACCTCTGGCTCACCGTCGCCGTCTGCGCGCTGGCCGACATCGTGCTCATCTCGCTCGGTGTGTTCGGCCTGGCCCAGCTCGGTGGCCTCTCTGACAAGCTGCTGGGCGCGCTCATCGGCGCCGGCGTGCTGTTCCTGGGCGTGTACGGCTGGCAGGCGTTCCAGCGCTTCCTCAGGCCGCAGGCGGCCGCCCCGCTGGCCACCGCCCAAGCAACGAGCCAGCAGGCGCCCGCCCCGATCAGCCAGCGCCAGGCCATCCTGTCGGCCCTGGCCTTCTCCTGGCTCAACCCGCACGCCTGGCTGGACACCGCCGTGCTGATCGGCACCGCCTCGCTGGCCTATGGCCCGGGCAGCAAGGCCTTCGGCCTGGGCGCCGCCACCGGCTCGGTGGTGTGGTTCCTGGTGCTGGGCGCCGCGGCGTTCTGGCTCGGCCGCCGGCTGAACTCGCTGCACATCTGGCGCGTGCTGGACGGTGTGGTCGCGCTGATGATGTGGGGCACCGCCGCCTGGCTGGTCGCCGGATTGTTCTGAAGCCCAAGGAGCCCCCATGAGCGCCACCCGTCCCGCCAATGCCCCGGTCACCACCTTCGGCCCGGACTTTCCATTCGCCTACGACGACTGGCTGACCCACCCGCAGGGCCTGGCCACGCTGCCGGCCAGCGCGCGCGGCACCGAGGTCGCCATCGTCGGCGCCGGCATGGCCGGCATGACCGCGGCCTACGAGCTGATGAAGCTCGGCCTCAAGCCCGTCATCTACGAGGCCTCGCGCATGGGCGGGCGCCTGCGCTCGCAGCCCTTCGAGGGCGGCCAGGGCGTGGTGGCCGAGCTGGGCGGCATGCGCTTCCCGGCCTCGTCCACCGCCTTCTTCCACTACGTGAACCTGCTGGGGCTGGAGTCGAAGCCCTTCCCCAACCCGCTCACGCCCGCAGCCGGCAGCACAGTGGTCGACCTGGAAGGCCAGACCCACTACGCCCGCACACTGGCCGACCTGCCGCCGCTGTTCCGCGAGGTGGCCGACGCCTGGGCCGCGGCGCTGGACGAGCTGGGCTTCGGCGACCTGCAGCAGGCGCTGCGCCAGCGCGACGTGCCCAGGCTCAAGGCGCTGTGGGACGCGCTGGTGCCGCTGTGGGACGACCGCACCTTCTACGACTTCGTGGCGCAGTCGAAGGCGTTTTCGAAGCTGTCGTTCCGCCACCGCGAGGTGTTCGGCCAGGTGGGCTTCGGCACCGGTGGCTGGGACTCGGACTTTCCCAACACCATGCTGGAAATCCTGCGCGTGGTGCTGACCGGCTGCGACGAGGACCAGCACCTGATCGTGGGCGGGGTGCAGCAGGTGCCACTGGGGCTGTGGCAACACGCGCCCGAACAGATCACCCACTGGCCGGCCGGCACCTCGCTCGCCCGCCTGCACGGCGGCGCCACGCGGCCGGGCGTCACCGCCATCCGGCGTGCCCCCTCGGGACAACTGGCCGTCACCGACAGCTGGGGCACCGAACGCGAGTACCCCGCCGTGCTGGTGACCTGCCAGAGCTGGCTGCTGACCACGCAGATCGCGGTCGAAGAGTCGCTGTTCTCGCAGAAGCTGTGGATGGCGCTGGACCGCACGCGCTACATGCAGTCGAGCAAGACCTTCGTGATGGTGGACCGCCCGTTCTGGAAGGACGTTCAGCCTGCCACCGGTCGCGACACGATGAGCATGACGCTGACCGACCGGCTCACGCGCGGCACCTACCTGTTCGACAACGGGCCGGACAAACCCGCGGTGATGTGCCTGAGCTACGCGTGGATGAGCGACGCGCTCAAGATGCTGCCGCACCCGCCCGCCAAACGTGTGCAGCTGGCGCTGGACGCGCTGCGCAAGATCTACCCCACGGTGGACATCGCCGGCCACATCGTCGGCGACCCGATCACGATCTCGTGGGAGGCGGACCCCTACTTCCTGGGCGCCTTCAAGGGCGCCCTGCCCGGTCACTACCGCTACAACCAGCGCATGTACGGCCACTTCATGCAGGACAGCCTGCCGGCGGCCGAGCGTGGCATCTTCCTGGCCGGCGACGACATCTCGTTCACGCCCGCCTGGGTCGAAGGCGCGGTGCAGACCTCGCTGAACGCGGTCTGGGGCATCGTCCACCAACTGGGCGGGCAGTGTCCCGCCGACAACCCCGGGCCGGGTGAGCTGTTTCCCACACTGGGTCCTGTGGCCTTGCCAGAATGACAGCGTGAACGACCTGCACATCGCCCTCTGGCAGACCCCGCACCCGGCCAGCACCGCCGAGGCGCTGCAGCGGCTGGGCACGGCCTGCGCGCAGGCGCGCGCGCAAGGCGCCGAGCTGCTCATCACGCCGGAGATGTTCATGACCGGCTATGCCATCGGCGCCGAACGCGTCGCGTCGCTGGCCGAACCGGCCGATGGGCCGCTGGCGCAGGCGGTGAGCGCCATCGCGCAGCGCCACGGCATGGGCGTCGTGTACGGCTACCCGGAACAGAACACAGAAGGCCGACCCTTCAACGCTGCGCAGGCCATCGCGCCCGACGGCGCGCGGCTCATGAACTACCGCAAGACCCACCTGTTCGGCGACCTCGACCGCGCGCAGTTCAGCCCGGGCGGTGCGGCGTCGCAGGCCTTCGAGTGGCGCGGCTGGCGCATGGGCCTGCTGATCTGCTACGACGTGGAGTTCCCGGAAACCGTGCGCCTGCTGGCACTCCAGGGTGCCGACGCGGTGCTGGTGCCGACGGCCAACATGGTGCCGTTCGACGAGGTGCAGCGCGTCCTGCTGCCCGCGCGGGCGCTGGAGAACCGCCTGTTCCTGGCCTACGCCAACGCCTGTGGCCGGGAAGGCGGGCTGCACTACAACGGCCTGAGCCAGGTGAACGCGCCGGACGGGAGCGCTCTGGCTCGGACCGGCGCAGGAGAAACCCTGCTGAGGGCCGCCCTGCAAACCTCGGCGCGGACCGCCACTCCCGCGGCGCAGCTGCAGGACCGGCGCAGCGACCTCTGCGGGCCGCTGGCGCAATCTCAGAGGTAGGCCGCTTCGGGCGCCTGGGCGCGGATGAAGTTGATCACCGACGGCCCCTGGGCGTTGGTGAACAGCGAACCGTCGCCCTTGCCGCAGTCGACCACCGTGCCCGAGGACGTGATGCCGATCAGCGCCGGCTGACCACCCACCGTGCGGTAGGCCGGACCACCCGAATCGCCGCTGCAGGTGTTGCTCAGCTCACCCGAGTAGGTGTAGCCGATGCTGGTTTCGTTGACCGTGGTCAGCGTGGCAAAGCCGACCGCCAGGTCGAAGCCGGGCGCGCCCCAGCCGGCCACGTAGATCGGCTGGCCGGGCGAGGACGGCTGGCTCACCAGCACCGGCATGGTCGGGTTGGGCAATGCCTGCTGCAGCACGATCACCGCCGCATCGTTGAGCAGCGCATTGGTGCTGCGCTGGTACTGCGGGTGCACGGCCCAGCGGCTGGCGGGCACGCCGACCACGGTGCCGTCCCCGCGCCAGAGCCCTGCCAGCACGCGCCGTGTGCCACCCGGCAGGCAGTGCGCCGCCGTGAGGATCTTGGTAGGGGTGATCAGCGTGCCGGAGCACACCGCTGTGCCCGAGCTGGTGGACACGTTGAGCAGGATGACCGACGAGCGCTCCGGAGTCCCGCAGTTGGCGCCGTTGAGCACCTTGGGTTGCAGGCCCATGCTGCCGCACATGGACTCCGCGCTGGGCAGCGAGGCGTCGTCGCCGCCCCCGCAAGCCGCCAACAACACCGCCGCAGCGGCGGCTGCCACCGTGGCCATCACTCCCTTGCCGATCCTGTTCATGGATTCACCCTGTTGGTTGAGAAATGGGGAAGGGCCGACCCGCCGGCCCCGTCGCAGCCGCCAATGTACCGCCGGCCCAGAAGTCGGCCTGCGCATAGTGGTGCTTGAGGAAGTCGATCCACAGCCGCACCCGCAGCGCCAGGTGCTTGCGCTGAGGGAACAGCGCGTAGATGCCGTTGGGCGGCGCGGCGTACTCGTCCAGCACGGTTTCGAGCCGGCCTGCCGCGATGTCGGCCTCCACCTCCCAGGTGCTGCGCCAGGCAATGCCGTAACCGGCCAGGCACCACTCGCGCAGCACCTGCCCGTCCGAACAGTCCAGCGGCCCACCGGGGCGCAGGTGCACGATCTCGGCCTCGGCTCCTTCGGAAGCGCCTTCGCCGGGCGGCATGCGAAAGGCCCAGCCCCGGGTCTGGGACGCGTCGGACGACAGGGTCAGGCAGTCGAAGCGTGCCAGGTCGGCCGGGTGGGCGGGGCGGCCGTGCCGCCGCAGGTAGTCGGGCGTGGCCACGCACATGCGGCGGTTGTCCGCCAGCCGCACGCTCACCAGGGACGAGTCCGGCAGGTCGCCGACCCGCACCGCGCAGTCGTAGCCCTCGCCCGCGAGGTCGACCACCCGGTCGCTGAGGTTGAGCGAGATCGTGACCTCGGGATGCAGTTCGCGAAAACGCGGCACCAGCGGCGCCACGTGGCGGCGCCCGAAACCGGCAGGGGCCGTGATGCGCAAATGGCCGCTGGCCTTGACGCCGCCCGCACTGACGCTGGCCTCGGCGTTGGCCAGATCGGTCAGCAGGCGCTGGCAGTCCTCGATGAAGGCGCTGCCTTCGTGGGTCAGCGTGATGCGGCGCGTGGTGCGCACCATGAGCTTGACGCCCAGGCGGGATTCCAGCGCATCCAGCCGCCGGCCGATGATGGCCGGCGCCACGCCCTCGGCCTTGGCGGCGGCCGTCAGGCTGCCGCGCGTGGCCACCGAGACGAAGGTTTCGAGCTGCTTGAGCTTGTCCATGGGCCCGCAGATTACCCCATCAAAAGGAGGCAATCAACGGGACTTCCGGACAGATTTTTTACCTGGGTGTTACGCCGGAACGATCAGTTGCACTGGGCAGGCAGGTTGGGAATCTCGGTGCAAGCCTGTCCGCCCTTGGCCGCACAGGCGTTGTTCGCCGTGGTCTGCGCATCGAAGGCCGAGCCCCCGGCGCCCACACCCCAGACCCAGGCACCGGATGCCGTCTGTCCCTGGGCAATGGCACCGCACTCCTCGAACTGCAACACCACCTGGCAATCGCCGGCATCGCACTCGTCGCGCGCTGCGTCGTTGGCGATCGACTGGGTCAAGGCTTCGGAAGCAATGCCCACCCGGTTGGTCGACGCACTGACAGCGATGGAGCCGTAGCCATTGCTGTCGCCGCCCCCCCCGCAAGCCGCCAGCGTCACGGCGGCGATCAGGGCCGCCCCCCAGGTCCACAACTTCTTCATGGGTTTCCTCCTCAGGAATGGATGAACATGGACGCCCGATGCGCCCATCACGAGCAGTCTAAGACAGCTCGCGCTCCACGTCTTGATCCAGATCGCCACTTTGCGCACGAATCAGAGGGGCCACCCCTTGGGCAACCCGGCCTCGGGCGTCATGCCGTACACCGGCTCGCCGGGCAGACCGGTCTGGAGCGGTTCGCGCGCGGCGATGAGCTGGCCGATGTCCACACCCGTGGACACGCCCATGGCCTCGAACATGAACACCAGGTCTTCGGTCACCACGTTGCCGCTGGCGCCCGGCGCATAGGGGCAGCCGCCCAGACCGCCGAGCGAGCTGTCGAAGGCGCGCACGCCCACGTCGTACGCCGCCAGGCAGTTGGCCAGACCCAGGCCGCGCGTGTTGTGCATGTGGGCTGCGCCGGCCTTGTCGCCCAGTTCGGCGCGCAGCCGGGTGAACAGGCGCCTGACTTGTGCAGGATTCGCCATGCCGGTGGTGTCGGACAGGCCCACCTCGTCCACGCCCGCGTCCACGCAGGCCACGGCCAGAGCGATCACCTCGTCTTCGGGCACCGCACCCTGCAGGGTGCAGCCGAACGCCGTGGACAGCCCCACCTCCACCGGCACCTGCGGCGCGAGCTCGCGCCGCAGCGCCACCACCTCGCGCAGCTCCGCCACCATCTGCTCGCGCGTCTTGCGCACATTGGCCAGCGAATGCGCCTCGCTGGCCGAGACCGGCAGCGTGAGCTTGTGCACGCCGGCGGCCAGCGCGGCCTCGGCGCCGCGCCGGTTGGGCACCAGGGCCATCACCGTCAGACCCGGCAAGGTGACGGCGTGGCGCACCACCTCGGCCACGTCGGCCATCTGCGGCAGCAGCCTGGCGGGCACGAAAGAACCCACTTCGATTTCGCGCAGGCCGGCCGCGGCCAGCGCGTCGATCCAGCGGCACTTGTCCGCCGTCGGCATGGTGGCCTTGACGGACTGCAGGCCATCGCGCGGCCCCACCTCGCTGATGTGAACGTCGGGTGTGCTCATGCCGGCCTCACGCGACCACTGCCTGCTGGCGCAGGCGTTCGATGTCGGACGCCGCGTAGCCCAGACCGTGCAGCAGCTCGGTGGTGTGTGCGCCCATGGTCGGCGGGTCCAGCCGCACGCCGGGGCGCTGGCCGTCGAGGGTGAACGGGAACAGCGTGGTCTTGACGGTCTGGCCGGCGCGCTCGCCGTCGGGCAGGGTGATGTCGGCCAGGCCGCCGGTGGCCAGCAGGTGCTCGTCGGCGTACAGCTCCTCCGGTTTGCGGATCGGGGCGAAGGGCAGGCCCACCTTCTCGAACAGGGCCGCCAGATCGGCCGCGCGCCAGGTGGCCAGGCGCTCGCGCAGGATGGGCAGCAGCTGCGAACGCAGCTTCACGCGGGCGTTGTTGTCGGGGTACCGCGGGTCGGCCTTGAGGTCGGCAAAGCCCAGCGCATCGCAGAAGGTCACCCACTGCGCGTCGCTCACCGCCGCCAGGAAGATCTGCTCGTCGTCTTTCACGGTGAACACGTCGTACACCGCCCAGGCTGAGATGCGCTCGGGCATGGGCGCCGCCGGCTTGCCGGTGATGGCGTACTGCAGCATGTGCTGGCCGACCAGGAACACGTTGTTCTCGAACAGCGCGCTCTGCACCTCCTGGCCTTTGCCGGTGATGCCGCGCTGGATCAGCGCGCCCAGGGCCCCGATGGCGCCGAACATACCGCCCATGATGTCGTTGACGCTGGTGCCCGCGCGCAGCGGGTCGCCGGGCCGGCCGGTCATGTAGGCCAGGCCGCCCATCATCTGCACCACTTCGTCCAGCGCGGTACGGTGGTCGTAGGGGCCGGGCAGAAAGCCCTTGAGGCTGATGTAGATGCAGCGCGGGTTGACCTGCGAGAGGGCCGCGTAGTCCAGCCCGTACTTGACCATGGTGCCGGGCTTGAAGTTCTCGGCCACCACGTCGGCGCTGGCGGCCAGGCGGCGCGCCACCTCGGCGCCCTCGGCCTGGCGCAGGTCGATGGCGATGCTCTTCTTGTTGCGGTTGAAGAGCGGGAAGAAGCCCGCGCCCGAGCCGAGCAGGTGGCGCGTGCGGTCGCCGTCGATGGGTTCGACCTTGATGGTCTCGGCCCCCATGTCGGCCAGCACCATGCCGCAGGTGGGGCCCATGACCATGTGGGTGAATTCAACGACGCGCAGGCCGGTCAGTGGCAGCGGGCGGGTGGGGGCAGCGGCGTCCCCGGCGGTCTGGTTCATGCAAGTCTCCGTTCTGGGCGCCTGGGTGTCGGGCTCGGTGATTGGCAGTTTAGGCTTTACCAAAACAGTGCAAAGAGGTATTTTTTCGCCTTTGGTTTTCCAATATGGAAATTCTCGACCCATGCGCGACCTGGATCTCACCAATTTGCGGCTGTTCGTGGCCGTCTGCGACCACCGCAACATCGTCCGCGCCGCCGCCGAAGCCCACCTGACGGCCAGCGCGGTCAGCAAGCGCCTGGCCCAGCTGGAAGCGCAGATCGGCACGTCGCTGCTGACCCGGCGCCGCCACGGCGTCGAGCCCACGCCCGCCGGCGAGAGCCTGCGCGAACACGCGCGCGAACTGCTGCTGGGCGCCCAGCGCATCGAACGCGACATGGCAGCCTTCGCGGCCGGCGTGCGCGGCCAGGTGCGCCTGCTGGCCACCGCGTCGGTGATGGCGGCGCCACTGCCGGGCGATGTGGCCGGCTTCCTGGCCCAGCCGGGCCACGAAGGCATCCAGGTGGAGCTGGCGTCGCGGTCGGGCGCGCAGGTGGTGCAGGGCATCCGCGACGGCGTGGCCTCGCTGGGCATCTGCTGGCACAGCCCGCACGGCGCCGACCTGCGCGGCCTGGCGCACGCGCCCTACCGCAGCGACCGGCTGGGGCTGGTGCTGCCCCGGGGCCATGCGCTGGCCGGACGGGCGCGGGTGCGGCTGGCGCAGGCGCTGGACAACCCCTTCGTCGGCCTGCCGGTGGACAGCGCGGTGCAGGCGCTGATGCTGCGCGCCGCGACCGAGCTGGGCCACACGCTGCGCTACCGCATGATCGTGACCGACTTCGAGGCCGCGCTGCGCGTGGTGGCCACCCGGCTGGCGGTCAGCGTGATGCCGGTGGCGGTGGCCCTGCCCCGGGTCGACAGTCTGGACCTGGCCGTGGTGCCGCTGGACGAGGACTGGGCCGAACGCCGCTTCGCGATCTGCTACCGGGACGAATCCGACCTGGGCCCGGCCGCCCGCCTGCTGCGGGACCACCTGGTGCGAGAGGCCGCCTCCAGTTGATTGCCCACATTTTTGTCACAGATAAATCAAATCTCAGGCAATTAATCCAGAGACAAGTATCGAATAAAGTGACGGGATGGAAAAACCCCGCGCGGTCCTGTTCGACGCCTATGGCACGCTGTTCGACGTGTACAGCGTGGGCCTGCTCGCCCAGCAGCTGTTCCCAGGCCAGGGCGCCCGGCTGGCCACCGTGTGGCGCGACAAGCAGATCGAATACACCCGGCTGGTGACCACCAGCGACCAGGGCGCGCCCCATCAGCCCCACTACCGCCCGTTCTGGGAACTGACCCAG
This sequence comes from Hydrogenophaga sp. H7, assembly GCF_002025745.1. NCBI lineage: Bacteria > Pseudomonadati > Pseudomonadota > Betaproteobacteria > Burkholderiales > Comamonadaceae > Hydrogenophaga > Hydrogenophaga sp. H7. The sequence goes on along the minus strand of NZ_MCIC01000020.1, from coordinate 156,088 downwards.
GCCGCCCTGACCTACGCCATCAAGCTGATCGAACCGGCCGCCCGCAGCGACTGGGCGGCCTACGAGGCCAAGGCCACGCAGCTGATGAACCAATACCGTCACCTGAGCGCCTTCCCGGAGAACCGCGAGGTGCTGCAGGCCCTCAAAAGCCGCGGCATCGTCACCGGCATCCTGAGCAACGGCGAACCGCAGATGCTGGGCATCGCCGTGCGCAGCGCCGGGCTGGAAGGCCTGCTGGACCACGTGATCAGCGTGGACGGCGTGCGCAAGTACAAGACGCACCCGGACGCGTATGCGCAGGGCGAGAAGGTGACCGGCCTGACGCGCCAGCAGATCGTGTTCGTCAGCAGCAACGCCTGGGACGCGCTGGGCGCGACCTGGTTCGGCTACCGCACGCTGTGGGTGAACCGCCAGAACCAGCCCTTCGAGGAACTGGGCACCCCGCCCACGCGCACGGCCACGAACCTGCGCGAGGTCCTCGCCTTCTTCGACTGATTTCCTTTTCCTTTTGAACCGACGGAGTCCTTCCATGACGCAACGCACCAGCATCCACGGTCTGCAGGTTTCCACCGACCTATACCAGTTCATCAACGAGCAGGTCCTGCCCGGCACCGGCGTGAGCGCCGAGAGCTTCTGGAAGGGCTTCGACGCCATCGTCACCGACCTGGCGCCCAAGAACGCCGCCCTGCTGGCCGAGCGCGACCGCCTGCAGGCCGAGCTGGACACCTGGCACAGCGCCAACCCCGGCCCGATCCTGGACATGGCCGGCTACCGCAAGTTCCTGGAAACCATCGGCTACCTCGTGCCCGAGCCCAAGAAGGTCAAGGCCACCACGAAGAACGTGGACGACGAGCTGGCCACGCAGGCCGGCCCGCAGCTGGTGGTGCCCATCCTGAACGCCCGCTACGCCCTGAACGCCGCCAACGCGCGCTGGGGCAGCCTGTACGACGCGCTGTACGGCACCGACGTGATCAGCGAAGACAAGGGCTGCGAGAAGGTCGGCAAGAAGGGCGGCTACAACCCCAAGCGCGGCGCCAAGGTCATCGAGTACTGCCGCTACGTGCTGGACCGCTGCGCCCCGCTGAAGAAGGGTTCGCACGTCGGCTCCACCGGCTACAAGGTCAACAAGGACGGTGAACTGGTCGTGGGTCTGGCCGAAGGCGGCACCTCCAAGCTGGCCGACAAGAGCCAGTTCATCGGCTTCCAGGGCGAGGCCAAGACGCCCACCGCCGTGCTGCTCAAGCACAACGGCCTGCACCTGGAGATCCAGATCAACCGCGCCACCGCCATCGGCAAGACCGACGCCGCCGGCGTGAGCGACCTGGTGGTCGAGGCCGCGCTGTCCACCATCCTGGACCTGGAAGATTCCGTGGCCGCGGTGGACGCCGAGGACAAGGTGCTGGCCTACCGCAACTGGCTGGGCATCCTGCAGGGCACGCTGACCGAGTCGTTCGAGAAGGGCGGCAAGACGATGACCCGCGGCCTGAACGCCGACCGCGAATACACCGGCGCCAACGGCAAGAAGGTCCGCCTGCATGGCCGCTCGCTCATGTTCGTGCGCAACGTGGGCCACTTGATGACCAACCCCGCCATCCTGTGGGGCGCGGAAGGCAAGGAGATTCCCGAAGGCATCATGGACGCGATGGTCACCACCGCCATCGCCATCCACGACCTGAAGAAGAGCAAGAAGGACGCGATCCGCAACTCGCGCAAGGGCTCGGTCTACATCGTCAAGCCCAAGATGCACGGCCCGCGCGAAGTGGCCTTTGCCTGCGAACTGTTCAGCCGCGTCGAGAAGGTGCTGGGCCTGGCCGACAGCACGGTCAAGCTGGGCATCATGGACGAAGAACGCCGCACCTCGGTCAACCTCAAGGCCTGCATCGAAGCCGCCGCCAGCCGCGTCGCCTTCATCAACACCGGCTTCCTGGACCGCACCGGCGACGAGATGCACACCGCCATGCTGGCCGGCCCGATGGTGCGCAAGGGCGACATGAAGACCAGCGCCTGGATCCAGAGCTACGAGCGCAACAACGTGCTGGTGGGCCTGTCCTGCGGCCTGCGCGGCAAGGCACAGATCGGCAAGGGCATGTGGGCCATGCCCGACCTGATGAAGGCCATGCTGGAGCAGAAGATCGCCCACCCCAAGGCCGGCGCCAACACCGCCTGGGTGCCCTCGCCCACCGGCGCCACGCTGCACGCCCTGCACTACCACCAGGTGCTGGTGTCCGACGTGCAGAAGGAGCTGGAGAAGGTCAAGGCCGACAAGCTGCGCGACGACCTGCTGACCGGCCTGCTGACCGTGCCAGTGAGCGCCAACCCGAACTGGACCGAGGCCGAGAAGCAGGCCGAACTGGACAACAACATCCAGGGCATCCTGGGTTATGTGGTGCGCTGGGTCGACCAGGGCGTGGGCTGCTCCAAGGTGCCCGACATCAACGACATCGGCCTGATGGAAGACCGCGCCACGCTGCGCATCTCCAGCCAGCACGTGGCCAACTGGCTGCACCACGGCATCGTCACCGAGCAGCAGGTGCGCGACACGTATGAGCGCATGGCCGCCAAGGTGGACAAGCAGAACGCGGGCGACAAGCTCTACCAGCCCATGGCGGGCAACGCGGCCACCAGCAAGGCCTACCAGGCCGCGCTGGACCTGGTGTTCAAGGGCAAGGAGCAGCCGAGTGGCTACACCGAGCCGCTGCTGCACGCGTGGCGTCTGAAGGTGAAGGCTGCCTGACGGTCACTGAGAGCCGAGGAGACAAAAGCGGCGCCCTTCGGGGCGCCGTTTTCTTTGGGGCCTACACCTCGGGGCGCATGGCGTGCTCCTGTCGGCATGAAATGAAGGGGTGCAGCGACTCCAAGCAAGCGCCCGTCATCGCGAAACGGCGGGCGGCTCAAAACGGTTTTGCATTCCGCGCAAGGCCCCGAGCATTGGCGCGCACTACCATCGCCGCATGGACGCTCTCGCCTTCGACGACCTCAAACTGTTCGCCCGCGTGGCCGCGCTGGGCAGCCTGTCGGCGGCAGCTCGCGAGCGCGGCGTGCCGCTGGTGCAGCAGGGCCTGCTGGTGCCGGTGCTGGCGGCTTCCGCGGGTTGATCCAGCCATGCGCCTGCCCTTCGCCCTGCTGTTCACCCTCGCCCTGCTGCCCGCTCCGGCGCTGGCCGAGCAGCCGTCGGCTCGCTGGCAGGCCCAGTGTGAGGCGCGGCTGCCGCCCACGGTGATCGAGGTGAACGCCGAACCGGCCCCCGTGCGCCACCGCAACGACCGCCGCATCGCCGACCTGATGCAGCTCCAGCGCCTGCCGCAGGAGAACGCCTTCACCCTGGGCCTGACCGAGCTGCAGCTGGGCACGCGCATCGCCTTCCGCAGCCCCACGCTGAGCCACCCGCGCGAGCGCCTGGTGTGCATGCGCCCGGCCATCACCGTCACGCTCAGCCTGGACCCGCACGTGGTGTCGGTGGCCAGCGAGTTCGAGGAAGGCAGCTGCGCGCACCGCCACATCCTGGCCCACGAGATGCGCCACGTGCAGGTCAACCAGCTCACGCTATCGGCAGCGGCCGAGCGCATGCGCGAGGGCATGCGGCAGTCCTTCGGCAACAAGATCTACTACGGCGAACCCAAGGAGCTGCAGGAGCGCCTGACCCGCCACATCCGCGAGCAGTGGCTGCCCTGGGTCGATGCGCAGATGAAGCACACGCTGCAGCGCCACCGCGAGATCGACACGCCCGAGGAGTACGCGCGCAACCGCACGGCCTGCGGCGGCGAGATCGCGCGCACGCTGGACGCCATGCGCTGAACCCGGAACCACCCATGTCCCTGAACTACCTGATCTTCGACGCCGCCGACGATGGCGAAGGCACCGGCAGCTGGGAGGCCGTCGCCAGCGTGCGCCGCGCCGACCTGCCGGCGGTGATGGCCGAGGTGGAGGCCGTGCTGGCGCTCGCACAGCGCGAAGCACCCGGACCGCGCGGTCCGCTGGACGAAGGCGGCGCCTGGGACGCCGACACCCAGGTGCACGAGGATGGCGACTGGACCGAGGTCCGGCTCACGCTGACCGGGCCCTGGGACTGGGGGGAGGCCTTGGTGGCCGGCTTCAGCGCCCCTTGAACACCGGCGGGCGCTTCTCGCGGAACGCCGTCGCACCCTCGGCCAGCGCCTGCATCATGGCCGGCGTGAAACCGTTGCGCTTGGCGGGCCGGTCGATACCGATCAGCAGCGGCGGACCGCGCGCCAGGCAGGTGATGCGGCCTCGGCGGGGGTGGGGGACGTGTTCATCACCGCACCGTAGGAGGACCGGTCACCCACTGCGGTCGCCTTCGTGTCGCCTTGCCCGGCGAAAAGGCGGGGATCCACCCGTCTGTTCGGACTCAAGTGCCGCTGGACTTTGGCCGATCATGAACAACCCCGAGGTCTCGCCTACCAGGCCAGGCCGTCCAACGCATTCATCAGATGCGATGTTTCCGTCCAATGAGGTCAACGTGGTCCCAGCTTCGTCAAAATTTCTTCGCCTGTCGATCAAGGCCCGCCTGGTCCTGACGGTCGCCGTGCTGGTGGTGGTCAGCCTGGTCGTCGTCAGCACCTTCAACTTCCTGAGCCTGCGCTCGACCACCCGGGCATCGGTGAACGCCTCGGCGCAAAGTCTGGCCCTGGCGCGCGCCGAGGGCATCGGTCAGTGGGTCGCCAGCAAGTCGGCCGTGGTGGGTGCGCTGTTGCCCGCCACCCAGGTGGAAGACCCCATGCCGGCGCTCACCCAAGCGGTCAGGAGCGGGTTCTTCGACACCACCTACATCGGCTACCAGGAAAAAAGGGCGATCTTCTCGAGCCCGCAGAACCTGCCGCCCGACTGGGACCCGACCGGACGGCCCTGGTACCTGCAGGCGGCCAATGGCCAGGGCGTGGTGCTGACCGAACCCTATGTGGATGCGGGCAGCAAGAAGCTGGTCATGACCTTCGCGGTGGCCGACCGCAACGGCAGCGACACGCGGGCGGTGGCCGCCGGCGACGTGTTCATGGACGTGGTGGCCGCGGCCGTGACCGCCATCAAACCCACGCCGTCGAGCGATGCCTTCGTGCTGTCGGCCGAAGGCAAGGTGGTGGTGCACAGCAACCTGGATCTGGTGCTCAAGGAGGCGTCCAGCCTGAGCCCTGCGCTGACCCCGGTGGCGGTGGCGGCGCTGGGCGCCGACCTGACCGAGGTGGACATCGGCGGCACCGCCCGCCTGCTGACCGCGGTGCCGGTGGCGGGCACCAACTGGAAGCTGGTGATCTCGCTGCACAAGAGCGAAGCGCTGGCCTCGGTGTCGAACTTCCTGCTGCAGTCCCTGATCGGGGCTGTGGTGGTGACCGTGGCGGCCGTGCTGCTGGCGGGTATGGTGGTCGCGCGTTCGCTCCAGCGCCTGGACCGCCTGCAGGCGGCCATGCAGGACGTGGCCTCGGGCGACGGTGACCTGACCAAGCGGCTGGACGCGAGCGGGCACGACGAGCTGGCGCGCATTGCCCAGGGCTTCAACGCCTTTGTCGACAAGATCCAGGCCACGCTGCGCGACATCCGCGCCACCAGCGACGCGGTGCACGAGGCCTCGCGAGAAATCGCCAGCGGCAACCACGACCTGTCGTCGCGCACGGAGTCGGCCGCCTCCAGCCTGCAGCAGACCTCGGCCACCATGGAGGAAATGACCTCGGCGGTGGCGCAATCGGCACAGTCGGCCCAGGAAGCCAACCAGATTGCCGGCGGCGCGGCCGCCTCGGCCGAAAAGGGTGGCGAAGTGGTGGGCCAGGTGGTGGCCAGCATGGAAGCCATCACCCACAGCTCGCGCAAGATCAACGACATCATCTCGGTGATCGATGGCATCGCGTTCCAGACCAACATCCTGGCGCTGAACGCGGCGGTGGAAGCGGCCCGCGCCGGCGAACAGGGCCGGGGCTTCGCCGTGGTGGCCGGCGAGGTGCGCAACCTGGCGCAGCGCAGCGCCGAAGCGGCCAAGGAGATCAAGCAGCTGATCGGTCGCTCGGTCGAAAGCGTCGAGGCCGGCTCGGCCCTGGTGGGGCGCACCGGCGAGGTGATGCAGGAGATCGTGCAGAACGTGCGGCGCGTCTCGCAGATGATGCAGGAGATCGCCACCGCCTCGTCCCAACAGCGATCGGGCATCGAGCAGGTGGGCATGGCCATCGGCAACCTGGACCAGATGACCCAGCAGAACGCCGCGCTGGTCGAGGAAAGCGCCGCTGCGGCCAGCGGTCTGCAGGATCAGGCCGAGCGCCTGGCCCGCACCGTGGGCCAGTTCCGCATCGGCTGATCCCCCTCAGCGCACGCGCTGCACGTCCAGCGGGTTCACCGGGTTCGCCTGGTGGCCCCAGCTCTGGCGCAGGAAGCTCGCCACCGCCGCGATCTCGGCGTCCTGCAGCAGGGTGCGGAACGGTGGCATGCCGTAGGGATGCGGGTGGCCCGGCGTGGACGGCGCAAAACCGCCACCGACGATGGCCTGCAGCGCGTTGGTCGGGTCGTCCATGGTGACCACGCGGTTGCCGGCCAGCGGCGGGTACATGCCCTGGCGGCCCTCACCCTGCTCGCCGTGGCAGTCGGCGCAGTGCTGCCGGTACAGGCGCCCGCCGGTTTCCAGCAGCGCACCGTCGGCGCGCTTGAAGGCCGGAGGTTCACTGGCTTTCACGGGCAGACTCTTCAGGTAGCCGGCCATGGCGTTCACATCGGCCTCGGGCAGGTACTGCGTGCCGTGGAACACCACCTCGGCCATCGGCCCGGCCACGCTCGCGCCGTCGACGCTGCCGTTCTTCAACAGCGCCGCCACGCGCTCCACCGGCCAATCCTGCACGCCCGCCTGGCGCGGGTCGAGCAGCGAGGGTGCGAACCAGCGGCCATCGGGCAGGCGCTCGCCCCCGAAGGCCTCGGTGGTCGCGCCCCAGGCGTTGCGCGTGCCGTGGCAGGCGGCGCAGTGGGCGACGCCGTTGACCAGATAGGCGCCGCGGTTCCACTCGGCGCTCTGCGTGGCGTCGGGCCGGAAGCGCCCGGGTTCGAAGAACAGCACGCGCCAGACCGCGAGCGCGGGCTGGGTGCCGTAGGGGAAACGCAGCGCGTGCGGCGTGTTGGGCTGGCGCACCGGCGGCAGGCTGCGCAGGTGGGCCCAGAGCGCAGCCACGTCCTCGTCGCTCAGGCGGGTGAAATGCGCGTAGGGAAAAGCCGGGTAGAGCAGCCGGCCGTCGCGCGAGCGGCCTTCGTGCAGCGCACGCTGGAAGGCCTGCTGCGACCAGGCGCCCAGGCCAGTCTCAGTGTCGGGCGTGAGGTTGCCCGCATAGAGGTCGCCAAACGGCGTGCTGATGCGGCGACCGCCCGCATAGGGTGCGCCCCCGCGCTCGGTGTGGCAGGCCATGCAGTTGCCGGCGCGCGCCAGTTCGGCGCCGCGCGCCAGCAGCGTGGGGTCGGCGGGCGCGGCGTCGGTCGCGGGCGGCAGCGCAGGCGCGTGCATTTCCACACCGACCACGGCGCCCAGCAGGGCCAGGCCCGCGACGAAGACGGCGGCGATCCAGCGCAACGGGTGCCTCATTTCGTGGCCCCCGGCGCGGGCGGTGTCAGCCCGCAGCGCAGCGGCAGTGGCTCGGTGGTGGGTGCGGCCGGGTGCGGGTCGGCCGGCAGCGGCTGCGCGGCGAGCCAGCTGGCCACGGCCGCCACATCGGTGGGCGAGAGACGCTGCGCCACATGGGCCATGCAGTCGGGCGCAAAGGCCTTGCGCAAACCGGTCTGCCAGGCGCCGAGCTGGCCGATCAGGTAGTCGCGCGGCAGGCCCAGCAGGCCGGGCACGGCGGGCCGCACACCGGTCATGGCCGCGCCGTGGCAGGCGGTGCAGGCCGGCAGATCACGCGCCGGGTCGCCGCGGCGCACCAGCGCCTCGCCGCGGGCCAGATCGGCGGCGCTGCCCTGCGGCGGCAGCGGTGGCGGGTAGGGCAGGTCCAGCGATGCAAAGTGCTGCGCGATCAGGCGCAGGTAGTCGTCGCTCAGGTGGTCCAGCAGGTAGCGCATGCCGTCGTTGTTGCGCCGGCCGTCGCGGAAGTTCAGCAGCTGGTGGTAGAGGTAGTCGGCCGGCTTGCCCGCGATGCGCGGGAAGAAGCCTCCCGGCGTGGCGCGGCCTTCTTTGCCGTGGCAGAGGGTGCAGGCCTGGACGCGCTGGTCCATGGAGTGGGGAACGGTGCGCGGATCGGCCGCCGCCGCGCCGCCAACGGCGAGTGCAAGCACGAACGACACAAGAAGGGGAAAGGGTGACAGGGGCAGCACGGAAGACCTTGGACAGAGTAGTGCAAAAAGTACCACAGGGCGTGGATGACTACACTGATCAGAACCGGCCTTTTCCATGCAGACCACACCCACCTCCGACCCCACCCGCTGCCCGCTCTGCGGCGGCGACAACCGCTGCGCGATGGAGCTTGAGCGCGCGACCGGCCAGCCCCAGCCGCCCTGCTGGTGCGTCGATACCGCGTTCCCGCCCGGCCTGCTGGCGCAGCTGCCCGCGGAAGCCGAAGGCAAGGCCTGCATCTGTGCCGCCTGTGTGGCGCGCTTCGCCGGTGAAGGTCTCGGGCCCTGAATCCGGCACACCGCGCGCCCGCGGTGCCGGGCACCATCAGCCCAGTTTCACCGGCACGAAGATGCGGTCGCCGTCGCGCTGGATCAGCAGCGCCACCGACTTCTGGGCCTTGGCCACCGCCGCACGCACCTGGTCGATGCTGGTCACCGGCGTGCCGTTGACCGCCACCAGCAGGTCGCCGGGCTGCACACCGGCGCGGGCCGAGGCACCGGCCACGTCCTCGATCACCAGGCCGCCGTCCACGCCCGCCTCGCGCTTTTCCTGCGGCTGCAGCGGCCGCAGCGCCAGCCCCAGACGGCCCTGGCTCGCGGCCTTGTCGGCCTGGGCCACCTCGGCCTTCTTGTCGCCCGCATCGCCCAGCTGCGCGCTGAGGGTTTCGCGTTTCCCCTGGCGTGCGAGTTCGAGCGTGACCTTCTCCCCCGGGCTGGCCTGGCCGATGTAGGCCGGCAGGTCGGCCGAGGACACGATGGGCTGGCCGTTGACGCTCAGGATCACGTCGCCAGTCTTCAGCCCGGCCTGGGCCGCCGGGCCACCGGGTTCGACGCCAGAGACCAGGGCGCCCTCGGGCTTGTCGAGCTTGAAGGAATCGGCCAGCGCCTGGTTCACCTCCTGCACCGTCACGCCCAGCCGCGCATGGCTGGCCTTGCCGGTGGCGACGATCTGGTCGCGCACCTTGCTGGCCACCTCGATCGGGATGGCGAAGGACAGGCCCTGGTAGCCGCCCGAGCGGCTGTAGATCTGCGAGTTGATGCCCACCACTTCGCCGCGGGCGTTGAACAGCGGCCCGCCCGAGTTGCCGGGGTTGATGGCCACGTCGGTCTGGATGAAGGGCACCAGGCTGTCGTCGGGCAGCGAGCGGCCCTTGGCGCTGACCACGCCGACGGTCACGCTGTTCTCGAAGCCGTAGGGCGCGCCAATGGCCAGCACCCATTCGCCGGGCCGCATCGACTTGGAGCTGCCCAGCGGCACCACGGGCAGGTTCTTCGCGTCGATGCGCAGCACCGCCACGTCGGTGCGCGGGTCGGTCCCGAGCACCTTGGCCTGGAACTCGCGCCGGTCCGTGAGCTTGACCGTGACCTCGCTGGCGTCCTGCACCACGTGGGCGTTGGTGAGGATCAGACCGTCGCTGCTGACGATGAAGCCCGAGCCCTGGCCGCGCACCGGCTGCTCCGAGGGCCCGCCGCGCGGGCCGGCGAAGCCCGGGAAGCTGCGGAAGAAGTCGTAGAAGGGGTCCCGCGGGTCGAGCCCGGGCACGCCGGCCCGCTCCTCGTCGGACACCTTGCGCATTCCGCTGACGCTGATGTTGACCACCGCCGCGCCGTGGCGCTCGGCGATGCTGGCGAAGTCGGCCTGGCCGGCGCTGGAGACGGGCGCAGCGGCCACCACTGCGGTCGGCGCAGGGGCGGCGGCGCTGGCGTGCGAACCGTGCAGCCAGCTGGCGCCGGCACCGCCGATCGCACCGGCGGCCGCCAGGGCCAGCACCAGACGGGTGGGGGTGAGGGTGTTGAGTTGCATGATCGCTCCTGTGAAAAGGGTTGGACTGGCCAAGAATGTGGGCGCGTTCACTTAGACGGGGCTTAATCCGCCCGCGGTGGCACACTGGCCGCATGAGATCGCACCCCCTGCACGGCTTGCACTGGTCGGCCCGTTTCAGCGCCCTGGAACGCCAGGCGCTGGCGCTGCTGCCCGGGGTGCTGACCGGCCTGGCGGTGGCGCGGCTGGTGGCGGCGCCGGCCGGCACCGCCCTGCTCTGCGGCTGGGTCGCGTACTGCACCACCTACCTGGGGCTGATGGCCCACCTGGCCCACCGCCTCAACGCCGCCGACACCCGCCGCCGCGCCCAGTGGGAAGACCCGGGCGCGGCCATGCTGTTCGTGCTGGTCACGCTGGCGGGGCTGGCCTGCCTGGTGGCCGTGGCCATCGCCGCCGACGCCGGCGCCCACCTGCGCGGCGCGCCGCGCATGGCCCACCTGGCGCTGATGGTGCTGTCGCTGATGGGCGCCTGGCTGCTGATCCAGAGCGTGTTCGCGCTGCACTACGCGCGGCGCTACTACCGGCCGGACGGGCATGACCGCCCGCACGTGGGCGGCCTGGCGTTTCCGGGCGGTGAGGCGCCCGACTACCTGGACTTCTTCTACTTCAGCGCGGTGATCGGCATGACCTCGCAGGTCTCGGACGTCGCCATCACCGAGCGCTCGCTGCGCCGGTTGGCCACGGGGCACGGTCTGCTGTCGTTCGCCTTCAACCTCACCGTGCTGGCACTGGCGGTGAACGTGCTGGCCAGCACGCTGGCCTGATCAGGCCGCCGGCAGCTCCAGCCGCACGCGCAGGCCGCCCAGCGTGGGCGAGGCGTCCAGCCGCAGCGCGCCGCCGTGCATCTGCGCCACCGACTGCGCGATGGCCAGCCCCAGGCCGCTGCCGGTGGAAGGCGCGTCGGGCAGGCGGTAGAAGCGGTCGAGCACGCGCGTGCGCTCGGCCTCGGGAATGCCCGGGCCGCTGTCCTCCACCACCAGCGCCACCCTGCCCGCTGCTTCGCCGGCCAGCACACCGACCTCGATGCGGCCAGCGGCCGGCGCGTACTTGATGGCGTTTTCGATCAGGTTGCGCAGCAGCAGGCGCAGCGCGTCGGCATGGCCCGTCACCATCGCCGTCTCCAGGCCCGACAGCCCCAGCGCCTGCGAGCGGGCCTGGGCATCGGCCACCGCCTCGCCGATCACCGACCTCGCCAGCGCCGCCAGGTCCAGCGGCGCGGCCGGGGCGCCCTCGGCCTGCCGCGCCTGCTGGCGCGCCAGCTCCATCAGCTGGCCGACCAGCCGGGTGGCGCGGTCGATGCCGGCGTCCAGCCGCTGCAATGCGCGCTCGCGGGTCTCGACGCCCTCGGCGCGGCGCAGGCCCTGCACCTGCAGCTTGAGCGCCGCCAGCGGCGAGCGCAGCTCGTGGGCCGCGTCGGCCACGAAGCGCTGCTGCACCTCAAAGGCCTGGCCCAGGCGCTGCAGCAGGCCGTTGAACTCCTGCACCAGCGGGCGGACCTCGTCGGGCAGGTCCTGCCCGGCCAGCGGCGCCAGGTCGTCGGCACTGCGCGCGGCCACCTGCTCGCGCACCCGCGCCACCGGGGCCAGGGTGCGGCGCACCAGCCAGCCCACGGCCAGCATCAGGACCGGCGCCAGCCACAGCACCGGCGCGGCCGTGCGCAGCGCCAGGTCGCCGGCCATGCGCCGGCGCACCGCCATGTCCTGCGCCACCTGGATCACCAGGCCGCCGGTGATCACCGAATAGACGCGGTAGGTGGTGCCGTGGGCCACCACGTCGGCGAAGCCCAGCACCGCGCGCGCGGGCAGCTCGGGCCGGTCGGCCGAGCGCAGCAGCAGCGAGCCGTCGACCGACCAGATCTGCAGCACGAAGTCGAAGTCCTGCTGCGACGGCGGCACCGGCAGCACGCCGGTGGCGAGACCCTCGGGCAGACCGGCGCGCAGGGTCTGGGCGGTCTGGCGCATCTGGTAGTCGAACAGGGCGTCGGCCTCGGCCCGCGCCGCGCGCCAGGCCAGGGCGGCCTGCAGCAGCGCGGTGGCCAGGATGGCCAGCAGCACGAACACCAGCAGGCGGGCGCGCAGGGAGGTGGGCCAGCGCAGCGTCATGCCCTGGGCACCAGGTAGCCGACGCCGCGCACGTTCTGGATCAGGTCGGCGCCCAGCTTCTTGCGCAGGCCGTGGATGTAGACCTCGACCGCGTTGGAGCTGATCTCGTGCTTCCAGTCGTAGAGCTTTTCTTCCAGCTGCGCGCGCGAGAGCACCATCCCGGGCCGCGCCAGCAGCGGCTCCAGCACCGCCCACTCGCGCCCCGAGAGCACCACCGGTTCGCCATTCACCGTGACCTCGCGCGTGGCCGGGTTGATGCACACGCCCTGGTGCTCGTAGACCGGCTCCGCCCGGCCCGAGGCGCGGCGCAGCAGGGCGCGGATGCGCGCCAGCAGCTCGTCCATCTCGTAGGGTTTGACCACGTAGTCGTCGGCCCCGGCGTCCAGCCCCTCGACCCGCTGCGCCAGGGCGTCGCGGGCGGTGGCGATCAGCACCGGCACGCGGGAACGGCGTGCGCGCAGCCGGCGCAGCACCGATAGGCCGTCCTGCCGCGGCAGGCCGAGGTCGAGCAGCACCAGGTCGTAGTCCTGGGTGCGCAGGGCCGTGTCGGCGGCGTCGCCGTCGCGCACCCAGTCCACGGCGTACTGCTCGGCGCGCAACAGGTCGAGCACCGATTCGCCGATCATCGAGTCGTCTTCCACCAGCAAGAGGCGCATTGCAAACCGCGCCGGCCTGAGTGCCGCGCGCGGGTGCCGGCAATGTTACGCGGCATGCATGCGCGGCATGTCCCCGGCGACGCCGGGCACCGGCAAACCCGATAAGCTGCCGCCTGGACCCGCCCGCATGAACACACCACCCGACCCTCATTCCATCGCCGCCCTGCGCGAACGCCACGGGCCGCGCTACCGCTGGCTGCTGCTGCTCTCGGTGATGGTCGGCACCATGGCCTCGGTCATGTCCTCGACCATCGTCAACGTGGCCATCCCCGACATGAGCCACCACTTCGCACTCGGCCAGGAGCGCGCGCAGTGGGCCTCCTCGGGCTTCATGGCGGCGATGACGGTGTCCATGCTCACCACGCCGTGGCTGCTGACGCGCTACGGCTACCGCCGCACCTACACCGGCTGCATGTGGCTGCTGCTGGTCGGCGGCCTGGTGGGCGGCTTCGCACAGCACTACCCGCTGGTGCTGGCCGCGCGCGTGGCCGAAGGACTGGCCGCGGGCGTGGTGCAGCCGATCCCGGCCATCATCATCCTGCGCGCCTTCGACTCCCAGGAACAGGGCCGCGCCAGCGGCATTTTCGGCATGGGCGTGGTGCTGGCGCCGGCGCTGGGCCCGTCCATCGGTGGCCTGCTGGTCGACGCCTTCGGCTGGCGCTCCATCTTCTTCCTGGTGGTGCCGTTCTGCCTGGCCTCGCTGTGGATGGCACGGCGCTTCGTGCCGACCACCGCCCCCGGCGGTGCCGCCCCCAATCCGCAGGGCGCCGCGCTGGACTGGCGCGGCCTGCTGCTGGCCACGGCCGGCACGCTGTGCCTGCTCAACGGCCTGGTGGAGCTCAAGGGCGGCACGCCCCTCGCGGCGGCCGGGCTGCTGGGCGGGGCCGCGCTGGCGCTGCTGGTCTTCGTGGCGCTGCAGCGGCGCATGCTGCTGGCGCGCGCCCGCCACCCCCACGAGGGCACGGACCCGCTGCTGAACCTCTCGCTGTTCCGCGACCGGCGCTTCGCAATGGGCAGCATCGTGGCCTTCATCTACGGCGTCGCGCTGTTCGGCTCGACCTACCTGCTGCCGGTCTACATGCAGATGGGCCTGGGCCTGTCGGCGTCGTTCGTCGGCACCATCCTGCTGCCCGCCGGCCTGGTGCTGGCCGTGACCATCGCCGTCGTGGGCCGGATCTCGGACCGCCAGCCGGCCCACCGCCTGGTGAGCATCGGCCTGCTGTTGCTGGCCTGCTCGTTCGCGCTGATGCCCACCATCGACACCGACCACCGCGCCCAGACCCTCACCCTGTTGGTGGCCTGGGCCATCCTGGGCCGGCTCGGTCTTGGCTTCATCCTGCCCTCGCTGAACGTCGGGGCGATGCGCGGTCTGGCACGTGCACAGATCCCGCAGGGCGCCAGCGCCATCAACTTCCTGCGCATGCTGGGTGGCGCCGCGGGGGTGAGCCTGTGCGGCATCGTGCTGGAGTGGCGAACCGCGGCGCACGGCCTCAAGCTGGTCCCGGGCAACACCGCGCCTGGCCACCTCGCGCCATTCAACGAGACGTTTTTCATGGTTGCAGCCATTTGTGCGCTGGCCATCGGGGCCGCCGTGAAAATGCGCGCAAAAACCGGGAAGGCTGCCGGACAATAGCCGGATGTGCCAGCTGCTCGCCCTCAACTGCGCCACCCCGACCGACGCATCCTTCAGCTTCACCGGCTTCTGCCGGCGCGGTGGTGCCACCGACAACCATGCGGACGGCTGGGGCATCGCCTTCTTCGAGGGCCGGGGCCTGCGGCTGTTCATCGATCACGAGAGCGCGGCCAACTCGCGCATGGCCGAGTTCCTGCGCAGCTACCCGCTCAAGAGCAGGAACATCGTCGCCCACGTGCGCAAGGCCACCATCGGCGAGGTGAGCCTGGAGAACGCCCATCCCTTCACGCGCGAGCTCTGGGGCCGGCACTGGGTGTTCGCCCACAATGGCGACCTCAAGGACTATTTCCCCAAGCTGCACAGCGCGTTCCGCCCGGTCGGCACCACCGACAGCGAGCGCGCCTTCTGCTGGCTGATGCAGGAACTGGCCAAGTCGCACGCCAGCCTGCCCAGCGTCGAGGAGCTGACGCACACCCTGCGCGAACTGATCCCGCAGGTCACCCGCTTCGGCACCTTCAACTTCCTGCTGTCCAACGGCGAGGCGATGTGGGCGCACTGCAGCACGAAACTCCACTATCTGGTGCGCCAGTACCCGTTCTCCAAGGCCACGCTGATGGACCACGACTGGACGGTCAACTTCGCCGAGGTCAACCAGCCCGGCGACCGCGCGGCCGTGATCGTCACCACACCGCTGACCAGCGACGAGCAATGGACCGCGTTCGAGCCCGGGGAACTCAAGGTGTTCGTTGACGGCCTGCCTCAGGGCGGCGGGTCGCTCACAGAATCTTGAACAGCTTCTCGCGCAGCTCTGGCAGTCTGCGGGCACCGGCGCTGTGCCCCGCCATGCTGGTTTCCCAGTCGCGGTAAACCTTGCGCAGGCCTTCCGAACCCTGCGCCTGGAAGATGTTGGTGACCAGGGTGACGCGCATGTTCTGCCCGATGATGGCGTTGATCGAATTGATCATGAAGTTGCGCGCCATCTCGTTGTCCTGGGCGCTGCGGCTGTCCGCCGGCGGAAGCCCCGCCAGGTCTGCCCCGGTGTCGTCCGGCTCGCCTGCGGTGTGAGCCGCCGCCATCCGCTCATGGGACGCGGCCGCCCTGGACGTTGTTGCGGCGGGGGCCTGACCGACGGCTTCAATGCAACCCAGCTGCAGAAGCTGCTCCAGCACCTCTGCGATGTCGCCCTTGCCCACGAGGAAGACCGACAGCTCGTCGGCGGTGCGTTTGCCATCCACCAGCACCAGGGCGCGGCGCACGATCGGTGAAAGTCCCAGGTCGCGCGTCTGGATCTGCTGCTGGCCCAAGGCGGTCTTGGCAAAAATGGTGCGCTTCGTATCGATGTTCTCGGGCATGGTGTGCTGTTCGGATGCTTACTCTCCCCTGGCCCGCGTATTTGTAATGCAGCACCCACACCCTCGCAAGCCAAGCAAGACCGGGTTAACCCTTGTGTGCGTACTTTCTACCGATCGAATTTGTCACGATCGGCCGACTTCGGGACCAAGGGTTCTTGATGCATGACCGACGGCGGCCGGCATGCATTCGGCGCTAGCGATTTGGGTGCAAGGGCTCAGCGGCCCAGCGCATCGAGCAAGGCGTCAGCGAACATGGCCGGCACATCGAAGCCGGTCTGGTCGTGAATCTCCTGGAAGCAGGTCGGGCTGGTGACGTTGATCTCGGTGACCTTGTTGCCGATCATGTCCAGCCCCACCAGCAGCAGGCCGCGCGCCGCCAGCACCGGCGCGATGGCCTCGGCCACGGCGCGGTTCTCGTCGGACAGCGGCTGGGCCACGCCCTTGCCACCCGCCGCCAGGTTGCCGCGCACCTCGTTGCCCTGCGGGATGCGCGCCAGCACATAGGGCGCCACCTTCCCGCCAATCAGCAGCAGGCGCTTGTCGCCGAGGACGATCTCGGGCAGGTAGCGCTGCACCATCACGCTGGTGGCGCCGCCCTGGTTGAGCGTCTCGATGATGGAGCCGAGGTTCATGCCGTCGGCGCCGACTCGGAAGATGCCCATGCCGCCCATGCCGTCCAGCGGCTTGAGGATGATGTCCCGGTGTTCGGCGTGGAAGGCGCGGATGGCCTCGGGCGAGCGCGTCACCAGCGTGGGCGGCGCGAACTCGGCAAACTCCATCAGCGCCAGTTTTTCCGGGTGTTCGCGCAGCGCGGAGGGCCGGTTGAACACGCGCGCGCCTTCGCGCTGCGCCTGCTCCAGCAGGTGGGTGCAGTAGAAGAACTCGCTGTCGAACGGCGGGTCCTTGCGCATGAGCACGGCGTCGAAGTCTTTCAGCGCTTCGACCGCCTCGCCGGTGACCGAGAACCAGTCGTGCGGATCGCCGGTCAGGCGGATGCGGCGCACCGTGGCGTTGACGGTGCCACCGCTGCGCCAGCCCATGTGGCGTGGCTCGGTGGCGGCGATGGCGTGGCCGCGTTTCTGCAGCTCGCGCATCATGGAAAAAGTGGTGTCCTTGTAGGTCTTGAAGGACTCCAGCGGATCGGCAACGAAGAGGATGTTCATGGTGTGTGCTTTCGGGCTCCGTACTGTTGCACAAACAGCGCCAGCGCGCCGGCGACCACACCCCAAAACGCCGAGCCGATGCCGGCAATCACCACGCCGCTGAGCGTGACCAGGAAGGTGATGAGCGCGGCTTCGCGGTGGGTGTCGTCCTTGAGCGCCGCATGCAGGCCGCCGCCGATGCTGCCCAGCAGCGCCAGTCCGGCGATGGCCAGCACCAGTTCCTTGGGGAAGGCCAGCAGCAGACCGGTGACCGCCGCGCCCACCAGGCCGATGGCGATGTAGATCAGCCCGCAGGCCACGGCCGCGGTGTAGCGCTTGTCCTTGTCGGCGTGCGCCTCTTCGCCCATGCAGATGGCGGCGGTGATGGCGCTGAGGTTGAGCGCGTAGCCGCCGAAGGGCGCCAGCACCAGGGTGGCGACGCCGGTCATGGTGATGATCCTGGAGATCGGCATGTGGTAACCCGCCGCGCGGATCGCCGCCACACCCGGCAGGTTCTGCGAGGCCATGGTCACGATGAACAGCGGCAGCGCCAGGCTGACGAAGGCACCGAAGGTGAACTCGGGCGCGGTGAACACCGGCACCGCCCACTGCAGCGTGAGCGCACCGGCGTTGAACTGCCCGTTGGCCACCACGGTCACCACCGCCACCAGCAGCGTCAGCGGCACGGCGTAGCGCGGCAGGAAGCGCCGCCCCAGCAGGTAGGCCAGCAGCATCAGCACCACCAGCGGCAGCGCGGTCTGCGCCGCGGCGAAGGCCTGCAGGCCGAAGCGCGCCAGCACGCCTGCCAGCAGCGCCGACGCAATGGCCATGGGAATGCGGTTCATCACCCGCTCGAACAGGCCGGTCGCGCCCGAGAGGATGATGAGCACGGCGCAGGCCATGAAGGCGCCCACCGCCTGCGCCATCGTGAAGCCGCCGGCCAGGCCGGCCGTGGCCAGCACCGCGGCACCCGGCGTGCTCCAGGCCACCATCACGGGCTTCTTCAGGATCAGCGAGGGGATGGCCGAACAAAGGCCCATGCCCAGGCCCAGCGCCCACATCCACGAGGTGATGAGCTCGGGCGTGGCGCCGAAGGCCTGCGCGGCCTGGAAGACGATGGCGACCGAGCTGGTGAAGCCCACCAGCACCGCCACGAAGCCGGCCGTGGCGGCCGAGAGGTTCAGGTCACGGAAAAAAGACATCCGGCGATTGTGCCGGGCGTCAGATCTCCAGCTTGGAGCCCAGTTCAATGACGGCGTTGGCCGGCAGGTTCAGGAACTCGGCCGCCGCGCCCGCGTTGTGGTGCATCTGCGCGAACAGCTTCTCGCGCCACAGCGCCATGCCCTCGCCCAGCGTGGGCACCACCAGGTCGCGCGAGAGGAAGTAGCTGGTCAGCATCGGCTCCAGGTCGCAGCCGCGACCGCGCATCAGTTCCAGCGCCTTGGGCACGTCCGGGTCGTTCTTGAAGCCGTAGTGAATCACCACCTGCCAGCAGTCGTGGCCCAGCGGCTCGACCTCCAACCGCTTGTCCAGCCCGATCCAGGGGCGCTCGTGGCTGCGCACGGTGACGAACAGGTTCTGCTCGTGCAGCACCTTGTTGTGCTTGAGGTTGTGCAGCAGCGCGTTGGGCACGGTGCCGGTGTCCGCGGCCAGGAACACCGCCGTGCCGGCCACCCGCGTGGGCGGGTCCATGAACACGGCTTCGAGGAAGCTGTCCAGCTCGATCGCCTCGGCCTGCTGCGCCTTGGCCATCAGGGCCCTGCCCTGTTTCCAGGTCATCATCAGCGTGAACACCACGCCACCGATCAGCAGCGGGAACCAGCCGCCTGCAAACAGCTTGAGCAGGTTGGAGCTGAAGAAGGCCAGGTCGACGATGAAGAACCAGCCGGTGGCGGCCACGCACAGGGCCAGCGGGTACTTCCAGCCGTAGCGGATGACGAAGAAGGTCAGCACCGTGGTGATGAGCATGTCCAGCGTGACCGCGATGCCGTAGGCAGCCGCCAGGTTGGACGAGGACTTGAACATCACCACCGCCAGCACGATGGCGGTGAACAGGCCCCAGTTGACGAAGGGGATGTAGATCTGCCCGGTGTCGCTGACGCTGGTGTGGCGGATGTTCAGGCGCGGCAGGTAGCCCAGCTGGATGGCCTGCTTGGTCACGCTGAAGGCGCCGGAGATCAGCGCCTGCGAGGCGATCACCGTGGCCATGGTGGCCAGGCCCACCAGGGGCAGCAGGGCCCAGTCGGGCGCCATGTTGAAGAAGGGGTTCTTCACCGCCTCCGGGTCTTCCAGCAGCAGCGCGCCCTGGCCGAAGTAGTTGATGGTGAGGCAGGGCATGACGATGGAAAACCAGGCCAGGCGGATCGGCTTCTTGCCGAAATGGCCCATGTCGGCGTACAGCGCCTCGCCACCGGTGACGCACAGCACCACCGCGCCCAGGATGATGAAAGTCGTGCCCGGCTGCTCCCACATGAAGCGCAGCGCATGGTGCGGGCTGAGCGCCCCCAGGATCTCGGGGTGGCCGACGATGTGTGGGACCGCCAGCAGGGCGATGGACAGGAACCACAGCACGGTGATCGGTCCGAAGAACCGGCCGATGCCACCCGTGCCGCGCTTTTGCACGAAGAACAGCGCGAACAGCACCAGCAGCGTGATGGGCACCACGTATTTCCTGAAGTGGGGCGACACCACCTCCAGACCCTCCACCGCGGACAGCACCGAGATGGCCGGTGTGATGACGCCGTCGCCGTAGAACAGCGAGGTGCCGAAGATGCCGATGGCCAGCAGCCACTTGCGCAGTTCGGGCTTGTCTTTCACCGCCTGCGAGGCCAGCGCCAGCATCGCGATCAGGCCGCCTTCGCCGCCGTTGTCAGCGCGCAGCACGAGGGTGACGTACTTGAGGGAGACGATGACCGTCAGCGTCCAGAAGACGATGGAGAGCACGCCGTAGACGTTGGCGTGGGTGAAGGGCACATGGCCCGACCCGAAAATTTCCTTGATGGCGTACAGCACCGAGGTGCCGATATCGCCGTAGACCACACCGATGGCGCCCAGGGTGAGCGCAGCAAGCGACGACTTGTTCGAGGACACAAAACCGTCCGGCCCGGGCGGGCCAGACCCGTTGTCTGGAAGACCGCGATTCTGCGCCCGCGCCCACCTGGCTGTCAGCCGGGAGATGGCCTCAAACGGACGGCCGGGCGCCGGATGTTGCGGCGCAACAACCGTCCGGCGTCAGTCGTAGGTTTCGGCCTCGGGGTCGGTGGCTTCGAGTTCGTAGGCGGCCGACAGCATGGCCAGCCGGCCGATCACCCCGTACATGTAGAAGCGGTTGGGCACGCTGGCCCCGGGTTTGGCACCCGGCTGCGGCAGCTGGGCGCTCTGCTCGAAGGCCAGGGGCACGAAGCTCGCGCCCGGGGCCGACAGGCTCTCGTCGGTGCTGCGGTCGGCGTGCACGCGGTAGAAGCCCCCCACCACGTAGCGGTCCATCATGTAGACCACCGGCTCGGCCACGGCGGCGTTGATGCGCTCGTTGGTGAGCACGCCTTCCTGGATGATCACTTCGCCGATCGCGTGCCCCGCAGTGGCCTTGGCGCGCGCCTGGAACCAGGCATCGTCCAGCTCCTTGGCGTCGCGCACCGTCAGCTGGCCCAGCGCCGCATGGCTGTTGTCGGCCTTGATGACGACAAAGGGCTTCTCGTTGATGCCGTATTCCTTGTACTTGCGCCGCACGCGCGCCAGCAGCGCGTCGGTGTTGCTGCGCAGGCACTCCAGCCCGCTCTGCTCGGCGAAGTTCACCGCGCCGCACTGGTTGAACATGGGCGTGATCAGCCAGGGGTCCATGCCCAGCAGTTTGCCGAAACGCTTGGCCACCTCTTCATAGGCCTTGAAGTGGTTGCTCTTGCGGCGGATGCCCCAGCCGGCGTGCAGCGGCGGCAGCAGGTACTGCTCGTGCAGGTCTTCCAGGATGCCCGGCGCACCGGCGGCCAGGTCGTTGTTGAGCAGGATGGTGCAGGGGTCGAAGTGCTTGAGGCCCAGGCGGCGCTTGCTGCGGATCAGCGGTTCGAGCGTGACCGACTCGCCGCCGGGCAGGTCGAAGGTGGTCGGTGCCTTGATGTCGTTGGACAGCGAGCCCAGGCGCACGTTCAGGCCGGCCTGGTAGAAGATGCGCTGCAGCTGCGCCAGGTTGGCCAGGTAGAAGGAGTCGGTGCGGTTTTCCGGCACCAGCAGCAGGTTCTTGGCCTCGGGGCAGATCTTCTCGATCGCCGCCATCGCCGCCTGCACCGCCAGCGGCATCATCTCGGGCGTCAGGTGGTTCCAGGCGCCGGGGTAGAGGTTGGTGTCGACCGGTGCCAGCTTGAAGCCGGCGTTGCGCACGTCCACCGAGGTGTAGAACGGCGGGGTGTGCTCCATCCATTCCAGACGGAACCAGCGCTCGATCACCGGCGTGGACTCGAGGATCCGCTGCTCCAGCTCGTTGATCGGACCGGTCAATGCCGTGACGAGGTGCGGAACCATGGGACAACCTTTGCGCGAAGAATAAGACGACCGCCCCATTGTAGGGACCGGCCAAGACAGCCAAAGGTCGGAAATGGGGGCGGCGGCCCGGCTTGCAAGCCCCGCTCAGGTGCGGATTTCGCCTTCGCCCAGCACCACGTACTTCAGCGAGGTCAGGCCTTCGACGCCGACCGGCCCGCGGGCGTGGAACTTGTCGGTGCTGATACCGATTTCGGCGCCCAGCCCGTACTCGAAGCCGTCTGCGAAGCGGGTGCTCGCATTCACCATGACACTTGCCGAATCGACCTCGCGCAAAAAGCGCTGGGCGTGCACGTGGTCGGTGGTGAGGATGGCGTCGGTGTGGTGGCTGGAATAGCGGTTGATGTGGGCGATGGCCTCGTCCACGCCGTCCACCAGCTTCACGCTGACGACGGGCGCGAGGTATTCCTCGCTCCAGTCCTGTTCGCTGGCGGTCGTCACATGGGCACCGGGCACGGCGGCCAGGATGGCCTGGGCCTCGGGGCAGCCGCGCATCTCCACACCCTTGGCGGCGTAGACGGCGCCGATCTTTGGCAGGAACTCAGCCGCCACGCCGCGCGCCACCAGCAGGCTTTCGGTGGCGTTGCAGGGGCTGTACTTCTGGGTCTTGGCGTTGTCGGCCACCTTCACCGCCATGGCGATGTCGCAGGGGTCGTCCACGTAGGTGTGGCAGTTGCCGTCCAGGTGCTTGATGACCGGCACCTTGGCCTCGGCGCTGATGCGCTCGATCAGGCCCTTGCCACCGCGCGGGATGATCACGTCCACGTACTGCGGCATGGCGATCAGCTGGCCCACGGCGGCGCGGTCGGTGGTGGGCACCAGCTGCACCGCGTCGGCCGGCAGACCCGCGGCCACCAGGGCCTGCTGCACCAGCGCGGCGAGCGCCCGGTTGGAATCGATGGCCTCGGAACCGCCGCGCAGGATGCAGGCGTTGCCACTCTTGATGCTCAGGCTGGCGGCCTCGATGGTCACGTTCGGGCGGCTCTCGTAGATCATGCCGAACACGCCGATGGGCACCCGCATCTGGCCCACGCGGATGCCGCTGGGCATCTGCTTCATGCCCGAGATCTCGCCGATGATGTCCGGCATGGCCGCCAGCTGCTCACAGCCCTCGGCGCAGGTCTCCAGCACCTTGGGCGTCAGCTTGAGCCGGTCCACCATGGGCTCGGCCAGACCGGCGGCGCGGGCCCGCTCCAGGTCTTTCGCGTTCTCCACCTGCAGCGGGGCGACGTTCTCGCGCAGCAGGCGCGCCAGCTCGCGCAGCACCTTGATCTTGGTCGCGGCACCGGCCTTGGCCATCAGCGCCGAAGCGGCCTTGGCCTGGCTACCCAGGGTGTTCATCAGTTCGGAAGTGGAAATCGCGTTCATCACGCGATTTTCGCAGAGTGCCTACTTCAGCGCACAGGCATTGGCCACCCTCAGTGCCATGCGGTGCAAGGCGTCCCACGGATCGGCCGGCCAGTCGGGCTGCTTGAGCCCCTTGACGATACCGTCCACCGTGTGCGCGTCCTGCAGCCACTGCGCCAGCTGTGCGGGCCGGATCAACGGCAGCGCGCGCTCCATCAGCTTTTCCTTGACACCCCAGACCCGGTTCTCGCGCAGTGCCATGGGCAGCGGCCGGCCGGCGTCCATCGCGGCGCGCACCCGGTGCAGCGTGCGGATGTCCTCGGACAGCGCGAAGTGCACCAGCACCGCAGCCTCCCCCTCGGCCTGCAGGCCATCGAGCATGCGCTGCACCCGCAGCACCTGGCCGCCCAGCACCGCCTCGGCCAGCTTGAACGGCGTGTAGCGGGCCACGTTCAGCACCGCGTTCTCGATCTGCTCGAAGCTCAGTTCGCCAGCCGGATACAGCAGACCCAGCTTCTGGATTTCCTGGTGCGCCGCCAGCAGGTTGCCCTCGACCCGGTCGGCAAAAAACTGCAGCGTGCGCTGCCCTGCTTCTCCGGCCGACACCCGCTGCCCCTGGGCCTGAAGGCGCTGGGCGATCCAGGCGGGCAGCGCCTGCCGCTCGACCGGGTCCACCCGGACGGTGACCCCAAAACTGTCCAGAGCGCCAAACCAGGCGCCCTTCTGCGTGGCCATGTCCAGCCGCGGCAGCAGCACCAGCGTGAGGGTCGAGTCGTTGTCCCGCGCGGCCTCGGCCACTTGCTGCAGCACCTGCGAGCCGTCCTTGCCCGGTTTGCCCGACGGGATCTGGATCTCGATCAGCTGCCGGTCGGCAAACAGGCTCATCGAACCGCCGCTGGCCAGCACCTCGCTCCAGTCGTAGTGGGCACCGGCCACGGTGTGCACGGTGCGCTCGGTGTAGCCCTGGGCGCGCGCGGTGGCACGGATCGCATCCGCCGCCTCCTGGATCAGCAGCGGCTCATCACCGTGCAGCGTGTAGAGGGAGCGCAGTCCCTTTTGCAGATGCCCGGCCAGCTGCGGGGCGGCAAGCTGCATGGGATCAGAGGGTCTTCACAGCGGCGAGCCGGCGCAGCACCTGCTGCACGATGTCGCCGTCCATGTCGCGGAACATCAGGTTCTCTTCGGCGGCCTTGGCCAGGGCCGCCGTTTCGCTGAAGCTGATGTCGCGCTCCAGCAGCAGCTCGGTGTCTTCGATCAGGATCTTTCCCGCCGGGGTCACCAGCCGGAAACGGAACCGGGCGCGCAGGGTCAGTTCCCGCACCTGGCCGGTGTCGGTCTGGCCGGACACCACGCGCTCATGGCGGTCCAGTGTGACGATGAGCACCACCTGCGGCGGCACCGCGGCCTGCGCGGGATCCACCGGCGCCCGGGCGCCAGCCGACGAATTGACCACGCGCAGCCCCGACGACACCAGCGCCTGCTGCAGCGACCGGGACACCGAGGTGTTTTCAAAGCCCGCCACCTGCACCGACTCGAACGCGAACTTGGGCGCCTGGCGCAGCGCAAAACCGCAGCCCGTCAGACCGGCCAGAAGACCTGCCGAACCGGCCGCTGCCAGACCCCGCAGGGCGGCCCGACGGGCCGGTGATTTCAGGACAGCAGGGGCCATGGCTTGGGTTCTCGCTCGGTTGAAAGGGGACATGCGACGGGAATCGAAGTTTTATACCACCACGTTCACCAGACGGCCGGGCACCACCACGACCTTCTTGGGCGCAGCGCCGTTGGCGGCTTTCTGGAACGCCTCGCTGGCCAGCGCAGCGGCCTCGATGGCGGCCTTGTCGGCGCCGGCCGGCACGATCACGCTGCCACGGAGCTTGCCGTTGACCTGGAGGACCAGCTCGATCTCGTCGCGCTGCAGGGCCGATTCATCGGCCTTGGGCCAGGGCGCATCCAGCAGGTCGCCCGACACGGCGGCATAGCCCAGCCCGCTCCAGAGCGTGTGGGCGATGTGCGGGGTGGCGGGATACAGCGCGCGCAGCAGGATGCCGAAGCCCTCTGCCAGCGCGGCGTTGTCGCCCTCGCCGCCATCGCCCTTGAAGTCTTCCAGCGCGTTGAGCATCTTCATCGCGCCCGAGACCACGGTGTTGTACTGCATGCGCTGGTAGTCATAGTCCACCTGCTTGAGCACGGTGTGGATCTCCAGACGCAGCGCCTTGGCCGCCTTGGACAGGCTCTGTCCCGACACGCCGGCCGCCAGCGCACCCAGGCCACCGATGGCGCTGAGCTTGTGGCCGAACCCCCAGACGCGGCGCAGGAAGCGGTAGCTGCCCTCCACGGCCGCGTCGTTCCACTCCAGTGTGGCCTCGGGCGGCGCGGTGAACATGGTGTACAGGCGCGCGGTGTCGGCGCCGTACTTCTCGATCAGGTCCTGCGGGTCGACGCCGTTGTTCTTGGACTTGGACATGGTGCCCACGCCCTCGTAGTCGATGGCCGTGCCCACCGGCAGGTCACCCACCGCGTTCTTCAGCTTCGCGCCGACGATCTTGCCGCCTTCGTCGAGCACATGCTCCACGTCGTGCGGCCAGAAATACTCCTTGCCGCCCTTCTCGGTGCGGCGCGAGTAGATGTGGTTGAGCACCATGCCCTGCGTCAGCAGCTTGGTGAAGGGCTCGTCCACCTTCACCAGGCCCAGATCGCGCATGACCTTGGTCCAGAAACGCGCGTACAGCAGATGCAGGATGGCGTGCTCAATGCCACCGATGTACTGGTCCATCGGCATCCAGTAGTCGGCGCCGCCCGCGACCATCTTTTCAGAATTGGTCGGGTCGCAATAGCGCATGAAGTACCAGGACGAATCCACGAAGGTGTCCATGGTGTCGGTCTCGCGCCGCGCGGGTTTGCCGCAGCAGGGGCAGTCCACCTTCAGGAAGGCCTCGCACTTGTTCAGCGGGTTGCCGCTGCCGTCCGGCACCAGGTCCTCGGGCAGGCGCACCGGCAAGTCCTTCTCGGGCACCGGCACCGGGCCGCAGGACTCGCAGTGGATGATCGGGATCGGCGTGCCCCAGTAGCGCTGGCGGCTGATGCCCCAGTCGCGCAGGCGGAACGTGGTCTTCTTCTCGCCCAGACCCCTGGCGGCCAGCAGCTCGGCGACCTTGTCCACCGCGGCCTTGTGGCCCAGGCCGTCGAGTTCGCCGGAGTTCACGCACACGCACTTCTGTTTGTCGCCATACCACTCGGCCCAGGCGTCGGTGGAGAAGGTCTCGCCTTCGACCGCCACGACCTGCTTGATCGGCAACTGGTACTTGAGCGCGAACGCGAAATCGCGCTCGTCGTGCGCCGGCACACCCATGACAGCGCCGTCGCCGTAGCTCATGAGCACGTAGTTGCCGACCCAGACCTCAATCTGTGCGCCGGTCAGCGGGTGGGTGACGAACAGGCCTGTGGCCATGCCCTTCTTTTCCTGCGTGGCCAGCTCGGCCTCGGTCGTGCCGCCGGTCTTGCACTCGTTGATGAAGGCGGCCAGCGCGGGCTGCGCCGAGGCGGCGTGGTGTGCCAGCGGGTGCTCGGCGGCCACCGCGCAGAACGTCACACCCATGATGGTGTCGGCGCGCGTGGTGAACACGTACATCTTGCCGTCGCCGATCAGCGCGCCGTCGGTACCCTGGATGTCGTGCGTGAAGGCAAAGCGCACACCCTCGCTCTTGCCGATCCAGTTCTCCTGCATCAGGCGGACCTTGTCGGGCCAGCCGTTGAGCGTAGCCTTCTCATTGCCCAGCTGCACGTGGTTGAGCAGTTCGTCGGCATAGGACGTGATGTTCAGGTAATACCCGGGAATCTCACGCTTTTCGACCAACGCGCCGGTGCGCCAGCCGCGGCCGTCGATCACCTGCTCGTTGGCCAGCACGGTCTGGTCCACCGGGTCCCAGTTGACGACCTGGGTCTTGCGGTAGGCGATGCCTTTGTCCAGCATCTTCAGGAACAGCCACTGGTTCCACTTGTAGTAGTCCGGAGAACAGGTGGCGACCTCGCGCGACCAGTCGATGGCCAAGCCCATCGCCTGCATCTGCTGCTTCATGTAGGCGATGTTTTCGTAGGTCCACTTGGCCGGCGGCACGCCGTTCTTGAGCGCCGCGTTCTCGGCCGGCAGGCCGAAGGCGTCCCAGCCCATGGGCATGAGCACGTTGTGGCCGTTCATGCGCAGGTACCGCGTCAACATGTCGTTGATCGTGTAGTTGCGCACATGGCCCATGTGCAGCTTGCCCGAGGGGTAGGGCAGCATGGAGCAGGCGTAGAACTTCTTCTTGCTCTGGTCTTCGGTGACGCGGTAGGCGTCGGTGGCGGTCCAGTGGGCGTGCGCTGCGCGCTCGACGTCCTGGTGGGCGTATTTGTCTTGCATGGGGCTGGGGCCGGGCTGGGCCGGCGTTCGGAAGGGGCAGCGGACTGCGTCACCCCTGATTTTAGGGCTTGCGGTTCAGCGACCCGGCACCGGCGCGGAGGGTGCGCCCGTAGCCGGATCGGCCACAAAACCGATGCGTGAAAGGCCGACGGACTGCGCCATCCCGATCAGCTGCACCATGCGCCCGTAGGGCACCGCGGTGTCGGCGCGCAGCTGCAGCTCGGTTTCCGGGTCGCGCCTGGCGATCTCTTCCAGGCGCTTCTGGAGCGCGGCCGCATCCACCGGCTGCTCGTCCCAGTAGACCTGACCCTGTGCATCGACGCTGATCGAAACGAAGGCCTCGGGCTCCTCGACCTGGGCGGCCTTGTCTTCGGTCTTGGGAAGCTCCAGCTCCAGCCGGCTGGACATCAGCGGCGCGGTGATGATGAAGATCACCAGCAGCACCAGCATCACGTCCACCAGCGGCGTGACGTTGATGTCGCTGATCGGCTGGTTGCCGCCCGGTTTTTCCAGTCGTCCGAAGCTCACTGCGCACGCTCCTGGTGGTGCACCAGCAGCTCGCGCAGGTCGCGCGCGAAGCCCTCGAGGTCGGCCTCGATGCGGGCGATCTGACGGCCCAGCACGTTGTAGGCCAGCACCGCCGGGATGGCGACGGCCAGGCCGGCCGCTGTCATGACCAGAGCCTCGCCCACGGGGCCAGACACCTGTTCGATGCGGAACTTGCCGTCGATGCCGATCTCGGTGAGCGCGTGATAGATGCCCCACACCGTGCCCAGCAGGCCCACGAAAGGCGCCGTGGAGCCCACGGTGGCCAGCAGCACCTGCCCGAACTGCAGGCGGTGCAGCACCCGGTGCAGCGCATCGCGCAGCACGCGCGTGAGCTGCTGCGAGCGGTCGCCGGCGGCGGCCAGCGTCTGCGGGGCGGCCTGTTCGATGGTGCGGGCGGCCTCCAGCAGAGGCAGCACCAGACGGCGGGGATCGAAGGTCTTGAGGCGCTGCTGCGCCTCGTCGAGGTACCCGGCCTGCCAGAAGGCGGCGGTCGAGGTCTGAACGTCGCGCACCGCCCGGCGCAGGAGCCACCCCTTCCAGAGGATCACGACCCAGCTCGCGACCGACATGGCCAGCAGCAGCAGGGCCACACTGCGGCTGACCGCATCGCCCTGCCAGATGGTTTGCCAGACGCCACCCATGGATCGTTCTCCCTCGTCCCGTCCGGCTCAGCGCAGGCCGAGCACGTCAAACATGTCGTACAGGCCAGCCGACCGGCCGGCCAGGAACCGCACCGCGCGCAGGCTGCCCTGCGCATAGGTGGCGCGGCTGCTGGACTTGTGGGTGATTTCAATGCGCTCGCCGGTGCCGGCGAACAGCACGGTGTGGTCGCCCACAATGTCACCGCCGCGCACGGTTGCAAAACCGATCGTCGACGGATCCCGCTCGCCGGTCACGCCCTCACGGCCGTACACCGCGCAGTCTTTGAGGTTGCGGCCGAGGGCGTCGGCGATCACCTCGCCCATCTTCAGGGCTGTGCCGCTGGGGGCATCGACCTTGTGGCGGTGGTGTGCCTCGATGATCTCGATGTCGTACCCGGTCGACAGGGCCTTGGCCGCCATCTCCAGGAGCTTGAGCGTGACGTTCACACCCACGCTCATGTTGGGCGCCATCACGATGGCGATCGACTTCGTGGCCTCCGCGATCTCGGCCTTCTGCTCATCGCTGAAACCCGTGGTCCCGATCACCAGGTTGACCTTGTGGGCCACACAGGCCTTGAGGTGCGCCATCGTGCCCTCGGGGCGGGTGAAGTCGATCAGCACCTGGCTGCCCGCCAGTCCGGCGGCGAGGTCGGCAGTGATCGCTACCCCTGTGGACCTGCCGGAGAACGCGCCTGCATCGAGGCCGATGGCGGTGCTCGTCGCCACATCCAGCGCGCCGGTCAGCGTGCAGTCACCGCTGCCACGCACCGCGTCGACCAGCATCTGGCCCATGCGGCCACTGGCACCGGCGATGCACACCCGGTGCAGGGAGTCGGTCGCCAGGCTCATCGTGGTGCCCCTGAGGTTTCCAGCGGTGGGTAAGAAGTGGAGGGCGCGGCTGGGGTCGCCGGCGCCGGGGCGGGCGCAGACCCTGCATTGCGCGCCTGGAAGGCCTTGAGCTGCTCTTCGGTGGCCTCCAGTGGCGGCACCTTCTCGGTCTTGCGGCGGGAATCCAGGGACGACACGAACTCGGTTTCGCTGGGGAGTTCGTCCGCCTCGATGCGGTCCATGACGTCGCCCTTGAAGAACACGGTCAACCGGCGCTGCTGCGGCGGCTGTCCCTGGCGCTTGAGGGTGAACACATAGTCCCAGCGGTCGGCATGAAAGACACTGGCCAGCAGCGGCGAGCCCAGCACGCCACGCACCTGGTCGCGCGCCATGCCCGGCTGCAGCGCCTGGGCCTGCTCGCGGGTCACCACATTGCCCTGAAGAACGTCCACCTTGTAGGGCGTCACGAAACCCGCCACGCTGGAGGCGGAAGGCATCTTCTCACCCACGCTGGAACAGGCCCCGAGGGCCATGCAGGCAGCCAGCACCAGTGCGGAGCGTGGCCATGCGCCACTGCGGATACGGGCCTGCGGCTGCATCAGGGGATTCAGGATAGACAGGCGCATGTGCGACTCTCAGATAAAGCGCTCGACCGCGGGGATCCCCGGGTCATTGGCACCACCGCCGCGCGCTGACGATATGATCCGGCCATTGTAGCCCCGGGGTCCAGACAGGATCCGGCGGCCATCCAATTGCCACCCGCTTCTGCCGCCATGTCCAACATCGAAGAACTCAAGAGCACGGGCCTGAAGGCCACCCTGCCGCGGCTGAAGATTCTCGAAGTCTTTCAAAACGCCAAGCGCCGCCACATGACGGCGGAGGACGTCTACCGCATCCTGCTCGAAGAGCACTCCGACATTGGCCTCGCCACGGTCTACCGCGTGCTGATGCAGTTCGAGCAGGCCGGCCTGCTCTCGCGCAGCAACTTTGAGTCGGGCAAGGCCGTCTACGAACTCAACGAGGGCCAGCACCACGACCACCTGGTGTGCCTGGACTGTGGTCGGGTCGAGGAGTTCTTCGATCCGGAAATCGAAAAGCGCCAGCAGATGATTGCCAAAACCCGGGGGTTTGTGCTCCAGGAACACGCCCTCTCGCTGTACGCCACGTGCAGCAAGGCGGATTGCCCGCACCGCGCCACACCGGCGGATCACCGCTGACCCGTCGCGGTCCCTGATTCACTCGCTGCGCATCATGGCCGCGCGGTGCCGTGAGACGAATTCCTGGTAGGTGTCGATGCCGCGGAACTGCAGGATGGTGTTGCGCACCGCGGCCTCCACCAACACGGCGATGTTGCGGCCGGCCACCACCTGGATCACGGCCTTTCTCACCGGTACGCCCAGCACATCCTGGTACAGGGGCTCGTGCGGCATCCGGTCGTAGTCCCGCTCCATGGTTTCTTTTCGAACCAGGTGCACGATGAGCTGCAGCCTCATCTTGCGGCGCACCGCGGTCTCGCCAAAGATGGCCTTGATGTCCAGCAGGCCGATGCCGCGCACCTCCAGCAGGTTTTGCAGCAACTCGGGGCAGCGGCCCTCCACGCTGGTCTGGTTGATGCGGTAGAGATCCACCGCGTCGTCGGCCACCAGGCCGTGACCGCGGGAGATGAGTTCCAGCCCCAGTTCGCTCTTGCCCAGGCCCGACTCGCCGGTGATCATGACGCCCATGCCCAGGATGTCCATGAACACGCCGTGCATGGACGACCGGTCGGCGAAGTGCCGGGAGAGGTAGGCCCGCAACACGTCGATCACGAACGCGGCCGGCTCGGGCGTCGCGAACATCGGGATCTGTGCACGTTCGGCCATCGCCATCAGCGGATCAGGCACCGCCTGGCCGTCGGCCACGATCAGCACCGGCGGCTCCAGGGTCACGATGCGCGCGATGCGGCGCCGGTTGTCGTCGTCGCTGGGGCTGGTGAGGTAGGCCATCTCCCTCTCACCGAACACCTGGACACGGTACGGATGGATGTAGTTGAGGTAGCCAACCAGGTCGGCGCCCGAGCGGGCTTCGCGCACCGCAACCTCGTCAAACCGGCGCTCGGACGCTCCGAGCCCGGCGACCCATTGCCATTTCAGCGCATCGCGGTGGTCTTCGAAAAGAACGTCGGCACTGACAACGGTGGGCTTCATGAAACGACGTTGGAAGGGCCTGCCACCAGGCCACCCTAAGGCAAGACCAGCCCCCTCGGGGGGCAGCGACCCGCGCAGCGGTGGAGCGTGGGGGCAGGCAAGTCTTATGCGGCCGCGTGGGCCGACTGCCAACCGGTGATGAGCGCGTGCAGGGCGGCCGCGTCGGTCGAGTTCTTCATCTGCTCGCGCAGCGGGCTGTCGCTGAGCAGTTCGGCGATCTCGGAGAGGATTTCCAGATGCTTCTGCGTGGCGGCTTCCGGCACCAGCAGGAAGATCATCAGCTGCACCGGCTGTTCGTCGGGCGCGTCGAAGCCGATCGGGTTGCCCAGCTGGAACACGGCGGCCAGCGGCTGCTTGAGGCCCTTGATGCGACCATGGGGAATGGCCACGCCATGACCCAGCCCGGTGGAGCCCAGGCGCTCCCGGGCGAACAGGCTGTCGGTGATCAGCGCACGGTTGAGACCATGCAGGGTTTCAAACAGAAGGCCCGCCTCTTCAAAAGCACGCTTCTTGCTGGT
Organism: Hydrogenophaga sp. H7; assembly: GCF_002025745.1. Taxonomy (NCBI): domain Bacteria; kingdom Pseudomonadati; phylum Pseudomonadota; class Betaproteobacteria; order Burkholderiales; family Comamonadaceae; genus Hydrogenophaga; species Hydrogenophaga sp. H7. The sequence continues at coordinate 124,082 of NZ_MCIC01000020.1, read as the reverse complement.
GGCGTCCACACCAACGAGCACTTGGGTGGCAGGCAGGATCACGGATAGACGGTTCATTGGGGCCTCTTCGGAGCGCAAATTATGCCGAGTTGAGGATGCTTGCCTAGACAGCAGGTACAAAAAAGCCGCTTGACTTTCCAAGCGGCTTGTTGCATTGCAGCACGCGCGGCGCCAAGGCGGCCGGCCGCAGCGGGGACTCACATCAGCCGTTTGGCCGAATCGTGGTGGTGATCTTGCGCCTTGTCCTTGTAGCGCAGCACCTGACGGTCCAACTTGTCGGCCAGTTCATCGACAGCGGCGTACAGATCGGCGTGAGCCGATTCGGCAAACAGGTCTTTCCCCTTGACATGGATGTTGCATTCGGCCTTCTGCCGTTGGTCTTTCTCCTTGAGGTTGTCCACCGTCAGCAGCACCTTGATGTCGACCACCTGGTCGAAGTGTCGGGAGATGCGTTCCAGTTTGGAAGTGACGTAACCGCGCAGGGCGGGGGTGACTTCGAGGTGGTGACCGCTGATCGTCAGGTTCATACAAGAGCCTCCTAATGCTCCGGGTTGACACAAGCCGCCGGTGGGGCGGACCCCCCTGCGGCCTCGGGGATGTCTTGAACCCACTATGCCCACGATTGCGCCGGGGCGCAAGCCCGCAGCGCAACAAAGGACATCAAAGAAAACCTTGGCATTCATGCCCGTCCGGCGGGTGCGGCCGAATGGATGACCAGGCGGCGCGCCAGAGAGATGGACGCCAGACTGGCACCGACGCCAATCACCCCCGCCACCCAGTAGTTCTGCACCTGTCCTGCGGCATCGCGACCGATGACCAGGCCGGACAGGAACGAGGCGAACCCCATCGAAGCCGACTGCACCGCCCCGTTGAGCGCCATGAAGGTGCCACGCAGGGACGGATCGGCGGCTCCGGTGAGGGCCATGCCGGGGATCATTCGCCCGCTGAGAAACACGAACAAGGCCGTGGTGGCCACCAGGATCACCGGCAAGGGCCAGGGCGGCAGCAACGTCATCGTCAGGATCGGCGCGGTGACGATGGCGGCCAGCGCGCTGAACACGGCCACCTTGCCCCGGCGGTCGGTCAGGCGACCGATCCAGCGGGCGGTGACCAGGGTGGTGACACCGCCGACCAGGTAGATGTAGGGCACCTGCTCCGGCAGAACGCCGGCGTTGGACTGCAGGTAGATGGTGATGAACGGAATCACGCAGAACCCTGCGAACACCAGCAGCGCGGAAAAGCCGAACGCCCGCAGATGGTTGCGATTGGCCAGCACGCGGCCGATGGCGCGCAAGGCCGACGGCTTGCCGTGGGCGTGCAGATGGCCGCGCAGTGGAGGCAGCGTGAGCGCCGCCGCGACCGCCAGCACACCGCTGAGACCGGCAATGGCCAGGAACGGCAGTTGCCAGCCCCAGTAAGAGGCCAGGAACAGGCCGATCGGCAAACCGGCCACCGTGGAGAACGAGAACGAGGACATCACGATGCCCATGGCGCGCCCGCGCCGCTCGAACGGCACCACGTCGGCCACGATGGTCTGCGACAGCGCCGACAGCACGCCACCGAACAACCCGGCGGCGACGCGCGCCGCCATCAGGAAGCCATAGCCGGGCGCCAGGCCACAGGCCAGGGTGGCCAGCGCGAACAGCCCGTACAGCACCAGCAGCAGCCGCTTGCGGTCGAAACGGTCGACATAGGTCGCTGCCGCAAGGCCGGAGAACCCGGCCGAGAATGTGTAGGCCGACACCAGCAAACCGAACTGCGCATCGCTGATGCCGAACAGCTGCGTGAACTGCGGCCCCAGCGGCATCATGATCATGAAATCGAGGATGTGCGTGAACTGGATGCCGGCGATGGTCAGCAGCAGCCAGCGCTCGCGGCCGGGAGCGAGGGAATGTTGTGTCATGATTTTCGGAACAGCCCGCCACTGTAAGCGCAGGCCCTCTTCTGTGTCCCTCGATACGCTGATCTCCTACAACCTGCTGAGCCCCGCTCCTGCACCGGCGGACGACGGCGCCTGTGCGCTGGTCCTGATGGGTGGCGGTGCGCGCACCGCCTACCAGGCGGGTGTGCTCAAGGCCATCGCCGTGATGCACGGCCACTGGCGCAACGACGGAACGGTGACCGACCACGGGTTTCCCTTCCGCTGGCTTTTCGGCACCTCGGCCGGCGCGCTCAACGCCACCTTTCTGGCCAGCCGTGCCGCGCTGGATCTGCAGGCCTTTCATGACCTGGCCGCGTTCTGGAGCGCCCTGCGGTCAGAACGCGTCTACCGGCTGGACGCGCCGACCTGGGTGCGGGCCAACCGCGTCGTCGCCGGACTGACGCTGGCGCGCCAGGTGCGCCGTCACCGCGCCCTGCTCGACACACTGCCACTGGTGGACACCCTGCACCGGGCCATCGATCTGCGCAGCCTGGAACTCGGGCTGGCCGATGGCCACCTGGAGGCCCTCGGCGTGACCGCTTCCAGCTATTCCACCGGCGAACACTGGACCTTCTGCCAGACCCGGCCGAAGCACCCGGTGCCGCCCTGGCACCGGCCGGGCCGGCGCGCCGACTTCCAGCCCGTCACAGTGGAGCACCTGATGGCCTCCAGCGCGATCCCCTTCCTGTTTCCGGCCGTGCCGCTGTGGGTCGACGGCCACCGGGAGCATTTCGGGGATGGCTCGATGCGCCAGCTCTCGCCGCTGTCGCCCGCCATCCATTTCGGCGCACGGCGCATCCTGGCCATCGGCGCCGGCCAGCCCCAGCGCTCGGGACTGGCGGTCCGCGTGGCCGACGAGCCCACCGCCGGCACCATCGCCGGCCACGCCATGGCCAGCGTGTTCCACGACACGTTGCAGGCCGATGTCGAGCAGGCCCAGCGCGTGAGCCAGACCATTGCGCAGCTGCCCCAGGGACTGGCCACCGCCCTGCCCTACCACCCGGTGCGGGTGCTGGCCCTGCAGCCCAGCTTCTCCCTGGACGAGCTGACCCACAAACACATCGCCAGCCTGCCCGCGGCCACCCGCAACACGCTGATCGGCCTGGGCGCGCTGGACACCGGGCGCGGTGCGGCCGGCAGCGCGGCCTCGCTGGCCAGCTACCTGATGTTCGAGCCACCCTTCGTCAACGCGCTGATGGAGCTGGGCGAACACGATGCCTGGCGCCGCCAGGCCGAAATCAAGGCCTTTTTCGCGCCTCTCGCCGCCTCTTCGCCCGGTGTGGCGATGCCATAATCCGGTCTTCCCGTTCCCGAAAGAGCCTCATGGAAAGCACACCTCCCAGTTGTGTGCTTTCAGCCCTCCCCGCGACCGTCTGATGCGCAGGCGGCCGGCCGGCTGAAAGCGCCGCCCGAACCGCCCACCGGCGCGCCCCCGCGCCCGGTTTCGCCAGACCACCCGCCCGGGAGCCCCCATGCTCAACGTCTTCACCCTGGCCAATGGCCGCCTGTTCCAGGAAGAAATCGAGTCGCTCGAAGCGCTGACCCGATTCAAGCCCATCTGGGTCGACCTGGAGAACCCCACGCCCGAAGAGCGGCGCTGGGTCAAGCAGCACTTCGGCCTGTCCATCCCCGAAGACGCGATGGACGACGACATCGAGGAGTCGGCCCGCTTCTTCGAGGAAGACAACGGCGAACTGCACATCCGCTCGGACTTCCTGATCGATGACGAAGAGAACCCGCGCGCCATCCGCGTGGCCTTCATCCTCAACCAGCACAACGCCGAGCTCAAGAGCCAGGGCGTGCTGTTCTCCATCCACGACGAGGACGTGCCGGTGTTCCGCCTGCTGCGCATGCGCGCGCGCCGCATGCCCGGCCTGATCGAGGACGCCAAGGACGTGCTGCTGATGCTGTTCGACGCCGACGCCGAGTACTGCGCCGACACGCTGGAAGACATCTACGACGACCTTGAGACGGTCAGCCGCCAGGTGCTCGCAGGCGACGTGACAGACAACAAGGCCGGCGAGGTGCTGGCCGCCATCGCGCGCCACGAGGACATGAGCGGCCGCATCCGCCGCAACGTGATGGACACGCGCCGCGCGGTGAGCTTCCTGATGCGCAGTCGCATGCTCAACGCTGAACAGTTCGAGGACGCGCGCCAGATCCTGCGCGACCTTGACTCGCTGGACGGCCACACCGCGTTCCTGTTCGACAAGATCAACTTCCTGATGGACGCGACGGTCGGTTTCATCAACATCAACCAGAACAAGATCATCAAGATCTTCTCGGTGGCCAGCGTCGCGCTGCTGCCACCGACGCTGATCGCCAGCCTGTACGGCATGAACTTCCAGTACATGCCAGAGCTGAGCCAGAAGTGGGGCTACCCGTTTGCGCTGGGGCTGATGGTGCTGTCGGCCGTGGTGCCGATGCTGTACTTCCGCAAGCGCGGCTGGCTCAAGTGATGCAGGGCCGTGAGGCCGGGGCCGGTCAGAGCCAGCCCTTGTCGATGAACTCGACCACGTCGTGGCAGCGCGGCTCCAGCGGATGGGCCAGCGCCGCGCCAACGATGCGCCGCACACCCTCGGCATAGGGCGCGCCGCCCGTCACCAGGGTCTCCAGGCGCAGCCGGCAGTCGCCCTCGCCGATCTCGATGCGGTGGAAGGCGTGGCGCCCCAGGTCGGCGGCCGGGATGCCCAGCCCGCCCGACTGTTGCGCCGGATCGCGCACCGAGACGATGGCCTCGGGCGACAGGCCCAGCGACGCCGCCAGGGCCACCGCCGTGCCCGGCACCGAGGTCTTGCCGGCCTGGTGCGACTCGGTCAGGCGCATGGGCTCACCGCGGAACCACGGCCCGCAACGCGCGAGCATGGCCATGAACTTGAGCATCAGCAGGTTGGCGTTGGCGCAGACCACCACCGGCACGCCATCGGCCAGGTCCGCAATGCCGGTGCCGGTGGACAGCTCGATCAGCGGCAGCGCGCGTTCGCGGCAGAAGCGCAGGATCTCCGGCAGCTCGCGCCCGGAGCCGGCGTGCACCACGGCCCGCACCGCATCCGTCCGGTCGCGCCAGGGCCGGGCGTCGGGCGCCAGGCCCGCGAGCAGTTCGCGCGCCAGCTTGCCGGAGCCGGCGATCAGGAGAGGCGGGGTGTTCATGTCCGCAGCAGGGTGTCGATCAGCGCGCCGCTGTAGCGGCTGGCCACCTCGCGCAGGAAGCGCGGGAAGTCCACGTGCGCCGCGTCGTCGGCGCGGTCGGAGATGGTGCGCACCACCGCCAGCGGCACGCCGAAGTCGTGGCAGACCTGGGCGAAGGCCGCGCCCTCCATCTCCACCGCCAGGGCGTCCGGCAGCTCGCGCTGCAGCGCAACGCTCTCGGCGGTGGTGGCGACGAAGCGGTCGCCGCTGATCAGCAGGCCCTGGTGCAGGCGCGGCGCCTGCAGGCCGAAGGCGTCCACCGTCGAGGTGCCGAGCTGCTGCGGCAGGCTGTGCAGCATGCGCTCGCAGGCCAGCTCCAGCGCGTCGGCCAGGGCCGCGTCGGCCTCGAAGCGGGCACGGCCGTACAGCGGCACCTCGTGGCGGGGAAACAGCGGCGAGGCGTCCATGTCGTGCTGCAGGAACGAGCGCGCCAGCACCACGTCTCCCACCTTCACGCCCGGGCCCAGTCCGCCGGCCACGCCGGTGAACACGATGCGCTGCACCTTGAAGCGGTCGATCAGCAGGGTCGCGGTCGTGGCGGCCGACACCTTGCCGATGCCCGACAGCACCGCCACCACGTCCTGCCCGTGCAGATGACCGACCCAGAACTCGCGCCCGCCCACCACCTCTTTCTGCTCGTCGGGCATCAGCGCCAGCACGCTGGCGAGTTCGTCGTGCAGCGCGGCGACGATGGCGGTTCGGGTCATGCAACGGCTCCGGAAATGACAAAGGCGGCCGAAGCCGCCCTGTCATTGTGTCGCAGGCGCTGCGTCACTTCTTGTCTCTGAGTTCGCGCCGGAGAATCTTGCCCACCGGCGTCTTGGGCATCTCCTCACGGAACTCGACCACCTTGGGCTGCTTGTAGCCGGTGAGGTTGGCCTTGCAGAACTCGCGCACCTGGGCTTCGGTCAGCGCCGGGTCTTTCTTGACGATCACCAGCTTGACCGCCTCGCCCGACTTCTCGTCGGGCACGCCGACCACTGCGCACTCCATCACGCCCGGCAGCTGGGCCACCACGTCCTCGACCTCGTTGGGATAGACGTTGAAGCCGCTGACCAGCACCATGTCCTTCTTGCGGTCCACGATCTTGAAGTAGCCGCGCGCGTCCATGATGCCCACGTCGCCGGTCTTGAAGAAGCCGTCGGCGGTCATGACCTTGGCGGTTTCGTCGGGCCGTTGCCAGTAACCCGCCATGACCTGCGGTCCCTTGATCGCGATCTCGCCCGGCTGGCCCTGCGGCACTTCGTTGCCCTCGTCGTCCAGGCACTTGAGCCACGTGTTCGGCAGGGGCACGCCGATGGTTCCGGTGAACTCGGTGTTGGTCACCGGGTTGCAGGTGGCCGACGGGCTGGTCTCGGACAGGCCGTAGCCCTCGCAGATCGGGCAGCCGGTCTTCTCCAGCCACAGCTTGGCGACCGCGCCCTGCACCGCCATGCCGCCGCCCACGGACACCTTGAGGTTGCGCCAGTTGACGGTGTGGAAGTCGGGGTGGTTGGCCAGGCCGTTGAACAGCGTGTTGACCGCCGGGAAGCTGTGGAAGGTGTGCTTGCTCAGCTCCTTGAGCACTGCCGGCAGGTCGCGCGGGTTGGGGATCAGGATCACTTTGCCGCCGGTGCGCATGCCCAGCATCATGTTCACCGTGAAAGCGAAGATGTGGTACAGCGGCAGGGCGCAGACGCTGGTGGTCTGCTCGCCGGCCGGCACCTTGCTCATGACCGGCGCGTTCCAGGCCTCGGACTGCAAGACGTTGGCCAGCACGTTGCGGTGCAGCAGCACCGCGCCCTTGGAGACACCGGTGGTGCCGCCGGTGTACTGCAGCACCGCCACATCGTCGGGCCGGATGTCCGGCCGCTTGAGCGTGCCGCGCGTGCCGCGTGCAATGGCCTCGTTGAAGCGCACCGCCTGCGGCAGGTCGAAGGCCGGCACCATCTTCTTCACGTTGCGCACCACGTAGTTGACGATGCCGCCCTTGATCAGGCCCAGCTGGTCGCCCATGGCGGCCAGCACCACGTGCTTGACCGGCGTCGCAGCGATGCACTGCTCCAGCGTCGCGGCGAAGTTCTCGATGATGACGATGGCCTTGGCGCCCGAGTCCTTGAGCTGGTGCTCCAGCTCGCGCGCGGTGTAGAGCGGGTTGACGTTGACCACCACGAAGCCGGCGCGCAGGATGCCGGCCACCGCCACCGGGTACTGCGGCACGTTGGGCATCATGATCGCGACGCGATCGCCCTTGACCAGCCCGAGGCCCTGCAGATAGGCCGCGAACGCCTGGGACAGGCTGTCGACCTGCGCATAGCCCACGTCCTTGCCCATGAAACTGTAGGCGGTGCTGGCGGCGTGCTTCTGGAAGCTCTCTTCCAGCAGGTGCACCAGCGAGGGGTATTGCTCGACGTCGATGTCGGCCGGCACACCGTCCGGATACGCACCCAGCCAGGGGCGGGCGGCGGACGCCTGCGTCGGTTCAGTCATGAGAGGGTCTCCAGGGTCGATGTTGTCGTTCAGCATGCATTTTCCCGTTCAGGCCCGGAACCCCGAGCGCGTGTTTTCCCTGACGCGATTCTGACGCATCGCCCACGGGCGGCAATCCTTGAACCTTTCCCGCTACAAAAAGTGAACGTCTGCCAGGCCGCCCACAAAAAGAACAAGGCCCGGACTCGCCGGGCCTTGGCAGGGCGACCGGGATCAGCCCCGCAGCGCCGCCAGCACCTCGTCGAGCATCTTCTTGGCGTCGCCGAACAGCATGCGGTTGTTGTCCTTGTAGAAGAGCGGGTTGTCCACGCCGGCGTAGCCGCTGGCCATGGAGCGCTTCATGACGATGCTGGTGCGCGCCTTCCAGACTTCGAGCACCGGCATGCCGGCGATCGGGCTGGTGGGGTCGTCCTGCGCGGCCGGGTTCACGATGTCGTTGGCGCCGATCACCATGGTCACGTCGGTGTCCGGGAAGTCCTCGTTGATCTCATCCATTTCCAGCACGATGTCGTAAGGTACCTTGGCCTCGGCCAGCAGCACGTTCATGTGACCCGGCATGCGGCCGGCCACCGGGTGGATGCCGAAGCGCACGTTCACGCCCTTCTCGCGCAGCAGTCTGGTGATCTCGAACACCGTGTGCTGGGCCTGCGCCACGGCCATGCCGTAACCGGGCACGATGATCACGTTCTTGGCTTCGCGCAGCATCTCGGCGGTTTCCGTGGCGCTGACCGGCGTCACCTCGCCCTGCGGCTCGGCCGCGGCGCCCACGGCGGCCTTGGGTGCGGGCGCGCCGCCGCCGAAGCCGCCGGCGATCACGCTGATGAAGTTGCGGTTCATCGCACGGCACATGATGTAGCTCAGGATCGCACCCGAGGAGCCCACCAGCGCGCCGACCACGATCAGCAGGTCGTTGCTGAGCATGAAGCCGGTGGCTGCGGCCGCCCAGCCCGAGTAGCTGTTGAGCATGGACACCACCACGGGCATGTCGGCACCGCCGATGGCCATCACCATGTGGATGCCGAACAGCAGCGCGATCACGGTCATCACGATCAGCGGCGTCATGCCGGACTGGATGTCGTGTGCATTGAGGAAGGCGCGACCGAACCAGATCACGACCAGCAGACCGGCCAGGTTCAGGAAGTGGCGGGCGGGCAGCAGCAGCGGCTTGCCGCCGATTCGGCCAGACAGCTTGCCAAACGCGATGAGCGAGCCCGAGAAGGTGACCGCGCCAATCAGGATGCCGATGTAGATCTCCATCTCGTGGATGGCTTTTTCGGCCGGCGTGGCGAACACGGTGGAGGTGTCCACGTAGCTCGCGAAACCCACCAGACAGGCCGCCAGGCCCACCAGGCTGTGCATGAGCGCGACCAGTTCGGGCATCTGCGTCATCTGCACTTTCTTGGCAGCGAAGAGGCCGATGGCGCCGCCAACGACCAGCGCGCCGACGATGTAGGGGATGCCGGCCGCGGTGACGCGCGGGCCGAGCACGGTGGCCAGCACGGCGATGGCCATGCCGACCATGCCGAACAGGTTGCCGCGGCGGGCGGTTTCGGGGTTGGAGAGGCCGCCCAGGCTGAGGATGAACAGGATGGTGGCGCCGATGTAGGCCATGGTGGCCAGACTGGAGGTCATGGGTGTCGTCCTCTTCTTCTTACTTGCGGAACATCGCCAGCATGCGGCGCGTGACGGCGAAGCCGCCGAACATGTTGATGGCGGTCAGCACCAGCGCGACCACCGCGCAGCCCAGGATCAGGGCGTTGGGCCGGTCGGCGGCCCCGGCCGCGTCCAGCGGCGGCGCGACCTGGATCAGCGCGCCGATGGCGATGATCGAGCTGATCGCGTTGGTCACGCTCATCAGCGGCGTGTGCAGACTGGGCGTGACGTTCCACACCACCATGTAGCCCACGAAGCAGGCCAGCACGAACACGGTGAAGTGCGACAGGAAGGAGGCTGGCGCATAGAGGCCGACCAGCGCGAACAGCAGCGCGCCGACACCGAACACGATGGCCAGGGTCTTGGCCGACATGGGCTCGCCCGGGCCGTGGCCGTGGGCCGGCGCCTTGGGCGCGGCCACAGCGGGTTTGGCCGGCGGCTTGGGTGCAGCCGCGATGGGTGGTGCGGGCCAGGTGACCTCGCCGTCCTTGATGACGGTCAGGCCGCGAATGGCGTCGTCCTGCATGTTGACGTTGATCACGCCGTCCTTGGTCTTGCACAGCTCTTCCGTCAGACGGAACAGGTTGGTGCCATACAGCGTGGACGACTGGCGCGCCATGCGCGAGGCCAGGTCGGTGTAGCCGACGATGGTCACGCCGTGCTTCACGACCGCCTTGCCGGGTTCGGTGAGTTCGCAGTTGCCGCCCTGCTCGGCCGCCATGTCGACGATCACGCTGCCGGGCTTCATGCTGCGCACCATCTCGGCGGTGATGAGCTTGGGCGCCGGCTTGCCCGGGATCAGCGCGGTGGTGATGATGATGTCCACCTCGCGCGCCTGCTTCGCGTACATCTCGCGCTGCGCGGCCTGGAAGCCTTCGCTCATGACCTTGGCATAACCGCCGCCGCCCGAGCCCTCCTCCTCGTAGTCCACCTTGACGAACTCGCCACCGAGCGAGACCACCTGGTCGGCGACCTCGGCGCGCGTGTCGTTGGCGCGCACGATGGCGCCCAGGCTGGCGGCCGCGCCGATGGCGGCGAGACCCGCCACACCGGCGCCGGCGATGAACACCTTGGCCGGCGGCACCTTGCCCGCGGCGGTGATCTGGCCATTGAAGAAGCGGCCGAAGGCGTTGGCCGCCTCGACCACGGCGCGGTAGCCGCTGACACCGGCCATCGAGGTCAGCGCGTCCATCTTCTGCGCGCGGCTGAGCGTGCGCGGCAGGCAGTCGATGGCCAGTACCGTCACCTTCTTCGCCGCCAGCTGCTGCATCAGGTCGGGATTCTGGGCCGGCCAGACGAAGCCGATCAGGGTCTGGCCCGCGTGCATCAGCGCCACCTCGTCGGCGGTGGGCGGGCGCACCTTGAAGACGATGTCGGCGCTGCTCCAGAGCTCGGCGGTCGAGCCGGCGATGCTGGCACCGGCCTCGCGGTAGGCATCGTCGGAGAGGTCGGCGAGCTCACCGGCACCGGTCTCCACCACCACGCCGAAGCCCAGCTTGGCGAGCTTGGTGACCACGTCGGGCACGGTGGCCACGCGCTTTTCACCAGGGAAGATTTCACGGGGGATGCCGATGCGCTGCGGGGTGGCAGCGGCGGTGTCGGTCGGGGCGCCAGAAGTCATGGGCAGGTCCTCATTGCTGGAAGTTCAAAAAACAGTGCAGGGCGTGCGGTCAGCCGCCGCCGGCCGCGGCAGGCTGCGGCGGCGCGACCAGCCGGATGGGCGGCATGTCCAGACGGCCAGAGAGCGAATACACACTGCTCTTGACCGCGTCCTTGAGCTGGCGTCCCCACACCACATGGGCAGGTGGCACGTCCTTGGGCAGTGCGTCTGCAGCAGCGGCGCCTTCGGCGCTGATCGGAAACACCGTGAAGACGCGCACATCCACGAACGAACCCGTGGAGATCGCGTGCCGGCTCCACACGGTGTAGAACGGCGGCATCTCGGCGCCGTCGGTCTTGAGAGCCCCTTCCAGCTGGGGTGCCAGGGCCTTGATCACGCCGGGGCCGTCGTACAGGGGCGTCACCGTCAGGCACTGGGCGAAGCTGGCCCTGAAGCCCTCGTTGCCTTCGCGGTAGTTGTGTTCATCGGACTTGCACTCGACCGAGTACGTCATGTGGCCGCCCCGGCCACCGCCCAGCCCCTCCGAATTGGCGCTCACCAGGATCAGCACCGGCGTTTCGCTGGCGCCTCCATCCCGGACAAACAGCTTCTCCTGGACCGCCAGCGCGCCCGACCGGTCGCCCCCGTAGGCTTGCGCCGCATCCGGCAGGGGCACTTCCTTCCAGCCCTCGTCAGCGAACCGGATGTCCACCCGCCCGACCGAGAACTCGGCCGCGTGGCTGGTCACCGCTCCCCAGAGCATCCAGCCGCAGACCGCCGCCTTCCACATCCTTCTGGACATTCGTCTTTTTCCAATCATGTGCGCCGGGGCCCTCCGCCCCGTGTTGTCTCTCGCGCCTAACGGACGCCGTCCCTGGTCGGCGCGAGCGCCCGCCCGGGAGCGCCGTTGGCAGCGCGCCAGCTTAACCGACGCCCTTCAGGCCTTCACCAGCCGCAAGCCCTTGTCGCACAAGGGTTTGTACCAAGCACCGGATGCCCCCAGACCCATCGCATCCCTGCCGAATTTCATGATGCGGCAGGATGTCCCGTTCAAAGGAACACCCGAACGGTCGGTCGGGATAATGGCGCCATGAACACCCGATGGAAACCCAGTGCCACCGTGGCCGCGATCATCGAGCGCGAGGGCCGCTACCTGCTGGTGGAGGAAGAGACGCCCGAGGGCCTGCGCCTGAACAACCCGGCCGGGCACCTGGACCCGGGTGAGAGCCCCGAACAGGGCGTGGCGCGCGAGGCACTGGAAGAAACCGCCTTTGCCTTCCGCCCGACCGCGCTGGTGGGCATCTACCTCTCGCGCTTCCAGCGCGAGCGCACGGGCGAGGACATCACCTACCTGCGCTTCGCCTACTGCGGCGAGCTGGGCGAGTTCGATGCGCACCGCTCGCTCGACACCGGCATCGTGCGCACCCTGTGGATGACGCCCGACGAGGTGCGCGCCAGCGCCGATCGCCATCGCAGCCCGCTGGTGCTGCGCTGCATCGAGGACCACCTGGCCGGGCGGCGTTTTGCGCTCGACACGGTGCAGACGGATCTGTCGGTGTTCGTGGCGCGTTGAGGGTTCCGACCTCAGCAAGCGGCTTCACCGGTCAGGTCCACCAGTCCGTGGCGAACCGCCAGGCGCAGCAGCTTGAAGTCGCTGTCGGCGCCCAGCTTCTGCCGCACCATGGACAGGTGGTTCAGCACCGTCTTCGGGCTCAGGTGCATCTGGCTGGCGATCCGGTGCGTGGCTTCGCCGGTGGCGGCCAGCCGCAACACCTCGAACTCCCGCGGCGTCAACCGGTTGAGCAGGCCGTCACCGTCCAGCGAGGCGTCGGCCAGCGACCGGGCGACATCGGGCGCCAGCACCCGTCGGCCGCGCGCCACCGCCCGGATGCCGTCGAGCATGTCACCCGGCTCGCTGCTCTTGCTCAGGTAGCCCAGCGCACCGGCGCGCATGGCCTGCGTCACGTACCCGGGGCTGTCGTGCATGGACAAGACCATCACACGCAGCTGAGGGTCCCGGGCGACCAGGCGCCGGATCGCCTCGACGCCGCTGGCACCCCGCAGGCTCAGGTCCACCACCGCCACGTCGATGCCGCCCAGCTGGAGGTGGGCATAGGCCTCATCCGCCGTGCTGGCCTCGGCCACCACGCGCAGGTCCGGCTCCGCGTCGATCAGCCGGCGGTAGCCGGTGCGCACCACGGCATGGTCATCCAGCAAAAGCACATTCACCATCGAAGTCTCCTTGTCCCTGGGTTGCCAGCGGCAGCCACAGCATCACGCGCAGCCCCCCCAGCGGGGCGGTGCCCAATTCGAAGCGACCGCCCGCCATGGCGGCCCGCTCGCGCATGCCCATCACGCCGGCCCGGGCTGCCCGCAACACGTCGTTCGCACGCCCCGCACCATCGTCGTCCAGCGTCATCTGCAAACCCTGCGCACCCAGGGCAATGACCAGGCGCACGCGCGCGGCATGGGCGTGGCGCAACACGTTGGTCAACGCCTCCTGGACCGTCCGGTACAGCGCCAGACCCGCCTCCGCCGACAACCTGGGCAGCACGTCCGGCACCTGGGTCTCGATGGCAACGCCCTCGGCCCGCAGGCGACTGCCATACACCAGCTCAGTGATGGCCTCGCGAAGGTTCATGGCCTCCAGGCCGTGCGGCCGCAGCTGTCGCAGCCGGCTTCGCACCTGCAGGGTCATGCGGGTCGATGCGGTGCGGATGTCCCGCGCGCATTCGACCAGGGTGTCGGGACGCGCGGAGTCGGCGTGCCGTTCGACAAAGGCGGCCGCCGCGCCCATGGCCGCAAGGCCCTGGCCGAACTCGTCGTGCAGCTCGCGCGCGAGTTCCTCCCGTTCGCTCTCCTGCATCGCCATCAACCGCTGTCCCAGACGGCGCTCGCTCTCGTGCGCCTGCGCCAGGGTCTGCTCCAGTCGATTGATGGCATGGGCCACCCGCTGGTACTCGCGCAAGGCCATGGGGGGCATCGGCCGGTCCAGCTCTCCGCGACCGATGCGCGCCAGGCCCTCCTCCAGTTCGCGCACCGGGCGCAAGGCCCGATCGGCGGCCCACCAGGCGGCCGCCAGGGACACACCCGCAAACAGCAGGAACACCGCCAGCATCGCCGCCGCATCCTCCAGCACCTCGTCGACCTCGCTGCGCGGGTCCATGCGGATCAGCAGTTGTTCGTTCGGTCCCACCGCGAGCCGGTATTCGGGTAAATCCCAATCCTGCAGGCCGGCCAGTCGCTCCGCCCAGCCGGCGTCCTCGTCCCGGGTTGTTGCGGAATGGAGCAGTGGCTGCTCCGCGGCTGAACGCACCCACTCCACGCGGACATGGCGCAGCCCGCCGCGGGCCAGCAGGCTGTCCACCGCGCGGTGCGCGGCCTCGCTGCCCTGGGGAGAGGCCTGGGCCGCCTGCAGGACCAGCGCCACCAGCCGCGCCGTGCCTTCCAGCTCGTCCTGCACGTCGTCCCGCAGGCTCGTCGCCACCAGCAGCGCGCCCGCCACCAGCAGGGCCGCGAAGCCCGCCGACAGGCAAGCCAGCAATCGGTGTCTGAGGTCCATGGGTTGCTCCAGGCGACAGGGAACCCGTGCTTCGCAATCCACATGCCACCCTGTCCGGCTTTCCCGGGCCTGTCGGGCATTTTTCCCGGGTTGAGGGGGCGGCGCTCCCGCGACGGTGATCCGGGCGCTGCCGATACTGGCGGCGCTCTGCAGTTCCGCTGCGACCCGGCAGCCACCACCCACACCGAGGAGACCCACCATGACCGCACGCCCTGCGTTCACCCCGCGGCCGAGCCACATTGCGCTCGCACTGGCCACCCTGCTGACCGCGACCGCCCATGCCGCCAAGCCGGTGACCTGGGAAGACATCGCGAACGACCACAAGACCACCGGCGATGTGCTGAGTTACGGCCTGGGCCTGACCGCCCAGCGCTACAGCCCGGCCAAGACCATCAACACCCAGAACGTCGCCGGGCTGCTGCCGGTGTGGAGCTACTCGTTCGGCGGAGAGAAACAGCGCGGCCAGGAAGGCCAGGTGCTGGTGCACGACGGCGTGATCTACGCCACCGCGTCGTACTCGCGCTTCGTCGCCATTGAGGCGCGCACCGGCAAGCGCCTGTGGAGCTACGAACACCGCCTGCCCGAAGACATCCGCCCCTGCTGCGACGTGGTCAACCGCGGCCCGGCCATCTACGGCGACAAGGTGTTCTTCGGAACGCTGGACGCGTCCATCGTGGCGCTGGACCGGGCCACCGGCAAGGTGGTGTGGAAAGAGAAGTTTGCCGACCACGCCGTGGGCTACACCATGACAGGCGCACCCTTCATCGTGAAGGACCAGAAGACCGGCAAGGTGATGCTGGTGCACGGTTCCTCGGGCGACGAGTTCGGCGTCGTCGGTTTCCTCTACGCCCGCGACGTGGACACCGGCAAGGAGCTCTGGGCCCGGCCCTTTGTCGAGGGCCACGTGGGTCGCCTCAACGGCCAGCCCAGCACCCCGACCGGCGACCCCAAGGCCCCAACGTGGCCCAACGACCCGAACTCGCCCACCGGCAAGGTCGAGGCCTGGAGCCACGGCGGCGGCGCTCCCTGGCAGACGGCGTCCTTCGACGTCGAGACCAACACCATCGTCGTGGGCACCGGCAACCCCGCGCCGTGGAACACCTGGAAGCGCACCGCCCCTGGCGACAAGCCGATCAACTGGCCCAGCCTGTACACCTCGGGCCAGGCCTACGTGGACCCGACCACCGGCGAGCTCAAAGGCTTCTTCTCGCACACACCCAACGACGCCTGGGACTTCTCGGGCAACAACTCGGTGCTGCTGTTCGACTACAAGGACCCCAAGACTGGCAAGGTGGTCAAGGCCTCGGCCCACGCCGACCGCAACGGCTACTTCTTCGTGACCGACCGCGAAAAACTCGCCAAGGCCGGCGGCGGCCACCCCTGGAAGCAGAACGCCATCATCAACGCCTGGCCTTTCGTGGACGGCATCACCTGGACCAAGGGCTTCGACCTGAAAACCGGCATGCCCCAGGTGGTCGACGCACAGTACCCGCCGCAGCCCAAAGACGGCCAGGACAAGGGTGAGAGCATCTTCGTCTCGCCGCCTTTCCTGGGCGGCACGAACTGGATGCCGATGAGCTACAGCCCGGACTCCGGCCTGTTCTACATCCCGGGCAACCACTGGGCCATGGACTACTGGGCGGAGAAGATCACCTACAAGCCGGGTGCGGCCTACCTGGGCCAGGGCTTCCGCATCAAGAAGCTGTTCAACGACCACGTGGGCGTGCTGCGCGCCATCGACCCGGTGAGCGGCAAGATTGCCTGGGAGCACAAGGAGCAGTTCCCGCTCTGGGCCGGCACGCTGACCACCGCCGGCGGCCTGCTGTTCACCGGCACGTCCGACGGCTACATCAAGGCCTTCGACCAGAAAACCGGCAAGGAGCTGTGGAAGTTCCAGACCGGCTCGGGCATTGTCTCCATCCCCGTCACCTGGGAGATGGACGGCGAGCAGTACATCGGCATCCAGTCGGGCTACGGCGGCGCGGTGCCGCTGTGGGGCGGCGACATGGCCGAGCTGACCAAGCAGGTGTCCCAGGGGGGATCGATGTGGGTCTTCAAGCTGCCCAAACAGGTGGCTTCGCGCTGATTCACCCTTTGCGTTGACCTGGCACGCCCTCTCCGATCCTCTGGGCGGGTCAGGTCTTTTTTTCTTTCACCCACTATGTTCACGCCACTCATCCGGCGCTTGGCGCCCGCGGTGCTGGGAGCCCTGTGCGCCGGCGCCGGCGCACAGGCGCCTGGCACCGAAGCCCCGACCGACGCCGACCAGCCGCTGGTCATCAACGGCTGTCCCATCTGGCCCTACACCCGCTGCCCCGGCGCCGACCTTCGCCATGCCAACCTGGTGGGCCGCAACCTGGCCGGTGCCGACTTCCGCGGGGCCGACCTGACCCGGGCCGACCTGCGCGGTGCCAACCTGGCCGTGGCCGATCTGGAAGGTGCGAACCTCACCGGCGCCAGGCTGTCCAAGGCCACCGTGTCCAACGCCAACCTGAAGAGGGTGCGCTTCTACGGCACCGACCTCGAAGGCGCACGCCTGCTGCGCTCGGACTTCTCGGGGGCAGAATTCAACGGCGCCAGCTTGGAGATCGCGCGGCTCGACAAATCCTGGTTCCTGGGCACCCGCTTCATCGGCAACAACCTGCAGGAGGCGAAGTTCAACCAGGTCAACCTGCAGGGCGCGGTGTTCGACGGCAACGTCATGCTCTATTCGGTCTTCCCATCGTCCAACATGGTGGACTGCCAGGGCTGTCCGAAGGGCTGGGACTGACCATGACGCACCCCCTCAGCGCATCGCGGGCCCTGTGCCTGCTGGGTCTGTCCCTCACCGTCCTGACGGCACGGGCCGACGCCGACGTCAAGCGCCCGGACGTGGACACCGCCGCCTTGCCGGCCATCGCACCCGGCTGGGCCGACCTCAACCCCCTGCGCGGCAACGCCGACGCAGCCCGCATCGGTGGCACCATCTTCAACCAGACCTGCGCCCGCTGCCACGGCGAGAACGCCAACGGCATGCGCTCACCTGCCCCCGACCTGCGCCGCATCGGCATGGCCTGCCAGCGCGTGAAGGACCCTGCCTTGCGCCAGCGTTGCCTGTCGGACGCCGACCACTTCTTCGTCAAATCGGTCCGCTACGGCAAACAGAAGTTCGGCATCGTGCACATGCCGCCCTGGGACGGCGTGCTCGAACCCTCGCTCGTGTGGTCGCTGCGCAGCTTCGTGGAAACTGCGCCACGCAACTGAGCAAACCATCGTCCGCCGCGGCCCGCACTTGGCCGCGCACGGGCGGCTCACTATCATCAGCGGCTCCTACCCACGGTTTTCCCAACACAGGCGCTGCCCACCTTGGAAACCCCAGGCACTCCCCCGCTGCTGCCCCCGGAACTGCTGGCCATGATGGCGCGCGGCGTGTCGGTCATCGTGAGCTCGTGCGGGCCGGACCTGACGCCCAGCCTGATGCGAGCGGTGGGCAGCCAGGTGGGACCGCAGGGCGAACAGGTCACGGTGTTCCTCAACCGCGGGCAGTCGGTGCAGCTGCTGCGCGACGTGGCCCGCACCGGTCGCGTCGCGGTGGTGTTCAGCGAGCCCCACAGCCACCGCACGGTGCAGCTCAAATCGAACAGCGCGCGCCTGCGCGAGGTCACGCCCGACGATGTGCCCGCGCTGCAGCGCTACCTGCTGGCCATGCAGGGCGAGCTGGGCCGCATCGGCTTCGCCCCCGACTTCGCCGCCGCCATGCTGGCGCACCGCCTGGACGACCTGAGCGCCGTCACCTTCGCACCCGAGCAGGCCTTCGACCAGACCCCCGGCCCCCGGGCGGGCCAGCCGCTGCGGGGGCCGGCATGAACAGCACGGTCACGCTGGGCGAGGTGCGCCCCTGTTTCGAAGGGGCCATCCCGGCCATCATGGCCACCACGGCGGCAGACGGCACGCCCAACGTGGCCTACATCTCGCAGGTGTTCCATGTGGACGAGCGGCATGTGGCGCTGTCGTTCCAGTTCTTCAACAAGACGCGCCGCAACATCCTAGAGCACCCACGCGCCACCGTGCTGCTGCTGCACCCGGTGACGGCACAGTTCTACCGGCTGCACCTGCGCTACCTGCGCACCGAAACCGGCGGCCCGGTGTTCGAGAGCATGAAGGCCCAGCTGGCGGGCATCGCCTCGCACAGCGGCATGGCCAGCGTCTTCGTGCTGCGCGGCTCCGACATCTACGAGGTGCTCGACATCGAGCGGGTGGCCGGCGAGCCACTGCCTGGCAGCCCGCCGCGCTGCAGCCTGCTGGGCGCATTGCGCCGCGGCAGCGAGCGGCTGGCCCGCGCCACCACGCTGGACGAGGCGCTGGAGGCGACGCTGCAGACGCTGGAACACGACATGGACATTGCCCATTCCATGGTGCTGATCCTCGACCCGGCCACGCTGCGCCTCTACACCGTGGCCAGCCGCGGCTACGCCACCTCGGGCGTGGGATCGGAGATCGCGCTGGGCGATGGCGTCATCGGCGTGGCCGCCCGCGAAGGCACGCCGGTGCGCATCATGCACATGACCAGCGCCTACCTCTACAGCCAGGCGGTGCGCAGCGGTCTCGAAGACCGGGGCCTGGCGCCGGCCGACATGACCGAAATCCCCTACCCCGGGCTGCCCGAGCCCCACAGCCAGCTGGCGGTGCCGCTGCGTTCGGGCGACCGGGTGCTGGGCGTGCTGTTCGTCGAAAGCCCGCAGGACCTGCGCTTCGGCTTCGAGGACGAAGACCTGCTGGTCACGCTGGCTGGCCAGCTGGCCGCCGCCATCGACCGGCTGCAGGAAACGCCGGAGGCGGGCGAGCCCCCCGAGGGTGTCGCCCCGGAACCGGCCGTGGCGCCACCGCGGGGACCGGCCCTGCAGGTGCGCTACTACCCGGCCAACCACAGCGTCTTCATCAACAACGCCTACCTCATCAAGGGCGTGGCCGGCGCCATCCTCTGGAAGCTGCTGCAGGTGCACCGCCGCGAGGGCCGCCAGGAGTTTTGCAACCGCGAACTGCGGCTCGACCCCGGGCTGGGCCTGCCCGATGTGGTGGACAACCTCGAGGCGCGGCTGCTGCTGCTTGCGCGCCGCCTGCAGGAGCAGTGCCCGGCGCTGCGCATCGAGAAGACCGGCCGCGGGCGCTTCCGCCTGCGGGTGGGCGCCGCGGTCGACCTCCAGACCGTGCAGGCCTGAGGGTCGACCGGCGCCTCACACCGCGTCCACCAGCCCTGGCACGGCGGGCAGGCCCAGCCCGCCGCTCAGCTTGGCCCAGTCGCGCGGCGACAGGTGCGGCTGCACGACATCGAGCACCGCGCGGAACACCGGCTCCGGCGCTTCCTGGCGCATGCCGCCCAGCACCGCCAGCCGCTCGGGCGCGTTCATCTGCGGCAGCATCCAGCGCATCACCAGCATCATCTCGCCCGGCGGGATGGTCGCCACCAGCGCGCCGTGGATCGCGCGCAGCTCGTCGTCGGTGTAGGCGCACCACAGGGCCGCGTTGTGTTCGGTTTCCTCCACGTGCATGTGCCGCAGGTTCTCGGCCACGAACAGCGACAGGTCCAGGTACAGCGTGTGCAGGGCGCTGGTCAGCGCCGCGCCCTGCAGTGTGTCCAACTGCCGCGCCGCCGCGCGCAGGCGGGCGATCTGCTCCAGGTGGCCGAGGTGCTCGTGCGCCACGTCGGCGCTGAGGCCGGGTGTGCGCGCCTCGATGGCGGGGTGCACGAAGTTGTTCTCGTGGTGCACGTGGGACACGCACAGGTCCATCAGCGCGCAGACACGGGCCCCGGCGTCGGTCACGTCCTGCGGGTCCGTCGGGTCGGCGCGGCCGACCGCCAGCAGGCACTCGGCCATGACGGCGCGCAGCGCCTTGTGGATGCCGGCGTACAGGTCCTCGCGACCGGCGGCCTGGCTGGCTTCGGCCAGCTGTTTCATTTCCTGTTGGGTGAATTTCATGATGACTTCCTTGTGCGGACCAGGTCCGCTTTTGCTGCCTGGCGACAGCGCCCCATGCGTTGCCTGCCATGGGAAGAAAGTCTAAAAATCAGTGGCCGGATGCGCTGCTAAATAGCACTTAAGAAAACCCTAAAAACACCTTAAGCGAACCGATTCACTCAGAACCGCGCACCCGGCCGCGCCCCTGCTTGATCTGCGCCCGGCTGGCCTTGCCCGCCAGGCGGCGCTGCTTCGAGGCCAGCGTGGGCCGCGTCGGCTTGCGCGCCTTGGGCACATGGGCGGCGGCGTTCACCAGCGCCTGCAGCCGCGCCAGCGCGTCGGCCTTGTTCTGCTCCAGGCTGCGGCTGGTCTGGGCCTTGATGACGATCACGCCCTGCTCGCTGATGCGCTGGTCGCCGTGCGCAAGCAACCGCGCCTTCACCGCCTCGGGCAGCGAAGACGCGGCCACGTCGAAGCGCAGGTGCACGGCGTTGGAGACCTTGTTGACGTTCTGCCCGCCCGCGCCCTGGGCACGGATGGCGGTGAACTCGACTTCGGAAGGATCGATGCGCAGCATGGTGCGGCGCAGTGTGCCATGCGCTTCAGTAACGTTCCTTGACGCCGGTCACCATGGCCTTGACCAGGCGCGTGCGCTCGATGCGCCCCATCAAGATGGCGGAGGCAGCGTGCAGGCCGGCCGAGATCAGCAGCGCGTGGGCCAGCACCTCGTGCAGCTCCTGCAGCCACTCTTCACCGAACCAGGCGTCGGTGCCCTGCATCCAGCCCGTCACGCCCAGGGCGATCACGAGACCCATGAGCAGGAACATCATCAGGGCGCCCAGCGGGTTGTGGCCCCAGTGGTGTTCGGGGTGGCCCGCACGCATCGCCTGGACATGCCGCAGCAGCCGGGACGGCGTCGGAAAAAAGTCGGAGAAACGCGCATGGCGCGAACCGATGAAGCCCCAGACGACCCGCGCCACCACGAGTGCGGCGGCCAGGTAGCCGGCCCACTCGTGGGGCGTTTCGCCCTCTTCGAGCACGAACTGGTTGAGCAGCACGGTGCCGACCAGGGTCCAGTGAAAGACCCGAACAAACAGGTCCCATACAGGGCGGCTGGGCTCGGAGAGCGCAGGGGTCTTCATCGCGTCACAGCATCACTTGGTTTCGAGCACGGCGGCGGTCACGGGGTCGAAGTAGATCTCGACCTTCTTGCCGGCCTTGTCAAAGCCATAGATCTCGTAGCACTCGCCCTTGGAAACCTTGAAGGTCTTGATCTGGTAGCCCTTGTCTTCCAGGCCCTTCTTGAACTGGGCTTCGGGCATCCACTTTTCCTTGGGCTGCTCGCACTTGGGACCGGCCAGAGCGACACCGGAAACGGCGACCATGAGGGCGGCGACAGCAATCGATTTCATCGGAAACATCCTTTTCAATAGCACCCCAGCACGTGCTGGTGCGGGCATTGAAACGGCGCCGGATTAGCCCGACCTTAATTAAGCTGTGTGATTGTGTGACCGTCTGTACGACGGTTCTTGAGTGCGGCCGCCGCCCCGTCTCAGGTGGCTTCGGGGCGCGGCGCACGGGCGCTGCGCCACATCAGCAGCACCGCCAGCAGGGCCGAGGCCACCATCAGGAACAGGCTGACGGCGTTGAGCACCGGCGTCGCGCCCTCGCGCATGCGGCCGTACATCAGCACGGTCAGCGGCGCGTCCGAGCCCACCAGCATCAGCGTGGTGTTGAAGTTCTCGAACGACATCAGGAAGGCCATGGCCGCCGCACCGATCATGCTGGGCCGCAGGTAGGGCAGCGTGATGGTCCACAGCACGGCCGCACGGCTGGCGCCCAGGTTGAACGCAGCTTCTTCGAGCGTGCGGTCGAAGCGGCGCAGGCTGGCCGAGATGGTCAGCGTGGCGATGGTCACGATGTAGCTGAACTGGCCCAGGATCACCAGCGGCAGACCGGGCCGCAGGAACTCCAGTTCGAGCCCCCAGGTGGCGTCGGCGAAGTTGGCGATGCGGCTGGCAAAGGCCAGGATGGAGATGCCCAGGATCACGCCCGGGATCACCAGCGGCACCATGGAGAGCAGCGCCACCGCACTCTTGCCCGGGAACTCGAAGCGTTCCAGCAGGAAGGCGTTGCAGGTGCCCACCACCACCGACAGCAGTGTCACCCACAGCGCCACCCAGGCGCTCACGCCGATGGCCTTGAGCAGTTCTGCGTCGTGCAGCAGACCGGTGCGGCTGTCGCTGTCGGCGAAGAACCAGTCGAGCGTGAAGCCCATCCAGGGCGGCGTCGGGTAGTCGGCGTTGTTGAACGCGAACACCGCGACCACCAGCAGCGGCACGAACAGGAAGACAAAAAACGCGCCGACGAAGGCGGCGAGGCCGTATCGCTGGATCGCAGGACGCGGAAGGCTCGGGATCATGATGCTTTCATCACGGCGCCAAACCGCTGACGGGTGAGTTTGAGACCCGCCCACACCAGCAGGCTGGAGAGGAACAGCAGCAGGAAGCCGAAGGCCGCGCCCTGGTTCCAGTTGAAGCGGGTGATGAACTGGGTGTAGATCTGCTCGGTGAACCAGAGCGAGTCCTTGCCACCCAGCAGCGTGGGGGTGAGGTAGTTGCCCAGGCAGAGCATGAAGACCACGATGGAGCCGGCGGCGATGCCCGGGGCGGCATGCGGAATGACGATGCGGCGCACGATGTTGGCCGTGCTGCCGCCGAGGTCGTAGGCCGCCTCGATCAGGCTGTCGTCCAGGCTCTCCAGGCTGTTGACCAGCGGGATCACCATGAACAGCAGCGAGGCGTAGACCAGGCCGACCAGGATGGTGGCGTCGTGGTACAGCAGCTCGACCGGCTGGTCCGCCAGGCCCGTGGCCTGCAGCAGGCCCGAGACCACGCCGGTCTCGCGCAGCAGAATCAGCCAGCCCAGGGTGCGCACCATCTCGCTCACCCAGAAGGGCAGCAGGCACAGCACCAGCAGCACCATCTTCAGCCGCCCCTGGGCGACCTTGGCGATGTACCAGGCGGCGGGAAAGGCCAGCAGCAGCGTGAACAGCGTCGCCAGCACCGACATCACGGCCGTGCGCACGAAGGTGTTCCAGTACAGCGGCTCGTCGACGAAGGTGCGGTACTGATCCAGGCTGGCCGCGTACTGGCCCGGCCCCACGCGGGCCTGCAGCGACAGCAGGGCCAGCTCGACGTGCGGCAGCACCACCAGCCCGCCCAGCCAGAGCAGGGCCGGCGCGAGCAGGAAGAGCAGCATCCAGCGGCGGTGGGCGGCGACGTCCATACCGCTCAGGCCGCGAAGCACCAGGCCTGCGCCGGCCGGTAGGAAAAATGGACCGTCTCGCCCGCGCGCAGGTCGGCCAGGCGGCCGGTCAGCGGCAGCGCGATCTGCAGCGGCGTGGCGGTGCGCGCTTCCTGCACCTGCACCGTCGAGTTGCCACCGTCGAACAGCACGGCCTGCACGGTCGCGCTCCAGGCCGGCTCACCCGCCGGCAGCTCGCGCGGGCTGCGCCCGATCTCGATGGCTTCGGGCCGGATGAACAGGCTGGCGGTCTGCCCCTGGTCCACCGCGCCGACGCGCTGCGCCCACAGGCCCAGGCCGCCGCCGGTGCGCAGCAGCACCTGGTCGCCGTTGCGGGTCTCTACCTGGCCTTCGATGCGGTTGTTGTGGCCGACAAAACCGGCGACGAACGCCGTCTGCGGCTGGTAATAGAGGTCCTGCGGCGAACCGAGCTGCTCGAAGCGCCCGTGGTTCATCACCGCGACCTGGTCGGACATGACCAGCGCTTCGCTCTGGTCGTGCGTGATGTAGACGAAGGTGGTGCCCACCTCGGCCTGCAACTGTTTCAACTCGACCTTCATGTGCTCGCGCAGCTTGAGGTCGAGTGCGCCCAGCGGCTCGTCCAGCAGCAGCAGCGCGGGTTCGAGCACGAGCGAGCGCGCGATCGCCACGCGCTGCTTCTGCCCGCCCGAGAGCTGGTCGATGCGCTTGCCCTCGCTGCCCGGCAGGCCGACGCGCCGCAGCATGTCCGTCACCTTGGTCTTGGCCGTCGAACCCTTCACACCCCGCCGCTCCAGCCCGTAGGCGATGTTCTCGCCCACCGTCATCATCGGAAACAGCGCCAGGTGCTGGAACACCATGTTCACCGGCCGCCGGTTGGGCGGCACGCCCTGCATGGACTGGCCCTTGATCACGATGTCGCCGGCGTCGGCCGCGATGAAGCCCGCGATCATGCGCAGCAGCGTGGTCTTGCCACAGCCCGAGGGCCCGAGGATGGAGAAGAAGGAACCGGAACGGACGCCGAAGCTCAGGTCATCGACCGCCGCAAACGCGCCATAGCGCTTGCGGACGGTCTGGATCTCGAGATCGAAGGCGCCCGCGCGGTCCGCTGCGGTGGCAGCGGTCACGGCGGGGGCGATGGTCATCAGCTTACTTGGCGGCCTTGATGCGGTCGAGCACGCGGCCTTCGATGTCCTCGATGCCGGCGGGCACGGCCGGGTACCACTTGATGTTCTTCAGCGCGGCCTCGGGGAAGCTGTCGGCGAACTGCTTCTTGAGCACCGGGTCCATGCCGGCGTCACCACCCTTGGCGGCGGTGAAGTTGCCGGCCGAGGTGGCGACCTTGGCGGCGATCTCGGGGCGCATGTTGAAGTTGATCCAGGCGTAGGCGGCCTCGTCGTTCTTGCCCTTGGCCGGCAGGGCGAAGGTGTCGACCCAGCCCAGCGCGCCGGACTTGGGCGCGACGAACTTGATGTCCGGGTTGGTCTTGTTCAGACCCCAGCCGCCGGTGTCCCACATCATGGCCGTGGTCAGCTCGCCCGAGCGCATGCCCGCCAGCAGCTGGTCCTTGCCGTCCCAGTAGAACTTCACGTTCTTCTTGCACTCGGTCAGTGCCTTGCCCACGTCGTCCATCAGCGCGCCGTAGGCCTTGGCGTCGCTGTACAGCGCGAACGGGTTCTTGCCCATGGAGAAGGCGAAGGCGATCAGGGTTGGGCGCTTCAGGCGCATGCTGACCTTGCCGGCGTTCTCGGCCGCGCACAGGTCGGTGTAGTCGGCGGCCTTGGAGGTCTTGGTATTGACCACCAGACCATCGGTGCCCCAGATGTGCGGCACGGCGTAGACCTTGCCGCCCACGGTGGTGTTCAGGCGGGTGGCTTCGAGCATCGAGGGAATGAACTGCTCGGACTTGATCTTGGACAGGTCCATCGGCTTGTAGATGCCGAACTCGGCCTGCGGGCCGGCGATGCGGTCCTGGCTGGGCTGGGCCAGATCGAAGCCGGCGCCGGCGGTGGCGCGCAGCTTGGAGATCATTTCCTCGTTGTTCGAGAGCGTCACCTCGACCTTGATGCCGGTCTCCTTGGTGAACTGCTCCATCACGTCCTTGGGCACGTAGTCGGCCCAGGTGATCAGGCGAAGGGTCTTGTCCTGGGCATGGGCGGCGCCAACGGTCAGCAGCAGCGCGGCCAGGGCCACGCGGGAGATCTTGTTCTTCATGGGTGTGCTTTCAGTGTGGATGACGAAAACATGAACCGCCGCCGCGGGATTGCGGCCGACGTGGCGGAAACGGCGCAACGCAGAATCCGGCAAAGCCCAGCGTATGTCAAGCACGTGAAAGTCCCGTGACAGCGCGCCACGGCGTGCGCGGATTCAGCCTCTTGGCTGCAGGGACACCACGCCCAGGTGGTGCATCAGTTCGCGCAGGATCAGCAGCACCGCGTCTCCTGCCGCATCGTCGAAACCCGTGCTGCGCACCGAAGGCGCACCCACCGCCCGGGCCGCCAGCAGCTGGTACTCGCGCTCGATGCCATCCAGCCCAATGGACCCCTGCGCCAGCGCGGCAATGGCACCGCCGCGTTGCAGCGGCGCCAAACTGCGCGCGCTCAAGACCATGCGCGCGCCGCGCGGCACCTGGGCCGCGATGCGCTCGATCGCGTCCTCCACGGTCTGGATGCCGTTCTCCACCGCCAGCGCCGAGGGCCCCGACGGCGTCAACGGCCACAGCGAGCCCGTGCCCACGGGCAGGGTCCAGCTGACACCGGTGGCGGCGGTGATCATGGTCTCGCGCGCCCCGATGTCCAGCGCCAGCTGCGGGCCGGTGTCGGCGGCGTTCACGGCGCCACCTCGTCCAGCGCACGGGCCAGCAGCGCCAGGGCGCGCGGGTCGATGCCGTGCGCGAGACCTGGCAGCAGGTCGGCCCGGGCATCGGCGCCCAGGGCCTGCAGCTGCTGCGCGCCCTGCGAACTGAACGCCGCGGGAATCACCGGGTCCTGCGTGCCGTGGATGAAACGGAAGGCCACGCCCGACGGTGCGGTCTGCGGCGGCACGGCGAAGCGCCCGGACATCGCCACCACCCGCGCGGCCAGCGGCTCGCCGGCCTGCGTCGATTCGAGCGACATGATCGCGCCCTGCGAGAAACCGGCGAGCACGGTCTGTGCCGCGCCCAGCCCGGAGTGGGCCTGCCAGCGCCGCACGGTGTCGGCGAAACGCGGCATCGCCGCGGCGATGCGCTCGGCGCGGTTGGTCTCGGTCACGCCCTGCACCGAGAACCACTGCCAGCCGGCGCCGAAGCCGGACTCGAACGGCGAGCGCACCGCCACGACCCAGCGGTCGTCGCGCGCCAGCGCGGGGCCCAGGGGCTCGAAGCCCTCGGGACTCGCGCCCACGCCGTGGAACAGCAGCACCAGCTGGCGCGCGGGCGCCGTGGGGCGGTGCAGGACAAGGTCGCCCGTGGGCGCTTCGGTGCGGGTGTTCATGTGGGCCTCCCTGTTCACGCCGCCACCTCGTCGGGTGTATCGACGGGGATGTCGCCAAACTGGAACGCGTCCATCGACAGCACACCGTGCGTGATGCCCCCTTCGATGCGCGTGGCCGGCACCTCGGCGCCCGCCGCACCGGCGGCCACCATCAGCGGCCACAGGTGTTCGGCCGTGGGGTGGGCGCGCTGGGCGTGCGGCGCCATCGCCATGGTCTGCTGCAGGCGCGCGTGGTCGCGGCCGGTCACCACGCCATTGATCCAGTGCGCGAACTCGAGCGCGTAGGTCTCGGCGTTCGCATCGGGCGCGTCGAAGCGCACCTCGTAGAGGTTGTGTGTCAGGCTGCCGGAGCCGATCACCAGCACGCCCTCCTCGGCCAGCGGTGCCAGCGCCTGGCCGTAGGCGTAGGCGCGCTCGCCGTCCAGCCGCGCGGGCAGCGAGACCTGGAACACCGGCACGTCGGCATCGGGCAGCAGGTGCATCAGCGGCACCCAGGCACCGTGGTCCAGGCCCCACTGCGGGTCGGCCTCGGCTTTGTGCCCGGCGGCGCGCAGCAGCTCGATGGCGCGCTGCGCCACGTCGGGCGCGCCAGGTGCCGGGTACTGCAGCTGGTAGAGCGCGGGCGGGAAGCCGCCGAAGTCGTGGATGGTCTGCGGGCGCGGCGTGGTGGCAACGCGCGGCTCGCGCGTCATCCAGTGCGGCGAGACGATGAGGATGGCCTTGGGCCGCGGCAGGGTCTGGCCCAGCGCGGTCAGCGCCGGCCCAGCCTGACCGGGGTCGATGGCGAAGGTGGGCGAACCGTGGGAGATGAAGAGCGTGGGCAGGCGGGACATCGCGGATTCCTGGTGGGTGGCGCCGGGAGTGGCGGCATGGGTTTCACTGTAGGACCGGCACCCGCCGCCATCGTTCGATGCCCTCGCCGGTCACGTTCCAATTTTTTGAAGCCGGGGTCGGCCGGAACACCCGCTGGGATAATCCACCCCATGGCAAACAAGCAACGTGTGGTGGTCGGATTGAGCGGGGGCGTGGACTCCGCGGTGAGCGCATACCTGCTCAAGCAGCAGGGCTACGAGGTCATCGGCATCTTCATGAAGAACTGGGAGGACGACGACAACAGCGAATACTGTTCGTCCAACCTCGACTTCGTGGACGCCGCCTCGGTGGCCGACGTGCTGGGCATCGAGATCGAACACGTCAACTTCGCCGCCGAATACAAGGACCGCGTGTTCGCCGAGTTCCTGCGCGAGTACCAGGCCGGCCGCACGCCCAACCCCGACATCCTCTGCAACGCCGAGATCAAGTTCAAGGCCTTCCTGGACCACGCCATGCGCCTGGGCGCCGAGAAGATCGCCACCGGCCACTACGCGCGCGTGCGCCTGAACGAAGCCACCGGCCAACACGAGCTGCTCAAGGGCCTGGACCCGCTGAAGGACCAGAGCTACTTCCTGCACCGCCTGAACCAGGCGCAGCTGGCCAAGACCCTGTTCCCGGTCGGCGAGTTGCCCAAGACCGAGGTGCGCCGCATCGCCGCCGAGATCGGCCTGCCCAACGCGAAGAAGAAGGACAGCACCGGCATCTGCTTCATCGGCGAACGGCCCTTCCGCGACTTCCTCAACCGCTACATCGCCAAGGAACCCGGGCCGATCAAGGACCCGACGGGCCGCACGATTGGCCAGCACGTGGGCCTGAGCTTCTACACCCTGGGCCAGCGCCAGGGCCTGGGCATCGGCGGCGTGAAAGCCAAGGGTGCGCAGAAAGGCGGCAACGAGCACGAGCCCTGGTTCGTCGCGCGCAAGGACGTCGAGAAGAACATCCTGTGGGTGGTGCAGGGCCACGACCACCCCTGGCTGCTGGCGCCCAGCCTGCGCGCCGAGGATGTGAGCTGGGTGGCGGGCGAGGCGCCGGCGATCACGGCCATCGCCGCCAAGACACGCTACCGCCAGAGCGACGCGCCCTGCACGCTGGCCGTGGACGACACCGGTTTCACGCTGCGCTTTGCCGAGCCGCAGTGGGCGGTGACGCCCGGCCAGAGCGCCGTGCTGTACGACGGCGAGGTCTGCCTGGGCGGCGGCGTGATCCACACCGAGGCCGCGAACGCTCCCTGAGGCGGGTGGCCTTCGGGTCGACTCAGTCCGCGGTGATCTTGCGCGCCTGGATGGTGGCGGCCCACTGGGCCGATTCCTTCTTCATGAAGGCCGAGAAGTCGGCGCGCGTGGTGGGCTGGGGCGTCAGCCCGTGGTGCATCAGGGCCTCTTTCACGCCCGGGTCGTTCAGCACCTTCACGATTTCCTGGTTCCAGCGGTCCAGCAGCGGCACCGGCGTCTTGCCCGGGGCCACGAAGGCGTACCAGTTCAGCGCCTCGAAACCCGGGTAGCCGGCCTCGGCCACGGTGGGGATGTTGGGCAGGTAGGCGGGGCGCGTGAGGCCGGTGGTGGCCAGGGGCACCAGCTTGCCGCTCTCGATGTGCGGCATGGCCGTGGGCGGCGCCGAGAAGTAGGCGGCGATGCGGCCGCCCAGCAGGTCCTGCAGCGCGGGCGCGCCGCCCTTGTAGGGCACGTGGACCATGTCGATGGCGGCGCGCTGGTTAAACAGCTCACCCGCGAGGTGCGAGGCCGAGCCGGGGCCGGTGGAGGCGTAGTCCACGCTGCCGGGTTTCTTCTTTTCCAGCTGCACGAATTCGGCCAGGTTCTTCACGCCCACGCCCTTGTGCACGACCAGCACGTTGGGGAAGTTCACGCCGCCCGAAATAGGGGCCAGGTCGGTGAAGGGATCGTAGGCCAGCTTCATCAGGTGGGGCGCGATGGTCAGCGGACCGACCGAGCCGAACAGCAGCACCGAGCCGTCGGTCGCCGCCTTGGCAACGTACTGGTGCGCGATGTTGCCGCCCGCACCGCCCTTGTTCTCCACGATCACCGACTGGCCGATGTTCTCGCCCAGCTTCTTGGCGATCAGGCGCGCGGCGGCATCGGCCGCGCCGCCGGCCGCAAACCCCACCACCAGCGTGACCGGCTTCTTGGGCGGGAAGTCCTGCGCCTGGGCAAGGCCCGCCAGCGACAGGGTGGACAGGGCGAGCGCGGTGGCGCGCAGGAAGGCTCGTTTGTGCATGGCAAGGTCTCCTCGGTGAGGTTCGTGGGGTGGGGGAAAAGGGTGGGTGGCCGCGGCGAACCCGCCGCAGAGAGGGAACGAGGCGCCGGTTCAGTCGGCGCCCAGACCGATGGGGTTGGGCTGGCGCTTCTCGACCGCGTGGCGCAGCAGGGCGGCGGTGCGGAAGATGCCGTGGCCGAACTTGCCGTAGGGCATGGTGGCGAACAGGGCCATCACCGCGCCCAGGTGCAGGCACAGCGTCAGCGCCAGGGCGGGGGTGCCGCGCGCGGCCCACAGGGCCAGGCCGCTGGTGGCGGTGAGGAACAGCAGGGCGATGAAGCCGCGGTCCATGGGCTTCTGCGCAGCATCGCCGTGCAGCGGGTGGCGGCGCAGGTTCAGCCGCCACAGGCCGGCCGTGCCGATGGCCAGGCTCAGGCCGCCCACGGCGCCCAGCAGCTTGGGCAGGCTGGGCAGGTCGTAGGGCGCGGGCAGGCCCAGCAGGTAGTGATAGAGCGTGCCCACGCTGGTGGCGGCGAAACACAGCAGGAAGCCGTAGAAGGTGAGGTGGTGGTAGCGCCGGCGCGCCAGCGTGTGGGCGTCGTCCTCGTTGTGGCAGCCGTCGCCATGGCCACCGTCCAGGTACTTCAGACGCAGCACAGCACCGGTCGCCTCGGCCGTGGCGGGCGCCGACAGCGGCGCGCCGCTGGTGGCGGGCGTGACCTCGCGCCAGAAGCGGCGCACGCCCAGGCCCAGCGCCAGTGTGGCGAACAGGAACACCGGCGCGAACAGGCCCACCAGCAGGTTGTGCGGGAACAGGCCGTAGAAGTCGCTGCCCGGCGCGCTCCACAGCGCACCCAGGCCCTGCCCCTGCAGCACCACGGCCAGCACCAGGAACAGCGCCAGCCCGGCGGCCAGCGCCAGCGACAGCGTGAGACCCTGGCGCTGGTAGAGCCGGCCCAGGGCGGGCGGCCAGGCGTAGTCCACGTAGGTCTGGCCGCGCACCTGCGCCATGGCCTGCGGCACGTTCACCGCGAACTCGTGCGGCGGCGCGTACTGGCAGGCGTGCAGGCAGGCGCCGCAGTTGTGGCAGAGGTTGGCCAGGAAGTGGATGTCGGCCTTGCCAAATTCGAGCCGGCGCGTCATGGCCGGGAACACGGCGCAGAAGCCTTCGCAGTAGCGGCAGGCGTTGCAGATCTGCAGCTGGCGCGCGACCTCGGTCTCGGGCGCGGACAGCACGACCTCGCCCCGGGCCAGGGCGCTCGCGTCGCGGGCCAGGGCTTCAAGCGTGTGCATGGCGCGCTCCCTTCAGCACGGCCTGAGCGGCCTGGGTGCCGGCGATGCGGCCAAAGGCGGTGCCGATGGACATGCCGACGCCCGCGGTGTAGCCCTGGCCCAGCACGTTGCCGGCCATCATCTCGCCGGCCACGAACAGGTTGTCGCTCGGCCGGCCGCCGAAGTGCACCGCCGCGGTGGCGTCGGTCTTGAGGCCCAGGTAGGTGAAGGTGACGCCGGGCTTGAGCATGTAGCCGTAGAAGGGCGCGGTGTCGATGGGCCGGGCCCAGTGCGTCTTGGCCGGGGCCACGCCCTCGGTGTGGCAGTCGTCCAGCGCGGTGTGGTCGAAGCGGCCGACGCGGCAGGCGGCGTTGTAGTCGTTCAGGGTCTGCATGAAGGTGGTTTCGTCGAGGCCCAGCTTGCGCGCCAGCTCGGGCAGGGTGTCGGCCTGCACGCCGTCGAACACCGGCGGCATGAAGCGGCCGATGGCCTTGGCGTCGATGATGGAAAAGCCCACCTGGCCGGGCTGCTGCGCCACCAGGCGGCCCCAGATGGCGTAGCGCTTGGGCCAGAAGTCCTCGCCCTCGTCGTAGAAGCGGCGCGCCTCGCGGTTGACCACCACGCCCAGCGACACGCAGTCGATGCGGGTGCAGATGCCGCCGTCGTACAGCGGCGCGCGCGCGTCGATGGCCACCATGTGGGCCTGCGTCGGGTCGCCGATGCCGTCGGCACCGTGGTCGTTCAGCAAATGGCGCAGCAGCACGCCCTGGTTGAAGCGCGTGCCGCGGATCAGGAAGTTGTCCGACGGCCACTCGCCGCGGGCGTTCTGGCCCCAGGCCTCGCGCAGCCAGTCGCGGTTCGACTCGAAGCCGCCGGCCGCCAGCACGCAGCTGCGCGCGGTGATGCGTTCACCCTTCACCCAGGCGGCCACGAAGCGGTCGCCGTCCATCTCGATGCGGTCCACCGGTGCCTCGTAGCGCACCTGCACGCCCAGGCGCTCGGCGCTGCGGAAGTAGGCGTTGACCAGGGCTTTGCCGCCGCCCATGAAGAAGGCGTTGGTGCGCGCCGTGTGCAGCGCGCCCGAGAGCGAGGGCTGGAAGCGCACGCCGTGGCGCACCATCCACGGCCGGCAGGTGGCCGAGGCGCGGATCACCAACCGGGCCAGGGCTTCGTTGGTCTTGCCGCCGGTGACCTTGAGCAGGTCCTGCCAGAACTCTTCTTCGGGGTAGGCGTCGACCAGCACGTCCTGCGGCGCGTCGTGCATGCAGCGCAGGTTGCGGGTGTGGGCGGAATTGCCGCCGCGCCATGCGCGCGGCGCGGCTTCGAGCAGCAGCACGCTGGCACCGGCCTCGCGCGCCATCAGGGCGGCGCACAGGGCGGCGTTGCCGCCGCCGATCACCAGGACATCGGGGTCCGTTGACATGGGTCTCCTTCGTGTTCTCTCGGGGAGCGCCGGAGCCGATCCGGCGCGTGAAGAACTGTAGGAAGACCGTCGCCCGCTGTGCAGCGGGCCCGCGTCATGGGGGTATCACGGGTTGTGATGGGTGTCGGGCAATGCCGCGAGCGCGGTGGCGCCGGACCAGCGGCCCTCGCCCAGCAGCGTGCGCACGCAGTCCTTGAGCACCACGCGCGCGGCCAGCGCAGCCGGCGAGAGCTCGTCGTCCGACAGGCTGCACAGCAGGTTCACGCGGCGCGCCGGCGCGTCGGTGATGCGCGCGCACTGGAAGCGCTGCGCCGCGTCCGGGTAGCGCCCCAGCGCCGCCCAGGGCTGCAGCGTGGCGCCCAGGCCGGCGTCCACCGCGGCCATGACCATGGCCAGCGAATCGACCTCCAGCACCACGCTGGGCGCAATGCCGGCACCCGCGAAGGCCGTGTCCAGCGTGCTGCGCAGGCCGTGCGGCCCGGTGGGCAGGATCAGCGGCACCCCGGCCAGGTCGGCGATGGCGATCTCGGCCGGCAGGTGCGGCGCGCCCGCGCGCTGCACCAGGAACAGGTCTTCCTCCAGCAGCGGCATCACGCTCCAGCCCCGCCCGCCCCCGTCCTGCCGGGTCTGGTGCAGCCGGGTGTCGAACAGCACCGCCAGGTCGAGCTGGCGCGCGTTCAGCATGGCGGTGAGGTGGCCCGACATGCTCTCGACCATGTGCAGGCGCACGTCCGGGTAGCGCTCGCGCATGGCCTGCATGAGCGGCAGGCCCAGCACCGCCGAGGTGGTGGGCGCCAGCCCCACCGAGACCGAACCCGACAGCCGCGCCTGCTGCGCGGCGCGCGTGGCCTGCTCGGCGTGGCGCAGGGTCAGCTGCGCCTCGCGGAAGAAGGCCACGCCCGCTTCGGTGGGCGCCACGCCGCGCGGTGTGCGGTGGAGCAGGCGGGTGGCGAGTTCGCTTTCCAGTCGCGTGATCTGCTGGCTCAGGGCCGACTGCACCAGGTCCAGGTCGGTCGCGGCGCGGCTCATCGAGCCCAGCTCGACGATGCGCACGAAGTACCGCAGCTGACGCAGTTCCATGGGGAGGCCTGTGGTGGTGGTGGTGGTTCGCCCGCCGGGGCGGCGCGGGGTTCGGGGTGGCCGCCAGTTTATCGGCCGTCCCTGAAAATACCGCCACCACCACCCGCTCCGCCTGCCCGCATGCGCTCCACCCTCACCGACTGGTTCCCCATCCTCCGCTGGGGCCGGACCTACAACCGCCCGCTGCTGGCCGCCGACCTCACGGCCTCGGCCGTCGTCACGCTGCTGCTGATCCCGCAGAGCCTGGCCTACGCCATGCTGGCCGGCATGCCGCCGGTGACCGGGCTGTACGCCAGCATCGTGCCCATGGTCATCTACGCGCTCATGGGCAGCAGCACGGTGCTGGGCCCCGGGCCCTCGGCGCTGCGGTCCATCATGTCGCTGGCGACGGTGGGCACGGTGGTGGGCGCGGGCAGCGCCGACTTCATCGCCGCGAGCGCGGTGCTGGCGGTGATGGTGGGCCTGGCCCTGCTGGTCATGGGCGCGCTGCGCATGGGCTTCATGGCCAGCTTCCTGAGCCAGCCAGTGCTCTCGGGCTTCATCACCGCCTCGGGCCTGCTGATCGGCATGAGCCAGCTCAAGCACGTGCTGGGCATGCCCCTGAGCGGCGACGACGTGCCCGGCTTCGCCCGCAGCCTGGCCGCACACTTCGGTGAGGTCCATGGCCTGACCCTGGCCGTGGGCCTGGGCGCGCTGGCGGCGCTGTGGGCGGCCCGGCGCTGGCTCAAGCCCCTGCTGTGCCGCCTGGGCGTGCCGGCGGTGGCGGCGGACCTGGCGGGCAAGGCCTCGCCGCTGCTGGTGATCCTGCTGTCCATCGCGCTGACCACGGCCCTGGGCTGGCCGGAGCAGGGGCTGGCGGTGGTGGGCGAGATTCCGCAGGGCCTGCCCAGCCTGGTGCTGGCGCCGCTGCTGGAGCTGCCGATGTCCACCGTGCGGGCGCTCATGGTGCCGGCGCTGCTGATCGCGGTGATGACCTTCATCGAGCAGATCTCCATCGCCCAGGGCATGGCCGCCAAGCGTCGCGAGCGCATCGACGTGAACGCCGAGATGCGGGCCATGGGCGGCGCCAACCTGGCGGCCGGCCTGACCGGCGCCTTCGCCGTCGGCGCGAGCTTCTCGCGCACCTCGGTGGTGGCCGAAAGCGGTGGCCGCACGCCCGCGGCCGGCATCATCACCGCGGCGCTGCTGGCCTTCACGGCCCTGTTCCTCACGCCCTGGCTGCACGACCTGCCCATGGCCGTGCTGGCCGCGACCATCCTGATCTCGCTGGGCTCGCTGATCGACTTCCGCAGCTTCCCGCTGAACTGGCGCTACGCGCGCGCCGACTTCGCGGCCCAGGCCCTGACCTTCTCCGTCACGCTGCTGGTCGACCTGGTCACGGGCCTGACCGTGGGCGTGATCGCCTCGCTGGCGCTGCACATCTGGCGCAGCAGCCGCCCGCACATCGCCGTGGTGGGCAACGTGCCCGGCACCGAGCACTACCGCAACGTGCTGCGCCACCAGGTGGTGACGCGCCCGCACATCCTGGGCCTGCGGGTGGACGAAAGCCTGTTCTTCGCCAACGCGCGCCACCTGGAGGACCGCATCACCGCCGAGCTGGCCGCCCACCCCGGCGTGCGCCACGTGGTGCTGCAGTGCACCGCGGTGAACGACATCGACGCCAGCGCGCTGGAGAGCCTGCGCAGCATTCACCGGACCTTGCAGGAGGCCGGCATCCGGCTGCACCTGAGCGAGGTCAAGGGGCCGGTGATGGACCGCCTGCACCGCAGCGACTTCCTGGAGCGGCTCTCGGGACGGGTGTTCCTCACGCACCACCAGGCCATCAGCGCACTGGACGAGCCGGCGCCAGACCCCGCGGCCCAGATCTGAGCGACCGCTGCCTCAGCGCCTGCGGCGCAGCAGGCGCACGTGCATGGGGCGCACGAAGCGGGCGCCGTCCGCACCGAGGTGCGGCTCAAAAGCGCGGCGCACGCGGGACTCGATCTCCGGCGTGATCTGGTGGTCGGCAAAGCTCGGGTAGAGCATGCGCTGGGCGAAGCTGGGCCAGTCGGGGTAGTGCACCGGCTGGGCGAACCGGCGCTCGGCGGCCGCCTCCCAGTGGGCGCCGCTGGCCAGCGCGCGGTCCAGCGCGGCCTGCGCGGCGGCCCGCACCACGCCCTCGTCGTTGTAG
The DNA here is from genome assembly GCF_002025745.1 of Hydrogenophaga sp. H7. Lineage (NCBI taxonomy): Bacteria > Pseudomonadati > Pseudomonadota > Betaproteobacteria > Burkholderiales > Comamonadaceae > Hydrogenophaga > Hydrogenophaga sp. H7. Next base: position 87,965 of record NZ_MCIC01000020.1, on the reverse strand, counting down.
AGGCGCACGATGTCGTTGAGGGCGCCGCCGTAGACCGGCTCGCTCACATAGAACCAGCCGCCCGGGCGCAGCACCCGCGCCACCTCGGCCAGCGCGCGGTCCATGGCGGGAATGGGCACATGGTGCAGCGACTTGAGCATGAGGGCGCCGTCGAAGCGCTGGCGCGCAAAAGGCACGGCCTCGGCGCTGGCGGACAGGAACTGCAGCCGCTCCCGGGGCTGCGACAGGTTCTTCGCGTGCTGGACCGCATCGACCTCCAGGCCGACCACCTCGCTGTCCGCATGGCGCTCCAGCAGCTCACGCGCCAGCCGCGCGTTGCCGCAGCCCAGTTCGATGATGCGCTGGCCCGCCAGGGGCACCAGATCGGTCAGCAGGTCCAGCTCGTTGTCGAGCAGCGGGAAGTGGTCGGGGTTGTGGTCGGTGGTGGTCATGTCCTCCTGTGCGGAAGTTGGGGAACGCGGTTCATATTCTGGAAGTGGCCGGTGTCATCTCTGGACGGCCATGGAGCCCATGCGGGCAAAGAATCCGTCGCGGGTGAGGCCGGCGAAATGGGGGTTCCAGCGCCGCTGCTCCAGCACCGTGCTCACCACCCTCGCCCGCCGCGCGTGGCCCGCGTAGAGCAGGGTCTCGTCGGGCAGGGTGAAGATGCGCTGCTGCACGCTGTCCCACAGCGCCGGCGGCTGGGCCGGCCCGGGCTGCCACGGACAGGCGTCGACGGTCAGCAGGTCGCCGCAGAACACGCGGTCCTGCCAGAGGTAGCTCTGGCAATGGGCGGTGTGTCCCGGCGTGTGCAGCACCTGCACGAAGCCCGCGCCCAGCGGCAGCCGCTCGCCGTCGGCCACGCTGCACACGCCCTCGCGCCGGGCGCCTTGCACCACCGGCGCCCCCAGGTGCAGCAGTCGCCCGAATTCGCCGGGCGGCTGGTCATCGTGGCCGTCGTGCTCGTGGGTGCGCAACACCCAGCGCAGGCGCAGGCCGGCCTCGTCCAGCAGGGCCATCAGCACCGGCCGGTCGCCGCTGCGCGGGTCGACCAGGGCGGCTTCGTGCGCCGCTTCGTCGGCCAGCAGGTAGCTCAGTGCGCCGCTGTGTTCGTCGTAGAGGATGCGCAGACTCATAGGGTCGGGTCGGGTCCGGAGCACCGAGCGTTCCAAGATCCATGCCAGCCGCGTCTGGCCCGCCAACGCCTTTGCCAACAAGCACTTGCACGCCACTGCGGGTCCGGCGCCGCGCCGCCGGGACTGCCTTGTCTGCCAGATCTGGCAGACAATCCCGGATACCCCCCAACCCAGCGGGTCCATCCATGAAACCCCTGCCCGAACTCACCGCCTTCCTCGAAGGCCTGCCCGAGCCGCACATCCTGTTCGACGCGCAGTACCGCATCCTGGCGGCCAACGCCGCCTACCGGCGCCAGTTCAGCCCCGAGCGCAGCGTGGTCGGCCGGCGCTGCTACGAGGTCTCGCACCACTTCGCCGTGCCCTGCGACCAGGCCGGCGAGTCCTGCCCGCTGGCGCAGTCCAGGATCTCCGGCCAGCGCGAGCGCGTGCTGCACCTGCACCACACGCGCCGCGGCGAGGAGTACGTGAACATCGAGCTCTCGCCCCTGCCGGGCGAGGACGGGCAGCCGGCCTTTTTCGTGGAGAAGATGGAGCCGCTGCGCGTGGCCCAGGGCCAGCCGGCAGCGCAGGGCCTGATCGGCCGCTCGCCCGCCTTCCAGCGCATGCTGGGCCTGGTGGCGCGCGTGGCGCCCGCACCGGCCACGGTGCTGCTGCTGGGCGAGTCGGGCACCGGCAAGGAGCTGGTGGCGCGCGCCATCCACGAGGCCAGCCCGCGCGCGAGCAAGCCGCTGGTGCCGGTGGACTGCTCCAGCCTGCCCGAGACGCTGTTCGAGTCCGAGCTGTTCGGCCACGAGCGCGGCGCCTTCACTGGCGCGACCACCGCCAAGGGCGGCCTGGTGGAGGCGGCCAGCGGCGGCACGCTGTTCCTCGACGAGGTGGGCGACATCCCGCTGCCGATGCAGGTCAAGCTGCTGCGCCTGCTGGAGACCGGCATGTACCGGCGCGTGGGCAGCACCGAGCCGCGCCACGCCGACATCCGCGTGGTCTCGGCCACCCACCGCGACCTGCACCGGATGATGGCCGAGGGGCGCTTCCGCGAAGACCTGTACCACCGGCTCTCGACCTTCCCGATTCCGCTGCCGCCGCTACGCGAGCGCGCGGGCGACCTGGCCCTGCTGGCGCCGGCCCTGCTGGAGCGGGTGGCGGCGCCGCGGCGGCTGCGCCTGTCGCCCGCCGCCATGCAGCGGCTGGAGGCACAACCCTTCCCGGGCAACGTGCGCGAGCTGCGCAACCTGCTGGAGCGCAGCGCCCTGCTGTGCGACGGCGAGGTGATCGAGGCCTCGCACGTCGACGAGGCCATCGCCATCGGCCGGCGGCCAGGCCGCGCGACGACCGGGCCGTCGGCACCGGCCACGGCCGGCGACACGGTGCGGGCCGCGAGCCGCGAGACGCTGCGCGCCATCGTCGCCGAGCACCGGGGCAACCGCGCCGCGCTGGCGGCCAAGCTGGGCATCAGCGAACGCTCGCTCTACCGCAAGCTCAAGTCCCTCGAATGAGCACCGGGGGCGGTCCATCGGGACTGCCCACGCCGGGGCATCTGCGTTAGGCTCCATCCCATCCAAACAGGGGTCGGGGTGGCGGCATGGTGTTCGGGTTGCGCGGTGCGCTGGTGGGTCTCGGTCTGGCGGCGGCCGGCGGTGCGTGGGCGGTGCAGATCACCGGCCTGAGCCCGCAGGGCGAAGTGGCCAGGGTGCGGCAGGTGGTGGCGACCTTCGACGCGCCCGCGGTGGCCTTCGGCAACCCGAACGCGGCGGCGCCGCTGCAGCTGAGCTGCAACGAGCCCCAGGCCTCGGCGGGCACCGGCCGCTGGGTCAACGACCGCCGCTGGGTGCACGACTTCCAGCAGATGCTGCCGCCGGGGGTGAAGTGCACGCTGCAGGTGGCGCCGGGCTTTGTGGCGCTGGATGGCCGGCCGCTGACCGGCCCGCAGCGCTTCGCTTTCGAGACCGGCGGCCCGGCGCTGCGCCAGAGCGCCCCGTCCGACGGCCAGACCATCGAAGAAGGCCAGTACTTCCTGCTGCGCTTCAACGGCGCGGTGGCGCCCGAAAGCGTGCAGGCCCACGCCTGGTGCGGCATGGACGGGCTGGGCGAGCGCATCGCGGTCAAGCTGATCACCGGCACCGAGCGCGACCAGCTGGTCCGGGCGCGCGGCTGGGACCGCAAGGACATTCCGGCCGACCAGGTGGTGGCCCTGGCCTGCCAGCGCCAGCTCACACCCGCCGCCAAGGTGAAGCTGGTGCTGGGCAAGGGCGTGGCGACACCGAGCGGCGTGGCTACGCGCCAGGACCAGCGCCTGAACTTCACCGTGCGCGAACCCTTCAAGGTGACCTTCAGCTGCGAGCGCGAGAACGCGCAGTCGCCCTGCCTACCGCTGCGCGGCATGTCGCTGCGCTTCAACGCCCCGGTCACCGCCCAGCAGGCGATGGAAATCCGGCTCAGGCCCGCCGCCGGCGGCGAGGCACTGACGCCCAAACTGGAAGACGGCGCGCAGGGCGAGGATGCGGTCGACGGTGTGGACTTCGCGCCCACGCTGACCGAGAAAGCCAGCTACACCGTGGAGCTGCCCAAGGGCCTGGTCGACGCCTCGGGCCGCGCGCCGGCCAACGCCGGCCAGTTCCCGCTCAAGGTGGCGACCGGCCTGATGCCGCCGCTGGTGAAGTTCGCGGCCGCGCCCTTCGGCGTGGTCGAGCGGCTGGCCGAACCCGGCGGCACCGCCCTGCTGCCCATCACCGTGCGCAACGTCGAGCCCGAGCTCAAGGCCCTGGGCCTGGTGGTGTCCGGCAGCAAGGTCAGCGACCTCCGGCTCTCCAGCGACGCCGACATCATTGCCTGGTACCAGCGCGTCGCCACGTTCCACGGGGGCACGGTGGAGCGCAAGCTGGCCGCGCAGTGGGCGAAGACGCCGCTGCCCAAGGTGATCGACAAGGACAACCAGGACTGGGTCGAGTCGCGCATGCTCGGCCTGCTGCAGGGCCTGCCGGGCGTGAAGCCGCTGGACCTGCCCCAGGCGGCGGCGGGCGACCCGCGCCCGATGGAGGTGGTGGGCATTCCGCTGCAGCCGGGCTTCCACGTGGTCGAGATCGCCTCGCCGCGGCTGGGCCGCTCGCTGCTGGACGAGCGCCACGGCGAGGGCCGCACGATGTACGTGCGCAGCTCGGCGCTGGTGACCAACTTGGGCGTGCACTTCAAGCTCGGGCGCGAGAACGCGCTGGCCTGGGTCACCACGCTGGACAAGGGCCAACCGGTCGCGGGCGCGGCGGTGCAGGTCTCCGACTGCCGCGGCAAGCCGGTCGCCAAGGGCCAGACCGATGCGCAGGGTGTGGTGAAGCTCGACGGCCTCCCCGGCCGGGCGCCGGTGTGCCAGAACGGCGAGGCCGAAGACGGCGAGTACGGTGGCGCCTGGTTCGTCAGCGCGCGCGCCAAGTCGGCCGACGGCGTGGACGACCTGGCCTTCACCTGGAGCGACTGGAACCGCGGCATCGAGGCCTGGCGCTTCGATCTGCCGACCGGCGACCTGTCCAGCGCCACGCAACGCGCCCACACCGTGCTCGACCGCGCCCTGCTGCGCGCGGGAGAGACGCTGTCGATGAAGCACTTCCTGCGCACCGAGGACATGAAGGGCTTCCACGTGCCCGAGCTCAAGAGTGGCGAACTGGTCATCACCCACCAGGGCAGCGGCCAGGAGTTCCGCCAGCCCGTGGCCTGGCGCAAGACGCCCACCGGCGGCCTGAGCGCCACCAGCGAATTCGCCATCCCGCCCTCGGCGCGGCTGGGCGTCTACACGGTGCAGCTCTCGCAGTCGCTGGGCCGCCAGGGCACCGAGATCCTGGACAGCGCGCAGTTCCGGGTCGAAGAGTTCCGGCTGCCGGTGCTGCAGGGCCTGCTCAGCGCCAACGACAAGAAGCCGCTGGTGGCGGCAACGGCCACGCCGGTCGACCTGCAGGTGAGCTACCTCTCGGGCGGCGGCGCAGGCAACCTCGCCACCCAGGTGTCAGCGCTGATGCGCCGCAAGTCCTTGTCTTTCCCCGGCTACGAGGGTTTCAGCTTCGACCCGCCGCGCATTGCCGACCGCTCGCAAGGCAGCCCGGACGAGGGCGAGGACGGCGCCGACGCAGCGCAGAAGCTGGTGGCCGACAAGCTGCCGCTGACGCTGGACAGGAACGGCCGCGGCCGCACACAGATCAAGGACCTGCCGGCCGTGACCGCGCCGCAGCAGCTGCTGATCGAGGCCAGCTACGCCGACCCCAACGGCGAGACCCAGACCCTGCGCCACGTCACCACGCTCTGGCCGGCCGCGGTGGTCGCGGGCATCAGGACCGAAGGCTGGGTCTCGACCCGGCAGCAGGCGCGCTTCCAGGCGCTGGCGCTCACGCTGGACGGCAAGCCGGCGGCCGATGTGCTGCTGGAGGTGCGCGCCTCGGTCCGGACGACGACCACCACGCGAAAGCGCATGGTCGGCGGCTTCTACACCTACGACAACAAGACCACCTCCAAGGACCTGGGCAGCGTCTGCTCGGGCAAGAGCGACGCGCGCGGCCTGCTGCTGTGCGAGGCCGAACTCGACGACGCGGGCGAGGTCGAGCTGACCGTGGTCGCCAAAGACCGCGAGGGCCACCGCCACCAGAGCGCCGCCTCGGTCTACGTCACGCGCCAGGGCGAACTCTGGTTCGGCGGCGAGGACCACGACCGCATGGACGTGGTGCCCGAGAAGAAGCGCTACGAGCCGGGCGAGACCGCGCGGCTGCAGGTGCGCATGCCGTTCCGCTTCGCGACCGCCCTGGTCAGCATCGAACGCGAGGGCATCATCGACACGAGGGTGGTGCAGCTCAACGGCAAAGACCCGACCATCGACCTCAAGGTCGAACCCGGCTGGGGACCGAACGTGTACGTGAGCGTGATGGCGCTGCGCGGGCGGCTGCGCGAGGTGCCCTGGTACAGCTTCTTCACCTGGGGCTACCAGGCGCCGCGCGAGTGGTGGACCGCCTTCTGGTACGAGGGCAAGGAATACGTCGCGCCGACCGCGCTGGTCGACCTGAGCAAACCGGCCTACCGGCTGGGCGTGGCCGAGCTGAAGGTCGGCACGGCGGCGCACGAGATCAAAGTCAGCGTCGCCACCGACCGCGAGGCCTACCCGGTGCGCGGCACCGCACAGGTCAGCATCCAGGCCAGGCTGCCCAACGGCCAGCCCGCGGCCAATGCCGAGGTGGCGCTGGCGGTGGTGGACCAGGCCCTGCTGGAGCTGGGACCGAACGACAGCTGGGACCTGCTGGCCGGCCTGTGGCAGCGGCGGAACTGGAGCGTCGAGACCGCGACCGCGCAGATGGAAATCATCGGCCGGCGCCACTACGGCCGCAAGGCGATCCCGGCCGGCGGTGGCGGCGGCCACAGCCCCACGCGCGAGCTGTTCGACACCCTGCTGCTGTGGCAGCCCTCGGTGGTGCTCGATGCACAGGGCCGCGCCACGGTGAAGGTGCCGCTGAACGACGCGATCAGCAGCTTCCAGGTGGTGGCCATCGCCGATTCGGGCCCGGGCCTGTTCGGCACCGGCCAGGCCAGGTTCCGCGCCACCCAGGACCTGCAGATCATCAGCGGCCTGCCGCCGCTGGTGCGCGAGGGCGATCGTTTCATGGCGCAGTTCAGCCTGCGCAACACCACGGCGCGGCCGATGAAGGTGAATGTGAGCGCGCGCGCGACCCTGGTCGAGACGCCCGCGCAGACGGTCGAGATCCCCGCTGGCGAAACCCGCGAGGTGGCCTGGGACGTGACGGCCCCGGTGCCGCTGGGCCTGGGCCGCTTCGAGGCGCTGCTGTGGGAGGTCACGGCGCAAGACCAGAACGGCCAGGCGCGCGATGCCGCCAAGTTCAGCCAGCGCGTGCTGCCGGCCGTGCCGCTGACGGTGCGGCAGGCCTCGCTGGCCCAGCTCGACGGCCCGCTGACCGTGCCGGTGGCGACCCCGTCGGATGCGCTGACCGACGCCCAGGGCGCGCTGCGCGGCGGCCTCCGCATGAGCCTGCAGCCCACGCTGGCCGAGGGCCTGCCGGCGGTGCGCGAGTGGTTCGTGAACTACCCCTTCGCCTGCCTGGAGCAGAAGACCTCCAAGGCCATCGGCCTGCGCGACGCCAAGCTCTGGCAGACCGTGCTGGCGCAGCTGCCGACCTACCTGGACAGCGACGGCCTGGCGAACTACTTCCCGCCGCGCGATGGCGACCGTCCCTCGGGCAGCGACACCCTGACCGCCTACCTGCTGTCGGCCACGCACGAGGCGGCGTCGCTCGACCTGGCCTGGACCCTGCCCGATACGGCGCGCGCGGCCATGCTGCGCGGGCTGGAGAACTTCGTTACCGGCAAGATCGAGCGCGGCTTCTGGAGCCCGCGCCAGGACCTGAACCTGCGCAAGCTCGCCGCGGTGGAAGCGCTCTCGCGCCACGGCCGGGCCAATGCGCGCCTGCTGCAGAGCGTGGAGATCGCGCCCAACCAGTGGCCCACGCACGCGGTGATCGACTGGCTCAACGTGCTGCGCCGCGTGAACGACATTCCCAAACGCGACGAGAAGCTGGCCGAGGCGAACAACATCCTGCGCGCGCGGCTGTCGTACCAGGGCACCAAGCTGGTCTTCAGCACCGAGGCCGAAGACCGCTGGTGGTGGCTGATGCAGAACGGTGACGTCAACACCGCGCGCCTACTGCTCGCCGTGATGGACGACCCGGCCTGGAAAGACGACATGGGCCGCATCGCCAGCGGCTTCATCGGCCGCCAGCAGCGCGGCGCCTGGTCGACGACGACCGCCAACCTCTGGGGCGGGCTGGCGCTGCAGAAGTTCTCGGCGCGGTTCGAGGCAGTGCCGGTGACCGGCAGCACCCGCGCCGCGCTGGGCGCCGCCAGCGCCGCGGTCGACTGGAGCAAGGTGTCGCGCGCCGATCCCAAGGCGCCGATGGCCGCGGGCTTCGCCACCGTCGGCCCCGTCAAGGCCGACCCCAACGCGCCCACCGGCCCGTGGCGCAACAACGCCGCCACCCTCGCCTGGCCCAAGGACGGCGCCGCGTCGCTGGTGGTGCAGCACCAGGGCAGCGGCAAGCCCTGGGTCACGCTGCAGGCGCTGGCGGCCACGCTGCTGAAGGCGCCGGTCTCGGCCGGCTACACGGTGACCAAGACCATCACACCGGTCGAGCAGGCCGTGGCCGGCCGCTACAGCCGGGGCGACGTGCTGCGCGTCACGATCGAAGTCAACGCCAGCACCGACATGACCTGGGTCGTGCTCAGCGACCCGATCCCGGGCGGCGCCACCCTGCTGGGCAGCGGCCTGGGCCGCGACTCGGCCATCGCGACCGCGGGCGAGAAGCGCTCGGGCAGCGGCTGGCCGGTGTTCGAGGAGCGCAGCTTCGAGGCCTTCCGCAGCTACTACGACCACCTGCCGGCCGGGCGCTTCAAGACCGAGTACACGGTGCGGCTCAACAACGTGGGCACATTCGCGCTGCCGCCCACGCGCATCGAGGCGATGTACGCGCCCGAGACGTTCGGCGAGCTGCCCAACGCGCCCATGAAGGTAGAGGCCAAGTGAGACGCCGGGCGCTGCTGGTGGTGTTGCTGACCGGGGGCTGCGCGCTGCCGGCGGCGGCTCTGCCCAGCTTCGCCGAGGTGAAGGCCGCGCACCCGACCTCCGAGACCCGTTTCCTCGACCGCCACGGCGAGCTGCTGCAGCGCCAGCGCACCGACCCGACGGTGCGCCAGGGCGCCTGGGTCGCGCTGCCCGAGGTCTCGCCCGCGCTGCGCGGTGCCCTGGTCTACAGCGAGGACCGGCGCTTCTACGAACACAGGGGGGTCGACTGGCAGGCCGTCGCGGCCGCCGCCTGGGGCAACCTGTGGAACACGCGCACGCGCGGCGCCTCCACCCTCACCATGCAGCTGGCCGGCCTGCTGGACAGCGACCTCAAGGCCGGCGCCAACGGCCGCCGCTGGACGCAGAAAGCCGGGCAGGCGGTGTGGGCGCAGTGGCTGGAGACGCGCTGGCGCAAGGACCAGATCCTGGAGGCCTACCTCAACCGCGTGCCCTTCCGCGGCGAGATCGTCGGCGTCGACGCGCTCGCGCGCAGCCTGTTCGCCAAGGCGCCGCACGGGCTGAACGCGGACGAAGCGGCGATCACCGCCGCCCTGGTGCGCGCGCCCAACGCCGCGCCCGAGCGCGTGGCCGCACGCGCCTGCGAGGTGCAGCAGGCCATGGCGCGTGCCCAGGGTGCGAAGGCCGACTGCCTGTCGGTGCGGCTGCTGGCCGGCAGCGTGCTGCGCGACCGCCGCTGGGCCGCCAGCGAGGGCGACGCCCCGCACGCGGCGCGGCGTGCGCTGGCGGAATGGCGCCAGCAGGCCGGCACGCGCGCGGTGCCGGCACAGGTCCGCACCACGCTCTGGGCGCCGCTGCAGCGCGAGGCGCAGACCCTGCTGCAGCGCCAGCTGCGCTCGCTGCTGGGGCGGCGCGTCGAAGACGGCGCGGTGGTGGTGCTCGACAACACCAGCGGCGAGGTGCTGGCCTGGGTCGGTTCGTCGGGCCTGCTGAGCCAGGCGGCCGAGGTCGACGGCGTGACCGCGTTGCGCCAGCCCGGCTCCACGCTCAAGCCTTTTCTCTATGCCCAGGCTCTCGCCGAGAAGCGCCTGAGCGCGGCCTCGCTGATCGAGGACGCGCCGACGCACATCCCGACCGCGGGCGGCCTCTACATCCCGCAGAACTACGACCGGCACTTCCGCGGCTGGGTCTCGGTGCGCACCGCGCTCGCCTCCTCGCTGAACATCCCGGCCGTGCGCACGCTGGCCATGGTCTCGCCCGAGGACTTCGCAGTGCAGCTGCTGCGCCTGGGCCTGCCGCTGCGCGAAAGCGGCGACTACTACGGCCTCGGCCTCGCGCTGGGCAGCCCCGAGGTGAGCCTGCTCTCGCTGGCCAACGCCTACCGCACGCTGGCCAACCAGGGCCGCCACGCACCGGTCGCGCCGCTGCTGGCCGGCCCGCGCCTGGCGGTGCGCAGCGAGGCGGTGCTCGACCCCGGCGCTGCCTTCATCGTGGGCGACATCCTGTCCGACGCGAATGCGCGGGCCGCCACCTTCGGCACCGACAGCCTGCTGGCCACCCGCGTCTGGACCGCCGTGAAAACCGGCACCAGCAAGGACATGCGCGACAACTGGGCGGTGGGCTGGTCGCAGCGCTACACGGTGGGCGTCTGGGTCGGCAACGCCAGCGGCGCGCCCATGGGCGACGTGAGCGGCACCACCGGCGCGGCGCCGGTCTGGGCCGGCCTGATGCGCTGGCTGCACGAACGCCAGCCCAGCCGCGCGCCGACACCGCCGGCCGGCGTGGTGGCGCAGGCCGTGCGTTTCGGCCAGCAGCTGGAACCGCCGCGGCGCGAGTGGTTCATCGCCGGCACCGAACAGCCGCTGTTCGCCCTGGGCACGGACAGCGACAGCGGCGCGCCGGCACTGCGCCCGCGCATCCTCAGCCCGGCCACCGGCACCATCCTCGCCCTCGACCCCGACATCCCGCCGGCCCACCAGCGCCTGACGCTCCGGGCCGAGGCCGGCCACGTGCGATGGCGCATCGACGGTCAGCCGCTGGGCAAGGGCCAAGAAGTGGCGTGGATGCCCTGGCCGGGCAAACACCAGATCGAACTGCTCAACGCCCGCGGCGAGGTGCTGGACCGGGTGCGCATCGAGGTGCGTGGGGCGGGGGTGCGTCCCACCACGGCCACCCCACGCCGGCCCCCCGCCAGAAACCCGGTGGCGGGAACGTCCTGATCGGTCTAGAGTTCCAGGTATCCATTCAAATATCAGGATGCATGCATGAAAAAACTTGAAAACAGCCTGTTCGCCTTCGGTGAGCAGGTCGAGGGCTACCCGGTCCGCGTCGTCAACGAGCGCATGGTCCGCGCCGCCGCCGGCCTGCTGTTCTTCCCGGCCGTGGTGTCGTTCATGCACTCCTTCCTGCTGGGCAACTTCCAGTACACGCGCCTGTTCATCATCGTGTTCCTGGTCGACATGACACTGCGCATGCTCAACCCGCGCTGGGCACCGAGCATGATCGCCGGCGGCTGGATCGTGCGCCACCAGGCGCCGGAATGGGTGGGCGCGCCGCAGAAGCGCTTCGCCTGGGGCCTGGGCCTGCTGCTGGGCCTGGCCATGCTGTACCTGATGGTGTTCAACCGCTACATGGGGCCGCTGAACATGCTCATCTGCGGCAGCTGCCTGCTGCTGATGTTCTTCGAGACCGCCTTCGGCATCTGCCTGGGCTGCAAGCTCTACAACCTGTTCCACAAGGAGCAGGCCCAGCTGTGCCCGGGCGGGGTGTGCGAGCTGCCGGCGCAGAAGAAGGGCTGGGGCCTGCCGCTGCCGCAGGCGGCCGTGCTGCTGGCCTTCGCCGCCGTGCTCGTGGCGGCCAAGGGCTGGGTCGACCGCACCGGCCCGCTGCAGGGCTTTGACGACATGGCGACGCTGGAAGAGATGGGCCTCAAGCCCACGCCGGGCGAGACGTCAGCGGCCGACGCCGAACGATGCCAGGTGCCGGCCTTCGCCAAGGCCATCGGCCATGAGACGCTGTGGAAGCAGCACAACGGGTGCAGCTGAACGCCCCGCGCCGCCAGGTTGGCGCAGGGGCTCAATGATCCGCGTGCAGCTTCTCGTGGATCTTCTTCGTCGTCCACCAGACCGACCACAGCACCAGCGGAATCGCCGCGCCGGCCAGCAGCTCCGGCTTGATGGGCAGGCCGATCTCCTTGCCCGCCTTGCCGAGGTAGAGGATCAGGCTGATCACGTAGTACGAGATGGCCGCGATCGACAGACCTTCCACCGTGCTCTGCAGGCGCAGCTGCAGTTCCTGGCCCCGGGTCAGCTTGGCCAGCAGCTGCTGGTTCTGCACCTCGGTGGCAATGTCCACCCGCGTGCGCAGCAGGGCGCTGGTGCGGGTGATGCGCTCCGACAGTGAGGCCAGGCGCTGCGCGGTGGCCTGCACCGTGGCCATGGCCGGTGACAGCCGGCGCTGCATGAACTCGCCAATCGTCTGGGTGCCCGGCACCGGCTGCTCGCGCAGTTCGGCGATGCGCTGCGCCACCAGACCGTCGTAGGCCCGCGTGGCCGAGAAGCGGTAGGCGTGTTCGGCGATGGCGCGCTCCACCCCCGCGGCCAGCGACACCAGGGTGTCGAGCAGGCTCTGGTCGGTGGCGCTCTTGCTCTCCAGATGGGCGGTGATGTCGGCCAGCTGCGCCTCGCAGCGCGAGAGGAACGGGCCGAGCTGCTTGGCCACCGGCAGGCCGCGCAGCGCCAGCAGGCGGTAGGTCTCGATCTCCAGCAGGCGCTGCGAGATGCGGCCGGCCCGGGTTTCGGTGGTGTCGGGCGGCGCCACCACCAGGATGCGTTCGTAGCCGGACTCCCGCAGCATCAGGTCGGTGATCACCATCGAATGGGACTGGTTGCCCATGAGCGAGGCCACCACGGTGTGTTCGCCCAGCCAGGTGCGGCCCTGCGCCAGGGCCTCGTGCGGGTCCGCCAGGTCGCCGTGCAGCATCACCAGCTTGATGGCGGCGATGGTGCGCCCGGGGATGCCGGCCAGCCAGTCGGCCGGCAGCACGATGTGCGAGAGCAGTTCGGGGTCGCGGGCGCCCAGCTGCGCGCCTTCGGGCAGCGGCTGCACCAGCGAGTAGCGGGTGAATTCGGTGTGGCGTTCCCACTTGAGCGTGTAGCCCGGCAGCCGCAGGCGCAGGAAGCTGCCACTGAGCTGTTCGGCCTGCAGGTCCTGCTGGCCCGGCAGGCGGCGCAGGTGCGCCAGCTCCTGCTCACGGCTCACGCCATCGTTGGTCACGGCGATGAACACCACCAGCGCCGGCAGCCGGATGCGCGCCGGCGGGCGGGCGTGCACCTCGTTGTGCAGCATCTCGCGCAGGGGGTCGTTGGTCGGCAGCAGGGGGTGGGCGGTGTCCATGGCGCGATTGTGCCGAAACCCCTCTGTCACCCGGCCCGGCACAGGCGGCTCAGCCCCGGGTCTGCGGCGGTCTGGGCAGCGACACCACGAACCGCGCACCCTCGTTGGGGCGGGCGTGGAAGCCGATCTGCCCGCCGTGCCGCCGGACGATGCCCAGGGCGTTCGCCAGCCCGATGCCGTGCCCGGGGTAGTCGCTTTCGGCATGCAGCCGCTGGAACACGCCAAACAGACGGTCGGCGTGCTTCATGTCGAACCCGATGCCGTTGTCCTCGACCGCGATCTCGTCCATGTCGATGCCTGCGCTGCAGGTGACCGAGACCCGCGGGCTGGGGTGCTTGCTGCTGTACTTGATCGCGTTGCCCAGCAGGTTCTGGAACACGATGCGGATGAGCGCCGGATCGGCCCACACCCGCGCCTCGTCAGGCCACTCCAGCCGCGGCAGCCGGTCGGCGCCGCCCACCAGCTGGGCGGCGATGTCCGCGAGCAGCGCCGGCAGGTCGACCCACTGGCAACGGGGCTCGGCCTGGCGGTTGCTCGAGTAGTCGAGCAGCGCCTCCATCATGACCGCCATCTTCGACCCCGCCTGCAGCACGGCCTCGACACAGCTTCGGGCTTCGGGGTCCTGGCCGACGCTGTCCAGTCCGAGCATCAGCTCGCCGTAGCCCATCATGTGCCGCAGGGGCGTGCGCAGGTCGTGCGAAATGGAGTAGGCAAACGAGGCCAGCTGCCGGTTGGCCTCTTCCAGATGGGCCGTCTGCCGGGCGACCTCCTGGGTCAGCGAGGCCGACAGGGATTCGAGCCGCTGCTCGTAGCGCATGCGGTCGATCTCGACCCCGGCCCGCGCCGCATGCATCTGGACCAGCGCCCGCAGCTCCGCGGAGTCGGGCAGCAGCTTGTCGTCCAGCAGCACCAGCAGCCCGATGCCCTGGCCCTGGGTGTCGAAGATGGGCGCCCCCAGGTAGCTGCTGACGCCCATCTCCTTGAGCAGCGCGTCCTCCGGGAACTCGGCACAGACGTCGCCGGAGTAGACGCACATGCCTTTGCCGACGATGCTTTCGCAGGGAGAGCCCGACAGGTCGTAGCTGAAGTTGGGCGAGAGCGCGCCGCCGATGGCGGTGGCCAGGGAGTGGACCGTCTGGTCCTCCCCCGGGCCGATGACCCCCACGAACACGTACCGGACGCCCAGCAGCCGCCCGAGCCGGGACACCATGTTCTCGCAGCAGCGCAGCCCGACCGAGGTGTCGCCGGCCAGCTCGAGCAGGCCCTGCCGAAGCACGTGCTGTTCCTGATGCATGCGATGACCCAAATGAAGCCTGTTACCTCGGCAGTTCGCCCCCGGACTTGAACCCGGATACGGCGCCGAGCCGACAAAAAAGCCCGCACCCCGGAGAGGGAGCGGGCCTGGTGAGCGGTGGGGCCGTCTCCTTCGGATCAGAACGGGATGTCGTCGTCCATGTCGTCGAAACCACTGGCCGGACGGGCGGCCGCCGGAGCGGGGGCCGGTGCCTGACGGGGCGCGGGCGCCTGGCGCGGAGCGGCGGCCGGACGGCTGTAGCCGCCACCACCACCGCCCTCGTCGCCACCGCCCATGCCTTCGCGGCCGCCGAGCAGCTGCAGTTCGGTGGCGATGATGTCCACGGTGTTCTTTTCCACGCCGGTGGCCTTGTCCACATAGGTGCCGTACTTCAGGCGGCCTTCGACGTAGATCGGGCGGCCCTTCTTGACGTATTCGCCGGCGATTTCGGCCAGGCGGTCGTAGAAGGTGACGCGGTGCCACTGGGTGTCTTCGATGGTCTCGCCGCTGTTGCGGTCCTTGCGCCGGCTGGAGGTGGCCACGCTCACGTTGGCCACCGCCTGGCCCGAGGGCAGGTAACGGATTTCGGGGTCGCGGCCGCAGTTGCCGACGAGGATGACTTTGTTGACGGATGCCATGGATGAACCCTGCTGAACTGGAACCAGGCGCCGCGACGGCGCCGGGGCGGTCGGACATTGTGCCGCAAGTGCCCTTCTTCCCCGCCGTCCGACCCGCGAAGACGACCTGTGAACTGAGATAAACCGGCCGGGGGCACGCTTGCTTCTACACTGCGGGGCCCATGAAAGGTGAGCCGGACTTTTTCCAGAACCTGCAGGACGAGCTGTCGGACGGACGGGGCTGGCTGGACCGGTCGATCGTGCTGGCCTATGCCGTTGCCGCCGGCCTGTGCGTGGTGATCTTCACCCTGATGAGCGAAACCGCCTTCGAGTGGTTCGCGCACCTGCATGCCCGGTCGCCCTGGGCGGTCCTGATCTGGACCCCGGCATTGACCGCCTTCATCGTCTGGGCCACACGCCGCTTCGCGCCCGGCGCCGCCGGCTCCGGCATTCCGCAGGTGATGACGGCCCTCGACCCCCACCTGCCGCGCGACATGCGCCAGCGGTTCGTGTCGATCCGCCTGACGGTGGCCAAGATGGTGCTCGGCTCCATGAGCCTGCTCGCCGGCCTCTCGGCCGGGCGCGAGGGGCCTTCCGTGCAGGTGGCCGCAGGTGTGATGCACAACGCGCGCCGCTGGCTGCGCCCCGGCTCGGGGATGAACGATCACGCCCTGCTGGTCGCCGGCGGGGCGGCCGGCATCGCGGCAGCGTTCAATGCGCCGCTGGCCGGCGTGGTGTTCGCCATCGAGGAACTGTCCAAGAAACTCGAGTCGCGCAACAGCGGCCTGATCATCGCGGCCATCGTCCTGGCAGGCCTGGTGAGCATTTCGGCTTTTGGCAACCTCAGCTATTTCGGTTCGGTGGCCGTGACCCGGCTGGGCTGGGGCGCCCTGCTGCCCGGCCTGTCGGTGGCCATCGCCTGTGGTGTGCTCGGCGGCCTGTTTGCGCGGCTGCTGGCCGCCTCGGCGGCGGGCATGCCCGACCGCTTCAGCGCGTTCCGCAAGCGTTATCCGGTGCGCTTTGCCGCCGGCTGCGGGCTGTTGATCGCCGTCATCGGCCTGGTCACGGATGGCGCCACCTTCGGGGCCGGTGCCGAGGAGGTGCGGCGCATGCTGGCCGGCGAGAGCGACGCGTCCCGTCTGTATGTGCTGCTCAAATTCGTCGCCACCTGGCTGACCACCTGGAGCGGCGTGCCCGGCGGCATCTTCGCGCCCTCGCTGTCCATTGGTGCCGGCGTCGGCCACGACATGGCCCAGCTGGTGGCGGGCGCGCAGTTCCAGACCCTGGCACCGAGCCTGATCGCCATGGGCATGGCCGGCTTCCTGGCTGCGGCCACGCAGGCGCCGCTGACCTCGTTCATCATCGTGATGGAGATGATCGACGGCCGTCCGATGGTGCTGAGCCTGATGGCCTCGGCCATGATCGCCAGCCTGATCGCGCGTCTGATCAGCCGCCCGCTTTACAGCACGCTGTCGGGGCTGATGATGCGGCCCCTGCGCGAAGCACAGGCCCGCGCACGGGAGGCGAAGGAAACCGCGCCCCCGCCGGACGGCGCCAGCTGAGTCCGGAACGGTGTTTCAGCCCTTCGGCGCGGGCGCCTTCATCGGCCAGGCCACCACGAACCAGACCAGCGTCGCCACCGCACAGGCGGCGAACAGGCCAGTCGGCCCCTGGGTGCGGGCCAGCCAGCCGCCGACGGCGCCGCCGACAAAGAAACCCACCGACTGCAGCGTGTTGTAGACCCCCAGCGCGGCGCCGCGCGCATGGGCCGGCGCCAGCTTGGACACCAGGCTGGGCTGGCTGGCTTCCATCATGTTGAAACCGATGAAGAACACGAACAGCAGGCCGCCCAGGGTCCACAGGCCCGGTGCCGCGCCGGCCACGGCCCACAGGCCCAGCTGCACCGCCAGAATCAGGCCGATGGACACCAGGAAGGCCGCGCGCAACCGGCCTTTGCGCTCCATGGGGAACAGCACGCCGCCCATGACCAGCAGCGAGGCCGCCACCGCGGGCAGGTAGACCTGCCAGTGGTCCGCCTTGGCCAGTCCGGCGTCCACCAGCAGCGCGGGCAGCGCCATCCACATGGCCAGTTGCACCGCGTGCAGCACGAACACCCCCAGGTTCAGCCGCAGCAGGCCGGCGTGGCGCAGCACCTCGCCCAGGCCGCCGCGCACCTGCTGCATGTCCGACGGCTTGTGCACCACCGGCTCGGGTGGTGCCACCCACAGCACCACGGCGATGCCCAGCAGCGCCAGCGTGCAGGTCATGGTGAAGATGCCCGAGAGGCCCACCCAGCCGGCCAGCAGCGGGGCGATCACCAGCGACAGCGCAAACATCAGCGCGATGCTGGCGCCGACCATGGCCATGGCCTTGGTGCGCACGGCGTCGCGCGTGACGTCGGCCAGAAAGGCGGTGACCGCGGCCGAGATGGCGCCCGCGCCCTGCACCGCGCGGCCGACGGCCAGCCAGGTGAGGTCCGGCGCCCAGGCGGCGATGGCACTGCCCACCGCGAACAGCAGCAGGCCGGCGACGATGGTGCGCTTGCGGCCGAAGCGGTCGGACGCGGTGCCGAAGGGGATCTGCAAAAACGCCTGCGTCAGCCCGTACAGACCCATGGCAAAACCCACCCGCGCCGGATCGTCGCCGCCGGGCAGGCGCGCGGCTTCGAGCGCGAACACCGGCAGCACGATGAACAGGCCCAGCATGCGCAGCGCGAACACCAGGGCCAGTGAGGCGCTGGCGCGGCGCTCGTCGGGTGTCATGCGGGAGGAGTCGGTCGAATCCGGGGTGGCGGTGGTCGGAGACACGGCGGAATGTGCGGTCGAGGCAAAGGCGTGATTGTCGGTCATGGCGCGTCCCGGGGTTTGGCCGGGAAAGGGCCGGCCTCTTATCATGTCGGGTTGCCCATCTGATGCCCCTCCCGTGGATTCCAAGCTCACCGCCCCCGCCGCCCACCCCACCGCCTCCACCCTGTCGGTGCGCGGCGCGCGCATGCACAACCTCAAGAACATCGACCTGGACATCCCCAAGCAGTCGCTGGTGGTGATCACCGGGCTGTCGGGTTCGGGCAAGTCCAGCCTGGCGTTTGACACGCTGTACGCCGAAGGCCAGCGACGTTATGTGGAGAGCCTGAGCGCCTACGCCCGGCAGTTCCTGCAGCTGATGGACAAGCCCGACGTGGACCTGATCGAGGGCCTGTCGCCCGCGATCGCCATCGAGCAGAAGGCCACCAGCCACAACCCGCGCTCGACCGTGGGCACGGTGACCGAGATCCACGACTACCTGCGCCTGCTCTACGCCCGCGCCGGCACGCCCTACTGCCCGGACCACGACCTGCCGCTGGCCTCGCAGAGCGTGGCGCAGATGGTGGACACCGTCCTCGCATTGCCCGAGGGCACGAAGCTGATGATCCTGGCGCCGGTGGCGCGCGAGAAGAAGGGCGAGTTCGCCGACCTGTTCGCCGAGATGCAGGCCCAGGGCTATGTGCGCTTCCGCCTCAACGGCGAGGTGGTGGAGGCCGAGGCCCTGCCGGCACTGAAGAAAACCGAGAAGCACAACATCGACGTGGTGATCGACCGCATCAAGGTGCGCTCGGCCGACGAGGAAGGCACGAACCCGCAGCGACAGCGGCTGGCCGAGAGCTTCGAAGCCGCCCTGCGCCTGGCCGAGGGCCGCGCACTGACGGTGGACATGGACACCGGCGCGGAACAGGCGTTTTCGGCCAAGTTCGCCTGCCCGGCCTGCACCCACACGGTGGGCGAGCTGGAGCCGCGCCTGTTCTCCTTCAACTCGCCGCTGGGCGCCTGCCCGGCCTGCGACGGCATCGGCCACACCGAGGTGTTCGACCCCGAGCGCGTGGTCGCCTTCCCCACACTCAGCCTGGCCAGCGGCGCCATCAAGGGCTGGGACCGGCGCAACGGCTACTACTTCGCGATGATCGAGAGCATCGCCGCGCACTACAAGTTCGATGCCGAGGCGGCCTGGGAGAGCCTGCCCGAGAAGGTGCAGCAGGTGCTGCTCTACGGCTCGGGCGAGGAAGAGATCAAGTTCAGCTACGCCCTTGAATCGGGCGAGCGCGCCGGCAAGAAGATCGCCAAGAAACACCCCTTCGAAGGCATCATCCGCAACTTCGAGCGCCGCTACCGCGAGACCGACAGCGTGGCCGTGCGCGAGGAACTGGCGCGCTACCGCAGCACCCAGCCCTGCCCCGAATGCGGCGGCACGCGGCTGCGCAAGGAGGCGCGCCATGTGTTCGTCGGTGAAGGCGAACAGCGCCAGCCGATCTACAAGGTCAGCCACATCACCCTGGGCGAGGCGCTGGACTACTTCCGCCGCCTCGAATTGCAAGGGGCCAAGGCCGACATCGCCGCGCGCGTGGTGAACGAAATCCGCCAGCGCCTGAAGTTCCTCAACGACGTGGGCCTGAACTACCTGAGCCTGGACCGCAGCGCCGACACCCTGAGCGGCGGCGAGGCCCAGCGCATCCGCCTGGCCAGCCAGATCGGCAGCGGTCTGAGTGGCGTGATGTACGTGCTGGACGAGCCCAGCATCGGCCTGCACCAGCGCGACAACGACCGCCTGATCGGCACGCTGCAGCACCTGCGCGACCTGGGCAACACCGTGCTGGTGGTCGAGCACGACGAGGACATGATCCGCACCGCCGACCACGTGATCGACATCGGACCCGGCGCGGGCGTGCACGGCGGGCGCGTGATGTCGCAGGGCACGCCGGCGGTGGTGATGGCCGATCCGAATTCACTCACCGGCCAGTACCTCAGCGGTACCAAGCAGATCGCGGTGCCCGCGCGGCGCACGCCCTGGCTGCCGGTGATCAAGCCCGAGGTGAAGGCGGCGCCGGTCAAGTCGAGGTTTCCCATGAGCCCGGCCGCCGAGCGCCGCGCCGAACGCCAGGCCTCGCACGAGGCCACGCTGGGCGAGCTGCAGGAAATCCGCGTGCGCGGCGCCAAGGGCCACAACCTCAAGGACGTGAGCGTGGCCTTCCCGGTCGGGCTGCTGACCTGCGTGACCGGCGTCTCCGGCTCGGGCAAATCGACGCTGGTCAACGACACGCTGTACGCCGCGGTGGCGCGCACGCTCTACCGCTCGCACGACGAGCCGGCCGAACACGAGGCCATCGAGGGCATCGAACACTTCGACAAGGTCATCAACGTCGACCAGAGCCCCATCGGCCGCACGCCGCGCAGCAACCCGGCCACCTACACCGGCCTGTTCACCGGCATCCGCGAGCTGATGGCCGAGGTGCCGACTGCGCGCGAACGCGGCTACGGCCCGGGCCGTTTCAGCTTCAACGTGGCCGGCGGCCGCTGCGAGGCCTGCCAGGGCGACGGCGTGGTCAAGGTGGAGATGCACTTCCTGCCCGATGTCTATGTGCCCTGCGAGGTCTGCCACGGCAAGCGCTACAACCGCGAGACGCTGGAGGTCCAGTACAAGGGCCGCAACATCGCGCAGATCCTGGACATGACGGTGGAGCAGGCGGCCGAGTTCTTCAGCGCCGTGCCCACCCTGCACCGCAAGCTGCAGACCCTGCTGGACGTGGGCCTGTCCTATGTGCGCCTGGGCCAGAGCGCCACCACGCTCTCGGGCGGTGAGGCGCAGCGCGTCAAGCTGGCCCAGGAGCTGAGCAAGCGCGACACCGGCCGCACGCTCTACATCCTGGACGAGCCGACCACCGGCCTGCACTTCGCCGACATCGAGCTGCTGCTCAAGGTCTTGCACCAGCTGCGCGACGCGGGCAACACCATCGTCGTGATCGAGCACAACCTCGATGTGATCAAGACCGCCGACTGGCTGATCGACATGGGCCCCGAGGGCGGCTCGGGCGGTGGCACGGTGGTGGTGCAGGGCACGCCGGAAGACGTGGCGGCCTGCGAGGCCAGCCACACCGGGCGCTATCTGGCGCGCTTGCTCAGTCGCTGAGGATCAGCGCTTGCCGCGGAAGGCGATGCCGGCGCTGATCGAATGCGTCGTCTTGCGGCCCACCAGCGGGCTGCGCGAGGGCGCCGACAGCATGCGCGAGAGGTCCAGGCCACCGAACAGCACCCAGTGCTCGCTCAGCACATGGGTGTACTGCAGGCTGGTGCGCATGTTCTCCCAGCCACTGCTGAGGGTGTAGGGCGAACGCCCGACGCTCTGGGCCGTTTCGGGCGTGATGCCGTAGTGGGTCTGCAGGTAGGTCTCGTTGCCGTAGGTCGCGCCCAGCCCGAAGTCCCAGTAGCTGTGTTCCGTCAACGGGTGGCGGTAGCCGAGCCCGGCCGACAGCCGGGACCCGCCCCGCCGCCCCAGCAGGTCCTTGTCGATGCTGGTGCTCCAGCTCCAGCGCTCGCCCAGCGCCGAGCCGGTGGAAATGCGGGCGCGCAGGGTGGACGGAATGTCGGGCAGGCCGCGAAAGCGGGGGTCGCCACCGAAGTCGCGCCCGTTGTCCATGCGCAGGGAAGCGCCCAGGCGCCAGTCGTTGAAGATGCCGAAGTCGGCGCTGACCCCGGTTTCCAGTTCCTCCCGGCCCGCCTTGAGCAGGCTGGAGGCGCGGGAGCGCGACACCCGGAAAGGCCCCAGCTGGAAGGCCCACATGGGCTTGAAGTCGTAACGCACCGGTGCATCGCCGATGTGTCCGTTGCCGGAGACGACCGAGGCGCCGATCAGGTAATCGCCTTCGATGGTGAGCCAGTCATCGTCGGCAGCGGACGCGGCGACGGCGGACGCACACAAAACCAGACCCAGGCCCGAGCGATGACAAATGGACAGCATGGGCGCAGATCATAGCCACCCAACATGAAGGGCCCCACGGATGCCCCGGCGGGGCGTCCGGCATTGGGTTCAGGCCCGTGCGGCGGGGCGCTGCGCGACCCGGTCGCGCCAGGCTTGCAAGGCGGAAAACCCTTGCTCGCCGGCGTTGAAGCGCATCAGTTTCGCGAACTCGATGGCACAGAACGCAGTGATGTCGGCGATGGTGAAGCGCTCGCCCGCCATCCAGGGCTGGCGCTGCAGCTCGGCATCCAGCCAGGCCGCGGTCTCGCGCAGCTTCTCGCCCTGCGAGCGGCCGAAGTCGGGGAACTGCGGCTGCTCCAGCGGCGCCAGGCCCGGGTGGGTGTGGCGCACGCAGTTGGCGATGGGCAGCAGGAAGTACCACTCGATGCGCCGGTCGGCCATCTCGATGAAGGCCCGCTCGGTGGCGTCCACGCCCATCAGGTTGGGCTCGGGGTACTGGCCTTCGATCCAGGTGCAGATGGCCCGCGTCTCGGTCAGCACGCGCCCGTCGTCGAACTCCAGCGCCGGGATGCGCGCCAGCGGGCTCTTGGCGCGGAAGGCCGCGCTCTTGTGCTCCTGGGCGTTGAGGTCGACGTTCACCAGCCCGATGCCCTGCGCCGCCGGGTCGATGCCCTTCTCGGCCAGGAACATCTGCACCCGGCGCGGGTTGGGGGCCCGGGGCGACACGTAGAGCTTCATGGTCGGCCTTCGTTCAGCCCTTGGCCGCGTTCAGGACCTCGCGCGTGCGCAGCGCCTCGGCGCGCGCGGCGGCCGCGAAGTCGGCGCCGCCGGAGGCGTACAGCACGGCGCGCGAGCTGTTGACGATCACCGGGCCGGTGGTCGCCCCGCCTTGGGTGCGGTAACCGGCACGGATCGTGGCCACCGCGTCGCCGCCCTGCGCGCCCACGCCGGGAATCAGCAGCGGCAGGGTCGGCGCCAGTGCGCGCACGCGCTCGATCTCGGCCGGGTAGGTGGCGCCGACCACCAGACCCAGCTGGCCGTTGAGGTTCCACGGCCCTTGCGCGAGGCCGGCCACGTGTTCGTACAGCCGCGGCTGGCCGTCCACCGAGGCCAGGCGCTGGTTCTGCAGGTCGTCGCCGCCGGGGTTGGAGGTGCGGCAGAGCAGGAAGGCACCCTTGCCGTGGTACTTCAGGTAGGGCTGCACCGAGTCGAAACCCATGAAGGGCGAGAGCGTCACCGCGTCGGCGCCGTAGCGTTCAAACGCCTCGATGGCGTACTGCTCGGCGGTGCTGCCGATATCGCCACGTTTCGCGTCCAGGATCACCGGCACCTGCGGTGCCACCGCCTTCATGTGCCGCATGAGTTTTTCGAGCTGGTCTTCGGCGCGGTGCGCGGCGAAGTAGGCGATCTGCGGCTTGAAGGCGATCACGGCGTCGGCCGTGGCCTCGACGATGGCGGCGCAGAAGTCGTAGATCTTGGAGGCGTCGCCCTTCATCGCCGCGGGGAACTTGGCCGGATCGGGGTCGAGGCCGACGCAGAGCAGGGACTGGTTCTGGCGCTCTGCCGCGCCCAGCATGTCGAGGAAGGTCATGCCCGAATTTTACGAACCCTGCGGTCGCGCGGCGGTGCCCGCCGGCTCGCAGGACGGGCCCAGCACGGGCCGCAGCACCAGCGGCTGGTCCACCACCAGGTCCAGCGAGGCCGCACGGGTGCCCTGCCCCTGCCAGCCTTGGACGCGGCGGCACGGGCCTTCGAGCACCTCGATCTTCAGCGCCATGCCCTTGAAGTAGCGCAGCGTCACCGGCTGCGACGGATCGCCCTCGTGGCGCAGTCCGTTGACCTGCAGCACCGCGCCCGGCACCAGCGGCCCCAGCTGGATCGCCACCGGCGCCTCCAGCCCGAACAGCGACTGGAACTCCGCCAGTTGCGCCCCCACCCGCTGGCTGGCAAACCCCTTGACGTGGCGGACCGAGCGCTCCCAGGCCGCCACGTCGGCCGGCACGCGCCAGCGGTTGATGTGGTGCGGCACTTCGGTGGCGATCTCCCCGCGGTACTGGTCGACGAATCGGTGCACGCGCTCCGGTGCGAAGCGGGTGTTCAGCAGGTCCACATAACGCTGCAGGAACCGCGCCCGGACCGCCGGGTCCTTCATGAGCGCGCGGAACAGCCGGGTGCTCCAGGCCAGGTCCGGCCGGCCGCGCGGCCCCTGATCCGACAGCATGTCGGTCAGCTTGGGGGTGCCCGGCACGTGGAAGGAGGCGTCCATGTCGTTGGCCGGCCAGTGCCATTTGCGGTGCGCCTGGGCCCGCGGGGGCACCGAGGCCGACGGACGCACCCGCCAGGCCTGCATGTTGTTGAAGGGCCAGTCGATGTTGCCGACATAGATCTGCGCGATGTGCAGGTCGATGTAGCTGGCCAGGTCCATCTCGGCCTCGGCCACCGGCCCCGCCGGGCGGCCCGCCGCCGTCGCGGCCTCGATGCGCCCGATCAGGTCCAGCCATTCGGGCGCCATGCCCGGCTGCTCCTCCGAGACCCCGTAGTTCCGGCTGAGTTCGATGTCCGAGTCCTTGACGCCCGCCAGGCCGGCGAAGTGGTCATCGCCCAGGCGCTCGCGCAGGTTGAACAGCCCCCAGTACTCACCGTTCACAAACACCGACACCGGGCGGCTGCGCGAGACCTCCAGGTGCAGACCGTCCAACACCCGGTGCAGCACGGCGTCCCGGAACAGCGCCCCCGTGCGGTCGTTGCCCGCGTTGCGCAGGATGACCTGCTTGGCCGGAAAGGGCCGGTCCATGGAACCGAACACGTCCATGTCGTCCTGGCCGTAGCGCTTGCGTGCGTGCAGGCGCATGGACTTGTTGGTCGCCGCCCGGCTGAAGGCCCCGTGCACCCGCAGACCCGCCGACTGCGCGGCCGGCTGGGACTGCAGCCGGCCGTTTTCCATGCCCAGGTATTCCACGTGCACGGCGCGCTCGGAGCTGTCGCCCTCGTCGCGCCAGTTGGCGTCGGCCGTGCCCGCGGTGGCGGTGTGGTGCGGATGCCGTTCGCGCCAGGCGTCGAAGCGCCGCCCGGCCACCAGCACGCCCTGCTCGTGGCCGAACAGGTCCTCAGGGTCGGCCGTGAGCACCACCACCGGCAGGTTGAAACGCGCCGGGTTGCCGAAGAAGAAGCTGCGGGTCACGACGTGGCTGCGCTCGCCGCGCGGACCGACCGCCACCGCCCGCACCACCACGGCCCGGTCCACCTGGCCATCGCTGGCGCGGGGGTGCACCAGCGCCTGCGCCGGGTCTGCACCCGCCCAGGCGTCGATCCCATTGCGCGAGTACTCCAGGAACTCGTCCCACACCCGCTGCAACCCATAGGGGTCCGCGCCGGGGGGTGCCGGTGGCAGATGCGCCACCGGCTGGTCGCCGTAGCTGGTGGGGATGCGGGCGTAGCGGCCCGCGCCGCTCAACACGCGGGAGAGCTTGATCGGCCCGCGGTACGGCAGCGTCACCAGCCGCCCTTTTTCCAGCACACCGTCCTTGCTGCGCGGCGAGCGGCGGTAGGCGGTCTTGTACTGGAAGCTGCGCTCGTAGGGGAACTGCACGTAGGGCGTCGAACCGTCCAGCGTGTAGAAGATCGAGACCCCGGCGTCGGGATGGTAGAGCTTGAGCTTGAAGGTGTAGGGGTGGAACCCCGCCTCGTGCGAGAACTGCGGCGGGCTGATGATGTCGGCCGCCTGCGCCGGCCAGCAGGCACAGGCCAGCAGCAGCACCAGGCAACGCAGGGCCTGGCCCAGACCGTTCAGAAAACTCATGCCGGCACCTCCGCCGGGCACATCGGCGGGGCCGCAGGCGCCACCGGGTGGCACCCGAGCCGCCGGTGGTTGGCGCCGAAGCGGCTGGCACCGGTCCAGAGCCCGCACGCCAGCAGGCCGATGCAGTACTTGGACATTTGCGCCTGCGGCCGCAGGCCGGCATCGCGCAGCAGGCGGTCGGTCAGCGACATCGGCCGCGCCGACTTGACCTCGACGATCACGCTGGCCGTTGTCTGGTGGACCCTGAGGTCGGTGGGATGGCTGAACGACAGGCCGGAGTCGATGGTGACCCGGGTCTGGTCGCGCGCGTCGAACAGGGTGATGCGCCGGTAACCCACGTCCAGCGTCGGCAGGAAGGGACGGTCGGCCGCCGCGCCGGCGATCTGCCGGATGCGGCCGAGCAGGCCGCCGAAGTCGGCGCCCAGATCGTCCGGGCCAGTCAGAGGCACCCGCGACTTGGCGGTCGCCGCCACCCGGGTCTTTTCCTTGAGCTCGCAGAAGGCCAGGCCGCTGTCCTCGTAGCGCCGGATGCGCAGCTTGAAGCGGTTGGCCCGGCCCTGGTTGTGGGCCCGGAAGCACAGCAGGTCGGGCGTGTCGTAGTAGCGGCTCTGGTAGCCGTGCGAGCGCAGGCCGTCGATCTCCAGCACCGTGTGGCTGAAGCGTAGCACGTCGAACAGACCATCCAGCGCCGCCGGGTCCAGCACGTACTTGCGCTCCAGCCGCTTGAGCAGGGCGGCCTGCCCGTTCAGCTCGGCCAGACCGATGGCAGCGAACCCGGCCAGCCGGGACGCGGGGACGGCGCCCGGATGATCAGTACTCAACCTGCAGCTCCACGGTCTCGGTGATGCCACACACCCGGACCAGCTGGACGCGCTGCGCCTTCAGCCCGGTCTGGCGGCCCACGGCCTCGACCACCGCGGCCTCGTCGCCCACGTCGAAGCTGCGGTCCATGTCCAGCTTGATGCGCGTGCTGCGCAGCGGGCGGCTGAGCCTGGGGTGGTCCAGCACGTAGACCGAGGCCAGCATGGCCAGGATGATGATGACCATCAGGCCGCGGTCGATCGCGTTGATGGCGAACAGCACCGCCATCGAGGCGCTGCCGAAGAAGTAGGCGATGTCCACCCGGGACAGCTGCTCGGAGCGCAGCGTGAACAGCGCCAGGATCGCGAACAGGCCAAAACCCGCCGCCAGCGAGAACTGCACGTCGGCCAGCACCGTGAGGACGGCGAACACGAACACGTTGAGCAGCAGGGCGGAGACCGCGGTGTCGCGGTTGTGGTGCCTTCTGTAATAGAGGCCAAACATCAGCACACTGGCTGCGCCCAGGTTGAGCGAGAACCGTGCGATGAATTCCAGATACCAGATGATTTCCATGGGCCGGCGGGCGTTGGTTGGACAACAATCACGACCGACCGGAGGCGTCGGATTCGGGCAAAGCGGGCGATTTTATTAAATCCGCTTAAGAATCCGTTCCGCCTCATCGACAACCGTCCCCATCACCGTGATGCTCTGCACATGTCGCTTTCCCGCCAGCAACTCGTTCTGCTCGTCCTGCTCACCCTGGTCTGGGGCATCAACTGGCCGATCATGAAGTTCGGGGTCACCGGCTTTCCACCGCTGACCTTCCGCGCCCTGTGCATGTGGCTGGGGCTGCCGCTGCTGGGCGGCTTCCTGTGGCTGCGGTGCGTGCCGTTCACCATCGGCCGCGAACACTGGCGAGAGCTGGCCGTGCTCACGGTGTTCAACATGTTCTTCTGGCACACACTGGCGATCCTGGCGGTCCAGTCGCTCTCCAGCGGGCGCGCCGCCATCCTGGGCTACACCATGCCGGTGTTCTCGGCCGTGATCGGCGCGCTGTGGTTCGGTCAGCGGCTGGTGACGCGCGCCTGGGCCGGCGTGGCCGCCGCCGCGCTGGGCGTGGTGCTGCTGCTGTGGCACGAGATCACCACCCTCTCGGGGCGGCCGCAGGGCGTCGCGATGATGCTGGTGGCCGCCGCCACCTGGGCCATCGGCACGCAGCTGATGCGCCGCACCCGCATCGCTGCGCCCACGCTGGCGATCAGCTTCTGGATGACGGTGGCGACCACGCTGTGGATGTCGACGCTGGCGCTGCTGTTCGAACGCGGCCAGTGGCTGGCCCCCAATCCCGCGCAGTGGGCGGCCATCGCCTACAACGCGGTCGGCGTGTTCGCCTTCGCGCAGGTGGCCTGGCTGGTGCTGGCGCGCGAGCTGCCGCCCATCGCGTCCACGCTGTCGGTGATGTTCATCCCGGTGCTGGGCGTGTTCAGCGGCGCCTGGTGGCTGGGCGAGGTGCTGCACTGGCAGGACTGGACCGCCGTGGCGCTGGTGATGCTCTCGATCGCCACGGTGCTGTGGCCCGCCCGCTCCACCGCGGCCACCTGAGTCACATCGCCTTCATCAGGAAACGTTCGATGGACGTCGCGAGCGCGATCGGCGTCTCGTCCATCGGGTAGTGGCCGGCGTTGGCCATCACCTCCAGCGTGGCATTCGGGTAGTGCTGCAGCCAGGTGGCCTTGCAGGTCTCGGCGCCCAGCGCCGGGTCGTGTTCGCCCGCGATCACCAGCACCGGCAGGGTCTGGCCCTGCACCCGGTCCAGCACCGAGGTCTTGGCCCACGCCACGAGGTAGTCGGCCACCGCGGTTTCATCCGAGTGCTGCAGCGAGCGCCGGGCCATGCCGTCGAGCCAGACGCCCGAGAGCCGGTTGCCGGTGGTCAGGTCGATGATGGCGCGGCGCGTGCCCACGTCCTTGGCCGCGGCCGAGAAGAAGGTCCAGCCCGCATCGTCGAAAGGCACACCCGAGGCCGGCACCGGTGTCACGCCCACCAGGGCCTGCACCCGCTGCGGCGCGTCGGCCAGCAGCTGCTGGATCGCCAGCCCGCCCATCGAATGCCCGACCAGGGCAAAGCGGTCCCAGCCCAGCGCGTCGGCCAGCGCCAGCGCGTCCTGCGCGATCTGGGCCATGGTGTAGGGGCCGCCGCTGTCCTTGCGGTGGCCGTAGCCGCGCTGGTCGAGGAAGGCGTAGGTGAAGGCGTCCTTGTCCAGGTGCTGGACCATGGGGCCCCAGCCGCGGGCATGGCCGAACCAGCCATGCAGGCACAGCACCTTGCGCGGGCCGGTGCCGATGAGGGGGGCGTCGAAGAGCTGGGTCATGGGGGTCTCCCGTCGTTGGTGATGACCGCAGGATCGCGCGACCGGCGCTGGCCGCCAACCCGGGGGAACCCCTGCCCCCGGACCGTCAGAGGCCTTCGGCCGTCTCCATCGCCAGGCAGAGGTCTTCCCAGGCCTTGGCCTTGTCGGCCGGGGTGCGCAGCAGGTAGGCGGGATGGTAGGTCACGATCACCGGCACGCCTTCGTAGCGGTGCACGCGGCCGCGCAGGCGGCCGATGGGCTCCTCGGTGCGCAGCAGCGACTGCACCGCAAAGCGCCCCATCGCCACGATGATCTTGGGCTTCACCAGCGCGACCTGGCGCGCCAGGTAGGGCTCGCACTGCGCGACCTCCTGCGGCTGGGGGTTGCGGTTGGCCGGCGGGCGGCACTTGAGCACGTTGGCGATGTAGGCACCCTTGACGCCCTCGCCCGTGCGGCTGCGGCCGACGGCACGCAGCATGTTGTCCAGCAGCTGACCGGCCGCGCCCACGAAGGGCTCGCCCTGCAGGTCCTCGTTCTCGCCCGGCGCCTCGCCGACGATCATCCAGTCGGTCTGCGTGTCGCCGACGCCGAACACCGTGTTGCGCCGTGTCTTGCACAGGCCACAGGCCTCGCAGCCGGCCACGGCCGCCCGCAGCGCCGGCCAGTCCATCTGCGCCACGCCGGCCGGGCGCAGGCGCTCGGTGGCCGCGGGTGATGTCGGCACGGCCACCGGTGCAACGGCCGGTGCAGCCGGCGCCGTCCTCGGCGCGGTGGCGGGTGCAGGAGGGGCTGAGGGGCGGGTCTCGGCCGGCGGGGGCGCCACCGGAGCAGACACCGCCGGCACCGCAGCCGGTGCAGGCTCCACCGCGGCCGCATCGGCGCGCGGCGCCCAGACGCGCACGCCCATCTCGGCCAGCATCGCACGCTGGCGCGCGTCCAGCTGCGGCACGAAGGAGGTGGGGTCGTCGTTGGCGTCGCTCATGCGCCGTCTCCCGGGCCGCGGACCGCCAGGTCCAGGCTCATCACCACCGCGTCCTCGCGCTGCAGTCCCCCGGCCGGGTAATAAGCGCGGCGCAGGCCGACCTGCTGGAAGCCATAGCGGGTGTAGAGCGTGCGCGCCGGGTCGTTGCCCGCGCGCACCTCCAGCCACAGCCACTGCGCGCCCTGGCCGCGCGACCACAGCACCAGGGCGTCGAGCAGGAAGCGCGCCCAGCCCTGGCGCTGCTGTGCGGGCGCGACCGTGATGTTGAGCAGGTGCACCTCGTCCACACCGGGCATGGCCACCAGGTAGCCCAGCAGCACCCGGCCGTCGCTGCGCTGCGGGTGCGGCACCTCGCCCGGCAGGGGCTCGGCCAGCAGCATCACGGCGGGGTGGCCGCTGGCCAGCGAATCGGCGAAATGGCGCCGCGACCAGGGGTGGGCATAGGCCGTCTTCTCGACCTCGCAGACCGCGTCCAGGTCGGCGTCCGTCATGGGCTCGAAGGCCACCCGGCGGCCGCGCTGGGGATCGGCAGCCGCCGCAGGCCAGGGCGCAGCCAGGGCGGTCATGCCCGGCCCTCCCGTTCCAGCGTGGTGCGCGCGACCTTGTCGCGCACGTACAGCGGCAGCGCCTCGCGCGCGTCCACCGCGTGGCCCGCCGCCAGCAGCGCCGGCGCCAGCGACAGCAGGGCCTGGGCCGTGGGCAGCGCGGGCTGCCGGGGGAGCGCCGGCAGGTCCAGCCGGTCGCGGTACACCTCGAACACGTTGCCGGCCAGCAGCACGTCGCGCCCGTCGTCCGGTGCGGCGGCGCGCAGCCAGCCGCCCAGGTCCTGCGGAGCACACAGGCGCGGCGCCTGCAGCGGCCCGGTCCGCAGACCTTCGGGGCCGCAGGCGTACAGGGCCACGTACATCTCGTCCATGCGCGCATCCAGCAGGGCGGCAATCACGGAAGGCACCGGCAAACCGTCGGCGATCCGCTGCAGCCGGGCCGATTCGGCCAGCGCCAGCAGGGTGTCCACCGGCAGCACCGGCCGGCCGCCGGCCCCATAGGCCAGGCCCTGGGCGACTGAGCAGGCGGTGCGCAGGCCGGTGAACGAGCCCGGGCCGCGCCCGAACACGATCGCGTCCAGCGAGGCCAGCGACCAGCCCGCCTGCGACAGCAGCGACTGCACCGCCGGCAGCAGTGTGGCCGAGGCCTGGGCAGCGCCGGGGCCGATGAAGGCCAGCGGCACCTCGCCGGGCGCGCCCGAGCCCAGGGCCACCGACAGGGTGTCGGTGCTGGAGTCGATCGCCAGAAAACGCAGGTCGGAAACGGGCATTCGGGGGATTATCCGTGAGGGGCCCGGACCCATAATCGCGTCTCCATGCGACACCCCCTGCACGCTGCCCTGCTGACCGGCCTGCTGCTGACCGCCAGCGGCGGTGCGCTTGCGCAGGTGGAGGAACAGGAGCTGTCGGCCGGCGAGCTGCGCCTCACCCCCGAAACGGGTCTGCATGCCCCCGGCGCACCGTCCACCGCCGCAGCTTCCGCACTGCCGCGCGCCGCGGCGCTTCCGCCCCCCGTGCAGACCGGCCTGCCGCCGTCGGTGCTGGCGGCGCTGCAGCGCGCCCAGGTGCCCGCGGCGGCCATGTCGGCCCTGGTGCTGCCGGTCGGTGGCCCCGGTGCCGCCCGGGTGCGCTTCAACACCGAACAGCCGGTCAACCCGGCCTCGGTGATGAAGCTGGTGACCACCTACGCCGCGATGGACCTGCTCGGCCCCGATTTCACCTGGTCGACCCGCTTCTACACCGACGGCGTGGTGGACCGGGGCACGCTGCGCGGCAACCTCTACATCAAGGGCGGCGGCGACCCCAAGCTGGTGCTCGAACGCATCCAGGGCGCCTTCCAGGCGCTGCAGAACCTGGGGGTGGTGGTCGTGCTGGGCGACATGGTGCTGGACAACAGCGCCTTCGACCTGCCACCGCGCGACCCCGGCGCCTTCGACGGCGAGGCGCTGCGGCCCTACAACGCCGGGCCCGACGCGCTGC
Organism: Hydrogenophaga sp. H7; assembly: GCF_002025745.1. Taxonomy (NCBI): domain Bacteria; kingdom Pseudomonadati; phylum Pseudomonadota; class Betaproteobacteria; order Burkholderiales; family Comamonadaceae; genus Hydrogenophaga; species Hydrogenophaga sp. H7. Next base: position 56,307 of record NZ_MCIC01000020.1, on the reverse strand, counting down.
TGGTGAACTTCAAGTCGGTGGTGCTCAAGTTCTTTCCCGACCCGGCCGCCGGCGTGGCGCGGGTGTTCAGCGAACCGCCCATGGCGGGGCTGGCGGTGGACGCCACGCTGCCGCTCACCCGCAGCGGTGGCTGCGGCGACTGGCGCGGCGCCATCGGTGCCCGCTTCGACGACGTCAACGCGATCCGCTTCACCGGCCGCTACCCGGCCGGCTGCGGCGACAAGGAGTGGCCGGTGGCCTACCAGGACCCGGCCAGCTACGCGGCGCGCGCGCTCGAAGGCCTGTGGCGCAACAGCGGCGGCGCGCTCACCGGCAAGGTGGTCATGGGCGCCACCCCGGCCCGCGCCCGCCTGCTGCACGAGGCCCTGTCGCTGCCGCTGTCGGAGATCATTGCGGACGTCAACCAGTGGAGCAACAACGTGATGGCGCAGCAGCTGTTCCTCACGCTGGGGCAGCTGGCGCCCGCGCGGGTGGATTCGATGACCGTGCCGCGCGGCCGGCTCACGCCCGAACGCCAGGGCCGGCTGGAGCGCTCGCGCGAGATCGTCGCGCGCTGGTGGAGAACCACCTTCGGCATCCGCCACACCGTGCCGGTGATGGAAAACGGCTCCGGCCTCTCGCGCATCGAGCGCATCACGCCCGAGGCCCTGGGCGATCTGCTGCAGCACGCGGCCCGCCACCCCCGCGGCGCGACCTTCGTCCAGTCGCTGTCGGTGGCCGGGGTCAAGGGCACGGCGGCCCGCGTCGGCCGGGAGCCGGGCAGCCCGGCCTATGGCAACGCCTGGCTCAAGACCGGCACGCTGCGCGACGTGACCGGCATCGCCGGCTATGTGAACGCGGGCAACGGTGGTCGTTACGTGGTGGTCGGGTTCATCAACCACCCGAACGCCATGGCGGCACGCCCGGCGCTCGACACCCTGGTCGAGTGGACCGCCTCCCTGCCCGACTGAAGCCGCCGCGGGTGGGGTTCAGCCCAGCCACCAGACCAGTGCGGGCACGACACACACCGCCAGCACCACCAGCCCGATGCCCAGCCGGCGGTGGTCACGGCGGGCGATCAGCGCGCGCGCCTTGCGGCGGTTGAGCGCAGCCAGCAGCAGGTCGTCGTCGCCGGTCTCGGCCTGCATGGTGCTGTAGTACTGGTGTCTCGTAGCGTCGTTGATGGCCAGACGGTCGTCGCTGACGCTCTGGAAAGCGAAGTGGTTGCGGTTCACGGCGGGCTCGCAGGTGGTTCGGCGGACGAAGGTGCAGGCGCCCTGACGGGCATCCTGCAAGGGCTATCGGCCGGCCGCCGCCGAACTTGAGGGAAAGATTCGCCCGCGTCAGGCCGCGGCGCGCTGCAACCGGTCGCGAACGCCGTCCCACTCGGCGCCTTCGGGCGGCGTCTCGACCCAGATCAGCTTCACGCCGGTGGCGTCCAGCTCGCGCAGCACCGCGAACAGCTCCTGCGCGCAGGCGGCGGCATCCGCCGGCATGCGGCGCTGCGCCACGGCGCGCGCGGCCCGCTGTGTGGTGCGGGTGTACACGGCGATGTGCTTCGCGTCCTGGCCCAGTACGTCCAGCGCGGCCTGGATCTGCTCGCCCGACATCAGCCGCACCTTGGCGCGCGGCGCGTAGTGCGACTCCAGCGTGCCCGAGGCACGGGGCGCCGCCTCGTCGCGCTCGCGCAGGGGCTGACCGCAGGCGGCCTCGATCTGCGCCGGCGTGAGCATGCCCGGTCGCAGCAGCACCGGGTGCCCGCGCGAGCAGTCCACGATGGTCGATTCGATGCCCACCGGGCAGGCGCCGCCGTCGAGGATGAGCAGTTGTTCGTCGCCCAGCTCGGCGAACTCCTCGGCCACGTGCGCGGCCGTGGTCGGGCTGACACGGCCGAAGCGGTTGGCGCTGGGCGCCGCCACGCCCAGCACGCCATGGGCGCGCGCGGCTTTGAGCAGCGACTGCGCCACCGGGTGCGCCGGACAGCGCACGCCCACCGAGTCCTGGCCACCGGCCGCCACCGCGGCCACCTCGGGCCGGCGCGGCAGGATCAGGGTCAGCGGGCCGGGCCAGAAGGCGGCCATCAGCGCCACGGCGAAGTCCGGCACGCTGTGCGCCAGCGGCGCCACCGCCGCGCGCCAGTCGCCAGCTTCGGCCGGGGGGATGTGCACGATCAGCGGGTGGTCGCTGGGCCGGCCCTTGGCGGTGAAGATGCGGCTCACCGCGCTGGCGTTGCCGGCGTCCGCCGCCAGGCCGTAGACGGTTTCGGTCGGCATGCCCACCAGGCCGCCCGCGACCAGGCGCAACGCGGCCTGCTCGATGGCCGCCGGGTCGCTGGCGTTCAGGGTCAGGGGCACGGGATTCAGTCCAGCGCGGGCAGGCCGAGCAGGGCGAGGACTTTGGAAGCCGTCTCGCGCACCTGCACCACCGAGTCGCCGGTGATGTTCAGGTGGCCCATCTTGCGGCCCGGGCGGGCGCTGAGCTTGCCGTACAGGTGCAGATGGGTGCCCGGCAGCGCCAGCACCTGCGCCCAGGGCGGTGCCACCGGCTGTTCGCTGGCGGCACTGCGCACACCATTGGGGTTGAACCAGAGGTCGCCCAGCAGGTTGACCATGATGGCGGGGCTGTGCTGGCGCGGCACGGGCAGCGGCAGGCCGGCCAGGGTGCGCACCTGCGCCTCGAACTGGGACATGTCGCAGGCGTTCTGCGTGTAGTGGCCGCTGTTGTGCGGCCGCGGCGCCATCTCGTTGACGATCAGGTCGCTGCCGCCCTGGCCGTTGTCGACCACGAAGTACTCGACGCAGAGCACGCCAACGTAGTTCAGGTGGTTCGCAATCGCCACCGTGCTGGCCTGCGCGCGCGCCGCCAGCTCGGCCGGCACCGCGCCCTCATACACCTCGGTCAGCGCCAGGATGCCGTCGCGGTGGGTGTTCTTCTGCACCGGGAAGGCGACCACCTGGCCGTCGGCGCCGCGCGCCACGATGACCGAGCACTCGCTTTGCAGCGGCATCAGCTTTTCCAGCACGCAGGGCACCCGGCCCAGCTGCTCCCAGGCGGCGGCGAGTTCTTCGCGGTTCTTCACGCGGATCTGGCCCTTGCCGTCGTACCCCAGGCGCGCGGTCTTGATGATGCCGGGCAGCAGGTCGGCCGGCACCGCGGCCAGCAGCTCGGGCGTTTCGATGGCGGCGTAGGGCGCGGGGTAGACGCCGCTGACGGGACCGCACTGGACGAAATGCGCCTTTTCCTGGATGCGGTCCTGCGCCACGGCCACGCAATTGGCCGACGGTGCCACCGGGCGGTGCGCGCCCAGGGTGATGAGCGCGGGCGCCGGCACGTTCTCGAACTCGGTGGTGATGGCGTCGCAGCGCTGCATCAGCTGGGCCAGGCCCTGCTCGTCGTCGTAGGGCGTCTCGATATGGAAGTGCGCCACCAGGCCGGCCGGGCTGGCCGGATCGGGGTCCAGCACCGCGGTGAAGTAGCCCATGGCCTGCGCGGCCTGCACAAACATGCGGCCCAGCTGGCCGCCGCCCATCACGCCCAAGGTCATCTGTTGGCCACGGTCTGACAGGGCGCCGGGCAGGAGGGGTTTGAGGCTCATGGGATCAGACAGGCAGGGTCATGTTGCGGGCCGCTTCGGTCTGCTCGGCGCGGAAGGCCAGCAGCCACTGGCGCAGCGCCGGGTCTTCGTTGGCCAGCAGCGCCACGGCGAACAGCGCCGCGTTGGCGGCACCGGCGGGGCCGATGGCGAAGGTTGCGACCGGCACGCCCTTGGGCATCTGCACGATGGAGTGCAGCGAATCCACGCCCGACAGCGCCTTGGACATCACCGGCACGCCCAGCACCGGCACCACCGTCTTGGCGGCGATCATGCCCGGCAGGTGGGCGGCGCCACCGGCGCCGGCGATGATGGCCTTCAGACCCCGGCCAGCGGCGGCTTCGGCGTAGGCGAACATGTCGTCGGGCATGCGGTGGGCCGAAACCACGCGCGCCTCGTGCGCAATGCCGAAGTCTTTGAGGATCTGCACGGCGTGCTGCATGGTGTCCCAGTCGCTGCTGGAACCCATGACGACGCCAACCAGGGGTGTGCTCATGGGGAAGGCTCTCGTGCGCGCCGGGCGGGCGCTGTTGGAAGGGGACTCGGGTGAAGCCGGAGCCCGCGGGCGGGCGGCTCCGGTAAAGTGCGGATTTTACGTTTCGCGCCACGCCGGCCGCCACGTCCCGCCCCCACACCACCGCTGCACGCCATGATCAACGTCACCGTCGCCAACTTCGAAGCCGAGGTCATCGAAGCCTCCATGCACACCCCGGTGCTGGTCGATTTCTGGGCCACCTGGTGCGGCCCCTGCAAGGTCATCGGCCCCATCCTGGAGAAGGTCGAGGCCGAGTACGGCGGCCGCTTCAAGCTGGTCAAGATCGACTCGGACCAGGAGCAGCAGCTGGCCGCGGCCTTCGGCATCCGCAGCATCCCGACCTGCGTGCTGCTCATGAACGGCCAGCCCGTCGACGGCTTCATGGGCGCCCTGCCCGAGGGCCAGATCAAGGCCTTCCTGGACAAGCACCTGCCCAGCGAGGACGAGCTGGCCGCCCTGGCCGAGGCCGACGAGGCACAGCAGATGCTGGCCAACGGCGCCGATGAGGCCGAGGCCGGCTCCGCGCTGGAGAAGCTGGCCCAGGCCGTGGCCCAGGCGCCCGACAACGACGACTTGCGTTTCGAACTGATCCGCCAGTGCATCAGCCACGGCCTGTTCGAACAGGCCGCCGGGGCGCTGGCGCCCGCGCTCTCGCGCATCCCCGTGCCGCTGCGCTTCGACGCCCTGGCCCAGTGGCTCAACGCACTGGAATTTGTCGGAACCGACCCGCGCGGGCAGTGGCCGCTGGAGAAGTTCGACGAGCTGATCGGCCAGAACAAGCGCGACTTCGAGACCCGCTTCGCCAAGAGCCGCGTGCTGATCGCCATGGGCGAATGGCCGGCCGCGCTCGAAGAGCTGCTGGAGATCATCATGCGCGACAAGAAGTGGGACGACGAGGCCCCGCGCAAGACCTACGTCGGTCTGCTCGAACTCATGACCCCGCCCAAGCCCAAGGCCGACCCGGCCGCTGCAGGCAAGAGCGCCGGCGGCATCGAGCTGGCGGGCAAGGCGGCGGTGCAGGAAGACCCGCAGGCGCAGCTGGTCTCGCAGTACCGGCGCAAGCTCAGCATGGCGCTGAACTGAGCCGCCTCACTCAGGCTTGAAGCCAGCCCCCTTGAGCAGCTCGGCGCTGCGGGTCACGTCGGCGGCCACGTACTTGCGGAACTGCTCGGTGCTCTCCTGCACCGGCTCGATCCCCAGGGTGTCGAGGGCGCCCGATTTCGCCAGCTGGTCCACCGCCTTGTTGACAGCCTTGTTCAGCAGCTGCACCCGGTCTTCCGGCGTGCCCTTGGGCGCCCAGACGCCGTACCAGGACTCGTAGACCATGCCGGGATAGCCGCTTTCGGCCGCGGTGGGCACGTCCGGCGCCACCTTGCTGCGGCGCGCCATGGTGGTGGCGATGGCCTTGACCTTGCCGCTCTTCGCCATGGCCTGGATCGAAATGATGGAATCCATCAGCAACTGCACATGGCCGCCAGCCACGTCGGCCAGCGCCGGGGCGGTGCCCTTGTACGGCGTCATGGTCAGTTTGAGGCTGCCCTGCTGGGCCAGCAGCAGCGTCGCCAGGTGGCTGGGCGCACCCAGGGCCGGCACGGCGGCGGTCCACTTGTCGGGTTGCGCACGTGCGGCGTCCAGCACCTCCTTCAGGTTCTTCTGCGGTGCGCCGGGCGGGATCACCAGCATCAGCGGCGCCTCACCCACACGTGCCACGGGCGCGAAGTCGGCCTGCGGGTCGTAGGGCGGGTTGGCCAGCACCTGCCTGGCCAGCACGTGGGTGGCGGCCGAGAACAGCAGGGTCATGCCATCGGGCGTGGCCATCTGCACCGCCTTGCCACCGATGGTGCCGCTGGCGCCGGCCTTGTTCTCGACGATCACCGACACGCCCAGGTCGGTCTGCAGCTGCCGGCCCAGCAGGCGCGCCGCCTGGTCCACCCCGCCGCCTGCGGCAAAGGGAACGACCAGTTTGAGCGTGCCCGACGGGAACTGGCCCTGCGCCTGCACCGGCGCCGTCAGCGACAGCCCCAGCGCCAGGGCGGCCATCCAGATCTTGGTCTTCATGCTTCTTGTCTCCACGGGTGGATGGTAGGCGCGCCGGCCCGGCGCGCCTGAGGGGTCTCACTGCGCCAGGCCCAGGCCAGCGGCGCGCATGGCGGCGGCAATTTCGTGCTCGGCGCCTTCGGCCAGCGGCAGCAGCGGGCTGCGCACCGTGGCGTGCTCAAGGATGCCGCGCGCCACCAGTGCCCACTTCAGCGCCACCGAACCCTCCATGTGCGAGCCGCGGTGGTAGACGTTGGCGGTCACCGGCAACAGGCGGTCGTGCAGTTCGCGCGCCTTCTTGTAGTCCTTGGCCTTGCCGGCCTTGATCATCTCGACCAGCGGCTCGGGCGCGATGCAGCCATAGCCCACCAGCGCGCCGTCCACGTCGAACATGGTGTGCAGCAGGTACTCGTCGTGGCAGGTCAGGATCTGCAGGTCCGGACGCTCGGCGCGGATGACCGGGATCTCGCGGTCCCAGCGCTTCATGTTGCGCACGCCGTTCTTCATGGCGAACACGCCGGGCAGGGCAGCGATGTCCAGCTGCGTCTGCAGGTCGTAGGTGCACTTGGTCGCGTCGGGGTACTGGAACAGGATCAGCGGCAGGCCGCTGGCCTCGTAGATGGCCTTGTACTTGTCCTGCGGTGCGCCCTTCTGGTAGCCGAAGCGCAGCCAGCCGTGCGAGGGATAGACCAGGCCGGCGGCAGCGCCTGCCTCCACGGCGCGCCGGGCTTCGGCGGCCGCCACCTGGGTGCCTTCGAGCGTGATGCCGGCGATGATGGGCAGCTTGTCGTCCACCGCCTTGCGGAAGGCTTCGATCACCTTGAACTGCTCGTCGCGTTCGAGGAAGGTGCCCTCGCCGGCGTGGCCAAGCACGGTCAGGCTCTTGACGCCGTCCACGCTGGCCAGCCAGCGGCCCAGGCGCTGGATGGCCGCGTAGTCGACGGCGCCGTCGCGGGTGAAGGGGGTCACGGGGGCGGGGTTCAGGCCGCGCAGATCAGGAGCTTTCATGGCATTTCCTCAGCAAGGGGTTCGTTCGGCACAGCCGCCGTGCTTTCTGCCCGGTGACCGCCTGGGCGGCGGGGCCCTGCAGGTCCGCCGCCGTGAAACGGACTGTCGGCCAAGGCAACCCATAGCGGAACTGTCTGACGGTACATTTCAGACATACGTTTTCTGCATGTCACGTCCATGAATCCTTTGCTCTGGAAACTGTTCCTCGACGCCGCCGAAACCGGCAGCCTGAGCAGGGTCGCGCTGCTGCACGGCACCAGCCAGCCGCATGTGAGCCGGCAGATCGCCGAGCTGGAGCAGCGGTGCGGCGGGCGCCTGTTCGAGCGCACCGGCCGGGGTGTCGCACTCACGGCCTTCGGCCAGCGCATCGCGCCCAAGGTGCGGGTCTGGCTGAGCAGCACCGAGCAGCTGGAGAACGACGTCCGCGCCACCGCCGGCCAGACCATGGGCCGCGTGCGCCTGGGCACCATCCCGTCGCTGGCCCACCCCTTCGTGAGCACGCTGTTCACCCGCCTGCGCCAGCAGCACCCACTGGTGCAGCTGAGCGTGCGCGAAGGCCAGGGCGCGCAGCTGGAGACCTGGCTGGAGGACGGCAGCCTGGACCTGGCCCTGCTGTTCCGCCACGGCCAGCCCAACGGCAGCGACGCGCTGTCGCTGGCCGAGGCGCAGACCTACCTCGTCGGCCCGGAGGGCGACGCGGTGACCGCGAAACCGACGGTGAAGTTCAGGGCGCTGGACGGCCTGCCGCTGGTGGCCTTCTGCCGCCCCAGCAGCTGGCGCGACCAGCTGGAGCAGGTGGCGCGCCAGCGCGGCGTGCAGCTCAACGTGGTGCTGGAGGCCGACTCGCTGGCGCTGCAGCTGGGCATCGCCTCGCAGGGCGGCGCCTACGCGCTGCTGGGGTCCTACGCCATCGACGTGGCGCGCAGCCAGCACCGCTTCCAGGCCGCGCGCCTGGTGGACCCGCCCATCGTGCGCCACATCGCGCTGGCGCTGGCACGCACCGGCCCGCTCAGCCCGGCCACCCGCGCGGTGATGCAGGAGTCGCTGGCGCTCGCCCAGGAAATGTCGCTGGACCCCGCCCGGGCGGCGCCCGGCGTCACAGCCGCTGGTCGGTCGAAGGCTTCTTCCAGAGGTTGAGGCCGCCGTCCACCGCGTGCTGGTCGATGGCGGCGAGTTCGTCGGCGCCGAAGTGCAGGTTCTGCAGCGCGCCGACCAGCTCGGTGATCTGCTCGGGCTTGCTGGCGCCGATCAGCGCCGAGCTCATGCCCGGATGGCGCAGCACCCAGGCCACGGCCATCTGCGCCAGGCTCTGGCCGCGCGCCTGCGCCATGTCGTTGAGTGCGCGCACATGGACCAGGTTCTGTTCGCTCAGGTGTTCCTGCTTGAACGATCCGCCCCCGGGGCGGTGGATGCGCGCATCCTGCGGCACGCCGTTCAGGTACTTGTTCGTCAGCAGGCCCTGCGCCAGCGGGCTGAAGGCGATGCAGCCCATGCCCTCGGCCTGCAAGGTGTCGAGCAGCGCCTCCTCGACCCAGCGGTTGAGCAGGCTGTAGGACGGCTGGTGAATCAGCAGCGGCACGCCCATCTGCCGCAGGATGGCCGCGGCCTCGCGCGTCTTGCCGGCCGAGTAGCTGGAAATGCCCACGTACAGCGCCTTGCCCTGCTGCACCGCCGTGGCCAGCGCGCCCATGGTTTCTTCGAGCGGGGTGTCGGGGTCGAAGCGGTGCGAATAGAAGATGTCCACGTAGTCCAGCCCCATGCGCTTCAGGCTCTGGTCCAGGCTGGCCAGCACGTACTTGCGCGAGCCACCGCCCTGTCCGTATGGGCCGGGCCACATGTCGTAGCCGGCCTTGCTGGAGATGATGAGCTCGTCGCGGTAGGGCCGGAAATCGCGCCGCAGGTGTTCACCGAAATTGGTCTCGGCGCTGCCGGCGGGCGGGCCGTAGTTGTTGGCCAGATCGAAGTGGGTGATGCCGGCGTCGAAAGCGGTGCGCAGCATGGCTCGCTGCGTTTCCATCGGCGTGGTGTCGCCGAAGTTGTGCCACAGGCCGAGGGTGATGCTGGGCAGTTTGAGACCGCTGCGGCCAACGGTGCGGTAGGGCATGCGCTCGTAGCGCTGGGAGTGGGCGGTGTACATGGTGCGTCTCCTGGTGTTCGGTGACCGCACTCTACCCAGTAACGTCCCGGTCGCCGGCGCCACCGGCCGAACAACCCTTCGCCCCCGCCCGGGCGGACTCCCGCAAGTCAGCCCATCAGACGCGTCAGCGCTTCCTGGTACTTGGCGGCCGTCTTCTCGATCACCTCGCGCGGCAGGCGCGGTGCGGGGGGGGCCTTGTCCCAGGGCTGGCCGTTGACCTTGGCGGTCTCCAGCCAGTCGCGCAGGAACTGCTTGTCGAAGCTGGGGGGGTTGCTGCCCACGGCGTACTGGTCGGCCGGCCAGTAACGCGAGGAGTCGGGCGTCAGCACCTCGTCCATCAGCACCACGGTGCCGTTCTTGTCCAGGCCGAACTCGAACTTGGTGTCGGCAATGATGATGCCCTTCTTCAGCGCGATCTCGGCCGCGGCCTTGTACATGGCAATGGCCTTGTCGCGGATCTGCGCGGCGATGTCGGCACCGACCATCTCCACCGTCTTCTCGTAGGTGATGTTCTCGTCGTGCTCGCCCATCTCGGCCTTGGCGGCCGGGGTGTAGATCGGCTCGGGCAGCTTGGACGCGTTCTGCAGGCCTTCGGGCAGTGGCACACCGCAGACCGAGCGGCTTTCCTGGTATTCCTTCCAGCCACTGCCGGCCAGGTAGCCGCGCACCACGGCCTCGACCGGGATGGGCTTGAGGCGCTGCACCAGCATCGAACGGCCCTTGACCAGGTCCGCCTCGTCGGCCGAGACCACGCTCTCGGGCGCCTCACCGGTCAGGTGGATGGGGCAGATGGCCAGGCCCTTGGGGCCGAGCTGGTCGAACCAGAACAGGCTGAGCGTGGTCAGCAGTTCGCCCTTGCCGGGGATCGGCTCGCCCATGATCACGTCGAAGGCGCTGATGCGGTCGGACGCCACCATCAGGATGCGGTCGTCGCCCACGGCGTAGTTGTCGCGCACCTTGCCGCGTGCGAGCAGGGGCAGGGACTTGAGGGCGGAGGTGTGCAGGGCGGTGCTCATGATCGGTCGCGGAGAAAGTGACAGACAAGAAAAAAGCCCGGTGACCGAACAGTCAACGGGCTTTGAACCATTCCGGCGGATTATCGCAGGTCGGTCCCGGCGGGATCAGACCACCTTCTGAGCCAGCTCGCCGCTGGCGTAACGGGCGGCCATCACGGAGAGCGTCTCGCCCTTGATCTTGGCGCCCTGGCCTTCGCAGCCGAATTCCAGATAGCGCTGCTTGCACACCGCCTTGGCCGCTTCGCGGGCGGGTTTGAGCCATTCGCGGGCGTCGAACTTCTCGGGGTTCTCGGCCATGAACTTGCGCACCGCGCCGGTCATGGCCATGCGGATGTCGGTGTCGATGTTGATCTTGCGCACGCCGTGCTTGATGGCTTCCTGGATCTCGGCCACCGGCACGCCGTAGGTTTCCTTCATCGCGCCGCCGTACTGGTTGATGATGGCGCGCAATTCCTGCGGCACCGACGACGAACCGTGCATCACCAGGTGGGTGTTGGGGATGCGGGCGTGGATTTCCTTCACGCGGCTGATGGCCAGGATGTCGCCGGTGGGCGGGCGGCTGAACTTGTAGGCGCCGTGGCTGGTGCCGATGGCGATCGCCAGCGCGTCCAGCTGGGTGGCCTTGACGAACTGGGCGGCCTCTTCGGGGTCGGTCAGCATCTGGGAATGGTCCAGCTTGCCTTCGGCGCCAATGCCGTCTTCCTCGCCGGCATCACCGGTTTCCAGGTTGCCCAGGCAGCCGAGTTCGCCTTCCACGGTCACGCCGGTCTTGTGGGCCAATTCGACCACCTTGCGGGTCACGTCGACGTTGTAGTCGAAGCTGGCCGGGGTCTTGCCGTCTTCCATCAGCGAGCCGTCCATCATCACCGAGCCGAAACCCAGCCCGATGGCGCCTTCGCAGACCTTGAGGCTGGTGCCGTGGTCCTGGTGCATCACCATCGGGATGTGCGGGTACATCTCGGCGGCGGCCTGGATCAGGTGCTTGATGAAGGCTTCCCCGGCGTATTTGCGGGCGCCGGCCGAGGCCTGCAGGATGACGGGTGCGCCGACCTCGTCGGCCGCGGCCATGACGGCCTGCACCTGCTCCAGGTTGTTGACGTTGAACGCCGGAATGCCGTAGCCGTTGGCCGCAGCGTGGTCGAGCAGTTCGCGCATGGAAACGAGCGCCATGAGGATCCCCTAGTCAAAGTTGGTAACCGGTCTGTAACTCCAGGGATTTTAAGGCGCCCGGCCTTGCGTGCCGATGACAGGCGGTTCAGGCCGCCCGGCAGATCTTCAGCGTGTTGGTGCCGCCCGGCGTGCCCATGGGCTCGCCCACGGTGATGGCGTAGACGTCGCCCTTCTGCATCACGCCGCGCGCCTTCAGGTCGGCCTCGGCCTCGGCCAGCGCGGTGTCGCGGTCGGCGCTGGTGTCCACCAGCAGTGGCCGCACATTGCGGTAGAGCGTCATCTTGCGCTGCGAGGACAGCTTGGACGTGACCGCATAGATCGGCATGCGCACGCTGTGGCGGCTCATCCAGAGCGCGGTCGAGCCCGACTCGGTCAGCGCCACGATGGCCTTGGCCTTGAGGTGGTGCGCGGTGAACAGCGCGCCCATGGCGATGGCCTGGTCGATGCGGGTGAAGGTCGCTCCCACGAAGTCGTCTTCCAGCGGGTCGTGGTCGGTCTTCTCGGCCTCCTGGCAGATGGCGGCCATCTGCTGCACGGTCTCCAGCGGGTACTTGCCGGCCGCTGTCTCGGCGCTGAGCATCACGGCGTCGGTGCCGTCAAGAACAGCGTTGGCCACGTCGCTCACCTCGGCGCGCGTGGGCACCGGGTTGACGATCATGGACTCCATCATCTGTGTCGCGGTGATGACCACCTTGTCCATCTTGCGCGCCATCAGGATCATGCGCTTCTGCAGGCCCGGCACCGCCGCGTTGCCCACCTCCACCGCCAGGTCACCGCGCGCCACCATGATGCCGTCGGACACCTTGAGGATGTTTTCCAGTTCCGGGATGGCCTCGGCGCGCTCGATCTTGGCGATCAGGCCCGGCTTGTGGTTGTACTGCGCCGCGGCCATGTTGCACAGCTGGCGCGCCAGTTCCATGTCGGTTGCGTTCTTGGGGAAGCTCACGGCCACGTAGTCGGCCATCAGGCTCATGGCGGTCTTGATGTCCTCCATGTCCTTGGCGGTCAGCGCGGGCGCGGTCAGGCCGCCACCCTGCTTGTTGATGCCCTTGTTGTTGGACAGCTCGCCGCCGAGCTTGACCGTGGTGTGCACGGCATCGCCGACCACCTTGTCCACCGTCATCACGATCAGGCCGTCGTTGAGCAGCAGGGTGTCGCCGGCCTTCACGTCGCGCGGCAGCTCCTTGTAGTCCAGGCCCACACCGGCGATGTCGCCCGGCTCGGTGCGCGAGGCGTCGAGCACGAAGGGCTGGCCGGGTTCGAGCATCACCTTGCCTTCGGCGAACTTGCCGACGCGGATCTTGGGGCCCTGCAGGTCGGCCATGATGCCCACCTCGCGGCCGGCGCGCTTGGCGGCGGCGCGCACGAGGTTGGCGCGGTCGATGTGGTCCTGCGCCTTGCCGTGCGAGAAGTTCAGCCGAACGACGTTGACGCCGGACCGGATCATGGCCTCAAGCAGGGCGGGATCGCTGGACGCAGGGCCGAGGGTGGCGACGATTTTGGTGGCGCGCTGGGGCATGTGACGTGTCTCCGTTGTAACTTGGTTTCAATTGTCCATGAAACGGGTTACTGGGTGGGTACAGGTTCCAGCAGCTCCCGGACCCGCGCCAGATACCGGGCCTGGTCGGCCAGCACCGTGCCTTCGTTGTACACGTGCAGCAACACGTCGGGCCGGAACTGGTCGATCACGACCGACCGCACATGCCGGCGCTGCGCCGGACTGAGCCGGGACAGGTGGTTCATCGACAGGTACCAGACCTCGGCGAAATAGCGCGCCAGGGGTTCGGTGATGTTGTCGCCAAAGGAGTCGCCGATGATGACCAGCGTGGGCCGGCGCTGTCCCGCGGGCAGTTGCCAGGCCGACCGCACACGGGCGACCTGGAACAGCAGGGCGGCCTCGGCGGCGAACTCGGGGAAGCAGGCGGCGTCGTTGTGGCACACCAGCACCCGCCCGTCCGGATAGACAGGGACGAAGGTGGTGTCACGGCGCGCCACGCCGGGCGCCAATGCCCGCAGGTCGAACTCGGTCTCCCGCGGCTCCAGGGCCACGTCATAGCGGCGCGACAGACCCCACTGGCCTTGTGCCAGCCAGTCGGCGGCGACGGCCGCACCGTGAAAGTCCCAATGCAGGTTCCAGGGACGGTAGACCGGGTCCACCCCATCGACCTGGCGCATCGCATCAATGGGGTAGAACAGCCGGCCTGCGGTCTCGGGCTTCTGCGCCAGCCGGTCAACCAGGGATTCGGCCGGCGGCTGACCACCGGCGCATTCCTCCTGCAACCAGCGGGGCAGCAAACGAGGCCGCAGACGCGACTTGTCGGGGGCCATCATCAGGTAGCTCCGGGGCAGATCGGCATGGGTCGCGGCCAGCAGTTCCGCAACCCGCTGACCGACCACAGGCAGCTCAATGCGCTCGGCCCCGCACATCACCCGCAGCGCGTTGCCCGGAGTGTCGCCGAACACGCTGTAGAACACCTCGCCCGCCTGACCGGGGACCAGGTCGGCGGACAGGAAATCACCGAACACCTGGTGGCGCCAACGGTGGCTGGCCTCCAGCAGTTCGCCACGCAGGCCGAAATGGTCGCGCATCCAGGCCTGCATCCGCGCCGGCCAGGTGCTCACTTCATCCAGGGTGCCGGGCCAGCCCGGCGCCGGTGCGAGTGTCCGGTTTTCCAGCGGTGCCTCGTGCGGCGGCCGGAACAGGTGCACCAGCAGCGGCGTCAGCAGCAGGGCGCACCAAAGTGGCAGCACCAGGGCATTTGCGCGGCGGGTCGGCAGGGCCTTCATGCTCAGAAGCGGAAGTAGAGGAAGGGGTTGTGGCTGCCGGACGCCAGGCTCGTGGCACCGAGGACCAGCACCAGCGTGAGAAAGACCCAGCGCACCGGGGCCCAGCGCGGGCGCACGAAATGCCGCCCACCGAACCAGCGCGAGAGGGGCAGCATCGATGAGAAGGCCAGCAACAGGACCAGCACCGTGTATCCGTCCAGGAAGCGGCCCGGGTGCATCGCACCTGCGGTGGCGGACGACCAGCCGGCCATGGCGGCATAGACCGTCCCGACCTGTGCGAAGTCCTCGGCGCGGAACATGGCCACGCCCGTCGTGAAGGCCAGCCAGGCGTAGATCTGCTGGCACACGCGGGGCCAGCGCGCCGTGATCCGGCCCAGCCCCAGCCGCTCCAGCACGATGAGTCCGCCGTTGTAGAGCCCCCAGCAGACGAAATTCCAGCCGGCCCCGTGCCACAGGCCGCAGAGCCCGAACACGATGAGGATGTTGGCGATGGTGCGGCCCCCGCCGCGGCGGCTGCCCCCCAGCGGGGTGTACACGTAGTCGCGCAGCCAGGACGAGAGGCTGATGTGCCAGCGGCGCCAGAACTCGCGCACCGACAGCGCGTGGAACGGGAAACGGAAATTGCGGGGAAACGAGAAGCCCAGCAGCAGCGCCAGTCCGAGCGCCATGTGGGAATAGCCCGAGAAGTCCAGGTACACCTGGAACGCGTAGGCGATCGCGCCCAGCCAGGCCAGTGCGGTGGTCAGCGCATGGCTGTCGAGCTGGTAGATCGCGTCGACCACGGTGCCCAGCGGGTTGGCCAGCAGCAGCTTCTGCCCCAGACCGATGATGAGCAGCTCCATGCCGAAGCGCAGGCGGGCCACGGTCCAGTGGCGCCGGATCAGCTGCCGCCGGATGGCGGCGTACCGGACGATGGGACCGGCCAGCAGGTGAGGGAACAGCAGGATGTAGTTGGTCAGCCGGGAGAGCTTGCGTTCGACCGGCAACTGGCCGCGGTAAATGTCGACCAGATAGGACATGGCGTGGAAGGTGAAGAACGAGATGCCCACCGGCAGGACGGGCACCGACCCGGGCTCGATGGACACCTGCCAGCCCAGGTCGTGCAGGGTGTCGGCCAGGAAACCGAGGTACTTGAAGGCCACGAGCAGCGAGAGCTGGAACAGCAGCGACACCACCAGCACCCAGCGCTGGCGGTCCCGGCGGTCTGCCTCGCGGCCGAGCGCGAGGCCGCCGAGGTAGCACCCGGCCAGCGACGCCGCCAGCACCCATGCGTTCCGGAGTTCACCCCAGGCATAGAACACGGCGCTGCCCACCAGCAACACCGCGTTGTGGCGGCCCGAGACCTGGTAGACCAGCAGGAATATCGGCAGGAAGTAGAAGAGGAACTCGACGGAACTGAAGATCATTCGTCGTGCGGCCGAACCGCCGTCAGCACGGCGAAGTCGGAGCCGATCTGACCTTCGGCCATGAGCCGGTCCTCGAGCGCGAAGAAGCGGTCGAGGTGGGCCATGTCTTCGGCACTGGACTCGCTGAAGTTCTGCGCGATGTCGCTCAGCCCGATGTGCAGCAGGGCCCCGCCCAGGTCGCGCCGGTCCAGCACGCGGAAGTGCTTCTCCAGCGTGGGGATGATCTGCGAGGAACGGATCGCCTCGGACGGATCGCAGGCGATCACGTCGGCCGCACGCGGACGCTCCCGGGGCCCCCGCACCACGCCGTTGGGCAGGCGGTGGTAGCGCTCGGGAAGGGTCTGCAGGAAGCCGTTCATGTGGGACAGCTGGGCATCGGTCCACTGGAAGCGGTCGGGCCCGACGTACTCGTGCAGATGGAAGATGCCGCCCGGGCGCAGCGCCCGCCGGACCATGCGGAACAGGCGGCCCAGGTCGTTGACGTGGTGGATCGACTGGAAGCCGACCACCAGGTCGCAGGACGCTTCGGGCAGCTCCAGCCGCTCCAGGTCGGCCACGTGGTAGTGCAGCTGGTCCAGCCCCATGTCGGCGGCCCGTGCGCGCGCACCGGCAATCGCGCCTTCGGCGATGTCGTAACCATCGATCCGGCTGGCCAGCCCGATCTGCGCGAAACCGCGCTCCAGGGCCCCGAACCCGCAGCCCAGGCTGACCAGGCGCGGCACAGGGAGGCTCCAGCCCAGACGGGTCAGCGTGTCCTTCAGATGGATGTACACATCCGTGCCTTCTTGGCCGGTGGCCTTGTGGTGGAGGCGTGCCATGACCCTCGGATGCGCCATCCAGTTCATGCCCTGGATGTCCTGACGCTGCGACGGTGACACGCTCCAGGCCTCCGACACGCGCGCCTGTTCATTCCCGGGCGCCAGATCGACCGGCCGGCCCGACGACTCACACGCTTCGCGCAGCACGGCCCGCACCGTCGCGTCAAACGCCTGCGGAGCGCAGTCCCGCTCCACGGCCGCCAGCGCCGCCTGGCGGGTCTTCTGCCACAGGGCGGCATCGAAGTAGAGCCGCGCGCAGGCCTGGGCGAAGTCCTCGGCGCTGTCCGCACCCAGCAGGGCACCCTGCCCGGCCCAGCCGAGCTGCGTCGCCACCAGTCCGCTGGCCACCACCGGCACGCCCTGCGCCGCCGCCTCCTGGACCTTGAGGGGGATGCCGGCCGCAAAGCGGGTGGGCGCGATGAACACGCGGGCCTGTTCATAGAAGTGCCGGATGTCCTCGACACGGCCATGGAACACCACCCGCGGTCCGCCCAGCGCCTGCTGGAGGCTCTCGCACGGGCTGCCCACGAGGTGGAGCACATAGCCTTCGCCGATCAGCTGGTCCAGCCGGGGCATGACCTCGCGCACGAACCAGCACACCGAATCGGCGTTGGGCGAACCCTCCTCCGCCAACCGGCCGACAAACAGCAGGTGGCGCCGCTCGCTGTGACCCTGGGGCGTGGGCTGCGCGGCAATGCCGTTGCCCAGCACCCGCACGTCCTGGCAGCCCGCCTGGCGGAACCGCTCGGCTTCGGCCTCGCTCACGGCGAAGACGTGGCGGGCCGCCTCGGCCAGCTGCAGTTCGCGGGTCAGCGCAGCCGCACCGTCTTCCTCCGGTGCCGGCTCGCCCAGCACCTGGGTACGCAGCGTTTCGCGGGTGGCGAAAATCGCCTCGGCGTCGTAGACCAGCGCGGTGCCGGGCAGGAAGGCGGGTACCTCCCGGCAGGCGCGGAGAAAGCAGTCCATGTTGTGCGGCCGGCTGACGATCACCGCGTCGTAGTAGCCGCAGCGCTCGCGCAGGAAGTCGGCCAGCCCGTCGATGCCTCGACCGGCCATGATCTCCACCTCGCGCGGCAGCACCTCATAAGCCTCCACCAGGTCGACCTGCGGGCAGGTCAGCGGGTAATGGCTGACGAAGGCACCGGCTTCGTGCAGGCTGTGGACGAGCTGGCGCGCCCGCGGGAAACCAGAGCCCAGCGACGGGACGGGGATGCGGTCGTCGATCAGCAGCACGCGCGGCTGCGTGGACGGGCGCTGGCGTGCCTCGATGGCGCGCGTTCCGTGGGGCCGGTGCTCCCGGGCCAGCACCTGGGCGTGGCGGTCGACGAAGACCGCCCGGTGCGCCTGCATGAGCCCCACCGCGGTCTGCTCACTCTCCGAACTGCCGAACTCGTAGTGCAGGATCTCGACCTGCGGCTCGTACACCACGGTGTGTCCGGCCTGGTGCAGGCGCATGCAGAAGTCGGTCTCTTCGTAGTAGGCCGGCGCGTACGCCGGATCGAACCCGCCCAGCGCCTCGAAAAGAGCGCGCCGCACCATGAGGAAGGCCCCCGAGCAGTAGTCCACCTCGCGACGGAACTGGAACGCGGCATCGTCCGGGTCCTCGCCCCGGCCGTATCCCGAGCAACTGCCATCGGCCCAGACGATGCTGCCCGCCTCCTGGAGGCGGCCGTTCATCAGCACCACCTTGCCGCCCACCGCACCGACGCGCCCCCGGCCGTCGAGCAGGGCCAGCGCCGCCCGGATCGATCCGGGTTTGAGCTGGGCATCGTTGTTGAGGAACAGCAGGTGCTCACCCCGGGCGTGGGTGGCCCCCAGGTTGGCCGCGCGCAGGAAATGCAGGTTCTCGTTCTGAGCCAGCACCCGGGCGCCGCGCACCCTGGCCAGCAGGGTGGCGGTGGCATCGGTGGATGCGTTGTCGATCAGGAGCACCTCGCAAGGGGCCTCGATCGCCTCCACCAGCGACGCCAGGCACTTGAACGTCAGTTCGGCCTGGTTGTGCAGCACCACGACGATGGAGACGCGGGGTGTTTCTGCGGTGGGCAAGTGCAGCTCGTGCCCGTCCTGCAGAAACCGCGCGAGCTCGTCCTGGCTGCGCTGGCGGAACGCCAGCTTGGCATCTTGCACCGCCGCGGGCGGCTCGATGGCCACGACCGGGGCCGGGGCAGACGTGGCCGGCCACGGCCGGTCCAGCGGCCTGAGGGGGAAGCCACGGTCCTCGTGTCGGCCGTGGACCTCGAAGTGGTACAGCGCATTGAGTCCGGCCTGCGCCACATCCGGGTGGGCCTCCAGATAGGCCCGGGTGGAGAACCAGGGCCCGGGGTCCCGGCCTTCCGACAGGCCGCCGAACAGCGCGTAGTGCACGGCGGCGTCGACCCCGGCGTCGGCCACATCGGCGTGGGCCGCCAGGTACCAGGCCGCGTCGAAGAATGCCGAGCGGCGCACGGTGTCGATCACCGGCTGCTGCGGGTCCGGTGGCTCGCGCCGGCCCAGCCGCCGCTGCATCCGCTGCAGGACGCCCGGCCTGTCGGCGGCAGGCCCTCGCTCCGGTGGCGCGAGCAGCGTGGACAGCAGCTGGCGCAAAGCGGGCTCGGCGGTCTCCAGGGTCTGGGCCAGCGCGCGCTGCTGCAGCGTCAGGGTGGCGATGGTCTGGCGTGCTTCGGTCAGGCCATGCTCCACCAGCGCACGCTCCTGGCGCGCGGTTCTCATCTCCCCTTCCAGCCGGGCCAGCTTGCGCAGCGAGGCATCCCGCTCGCCAGCGTCCTGGCGCTGCGCCCGGTCGCGCTCGCTGCTCACCTGGGCGCGCGCAGCGACCAGGGCGTCGACCTGCAGCGCGAAGGAACGCTCCATCTCACGTTCATTGGCGTGGCCAAGCCAGCGGGCGCCCGCCGCGGCGAAGCGCTCCCGGATGGCGACGCCTTGTGCCGTCGATGCGGCGTTGCACAGCTGCGCGACAGCCGCCGGCATGGCCCGCCCGGGCGCCACCACGCCCAGGCCGTTGCCGTGCAGGAATTCGAAGTGGGGATGGCGGCCCGCCAGCTCGCTGAAGAAGCGGTGCACGCCGAAGTCGTCGCGGCGCACATTGGTGTCGTGGAACAGGACCACGGCGCGCTCGGACAGCTTGGGCCGCCAGGTTTCGTAGTCGTGCCGCACGGCTTCGTAGGTGTGGAAGCCGTCGATGTGCAGCAGGTCGATCGAGCCGTCGGCAAAGTGCCCGACGGCGGTGTCGAAGTCGGCCCGGATGAGTT
Organism: Hydrogenophaga sp. H7; assembly: GCF_002025745.1. Lineage (NCBI taxonomy): Bacteria > Pseudomonadati > Pseudomonadota > Betaproteobacteria > Burkholderiales > Comamonadaceae > Hydrogenophaga > Hydrogenophaga sp. H7. Next base: position 36,574 of record NZ_MCIC01000020.1, on the reverse strand, counting down.
CGGAGAACCCGCCGTAGTGGGCATCGTTGAAGGCCTGGACGTCGCGGTAGACGGCCTCGTCGAAAAAACCGGCATGTGCGTCGCCCTGCCAGCTGTCCACCGCGAAGCAGCGGGTGGGCAGACGGTGCTGCAGCACGGCGTCGCAGAAGGCGGCATAGGACACGCCATGGTGGGTGCCCAGTTCCACCAGCAGTCGCGGTTCGGTCGCCTGGACGATCCAGAACGCAAAAGGCACATGACCCCACCAACCGCTGGGTTTGCCCAGGCGCCGGGGTGTCCGGAAAAGGCTGTCCAGCGCAGGTGAGAGCAGTGGCTCCAGCAGGCTGGCGTCAGAATTGTGCATCGGGGTTCCTTGGTGTCGGTTGCTGCGGCGGCCAGGCGCGCCGCGCCACGACGGTGAACATCGGGACCATGGCGCCGTCGACATCCCGCTTCTGGTGGTGGATGCTGAGCCGCGCGTCGGGAAATCCCAGCAGCCCCAGGGACTGGATGACAAAGGCGGGCGTCAGTGCCCACCAAGTGTGCACCTGCGGGATCGCGGGGTCCGCCAGCAGGCGGCAGACCGGCAGATCCCCGAGGTTGGCGTCGTACACCTCGGTGACGATGAGGGTGTCGCTGACCCGGCGCGCCAGCTGCTCCATGACCGAGAACGGCGAACGGCAGTGCAGCAGCACCGAGGCCAGCAGGCCGATGTCGAATGGCCCCTCCGATTCGGGCAGGGCGTCCAGATGCGCCACGATCAGCCGGACCCGGGAGGCGCGGGCATGGTGCAGGTACTGGAACGACTGGCGCACGCCCGTGATGACGTGGGCAAACTCCTGGCGCCAGCCGGCAACGTCGAAACCGGGCACGGGGGCCACATCCCAGAGGTGCTCCATGGGCGGCTCCAACGCCGTGACCCGGGCGCCCGCGGCCTCCATGTGAAAGCTCAGGAAGCCGCTGGCCGGCCCCACTTCGAGCACCGAGCGCCCCGCGAAGTCGACACCGCCGAGATACGCATCCACGTTCGGGCGCAGGTCCCATTCCCCCTTCACCGACTCGCCGCCGGGAAGGTCCACCGAGTGGTAGAAGCGGCACTGCGACAGCGCGGGCGGTTCCGCCACTGCGGGTGCCACTGGTGTGGCGGGCCGGGTGGCCGGCGCCGGCATGGCGACGCGCAGCGCCGCCGCTTCAGGAAGAGGTGCCGGATCGGACAGGCCCTGGACCAGGCTGCGGTGCTGCAGCCAGCGCTTGAGCGCGCTCTTGAGGTTCCACCAGGGGCCATGGTCGGGCTTGCGGCAGACCAGCACGGAGTCGTGCCAGACATCGCTGCCGTCGTCATGGCCCGCGTCCTGCCACTGGGTCTTCACCTGAACGGGATCGAGCTGGGCAAAGCGGGCCAGGGACTCCATGCCGTCGGGGTAGAACCGCCAGCAATCCACCGGGTACCGGTGCTCCGGCCCGCTGGACGGCGCAATGACGATGCACAGGCCGCCCGGCCTGAGCACGCGGGCCACCTCGAGCATGGTGATCCACACGTAGCGGATGTGTTCGAAGGCCTGCCCGGACACCAGCACATCGACCGAGCCGCTGGCCACCTCGCGCCACGTGTAGGGCGTCTTGAGCACCAGGTCCACGTTGTCGCCGGGCACCATGTCCAGCCCGGTGTAGCGCCAGTTCGGGGAATCGAACAGGTCGCGGTACGAACCGTTCACGTCCTGGCTGCCCAAGTCGTGGATGACCAGCGGCTCCCCGCGACGCGCGCCCAGGTACTGTTCAACAAAAAGGCGCATCTTGTCGCGGGAACTCGTGTGCATGGATTCAGTCGGCGGGGGGATGGAGTCGGTACAGCCAGGCGTCGGGCCAGTAGGTGAGCGCCTCTTCAACAAAGGCCTCGTTGTAGAGCGCTGCGGGCCGGTGAAGCTCGAATTCGGGGTGTTCGGCCGCGTAGGCGCGCGCCGCCGCGGCCGGATTGTCCTCAAGCCAGTGCGCCTGGCCCCCGGGCGTGTCCGCGAGATGGGCCATGACACCGTCGGTCGCGACGATGTAGGAACCCGGTGTGACCAGCGGGCCGTAGGCGTCCAGTTCCCGGCGCACATGCGCCTTGCTGTGGTCGCTGTCGAGAAACACGAACACCGTCTGGCTCCGCCCCACGGACCGGCGCACCCGGTCCACCACCGCCGCAGAAGCCGAGTCGCCCTCGATCAGGGTGATGAGGTCGCCCAGCGGGCAGGCGGCCACCGCCTCGCGCAGCTCCGGGGGGATCTGTATGTCGATCGAGATTACCCGCCCGCGCCCCAGCGCCCGGCACAGCGAGGCGAAGAAGACGGCGCTGCCGCCGCGGTTGACGCCGGTCTCGATGATGACGTCGGGACGCACGCTGGCGATCACCTCCTGCAGCCGCAGCACATCTTCCGGCAGCTGCCAGAGCTGGAAGCCCAGCCAGGAAAACGACTGCCAGTGCAGGAGGTTCCACTCCTGCCTGAGCCAGACCTGGGACACCACCCGGAAGGCCTCGGACGAGTACAGCGGCAGTCGCTTCGGGGTTTCATCGCCGGCCTGGTACTCCAGGGACTGGGCGTCGGTGTCGATGGTGATCTTCATGCCGGCTTTTTTTCCGCGCGCAGTGTACCCGGCGCCTCTGTTTCGCAGACGCCAGCGCGGCGCCCGCGCGCCCCCTTCAAGGCCCGCCGTCTCGCAGGTTGTCCTGCATGTGGCGCAGCGCGCGCAGCAGCGCCTGCCGTTCCGGCGCCTCCAGCCCGCGGGCGGCCCGGGCCGCCACCTGGCGGCGGTGGCGCATGACGGACTCGTGCCGGTGCTGCGCCGCTTCGGTGGGATAGAGCCGGATCACCCGGCGGTCGTGCCCGTCCGGCCGTGCCACCAGCAGGCCCTTGTCCTTGAGCACCGCGATGAGGCGCGCCAGCTGGCCCTTGTCCCGCCCCGCGTGCTGCACCAGATCGGTCTGCGTACTGCCCGGGTGGCGCACAAAGAAGCCGAGCGCCCGCCCTTCCATCGGCCCCAGCCCATCGTCGGGCATGTGGCGCAGCAGCTGCGCGCGGGCCAGGTGCATCAGGTCGTGCACCGCCTCCATCAGATCGTCATCGGACAGCTTCGACATATTGGTTGACTCCATCAACTTGCTTTGACAGAATGGATGACATTATCAATCAATTCACCTATTCCATGTCCCATCCTGTTCCCACCGAGCACCCACCCGGCCCGACGCGCCGCGTGCGCCACGAACTGCTGCGCCGCGACGTGCGCGTGCGCCATGTCCGGCCGCTCGGCCCAGGCCTGCTGGCCGTGACCTTCGGCGGGCCGGCGCTGGCCAGCTTCGTCTCGCTCTCCTTCGACGACCACGTCAAGTTCATCTTCACCGACGCCGACGGACAGGAACACCGGCGCGACTACACGCCGCGCCATTTCGACACGGTCCGCCAGGAGCTGACCCTGGTGTTCGCGTTGCACGAAGGGGGCGCGGCCAGCGCCTGGGCGCAGCGCGCCCGGGCGGGCGACGCGGCGGTGATCGGCGGCCCCCGCGGCTCCATCGTCATTGCGGACGACCTGCCCTGGTACCTGCTGGCCGGTGATGCGACGGCGCTGCCCGCCATCGCGCGGCGGCTCGACGAACTGCCGGCGGGCACCCCCACCACGGTGCTGCTGCACACCCCGCACGAGCAGGACCAACAGGCGCTGCCTGAGCGCCCTGGTCTGAACCTGCGCTGGTTGCCGTCCGGCGAGGCGCTGTGCGACGCCATGCGCACGGTGGACCTGCCCGCAGGCGACGGATTTGTCTGGTGCGCGGGCGAAGCCGCATGCATGGGGCGGCTGCGCGACATCCTGCTGAACGAACGCGGACGGCCACGCAGCCACGTCAAGGTCTCGGCCTACTGGAAGCCCGGCGCCAGCGACTTCCACCAAGACCTGGCCTGACGGGGCGTCAGGCACTATCGGCCAGCGACCTCGGCCGGTGCCCGGCTCAGGTCGTTGTTCTGCGTCACCAGCACCAGCAGCAGGCGCATGAACTCGGTGCGCTGCCGCGGGGTGAGCGGCGCCAGGATCTGCTCCTGCGCGCGCAGCATGGCGGGCACGGTGTCGGCCAGGCCCTGCTCGCCCGCGGGCGTCAGGAACAGCTGGCGCGCGCGACGGTCCTGCGGCGACAGGCGCCGCTCCAGCCAGCCGCGCGCCTCCAGCCGGTCCACCACGCCGCCGGTGGTGGAGGTGTCCAGCGCGATGCTGCGCGCCAGCGTGCGCTGGTCGATGCCGGGCTGGTTGCCCACCACCTGCAGGGCGGCGTACTGCACCGGCGTCACACCGAGCTCGCCCGCCTCCTGCAGAAAGATGCCGACCGAGATCTGGTGCAGGCGCCGGATCGCGTAGCCGGGCTGCTGGTCGATCTGGATTCCGGCGGGTTCGGGGGTGTCCATGGCAAACAGGGCAAGGGTGGTGGGCAACGGAGATTCGATGATTGACCCAGTCTAACCGCCCTCTTATCATCAGCACACTGATTATTAGCATGCGGCGGGAGCAGATCCGGCCCAAGGAGACAAGACATGAGCCACGCACTCGGCCGACTGGAAGACCTGCCGCAGGACTACCGCGACGACCTGAAGAACCTCAACCTGGTGCCGCTGTGGCCCAGCCTGCGCGCCGTGCTGCCACCGGGCGTGCCCACGCGCGCCACGCAGGCCGTGCACTGGCCCTACGCCACGCTCAAGCCGCTGCTGCTCAAGGCCGGCGAGCTGACCCCGATCGAGAAGGCCGAGCGCCGCGTGCTGGTGCTGGCCAACCCCGGCCACGGGCTGGAGAACATGAAGGCCAGTCCCGCCATCTACCTGGGCATGCAGCTGCTGCTGCCGGGTGAGTGGGCGCCCAGCCACCGCCACACGCCCAACGCGGTGCGCATGGTGGTCGAGGGCGAAGGCGCCTGGACCACCGTCGATGGCGAGCAGTGCCCGATGAGCCGCGGCGACCTGATCCTCACGCCCACCGGCCTGTGGCACGAACACGGCCACGACGGCAGCGACCCGGTGGTGTGGCTGGACGTGCTGGACCTGCCGCTGGTCTATTACATGGAGGCCAGCTACCACATCAACGGCCCGCGCCAGACCGTCAAGCAAGGCAGTGGCGACCGCGCATGGACCCGGGCCGGCGTGGTGCCCACACAGGTGTTCTCGCGCAGCGGCAAGCGCTACCCGATGCTGCGCTACCCCTGGGTGGACACGCGCGCGGCGCTGCAGGCCATGGCCGCCAACCAGCCGGACCTCGACTGCGTGCAGGTGACCTACGTGAACCCCGAAACGGGCGACGACGCCGAGAACATCCTGGGCTTCTACGCGCTGATGCTCAGACCCGGCCAGACACTGACATTGCCGGCGCGTTCGCCGGCGCAGGTGTTCCACCTGATCGAAGGCGGCGTCGACGTGTCCACCTGCGGCAAGACCTTCGGCCTGGTCGAGGCCGACACCTGCTGCGCGCCGGGCTACGAGCCGGTGACGCTGACGAACCGCCAGACCGACAAACCCTCCTTCATCTTCATCGCCGACGAGTCACCTCTTCACAGGAAGCTCGGTGTGTATGAGACCCGATGACTGTTCCAGAGACTGTCCGATGACTCAATACCTCTTCCCCCCACCCGCCGTCCGCTCCCTGCCCATCCGTGGCCGCACCGAGCGCTTCCCCGTCAACCGCATCTTCTGCGTCGGCCGCAACTACCACGCGCACGCCGTCGAGATGGGCAAGCCGGTGGACAAGAGCGCCGAGCGGCCGTTCTACTTCACCAAGTCGCCGCAGACCCTGGTGGAGAGCGGCGTCACCGTCGCCTATCCGCCTGAGACGAAGAACTACCACTTCGAGATGGAGCTCGTGCTGGCGATCGGCAAATCCGGCTTCCGCGTGAGCGCCGACAAGGCGCACGAAGTGATCTACGGCTACGCCGCCGGCCTGGACATGACGCGCCGCGACCTGCAGCTGTTGGCCCGCGACAAGGGCCGGCCCTGGGACCTGGGCAAGGACATCGAAGAAGGTTCGGTCTGCTCCGAGGTCGTGCCGATGGAAGGCGTGGTGATCGGGCGCGGTGCCATCGCGCTGGAGGTCAACGGGGCAACGAAGCAGTCGTCCGACGTCGACAAGCTGATCTGGAACATCCGCGAAATCATCGCCGACCTGTCGTTGTTCTATCACCTGCAACCCGGCGACCTGATCTACACCGGCACGCCCGAGGGCGTGGGCGCCGTGGTGCCGGGCGACCGGATCACCGGCCGCGTCGAAGGCGTCGCCGAGGTCGCGCTGACCATCGGCCAGAACGGGTGAGCGCCCAGCGACGGGCCGCGCACTGGCGCTGACCCGGGCGCCTGCGCCTCAGGACGCCGGTGCCTGGGCCTGCACACGGCGGATGATCGGCATGTCCTGCTCCAGGATGTGCCCGATCAGCCAGCGGCGCAGGAAGCGTTCGAGGTCCAGGATCGTCAGCCGGCCCTGCTCCAGCTGCAGCTTCATGGCCGACAGCCGCTCCACAAAGCCGCTGTGCAGCCGCAGGTGCTGGGCGTGGGTGGTGGCGTCGGCCTGCTGGCGCAGCATCCACGCTTCCTCGTACCGGAAGTGGTAGTCCGCATAGGTCTGCAGCTGTGCAAGCACCTCGTCCAGCGCCGTCCCCGAATCGGCGGGCTGGATGCTGGCCACGCGCTGGAGCAGCTGGAAAAGCACCCGGTGCTGCAGGTCGATGGCCAGCACCCCGCTGTCCAGCCGGTCGTCCCAGACCAGCGGCCCGTCCGCGCCCTCGTCGGCACCAGGGTTCATCGGCCCCGCACCCTTCCGTCGGTGCGCCGGTGCTGCATTTCCTCGCCGATGGCGCTCAAGGCCGGGGCGTCCAGCAGGCCTTGCGCCGCCGGGTAGACCAACGTCTCCTCCAGGCGGATGTGCTCGTCGTACTGGCCGGCAAAGCGGTCCAGCAGCTGCTCATCGCCGGGCGTCCAGCCGGCCCAGGAAGACGTTGCCGCAGCGTCGGCCACGGCCAGCAGACAGCGCCGCGCCTGGGGCCAGATCTCGCCCATGGCGACATGGTCGGCCTGCAGGCGGCGCACCGCCTGACGCAGCGCCTCGTCGCCGCGCTGCAGCAGGAGCGGGAACACATGCAGTTCCTCGTCCTCGTGGTGCAGCGGCGCGGCTTGGTCGAAATAGCGCATGACATCGCGCGCCGCCTGGGCCGCCTGTTCGTCGTGGCCACGCGTGGCCAGGTGCTCGCGCAGCTTGCCCAGCAGCCGCAGCATGCGGTGCACCCGCTCGTGGCAGGCGGTCAGCATCTCGAACGGCTGCTCGAACCCCACCCCCGCCGCGTGCTGCCCGGGCTGCGTGATCTGGTGCAGGTGGATGCCGGCCATGGCCGTCAGTCCAGCAGCACCGCGCGACCCTGCGGGTCGAACGGAATGAAGGTCTGGATGCGGCCCTGGCGGATGGACTCCACCATCTTCTGCAGCGGCGCGTCGGCATCGGCGCTGGTGGGCGGCTTGCCGGCGCTGCCCGACATGGCGGCGGCAAAGACCATGCCCCAGGGCTGGCCGAAGCCGGCGGCCTCCTGCTTGAGCTGCTCGAACGAGGCCAGCTCGTCGGGACTCTTGTCGACGCACATCTGCGGCACCAGCGCACCGCCCTGGCCCTTTTCGAAGGCCGCGCGTTCGGCGGGCGAGGCGTCGTCGGGCAGCTCGATGGCGGCGAACACCATCAGCAGGCGCTGGGGCAGGGGCTGGGCGCGCGCGGCGGCGAGCAGGTCGTCAAAGGTGCTGATGTCCATGAAAAATCCGGTTTGGAAAAACGTGTCAGCCGGGGCCGACGGGGTTCAGGGTACTCACGTAGTCGGCCACCGCGGGGCGCACGACGGTCTTGCCGTGAGAGAGCGCGGTGCCGATGCTCAGGAAACACACGGCCTGCTCGTGCACGCCCAGGCCGAAGAAGCGGTGCAGCGCGGCCGAACGCACGGACTGCCCGGCCGTGAGCGCCGAGCCGTAGCCCAGGGCGGTGGCCATGAGCAGCACGTTCTGGGCGGCGGCGCCGGCCGAGATCAGCCGCTCGGCCAGGCCGATCTCGGCGTCGCCCTTGGTCTCGTCCACCACCAGCAGGGCCAGAAAGGGCGAGCGGAAACCTTTTTCGCGCGCCTTGGCGAGGTCGTGCGGTTCGGCCGCCGGGTCGCGCTCCAGCAGGGCCTGCACGAACACCTCGGCCAGCGCCCCGCGCTGGTCGGCGGGCACGGCGATGAAGCGCCAGGGCAGCAGGCTCCGGTGGTCGGGTGCGGAGGCGGCGGCCGCCAGGATGGTCTGCAGCTGCGCGGCGTCGGGGCCGGGCTCACCGAGGCGGAACGGCAGCACCGTGCGGCGCGCGGCCATCAGCTCGGCCGCCAGTTCGGACCAGTCGGCGGTGCCGACACCATCGGGCGCGCAGCTGTCCACGGTTCACCCCGGCCGGCCATCGGCGCGCGGCCGGCCGAACCAGTTCGCCAGCCGCCCTCCCCAGACCAGCACCACGCCGGCCCAGGTCAGGGCGGCCGCGGCCAGCCAGAGGCCGCTGGCGCCTGGCAGGGTGCCCGCGATACGCAGCAACACCGCCACCTGCAGCCCCCAGAACAGGGTCCACACCGTGGCGTCGGCCACCAGCGCGCGGCCGCTGTGGCCGCAGGCCACACGCGTGACCATGGCCAGCATGGTGGAGCCAAGGAAGCCCATGGTCAGCGCGTGCAGCGCACCCAGGCCCAGTGTGGGCACGCCCCCGGCGGCGAGCAGCCACTGCGACAGCCCCGAGAGCAGCAGCGACAGGCCGAACCAGACAAAGCCCACGTGCAGCATGGCCAGCAGTCGGATCTTCAGGCTCTGCACCAGGCCCCAGACCCAGGCCAGCCAGACCAGCACGCCGCCGATGCCCAGTTCTAGCGCACCGCGCAGCAGGCGCCAGGCCGTGCCTTCGCCCCAGCCGGCGAGCATCAGCCACACCGAAGCGACCTCCAGCACCACGGCCGCCAGCATCAGCCAGAGCACCCAGAACGGGCGCCAGACCTCGATCATGGGCAGCACGCCGGAGGTGAAGAAGGGAATCATGCGGTGGGCCACGGCCACGTAGGTGGCGACGATGAAGCCCCACAGCGCCGTGTGCACCAGGGCCAGCGCCACAGACCACTCACCGATCAGCAGCGCCAAGCCGATGCCGGCGGCGCACAGCGCGCCCAGCGTGCCGCCCAGCGCCACCACCGTGGCGTGCACCCGGTCGGGCACGCGGCTGGCGCGCCACAGGCGCCAGAACCGCAGGTTCTGCGTCCCCAGGCCGGCCGCAGCCAGCAGGGCACCGGCCACCGCCACGTCCTGGTGCAGGTGCGCGCCCGCCAGCCACACCAGCCAGCCGGTCACCTGCAGGGCCAGCGCGGGCGTGATGGCGCGGGTCTCCGGCGCGTCCACCCCGAGCCACTTGGGGCCGGCGGTGAACAGGAAACCGGCAAAAAACAGCGGCATGAAGCCCAGGGTCATGACCCCGGCGTGGGTCAGCGTGGGCGAGACCGCGTAGGACAGCCCGAACACGCCGCTGGCGCGGTCGACCTGCACCACGGCCCACCAGGCGGCCGAGGCGACCAGCAGCAGCACCCCCGAAAAAAAGGCCAGCCGGTGTGGCGCGCGCCACAGGCTGGCCCATTGCCAGGGCGTGGCGACCGGCGAACCCTTCGGGCGCACCGGCAACGTCCCACGCCCCCCGACGCTCACTGGCCGACCCTCCGTGCTGCGCACTGCGGGGCTGCGCGCCTTGGGAGCGGCCCGGCGGCGCTCATCCGCAGGAACCCAGGTGCCCGCAGGAAGTGCAGTAGTCGCAGCCGTCCTTGCGGATCATGGCGTGCGCGCCGCACTCGGGGCACTTCTTGCCGGCCATGACACCCGAGGACATGCCCACCAACTCCGGCGCGGCCGGGGCATGGGGCGTGGCGACCGCGGCGGTGTCGGTGTGCTGTTTGCGGCGGGCGATGATGTTCTGCAGCGCGAACGCGATGGCGGCCACCTCGGAGTCGTGCCACATCGGCACGTGGGTGCCGTCGGCCTTCTCGTAGGTGCCCAGGCGCACCGGACCGCGGTCCCAGGCGACCTTGCGCATGTCGGACAGCGCCCGGCCCAGGAAGCCGCCGCGCGCGGCCAGCGAGAGCATGCGCATGGTGGAGGTGATCCACTGCTGCGACTCGCCGTTCTGGCCCACGGGCATGAAGAACTCGATGGCGCGTTCGACCGTGCCCTTGCCGTCGGCGGCGGGCACCGGCAGGAAGGAGACCACGATGTACAGCGTCTTGTGGCCTTCCTGCGTCCAGTACTCGATCTTGTCGGCCACGGCCGAGAGCGCACCCTTGGGACGGCTCTCGATCACGGTGCGCATCGGGTCGACCGGCGCCACCACAGGCGCGGGGGCCGGCTTGGCCTCGGCCACCGGCGCACCGGTGTCGAGCACCGAGCCCAGGATGGTGTTGGGCCGGTAGGTCGCCATGCCCTTGAGGCTGGCGCGCCAGGCCTGCAGGTACAGGTTCTTGAAGTCTTCGTAGGGGTAGTCGCCCGGCACGTTGACCGTCTTGGAGATCGCCGTGTCCACGAAGGGCTGCACCGCTTCCATCATCGCGATGTGCTCGCCGGCCGTCATGGCCAGCGCGTTGACGAAGTACTCGGGCAGGTGGTCCACGTCACCGCCGAGGTCGCGGTAGAGGCGCCAGGCGTGGTCTTCCACCGCGTACTCGCGGGTCGAGCCGTCGTGCTCGCGCTTCTTGCGGCGGTACATCCAGGAGAACGGCGGCTCGATGCCGTTGGAGGCGTTGTCGGCAAAGGCCAGGCTCACCGTGCCGGTGGGGGCGATGGAGAGCAGGTGGCTGTTGCGGATGCCGTGCTTGCGGATGGCCTGGCGGATGGGCTCGGGCAGGCGGCTGGCAAAGGTGCCGCGCTCCAGGTAGCCGTTGGCGTCGAACTTGGGGAAGGCGCCCTTTTCCTTGGCCAGCTCGATCGAGGCGCGGTAGGCCGCGTCGCGCATGTGCTCGGCGATCTGGGCGGCGACCTTGCGGCCTTCTTCGCGGTCGTAGCGCACGCACAGCATGGCCAGGGTGTTGCCCATGCCGGTGAAGCCCACGCCGATGCGGCGCTTGTCCTGCGCTTCCTTGCGCTGCTGTTCCAGCGGCCAGAAGGTCACGTCCAGCACGTTGTCCAGCGCCCGCACCTGGGTCGCCACGGCCTGCTCGAAGGCGGCGAAGTCGAACGAGGGCACGCCGCCAAAACCGAAGGCGTTGCGCACGAAGTTGGTCAGGATGATCGGGCCCAGGTCGCAGCAGCCGTAGGACGGCAGCGGCTGTTCACCGCAGGGGTTGGTGGCGGCGATGCCTTCGCAGTAGCGCAGGTTGTTGTCCTGGTTGATCTTGTCCAGGAACAGGATGCCGGGCTCGGCGAAGTCATAGGCCGACTTCATGATGGTGTCCCACAGCTCGCGCGCGGACACGCTCTGGTAGACCCAGAGGCCGTCGCTGCGCTGGTAGGCGCCCTTGTCCATCACCTTGCTGCCGGGCTTGGACTTGTGCACCAGCTCCCAGGGCTGGTCGCCGGCCACGGCTTCCATGAAGGCGTCGCTCACGCCCACCGACACGTTGAAATTGTTCCAGCGGCCGGGCGTGCGCTTGGCGGTGATGAAGTCCAGCACGTCCGGGTGATCGATGCGCAGCACGCCCATCTGGGCGCCACGGCGCGCACCGGCGCTCTCGACCGTCGAGCACGACTGGTCGAACACGTTGATGTAGCTGCACGGGCCCGAGGCCATGGAGTGCGTGCCCTTGACCTCGGCGCCGCGCGGGCGGATGCGCGAGAAGTCGTAGCCCACACCGCCACCGCGGCGCATGGTTTCGGCGGCTTCGCGCAGGGCTTCGTAGATGCCGGGAAAACCTTCGTCGTCGAAGCCCTGGATGCAGTCGCCCACGGGCTGCACGAAGCAGTTGATCAGGGTCGCCTGGATGTCGGTGCCGGCGGCGCTCATGATGCGGCCGGCACCGATGGCGCCCGCGTACAGGTTGTCGAGGAACTTGGCTTCCCACTCGGCACGGATCGGCTCTTTTTCCACCGAGGCCAGGGCGCGGGCCACGCGGCGGTAGAGGTCGTCGATGCCGGTCTCCCCGGGTTTCAGGTATTTTTCTTCCAGCACGTCGAGGCTGATCGGCTGGGGTTCCCGGAGATTCTGGGCTCCGGGTTGGGGGTCACGCTTCATGCAAGGGCTCCGGTTTTGAAGGCGTCGGATGGTACAGGCTCTGCCGGCCGATTGCCGGTCACCATCCAGGACACCAGATCATGGACCGAACGGATGTCCTTGCCAAACGGGAGACTACCCGCCCCGCGGAAGAACAGGCCCCGCTGCTGATCCCCCTCCCAGGCGTGGGCCAATTGCTGATCGATGCAGAACTGCCCCATGTCGGCCTTGCCATCCCGCAATCCGCAATGCGCCAGGCAGTCGAAGGCCATGTTGCAGCGCTCCTTCACGTGCGCCACGGCCTTGAGCTTGGGTTCCACGCGCAGGTACTTGTTGAGCCAATGTGTGCGCACACCTCGCGCCGGGAGCCCGGCCACACTGATGAACTCCACCACATCTTCCGGCGTCGCATTGGCCAGCACCTGCTTGAAGGCGGGGTCGGCGTCGCATTCCAGCGTCACCGCGAAGGCCGTGCCCATCTGCACCGCGCTGGCGCCCAGACCCTGCAGACGGAGGATGTCCTTGCGGCTGGAAATGCCGCCGGCGGCGATCAATGGAATCTTTCCTTCCAGCCCGGCCGATTTGAAAAATTCCAGGGACTGGGGGATCACGTTCTCGAAATTGAAGCGTGGGTCCTGCAGGTCGGCGACCTTGGCCGCGCCCAGATGCCCTCCGGCCAGCCGGGGGTGTTCGATCACGATGGCGTCGGGCAGGCGGCCCTTTTTTTCCCATTTCTTGACGATCAGCTGCACGCCGCGCGCGTCCGACAGGATGGGGATCAGAGCCGTCTCCGGGTGGTCCTTGGCCAGTTCCGGCAGGTCCAGCGGCAGGCCGGCGCCCACCACCACCGCGTCGGCGCCGCTTTCCAGCGACTGGCGCACATAGATCTCGTAGGCCGACAGGGCCTTCATGATGTTCACGGCCACCATGCCGCGCCCCTGTGAAATCAGGCGCGCGCGCTGGATCTCGCGGTCCAGCGCCACCAGGTTGGCCGCGTTGATGCGCTCGCGCGCGTCGGGCTCCTTGCCACTTTCCAGGTGGCGGGTCTGGGCCATCAGGTCGGGGTGCAGGCGGCGCAGGTCCACCGACGACACGGTGCCCACCCCACCCAGCGCGGCCACGGCGCCGGCCAGGCCGCCGGCCGACACGCCCACGCCCATGCCGCCCTGCACGACCGGCAGCAGCTCGCGGTCCCTGATCCGCCAGGGGCGCATGCCGTTGTCGCCCGCCTGGCGCAGCAGCGCCCGCGCGCGTTCGGCGGTCTCGCCGTCTCCAGGCGCCACCGCCCCCATCACATCTCGTGCATTCATCGTCTGATTTCCCATAGGACGGCGCAAAAAACCGCTGGTGGAGACTACCGGCGACGGCGTCGCGCCGCCTTGTTCTGGGTCAAGAATTTCGGCGACGGCCTGGGAAAAAACCCAGTCACCGGCAGGGTGATCCGGACCGACCGATTTGCGCCAGATCAAGCCATGACGCCCTTGACGCGGGTCAATCGCCGACCGTCGGCGCGCGGCTAAGGTCGCGCCTTCCTTTCGCCGTCCGTCGGCCACCAACCCGTTCACCACCCATGGATCTCGTCTGCCCCGCCGGCAGCCTGCCCGCCCTCAAGGCCGCCATCGACCACGGCGCCAGCTGCGTCTACCTCGGCCTGCGCGACGCCACCAACGCGCGCAACTTCGCCGGCCTGAACTTCGACGACGCCGGCATCGCCAGCGGCATCGCCTACGCGCACCAGCGCGGCCGCCAGGTCTTCATGGCCATCAACACCTACCCGCAAGCCGGCCAGCCGCAGCGCTGGCAGCAGGCGCTGGACAAGGCGGTCACGCTGGGCGTGGACGCGGTGATCCTGGCCGACCCCGGCCTGATGCAGTATGCGGTGCAGCGCCACCCGAACCTGCGGCTGCACCTGTCGGTGCAGGGCTCGGCCACCAACCACGAGGCCATCAACTTTTACCACCGGCGGTTCGGCATCTCGCGCGCCGTGCTGCCGCGCGTGCTCTCGCTCGAACAGGTGCGCCTGCTGGTGCAGAAGACGCCGGTGGAGATCGAGGTGTTCGGCTTCGGCAGCCTGTGCGTGATGGTCGAGGGCCGCTGCGCGCTCTCGTCCTACGTGACCGGCGAATCGCCCAACACGCACGGCGTGTGCTCGCCCGCCAAGGCGGTGCGCTGGCAGGAGACCCCCAAGGGCCTGGAGTCGCGCCTGAACGGCGTGCTGATCGACCGCTACGCGCCCGGCGAGAGCGCCGGCTACCCGACGCTGTGCAAGGGCCGCTTCGACGTCGAGGACGACCACAGCTACTACGCGATCGAGGAACCCACCAGCCTGAACACCTTGTCGCTGCTGCCGCAGCTGGCGCAGATGGGCGTGCGCGCGATCAAGATCGAAGGCCGCCAGCGCAGCCCGGCCTATGTGGCGCAGGTCACCAAGGTCTGGCGCGAGGCCATCGACAGCTGCGCGGCCCAGCCCCAGCACTACACGCCCAAGGGCCAGTGGATGGCCGCGCTGGACCAGGTGGCCGAAGGCCAGCAACACACCCTCGGTGCCTACCACCGCCCCTGGAAATGACCATGCAACTCTCTCTCGGGCCGCTGCAGTACTACTGGCCGCGCAGCACGGTGTTCGATTTCTACGAGGCCATGGCCGCGACGGCGGTGGACATCGTCTACCTCGGCGAGGTGACCTGCTCGCGCCGGCACGAGCTGCGGCTGTCGGACTGGCTGGATGTGGCGCATTTGCTGCGCGAGGCGGGCAAGACGCCCGTGCTCTCGACCCTGGTGCTGCTGGAGTCGGGCTCGGACGTGGGCGCGATGCAGAAGATCGCCGCGAACGGGGACTTCCCTGTAGAGGCCAACGACATGGGTGCGGTCGGTGCGCTGGCAGGGCACAAGCCCTTCGTGGCCGGGCCGCACCTGAACATCTACAACGCGCCGGCGCTGCACTGGATGGCGGAACAAGGCGCCACGCGCTGGGTCGCGCCGCTGGAGATGAAGCGCGACGACCTCGCCCTGTTGCAGCGCGAGCGCCCCGCAGGCCTGCAGACCGAGGTGTTCGCGCACGGCCGCCTGCCGCTGGCGTTCTCGGCCCGCTGCTTCACCGCGCGCCACCGCAACCTGCCCAAGGACGACTGCCGCTTCAGCTGCATCGACCACCCCGACGGCCTGATGATGCAGACGCGCGAGCAGGCCGACTTCCTGGTGCTCAACGGCATCCAGACCCAGTCGGCCCGGGTGCACAGCCTGATCGACGCCTGGGACGATCTGGCCGCGCTCGGCGTGGACGTGGCCCGCATCAGCCCGCAGGCGCAGCACACGGCCGAGATCGTGGCGCTGTACGACGCGCTGCGCCGTGGAACCATCACACCCGCGGCCGCACGCGACGCGCTGCTGCCCCTGCTGCCGGCGGCGGGCGACGGCCAGCCCGACTGCAACGGCTACTGGCATGGCCGTCCGGGGCTGGACCGGGTCGAGCCCCGCCACGCGGTCCCCGCCTGACGCCATGGTGCACGGCGAACGTTTCAACAGCATCAGCCACCTGGTCGGGGTGTTCCTGGCCGTGGCCGGCGCCGCGGTGCTCATCACCCAGGCCTCGCTGCAGGGCGATGCCTGGCGCATCGTGGCCTTCAGCATCTACGGTGCCATGCTCATCGCGCTCTACGGCGCCTCCACGCTCTACCACGCGCTGCGCGGACGCGCCAAGGCGGTGTTCCAGAAGCTGGACCACTGCAGCATCTACCTGCTGATCGCCGGCAGCTACACGCCTTTCGCCCTGGTGTCGCTGCGCGGCCCCTGGGGCTGGACGCTGCTGGGCGTGGTCTGGTCGCTGGCCGTGCTGGGCATCGCGCAGGAAATCTGGCTGGCCCGCGGCGCGCGGCGCCTGTCGCTGGCGCTGTACGTGCTCATGGGCTGGCTGGCGCTGGCCGCGGTGGTGCCGCTGTGGCAGGCGCTGGGGCCGGGCGGATTCGCCTGGCTGGCGGCCGGTGGCGCGCTCTACACCGGCGGCGTCGCCTTCTACGTGGCCGACGAACGCCTGCGCCACAGCCACGGCATCTGGCACCTGTTCGTACTCGGTGGCAGTGCCTGCCACTTCTTCACCTTCCTGCTCTACGTGGCCTGAGGCCATGCCGCCCACCATGACTGCTGCCCCATCCGACCGCCGCTTCACCGTGCCGCCCCCACTGGCCGGTCTGCTCACCCGCCTGCCGCCCTACCCCGGCTCGCTGCTGCTGGTCACCGGCCTGAACCTGGTGCTGGCGCGACAGCTGCCGGCCGACGTGGGCGCGCACCTGAACGGCCGGCGCATCCGCATCCAGGTGCGCGACGCCGGCCTGCGCTTCGACTTCCGCGGACAGGACGGCCAGTTCCGCGCCTGCGCGCCACAGCAGTCCCCCGACCTCACGCTGAGCGCGAACGCGCACGACTTCCTGCGCCTGGCCCGGCGGCTGGACGACCCCGACACCCTGTTCTTCAACCGCCGCCTGTCCATGGAAGGCGACACCGAGCTCGGCCTGGTGGTGAAGAACGCGCTCGATGCGCTGGAACTGCCGGTGTTCGAGCCCGCGCAGTGGGCACCGTCGGCCGTGTTCGCGCGGCTGCAGCGGCTGCGCCCTTTTGGTCCGCCCCATGGACCCCGCTGAGCGCAAGGCGCTGCCCATCGTCTATTCCTGCTCGGGCTGTTCCAGCGCCGCGCAGCTGGCCAACCACGTCGCCGTGCGGCTGGACCGCACCGGTGTCGCGGAAATGTCCTGCATCGCGGGCGTAGGCGGCGATGTGCCGTCGCTGATCAAGACCGCGCAATCGGGCCGGGCCATCGTGGTGCTCGACGGCTGCCCGCTCGAATGCGCGCGCCACTGCCTGCAGCGCCACGGCGTCAACCCCACCCAGCACCACCAGCTGAACCTGTACGGCGTGCGCAAGCGCTTGCACGAGGACTTCGACCCCGAGCAGGCCGAGGCCGTGCTGTTCCGCGTGCGCAGCGACCTGCAGAAGCTGCCCGCACCCGCACCCGATGAACCCACCCCCGACTGAAACACGCCGCCTGCTGGTGGCCATCACCGGCGCCAGCGGTGCGGTCTACGGCCTGCGCCTGCTGCAGGCGCTGCAGACCGTGTCCGACGTCGAAACCCACGCGGTGGTTTCCGACGCCGGCTGGCAGACCCTGCGCCACGAACTGCACGCCGACCCGCAGACGCTGCGCCCGCTGGTGCACACGCTGCACGACGCGGCCGACATCGGCGCCGGCCCGGCCAGCGGCTCGTTCCGCTGCGGCGGCATGGTGGTGGCGCCGTGTTCCATGCGCACGCTCGCGGCCATCGCGCACGGCCTGAGCGACAACCTGGTCACGCGCGCCGCCGACGTGATGCTCAAGGAGCGCCGCCGGCTGGTGCTGATGGCGCGCGAGACGCCGCTGCACCTGGGCCACCTGCGCAACATGACCGCCGTCACCGAGATGGGCGCCATCGTCTGCCCGCCGGTGCCGGCCTTCTACTTGCGGCCGCAGAGCGTGGACGACATCGTCAACGCCAGCGTGGCACGCGTGCTCGACCTGCTGGATGTACCGCACACGCTGAGCGAGCGTTGGGCGGGGCTGGAAGCCGAACCGGCATGACCTACAAGGACCTGCGCGATTTCGTCGCGCAACTCGAAGCCGCGGGCGAACTCAGGCGCGTGCGCGAACCGGTGTCGCCGCAGCTGGAGATGACCGCGCTGTGCGACCGCGTGCTGCGCGCCGGCGGCCCGGCCCTGCTGTTTGAAAACCCCACCGGCCACACCATGCCGGTGCTGGCCAACCTGTTCGGCACCACCGCGCGCGTGGCGCGTGCCATGGGCGTGGCCGACGTGGGCGATCTGCGCCGCTTCGGCGAGGTGCTGGCGCGGCTGAAAGAGCCCGAGGCGCCGCGCGGCCTGCGCGAGATGGCCGGCCTGGGCGATCTCGTCAAATCGCTCTGGCACATGAGTCCGCGCGAAGTACGGCACGCGCCCTGCCAGGCCGTGGTGATCGAGGGCGAGGACGTGGACCTGGCGCAACTGCCGATCCAGCACTGCTGGCCGGGCGACGTGGCGCCGCTGATCACCTGGGGCCTGGTCATCACCCAGGGGCCGCACAAGCCGCGGCAGAACCTGGGCATCTACCGCCAGCAGCTGCTCTCGCGCAACCAGCTCATCATGCGCTGGCTGGCGCACCGCGGCGGCGCGCAGGACTTCCGCGAACACGGCCGCCTGCACCCCGGCCAGCCCTACCCGGTGGCCGTCGCCATCGGCGCCGACCCGGCCACCATCCTCGGCGCCGTCACCCCCGTGCCCGACAGCCTGAGCGAGTACCAGTTCGCCGGCCTGCTGCGCGGCGCGCGCACCGAGGTGGCGCCCGCCATCGGCGTGCCGCTGCGCGTGCCGGCCACGGCCGAGATCGTGCTCGAAGGCCACATCCACCCCGACCCGGCCCACCCCAGCGGCTATCAGCACGCGCTCGAAGGCCCGTACGGTGACCACACCGGCTACTACAACGAACGCGCCGAGTTCCCGGTGTTCACGGTCGAGCGCATCACACGCCGGCGCGACGCGATCTACCACTCCACCTACACCGGCAAGCCGCCCGACGAGCCGGCCGTTCTGGGCGTGGCGATGAACGAGCTCTTCATCCCGCTGCTGCAGCGCCAGTTCCCCGAGATCGTGGACTTCCACCTACCGCCCGAGGCCTGCAGCTACCGCATGGCCGTGGTCAGCATCCGCAAGGCCTACGCCGGCCACGCGCGGCGCGTGATGATGGGCGTCTGGAGCCACCTGCGCCAGTTCATGTACACCAAGTTCATCGTCGTGGTGGACGAGGACATCGACGTGCGCGATTGGAAGGACGTGGTCTGGGCCATGAGCACGCGCATGGACCCGGCGCGCGACAGCTTCACCATCGAACACACACCCATCGACTACCTCGACTTCGCCTCGCCCGTCAGCGGCCTGGGCAGCAAGATGGGCCTGGACGCGACCAACAAGTGGCCCGGCGAGACCAGCCGCGAATGGGGCCGCACGATGCACATGGACCCGGCCGTCACCGCGCGCATGGACGCGCTGGCCGAGGGCCTGGGGCTCTGACGTTTTCCGACCACCACCTGAACGAACCATGCAACGCCGTCACCTTCTGGCCCTGCTGGGCACCTCGCTGCTCGCCGGCACCGGCCACACCCAAAACACCCCGTCCGGCCCGGCACTGCCGCTGGGCACCGCCATCAACCGCGCCGGCCGCCTGCGCGCGCTGTCGCAGCGCGTGGCCAAGCTGCACGTCCAGTCCACCCTGGGCGTGCTGCCCGAGCGCGCCAGCGATGTCATGCGCCAGTGCCGCCAGCTGATCGGGAGCAGCCTGGACGAGCTGAGACGCCAGCCCCTGAGCGTCGACACCCAGCCCCTGATGCCGCGCCTGCAGGGCCATGCCGAGCGCTTGCTCGTGCTCACGGCCGGCAGCGGAGCGCCGCCCCGCATCGACGACGTGGTGCGCTCGGCCGACGACATGCTCAAGTCCGCCGACGAGCTCACCACCGCGTTCGAGAAACAGAGCAAGCAGAGCGGCGCCCGGGTGGTCAACGTGGCCGGACGCCAGCGCATGCTGTCCCAGCGCGCCGCCCGCGCCCACTTCCTGCAGGCCGCCGGCGGCACCGCGGCGGCCGGCCAGGCACAGCAGCTGGAGGCGGCCCGGCGCGAGTTCGACGAGGGCCTTGCCTACCTGGCGAATGCTTCCCTGTCCACCCCGGCGATCCGCCAGCAGCTGGAACTGGCGCGCGGCCAGTGGCTGTTCTTCGACCAGGCGCTGCGCAAGCCCGGCCAGGGCGACGCCCTGCAGACGGTGGCCACCACCAGCGAACGCATGTACGAGGTCATGGACCAGCTGACCGGCCTGTACGAGCAGGCGGTGCAGGAGCTGTACCGCTGACGTCGCGCGGGCTTCGTCTGGCAAACGGTGAGGCGCCAGACCTGATCCGGCTTGAGTCAGATCAAGCCATGGGCCATTGAGCCAGATCAACAGCGGGCCGATCGGCCACCACTAACGTTCGCGGACTTGGTCGGTTTCGCCACCAAGGCCCCGCCTTCCTGATCCAGGAGAACGCCATGGCCCATGCTGATCTTGAAAACATCGCAAGAACGCTCCGGCGGTTTCCGTTCCCGAAGAAGTTTGCCGTCGAGCTGTGCGCCGAGTGCAATCTGGCGTGTTCGATGTGCCACCACCCGAACATGAAGCGCCCCAAAGGCGTGATGCCCTTCGAGCTCTGGAAGAAGTGCGCCGACGAGATCGCTGCGACGGCGCCAGACACCGAGTGCTGGTTCTCTTTCTGCGGTGAGCCGTTGCTCGAACCCGCACTGCTGTTTCGCTGCCTGAGCTACGGCCGATCCGTCGGCCTCCAGTCGCTCAATGTCAACACCAACGGCATGTTGCTCACACCGGAGCTGGACGATGCCTTGCTGGATTCAGGCGTGCACCTGGTGGTCTTCGGCATCGACGGGTTCTCCAAACAGTCCTTCGAAAAATACCGGGTGAAAGCCAACCGGGACGTGGTCTACGCCAACGCCGAGCGGCTGCTGGCCCGCCGCGATGCGCGCGGTCTGCCGGTCGCGATCCAGACGCAGTTCATCGTGATGGACGACAACGCGTCTGAAGTCGATGCATACAAGGCGCACTGGCTGGAGCGCAATGCGGTCGTCAAAGTCCGCCGTCAGCTCAGCTGGGGCGGCAAGTTCGACACGGGCCTGGCCATCACGCCTGAAAACCGGATCCCCTGTCCATGGGCGATCACGATGATGCATGTCTTCTGGGATGGACGGATCCCGCGCTGCCCGGGCGACACCGAGGGCGAGGAAGGAGAAGGCAACGCGTGGCACGCGTCTCTGAGCGATCTCTGGGCCCGCCTGGGTGGCTACCGGGATCTTCATCTGGCACGCAGTTTTGACGCCCTGCCCGAGCGCTGCAAGACCTGCACGGACTGGATGACGGGCGCCGCCGAGCGCGTGCGGCCGGAGTCCGGGTCGGTCCCCCTTGAGCCCGTCTGCTCGCGCACGTGAGAGCGCCATGAAAAACGCTCTCTTTCTTTGTGGCGTGGGCAATGGCGAGGGCATCCGTCTGGCACTGACCGTCAACCGCGCATCTCCGCGCTGGCAGAGGATCGTGCTGCTCGACGACGACCCGTCCAAGCACGGCACGACGCGCCTCGGCCTGGAGGTCGCAGGGCCGATCAGCCATCTGGCCGGTGTGGATGCCAACTGCTCCGAGGTTGTGAACCTGGTCACCCGCACCACCGATGGGCGCGCCCGGGCACAGGAAAAAATCGGGCAGTACGGCATTCCGTTCACCTCGCTGATCCACCCCGGTGTCGACCTGTTCGGAGCAGAGGTGGCATCGGACGTGACCATCTACCCGCATGCGTCCGTTGGTGCCGAAGCCCGCATCGGACCAGCGTCCGTGCTGCTGATCGGAGCGGTGGCGGGTCACGGCGCCCGCATCGGCCGAGGCTGCGTGGTTGCGCCCAACGCCGTGATCAATGCCCGGGTGACGCTCGGGGACCGGGCGTACGTGGGCTCCAACGCCAGCATCCTGCCCGACTTGCGCATCGGCGCCGGAGCGACGATCGGAGCCAACTGCATGGTCTACACCGACGTGCCGGAAGGAGCGACGGCCATGGGCGTGGCCGCCCAGGTTCTGAGCGCAACACCTCACCACGCGCCGTCCGGTTCGATGGAAGCCCATGGCTTGCAGCCGGACTTTCCAGACGATCCGTCATCAAGCATCGCCAGCGCGGGCAGCGCCCACATCGAAGCCGTCATCACCAAGGCGCTTGTGTACGTGCTTGGCGCCGGAGAGCTGGACAGAAGCGGCAACTTCTTCGAGCTCGGGTGCAACTCGCTCAAGGCGCTGGAACTTGCACAGCATCTGCGCCCCCTGCTGGGGAGGGATGTGCAGGTCGTGGACATCTACCGCTTTCCCACCGCACCGGCGCTGGCCTCCTTTCTGACAGGTGGAGACCCAGCTGCGCTGGGCATGCGCCAGGCGCAGCAGCGAGCGGAAATGAGGCGCCAGCTGCGCTCGCGTGCGTGACCACCTGCGGCATGCGCTCAGCGGCACTCGAAGCGCTCGAAGCGCAAAGCCAGCGCCGCCAGGTCTGAAGCGTCCAGCACGTCCCGGGAGGACGCCGGGCCGCGGCAGGTCTGCAGCACCCAGTGGCGCACCGACTGTGCGGCCAGCTCATCGGCCAGGCGGAACAGGTCGTCGCGCCCGAACAGGCCGGCGTGCCAGGTGGTGCGGCACTCCAGGGCCACGCCGCTGTCCAGCAGCAGGCGCAGGCTGCGCGCGGCGCGCCCGGCACCCCCGCGCGCGCCGGTGACGGTGTCGTGCAGGTGCCGGGGCGCCTTGACGTCCAGCCCCACCCAGTCCAGGTGCGCCAGCGCCTGCGCCAGGCGCTGAGGGTACATGCCGCCGGTGTGCAGACCGGTGGCGTGGCCCATGGCCCGCGCCTCGGCCAGGGCGGGCACCAGCGCCGACTGAAGGGTCGGCTCGCCGCCCGAGAAGACCACGCCGTCGAGCAGCCCGCGGCGCTGCTGCAGGAAGGCCCGCACCGCCGGCCAGGACAGGGCACCGGGCACCGCCGCGTCCAGCAGGGCCGGGTTGTGGCAGTACACGCAGCGCCACGGACAGCCCTGCAGGAACACCACGGCCGCCAGCCGGCCGGGGAAGTCGATCCCGGTCAGCCGCGTCAGCCCGCCGATGCGCAGGGCGTCGGCCCCGCGCCGCGCCGCACTCGACGCCTCAGGCGGCACGGCCGGGTTCGGCAAAGAAGCGCCGCTCGGCGTGTTCACCCTGCTTGCCCCGGTTGAAGCTGCTCACCGGACGGTGGTAGCCCATGACGCGGGTCCAGACCTCGCAGGGCTGGCGCTCGTCGTCGCGCAGGGCGACGTCCTGGGCATGGGCGGGGACGGTGGCGGGTGTGGATGCGTTCATGGTGGTTTCCTTGTGGGGTGGTTGGAGAACGGTGTGTCAGGCCGCCTGCAGCTGGCGTTTGGCGGCCAGCCGCTCGGCGTCGCAGGTCGGGCAGAACGGGTGTTCGCCGGCCAGGTAGCCGTGGGTGGGACAGATGGAGAAGGTGGGCGTGACGGTGATGTAGGGCAGGCGGAAGTTCGTCAGCGCCCGCTGCACCAGGGCGCGGCAGGCGTCGCCGCTGCTCAGACGCTCGCCCATGTACAGGTGCAGCACGGTGCCGCCGGTGTACTGGCGCTGCAGCGGGGCCTGGCGCTCCAGCGCCTCGAACGGGTCGTCGGTGAAGCCCACCGGCAGCTGCGACGAGTTGGTGTAGTAGGGCTGTTCGGGTGTGCCGGCCTGCAGGATGCCGGGCCAGCGCTTGCGGTCCTCGCGCGCGAAGCGGTAGGTGGTGCCCTCGGCCGGGGTGGCCTCGAGGTTGTATAGGTGGCCAGTCTCCTCCTGGAACGCGACGATGCGCGCACGCACGTGGTCGAGGAAGCGCAGCGCGAAGGCGTGGCCCTCGTCGGTGGTGATGTCGTGCGCGTCGCCGCTGAAGTTGCGCACCATCTCGTTGATGCCGTTCACGCCCAGGGTGCTGAAGTGGTTGCGCAGCGTGCCCAGGTAACGTTTGGTGTAGGGGAACAGGCCCTGGTCCATGAGGCGCTGGATCAGCTTGCGCTTGGTCTCCAGGCTCTGTTTGCCCAGTTCCAGCAGGCGGTCCAGCGCGGCCAGCAGGCCGGCCTCGTCACCTGCGTGCAGGTGGCCCAGGCGCGCGCAGTTCACCGTGACCACGCCCAGGCTGCCGGTCTGCTCGGCGCTGCCGAACAGGCCGTTGCCGCGCTTGAGCAGTTCGCGCAAATCCAGCTGCAGGCGGCAGCACATGGAGCGCACCATGTTCGGCTGCAGCTCGGAGTTGATGAAGTTCTGGAAGTAGGGCAGGCCGTACTTGGCTGTCATGTCGAACAGGCGCCGCGCGTTCTCGCTCTCCCAGGGGAAGTCGGGCGTGATGTTGTAGGTGGGAATGGGGAAGGTGAACACGCGGCCCTTGGCGTCGCCCGTGGTCATGACGTCGATGTAGGCGCGGTTGATCAGGTCCATCTCGGCCTGCAACTCGCCGTAGCAGAACGGCATCTCCACACCGGCGATCACGGGCACCTGCTCGCGCAGGTCTTCGGGGCAAACCCAGTCGAAGGTGAGGTTGGTGAACGGCGTCTGCGTGCCCCAGCGCGAGGGCACGTTGAGGTTGTAGACCAGCTCCTGGATGCACTGGCGCACCTGTGCGTAGTCCATGCGGTCCTGTCGCACGTAGGGCGCCAGGTAGGTGTCGAAGGAGGAGAAGGCCTGCGCGCCCGCCCACTCGTTCTGCAGCGTGCCCAGGAAGTTGACGATCTGCCCGACCGCCGACGAGAGGTGCTTCGGCGGACCCGACTCCACCTTGCCCGGCACACCGTTGAGGCCCTCGTTGAGCAGGGTGCGCAGCGACCAGCCCGCGCAGTAGCCGCTGAGCATGTCGAGGTCGTGGATGTGGATGTCGCCGTCGCGGTGGGCTGCGCCGATCTCGGGCGTGTAGACGTGCGAGAGCCAGTAGTTGGCCGTGACCTTGCCGGCCACGTTGAGGATCAGGCCACCCAGCGAATAGCCCTGGTTGGCGTTGGCGTTGACGCGCCAGTCGGCGCGCGTGAGGTACTCGTTGATCGAGGCCTCGACGTCCACCAGGGTCTGGCGGTCGCTGCGCAGCTGGGCGTGCTGCTCGCGGTAGACGATGTAGCCGCGCGCCGTGCGCAGGTGGTTGGCCGCGATCAGGGTCTGCTCGACCACGTCCTGGATCTGCTCGATGGTCGGCGCCGCGCCATTGAAGCGGTGACCCAGAACCTTGACCACCTGCGCGCACAGCAGCTGCGCCTCGGCCCCGTCGAGTTCCCCGCTGGCCTGCCCCGCGCGCGCCAGCGCGGAGCGGATCTTGTCGGCGTTGAAGGCCTCCCGGAGCCCCGAGCGCTTGAGCACCTCGCGCGGCCAGCCGGACACCATCGAATCGTTCATGCAAATCCTCCTTGGACACTACCTATGGTGTCTAAGGTACCCGCCAGACACCATAGGTAGTTTGATTTGCCGCAAAGTCGGCTGCATCAGAAGGCCATCGCCAGCCCCTTTTTTTGCCCGGAAACGGCTTGACCTGCATCAAGCCCGTGACCGACCGGGGCCGGTGTGTCGCCCAGGTGCGGACGGCGCCCCGCACCCGGGCGAACAATCCCGCCATGGACTTCGAACACAGCCCCCGCGCACAGGCGCTGTTGCGCCAGCTGGACCAGTTCCTGCTGACCTATGTGTTGCCGCACAACGCGGCCTGGCACCAGGCGGTGCAGGACGGGCAGTACCCGCCGCCCTTCCTGGAAGACCTCAAGACGCTGGCGAAAGAGGAAGGGCTGTGGAACCTGTTCCTGCCCGGCCTGCGCGCCGACGAGCCGGGCACGCGCCTGGCCAACCTCGACTACGCGCCGCTGGCCGAGGCCATGGGCAAACTGAGCTGGGCGGCCGAGGTGTTCAACTGCAGCGCGCCCGACACCGGCAACATGGAACTGCTGCACCGCTTCGCCACCCCGTCGCAGCGCGAACACTGGCTGATCCCGCTGCTGCACGGCGAGATCCGCTCGGCGTTTGCGATGTCCGAGCCCGACGTGGCCTCGTCGGACCCGACCAACCTGCAGACCACGGTACGGCGCGAGGGCGACGACCTCGTGCTCAGCGGCCGCAAGTGGTTCATCACCGGTGTGGCGCACCCGGCCTGCCGTGTGCTGATCGTGATGGCGCGCAACGAGGGTGACGACGGTGAAGATGCCCACCACCAGCACAGCATGGTGCTGGTGCCCATGGGCACGCCCGGTCTGGAGGTGGTGCGCAACATCCCGGTGGTGCATCACCACGCGCCCGAGGGGCACTGCGAAATCGTGCTGCGGCAGGTTCGGGTGCCGGCCGACCACCTGCTGGGCGACTGGGGCCACGGCTTCGCCATGGCGCAGGCGCGGCTCGGCCCCGGCCGGGTGCACCACTGCATGCGCACCATCGGCCAGTGCGAGCTGGCGCTGGCCCTGGCCACCGAGCGCGCACTGGAGCGGCGCAGCTTCGGCCACCACCTGGCCGACTACGCCAACGTGCAGGAATGGATTGCGCACTCGCGCATCGAGATCGACCAGGCGCGTCTGCTGGTGCTGCGCTGCGCCTGGCTGCTGGACCACCCCGAACAGGCCGAGCCGGCCGCCGTGCGCGCGCAGGTCGCGGCGATCAAGGTGGTGGCCGCCGGCCTGCAGACCCGCGTGGTGGACCGCGCCATGCAGGTCTTCGGCGCCATGGGCCTGTCGCCCGACACGCCGCTGGCGCAGTTCTGGACCTGGGGCCGCGCCCTGCACCTGCTCGACGGCCCGGACGAGGTGCACCTGCGCAGCGTGGCGCGGCACGAGTTCGCGCAGGCGCGCGAGCGGCTGGGCTCGCTGTCGGCCTATTTCACGACGCCGGAGCAGATGCGGACACCGCCGCACCTGAACTGAACCGGCGGCGGGTGTTCCAGTTCAGCGGTCCACCTGGCCCGGCAGCGACAGGTCGCCCGAGGCCACCTTGAACACCTGGGCCACACACAGCAGCGGGGCGTGCACGCTGGCGTTCACGCGCAGGGCCGCGGTGACACCGTCGAATTTCGTGGCCTGCAGCGCCGACACGTTGTCGAAGGGCACACGCACGCTCACGCTGCCGCGCGCGAACGACGGGCTCCAGCCGGGGCTGTCGATCAGCAGCGGCAGACCCGGCCAGGTCCTGGGCAGGCGCGGCCGGCTGCCTTCGGGAATGTCGACCACCTTGAGCGAGTCCTTGCCGCAGGCCTCGTCCGGCTGCAGCACCACCCAGTGCGAGTGCCACACGCCGCCGTCGTTCTTCAGGTGACCGTCGCCGTTTTCGTCGAACAGCGGCGTGTCGTCGAAGTCGGGGTGGGCGGTGACGGCAAAGGCCAGGATGCCGGTCTTGGGCTCGAAGCCGACCTCGGCCGGGTCCAGGCTGGTGGGCCAGACGTAGGAGAACACCTTGCTGCCGGCCAGCTGGCCCGACTTCGTGGGCCGCGTGCGCCCGGCCTTGCCCGAGACCTGCATGTGGAACACCAGGGCGTTGTCCTCGGTGGTGATGCGGGTGTGCACCACGTCGAAGGGCGCGTGGACCGCTTTGGCCGGCGCGGTCGCGATGCCGCCGGTGTGGCCGTGGGTGCCGTCGGCCAGGGCAGGGCCGGCGGCGGCGAGGGCGGCCGCCAGCAGGGCGGTGTTCAGGGGGGTGTGCAGACGGACAGAACGCATGAAAAACTCCTGGGTTGGGGATGGAGGGCGGGCCGCCGGGCGGCGATCCGTGACACCCAGTGTCGGGTTGCAACCTGTTCAGATGGGATCATTTCGTACAGAATTCATACCCTTTCGTCCAAGCCCTGGCATGACCGTCCCGCCCCCGCCCATCGACCGCCTGTCCGGCCTGCTGGAGCGCTTTCCCGTGCGCGCCGAGCTGTCGTTCACCGGCACGCTCTGCGGGGTGCAGAGCTTCACGCCGCCGCCGGGCATGGGCTACCTGCACCTGCTGCGCCGGGGCACGCTCGATGTCACGCACCCGCCGCGGCAGGCTGTGCCGCTGCGCCTGCACCTGAGCGCGCCCGCGCTGCTGTTCTACCCGCGCGCCATCGCCCACCACTTCCACAACCCGCCCATCGAAGGCGCCGACTTCACCTGTGCGCAGCTGTGGTTCGAGGGCGGTCCGGCCCACCCGCTGGTGCGCACCCTGCCCGGCGCCATCGTGCTGTCGCTGGACGAGGTCGAGGGGCTGGGGGCTTCGCTGGAGCTGCTGTTCGCCGAGACCGCCCGCGTGCGCTGCGGCCACCGCCTGCTGGCCGACCGGCTGTTCGAGGTGGTGCTGATCCAGACGCTGCGCTGGCTGCTCGACCACCCGCGCGAGGCCGGCGTGCCTCCCGGCCTGGTCACAGGCCTGGCGGACCCGCGGCTGGCGCGGGCCATCGTGGCCATGCACGACGCCCCCGGCGAGCCCTGGAGCGTGGAGCAGCTGGCGGTGGTGGCCGGCATGTCGCGCACCAGCTTCACCAGCCAGTTCCGGCAGCTGGTGGGCCAGACCCCGGCGGACTACCTGAGCGACTGGCGCATCGGGCTGGCCCAGACGGGCCTGGCGCGGGGCAGCTCCATCAAGCAGCTGGCGAGCGAGCTGGGCTACGCCAACCCCTCGGCCCTGAGCCGCGCCTTCGCCGCCAAGACCGGGCACTCGCCGCGCGAATGGCTCAGGGGATCGTTGCCGCCGGCACCACCGGCGCGCTGACCCGCATCGCCTCGGCCGCGATGTCCAGCGAGCGCAGCCGCAGCGCGGGGTCGAACACGTCGCTCACCAGCATGAACTCGTCGGCCTGGGTGGCGTCGGCCAGTTGCTGCAGGCCGGCTCGCACCGTCTCCGGCCCGCCCACCACGGCGCAGGCCAGGAAGTCGGCGATGGCCGCGCGCGCCTGCGTGTCCAGCCGCTCCATGAAACCGTGCACCGGCGCCGGCAGCTGGCCGCGCCGGCCGGTGAGGATGCCCAGCACGCGCTGGTAGGTGCTGCTGGCCAGGTATTCCGCCTCGTCGTCGGTGGGCGCGGCGATCAGCGGCACGCCGACCACCGCATAGGGCTTGTCCAGCGTCTTCGAGGGCTTGAAGTTCTGCCGGTACAGCTGCAGCGCCTGCAGCAGGTAGCGCGGCGCGAAGTGCGAGGCAAACGCATACGGCAGGCCGCGCTCGGCGGCGAGCTGGGCCGAGAACAGGCTGGAGCCGAGCAGCCAGATCGGCACCTTGGTGCCGGCGCCGGGCATGGCGATCAGGCGCTGGCCGGGTTGCGGGTCGTCCAGCAGGCGCTGCAACTCGGCCACGTCGCGCGGGAAGTCTTCTTCGGTCTCGACGCGGTCGCGGCGCAGCGCGCGCATGGTCAGCGGGTCGGTACCGGGCGCGCGGCCCAGGCCCAGGTCGATGCGGCCGGGGTGCAGCTCGGCCAGCGTGCCGAAGGCCTCGGCCACCACCAGCGGTGCGTGGTTGGGCAGCATCACGCCGCCCGAGCCGACGCGGATGGTCTGCGTGCCGCCCGCGATGTGGCCCACCAGCACGGCCGTGGCCGAGCTGGCGATGCCGCTCATGTTGTGGTGCTCGGCCAGCCAGTAGCGGGTGAAGCCCAGGCGCTCGACGTGCTGTGCGGTGCGCAGCGCGATGGCCAGCGCGTCGGCCACGGTGCCGCCTTCGCGCACGGCGACCAGGTCGAGCATGGACAGGCGGATGGAATGCAGAGGTTTCATGCGCGGGATTGTCCGCCTGTCGTGCGCGGTGTGCGGTCGCCGGCGCGATGGCCGGGGCACCGAAGGGATTTGTCGCCGGCCGGACCAGTCCCCCTGCCGGCCCGCGCTAGGCTGTGCGCCGTTTGTCCGTCTTACACACCGCTGTTCACATGACCACCCTCTTTGACCCCACCACCGCCGGCGACCTGCAGCTCGCCAACCGCATCGTCATGGCCCCGCTCACGCGCAACCGCGCGCCGAACGCCGTGCCCACCCCGCTGATGGCGACCTACTACACCCAGCGCGCCAGCGCCGGCCTGCTGGTCACCGAAGCCACCGCCATCAGCCACCAGGGCCAGGGCTACGCCGACGTGCCCGGCCTGTACGCGCCCGAGCAGATCGCGGGCTGGCAGGCCGTGACGAGCGCCGTGCACGCGGCCGGCGGCAAGATCGTGACCCAGCTCTGGCACGTGGGCCGCGTCTCGCACAACGAGCTGCAGCCCGGCGGCGGCGCACCCGTCGCGCCCTCGGCTGTGACGGCCAAGACCAAGACCGTGCTGCTCAAGGACGGCGTGCCGACCTTCGTCGACACCTCGGCGCCGCGCGCGCTGCAACTGGACGAGCTGCCGGGCATCGTGGACGACTACCGCCGCGCTGCGCAGGCCGCCATTGAAGCGGGCTTCGACGGTGTCGAGATCCACGCCGCCAACGGCTACCTGCTCGACCAGTTCCTCAAGACCGGTGCCAACCAGCGCACCGACGCCTACGGCGGCTCCATCGAGAACCGCGCGCGCCTGCTGCTGGAGGTGGTGTCCGCGGTGACCGAGGCCATCGGCGGCGGCCGCACCGGCATCCGCCTCTCGCCCGTCACGCCGGCCAACGACATCGTCGACGCCGACCCGCAGCCGCTGTTCGACCACGTGGCGCGCGCGCTCGGGCCGATGGGCCTGGCCTATGTGCACGTGATCGAAGGCGCCACCGGCGGCCCCCGCGAGCTGGCCGACCGGCCCTTCGACTACGCCGCGTTCAAGGCCGCCTACCGCGCGGCCGGCGGCAGCGGCGCCTGGATGGTCAACAACGGCTACGACCTGGCGCTGGCCCAGCAGGCCCTGGCCGACGGCGCCGACCTGGTGGCCTTCGGTCGCCCCTACATTGCCAACCCCGACCTGGTGGCGCGCCTGAAGGCCGGCGGTCCGTTCAACAAACCCGACAAGATGACCTTCTACGGTGGTGGCGCCGAGGGGTACACCGATTACCCCTTCCTGAACTGACGCAACCACGCTCCGCCGCTGCAGCCGCCTATGATGCGCGGACCATGCCCTCGCCCGAACTGATCGCCGCTCTCTACCCCACGGTGCGGTCCCTGCACATCACCCTGGTGACGCTCAGCGTCGCGCTGTTCACCGTGCGCGGTCTGGGCGTGCTGGCGGGGCAGGCCTGGCCCATGACGGGCTGGGCGCGCGGCCTGGCACCGGTCATCGACTCGCTGCTGCTGCTGGCCGGCGGCACGCTGTGGTGGCTGCTGCAGCTCAACCCCACGCAGAACCACTGGCTGCTGGCCAAGCTGGTGCTGCTGATCGTGTACATCGTGCTCGGCACGCTGGCGCTGAAACGCGCGCCCACGCGCGGCGCCAAGGCGCTCTGTTTTGTCGCCGCGCTGGCCGTGGTCGGCTTCATGGCCAGCATCGCCGTGGCACACCACCCGCTGGGCCTGTTCGCCTCATGAGCCAGGGCGACCAGGGCGCGGCGCCGGTCCACCACTCTCGCCTGGTGCGCGGCCTGCTCTGGGTCGCCGGCTCGGTGTCGCTGGTGCTGGGCCTGATCGGCGTGGTGCTGCCCGGCCTGCCCACCACGCCCTTCATCCTGCTGGCCGCGGCCTGCTATGCGAAAGCCTCGCCGCGGTTGCACGCCTGGCTGCTCAACCACCGGCTCACCGGCCCGATGCTGCGCGACTGGGAGGCCAACCGCAGCCTCACGCGGCGCACCAAGACCATCGCCGTGGTCTCGATGCTGGTGATGGTGAGCTTCTCGATCTGGAGCTTCCGCCACCGCTGGATCGCACAGGTGGTGCTGGTGGTGCTGGGCGCGGTGGGCGCCTGGGTGGTGCTGCGCATTCCGACGCGCAAGCCCTGAAACTCCGCAGGCCCTGAGCCACCGCCGGCCGTGTCAGGCCGCGGCCTTGCGCGCGCGCCGGCGGCGCTGGCCGGTCTGCATCTCGGCGCAGAGGTTGTAGAACTCCTGCGCCGCCGGTGTGAGCACGGTCGAGCGGCGCTTGATCAGGCCCACCATGCGCTTGACCACCGGGTCCACCAGCGGCACGCTGGCCAGCAGCGGGTGGTCCTTGGCGGGCATGGCCATCGAGGGCACCACCGCCACGCCCAGCCCCGCCTCCACCAGGCCGATCATGGTCGTGCCGTGCCGCGTTTCGTACAGGCTGTGCGGCTGCTCGGCCATGCCGGCCAGGGCCTGGTCCAGCAGCAGGCGGTTGCCCGAGACCTTGTCGGCCGCGATGTAGTCGTACTGCGCGAGTTCGGCCCAGCGCACCTGGCGCTTCTTCGCCAGCGGGTGGTCGCGCCGGCAGGCCGCCACGAACTGCTCCTCCACCAGCGGCTTGAACTCCACATCGCCCTCCTGCGAGCCGACGAAGTTCAGGCCGAAGTCGGCCTCGCCGCGCGCCACCGCCAGCAGCACCGTGTTGGCGCTCTCGTCGATGATCTTCACGCGCACCCGCGGGTAGCGCTCGTGGTAACGCGCGATCACACTGGAGAGAAAGTAGTTCACCGCCGAGGGCACAGCCGCGATGGTGACCTCGCCCATGCGCGTGGCGGCCACGCCGCGGATGCCCAGCAGCGTGGTGTCCAGCGCGTCGAGGATCTGGCGCAGCTGGCGGTCGAAGTCGCGCCCCACCACCGTCAGGCTGACGCGCCGCGTGCTGCGCTCCAGCAGGCGCACACCCAGCGCCTGCTCCAGCTTGTCGATGCGGCGGCTGAAGGCCGGCTGCGAGATGTGGACCGATTCGGCCGCCTTGCGGAAGTTGCCGAGTTCGGCCACCGCGCGGAACGCCATGAGGTCGTTGAGATCGAAATGGACGGACATGGGAGGTGCTGGACACGGGGTTTCTGATTGATGCACATTGTGGATCAATCGATCCCAACTATGCAATTCACAGACATCTCCGGGCGACGGATCATTCGCCCACTTTCCCCAACACCGGAGACAAACCCATGAAGTCCACCCTCACCGCCATCGCCCTCGCCCTCACCGCCCTCACCAGCGCCGCCCAGGGCTTCCCCAGCAAGAACGTCACCATCGTCGTGCCCACCGCCGCCGGTGGCGGCAACGACCTGATGGCCCGCACCATCGCGCAGAAGCTGGCGCCCATGCTGGGCCAGAGCGTGATCGTGGAGAACAAGGCCGGCGCCAACGGCGCCATCGCCAGCGAGTTCGTGGCCCGCGCCGCACCCGACGGCCACACGCTGATGCTGGGCTACATCGCCACCCACGCCATGAACCCGGCGCTGCAGAAGCTGCGCTACGACCCGGTGACCGACTTCGAGCCGGTCGCCATGGTGGGCTACTCGGGCACGCTGATGGTGGCCAACGCCGCTGTGGGCGTGAAGGATGTGAAGGACCTGGTGGCCCAGCTCAAGGCCAAGCCCGAGCGCTACGTCTACGCCACCGCCGGCAACGGCACCGCGCCGCACTTTGCGGGCGAGCTGTTCAAGCTCAACGCGGGTGTCGAGATGATCGGCGTGCCCTACAAGGGCTCGTCGCCGGCGATCAACGACACCCTGGGTGGTCAGACGCAGTTCATGTTCCCCAGCCTGTTCTCGGCCCTGCCGCACGTCAAGGGCGGCAAGCTCAAGGCGCTGGCCATCGCCGGTCCGAAGCGCTCGCCGCTGCTGCCCGACGTGCCGACCATGAAGGAAGCCGGTGTCGACGGCGTCGAGGTGCAGCAGTGGTACGCGATCTTCGCGCCCGCAAAGACACCGAAGGACGTGATCGCCAAGCTCAACAA
The DNA here is from genome assembly GCF_002025745.1 of Hydrogenophaga sp. H7. NCBI lineage: Bacteria > Pseudomonadati > Pseudomonadota > Betaproteobacteria > Burkholderiales > Comamonadaceae > Hydrogenophaga > Hydrogenophaga sp. H7. Next base: position 3,037 of record NZ_MCIC01000020.1, on the reverse strand, counting down.
GTCCATCAACGAAGTGCTGGCCGACAAGGAAGTCATCAAACGCATGGAAGACCACGGCGCCGATGTCGAGACCAGCACGCCCGAGCAGCTGGGCAGCCTGGTGAAGACCGAGCTCGCCAAGTGGAAGAACGTGGTGGTCAAGGCCAGGATCACCGCAGACTGAGCACGCCATGTCCCTCTCCATCCCCTGCGTGCTGATGCGCGCCGGCACCTCGCGCGGGCCGTTCTTCCTGCGCGACTGGCTGCCCGAAGGCGACGAGGCGCGCGACCAGGCGCTGATCGGCGCCATCGGAGCGTCGGACCCGCTGCAGCTCGACGGCCTGGGCGGTGGCAGCACGCTCAACAGCAAGGTCGCCATCGTCTCGCGCTCCAGCGTGCCGGGCTGCGACCTGGACTACCTGTTCGCCCAGGTCGGCGTCGGCCACCGCTCGGTGGACACGCGGCCCAACTGCGGCAACATGCTCTCGGGCGTGGCGCCGTTCGCCATCGAGCAGGGGCTGATCACCGCGCAGGACGGCAGCACCACGGTCCGCATCCACAACGTCAACACCGGCTCGCAGATCGAGGCCACGGTGCGCACGCCGGGCGGCAAGGTGAGCTACGACGGCGACGCGCGCATCGACGGCGTGGCCGGCACCGCGGCGCCCATCCTGCTGAACTTCCTCGACGCCTGGGGCGCGGTCACGGGCCAGGTGTTTCCCACCGGCCAGCGCATCGACACCATCGACGGTCTGGAGGTGACCTGCATCGACGCGGCCATGCCGCTGATGATCCTGCGCGCCATCGACCTCGGCCTCACCGGCCGCGAACGGCCGGCCGAGCTGGACGCCAACCCGTCGCTGCTGGCGCGCATCGAGGCGCTGCGGCTGGAAGCCGGCCGGCGCATGGGCCTGGGCGACGTGTCGGGCAGCGTGGTGCCCAAGCCGGTGCTGGTCAGCGCGGGCGACTCGCTGGACAGCATCACCTCGCGCTACTTCACACCGCACAAGTGCCACGCCTCGCACGCGGTCACCGGCGCCATCGGTGTGGCCACGGCGTTTGCTTTGCCTGGCACGGTGGCCAGCGGCATCGCGCGCCAGGCGGGCCGCCATGCGCTGGTGGTGCTGCACCCGGCCGGGCAGATCGACGTGGCGGTGGACATTGAAGGAGAGGGCGAGGCCATCGAGGTCAGGAGCGCCGCCCTGGTGCGCACCGCCCGCAAGATCATGCAGGGCATGCTGCACCTGCCGGGCTATGTGTTCCCGCCCGCGGCGCCGGTGCCCGGCAGCGTGGCACCGTCGGCGTCCAGCGCGGTGCGCAACTTTCCGCAGCACGAGCTGCACATCATCGTGCCGACCAGCGCGGGCGGCGGCAACGACACCATGGCGCGCACGCTCACGCGCAAGCTGGGCCCCCTGCTGGGCCAGCCGCTGGTGGTGGACAACCGGGCGGGCGCCAACGGCAGCATCGCCGCCGAATACGTAGCCGCCGCCGAACCCGACGGCCACACCCTGATGTTCGGCTACATCGCCACCCACGGCATCAACCCCGCGCTGCAGAAGCTGCGCTACGACCCGGTGGCCGACTTTTCGCCGGTGGGCCTGATCGGCTATTCGCCCACGCTGCTGGTGGTGCCGGCGGCGCTGCCGGTGGACGACGTGGCCTCGCTGGTGCGGCTGCTGCGCGACGCGCCGGCACCCATGGCCTACGCCTCGGCCGGCGAAGGCACGGTGCCGCACCTGGCGGCCGAGCTGTTCCAGCTGCAGACCGGCACGCGACTGACCCGCGCCGACTTCTCAGGCGCCGGGCCGGCGATCGCGGATGTGGCCAACGGCCTGGTGCAGCTGATGTTCCCGAGCCTGTTCACGGCCCTGCCCTACCTGCGCAGCAAGCGGCTGAAGGCCCTGGCGGTGGCGGGCACCGAACGGCTGGCGGCCTGCCCCGATGTGCCGACGCTGTCGGAAGCCGGGGTGCCGGGTGTGGCCATGACCCAGTGGTACGCGCTGTTCGCGCCGGCCAAGACGCCACACAGCGTCACGCGCCAGCTCAACACCGCGCTCAACACGGTGCTGCGCGACCCGGAGGTCGCGGCCCGCATGCAGGCCGAAGGCGCCCAGGTGCAGACCTCGACGCCGGGCGAGTTGCACGACCTGCTGCTCGCCGAGGGCGAGCGCTGGCAGGACGTGGTGCGTCAGACCGGCCTGCGCCTGAACATGGCCGCCGACTGAGCCGGTCAGGCCGCGCGGCGCGCGAGCACTTCAAACGCCGGCAGCGTCTTGCCTTCCAGCACTTCCAGGAAGGCGCCACCACCGGTGGAGATGTAGCCCACGTCCTTCTCGATGCCGTACTTGGCAATCGCGGCCAGCGTGTCGCCACCGCCGGCGATGCTGAACGCGCTGCTTTCGGCGATCGCCTGCGCGATCACCTTGGTGCCGTTCTCGAAGGCGGCGAACTCGAACACGCCCACCGGGCCGTTCCAGACGATGGTGCCGGCGGCCTTGAGCTTCTCGGCCAGCCTGGCCGCGGTCTTGGGGCCGATGTCCAGGATCAGGTCGTCGTCGGCCACCTCGGTGGCGGCTTTGACCGTCGCGGGTGCATCCGCGGCGAAGGCCTTGGCGCAGACCACGTCCTCGGGGATCGGCACCTCGGCACCGCGCGCCTTCATGGCTTCGATCACCGCCGTGGCTTCGCCCAGCAGATCGGGCTCGGCCAGGCTCTTGCCGATCTTCAGACCCGCGGCCAGCATGAAGGTGTTGGCGATGCCGCCGCCGACGATCAGGCCGTCGACGTTCTTGGCCAGGGCCTGCAGGATGGTCAGCTTGGTCGAGACCTTGGAGCCGGCGACGATGGCGACCAGCGGGCGCTTCGGGTTGGCCAGCGCTTTGGAAATCGCATCCATCTCGGCCGCCAGCAGCGGGCCGGCGCAGGCGATGGGTGCCGTCTCGGCGATGCCGTAGGTCGTGCCTTCGGCGCGGTGCGCGGTGCCGAAGGCGTCGTGCACGAAGATGTCGCAGAGCTTGCCCAGCTTGGCGGCCAGCTCGGGCTTGTTCTTCTTCTC
>NZ_MCIC01000019.1:0-245396 GCF_002025745.1 Hydrogenophaga sp. H7 | reverse complement strand
GGCCATAGCGCCGGATGCTGCCCACAGGACGGTCCGGCTCTGGCATCAGCCCTTTGCGCTGATAGAACCTGATGGTCTCGACGTTCACACCGGCCGCTTTCGCGAGATCTCCGATCGTCATGCTGCCGTCGGACTGTGAAGGGGTATGGGTCATGGCGCTTGACTCTGTACTTTGGTACGGAAGTAAGCTTATCGCATGTCTACAACATCTACCGACCACCCGGGCCAGACCACTGGCGGCGGCAAGGCCCTGATTGCTGGTGGTATTTCGGCGCTGCTCGCCTCCGCCTGCTGCCTGGGCCCCCTGGTGCTGATCATGCTGGGCATCTCCGGGGCCTGGATCGGCTCTCTGACGCTGCTGGAGCCTTATCAACCGTGGTTCATGGGGGCGGCGGCGATTGCCTTGGTGGTTGCAGGACGCCGGATATGGCGCCCTGCGGTAGCGTGCGATGTGGGCCAGGTCTGTGAGCGCCCCATGGTCAACCGGTCCTACAAGGTGCTGTTCCTGCTGGTAGTCCTACTACTGGGAATTTCATTGGCGTTCCCCTGGATCGCCCACTGGTTCTACTGAATGAAGGGTTCTGCAATGAAACGATGGATCATCCCTGCGGCGGCAATGCTACTCATCGGGCCGAGCTGGGCGGCCCAGCAGAGTGCGGTCCTCTCGGTGCCAGGGATGAACTGCCCGACCTGCCCAATCACCGTCAAATTGGCGTTGACCCGGATCGATGGGGTCATCGACGTCAAGTCCAACCTGCCCAAGCGGGAAACCACAGTGGTGTTTGACAGTGCCAAGGTGAAGGTTGAGGCCCTGACCAGTGCGACCAAGAACGCCGGATTCCCGTCCACTGTTGTGTCTGTAAACCCATGAGCGATGTCATCCTGACCTCTGTCTTCACCTGCCCCGAGTGCGGTCATATGAAGACCGAAGAGATGCCCACCGATGCCTGCCAATGGTTCTATGAGTGCGAAGGGTGCCACGCCGTCTTGCGCCCGAAGGCCGGTGACTGCTGTGTGTTCTGCTCGTACGGATCCGTTCCCTGCCCACCAATCCAGATCGGTGGTGAAGCTGGTTGCTGTAAACCCGCGGCTTGATCTCTTGCTAAGCTATCTGTGAGCGGCCCATGTCAAGATGGGATAACCGGACGCATACTTTGAAATTGGGGGATGGGAACAACCTACGTCCAGTGGCGCTTCATCAATTGCATCGCTTCGCCAGAGCCGACTTCATGATGAGGGTTTTTCTCGCGCCAGAAAGGCTCGAATGCCTTCTTTTGCTCTCGAGTCGCTGATCAGATTAGCCAGCTCGCTACTCTCAATGTTCATGCCTTCCTGAGTCGGTACCCCACCGGATACTGTCAGACATCTCATGACAGCCGCGCTGGCTCGATCACTGAAGCTGGCTACAGAATTCGCTATGGATCTCGCGTGGTCCATCAACGCTGTGCGCGTGTTGTGGACGTAGCTCACTATCCCCCACTCCAGAGCTTCTTCGGCATTCAACACCCGACCTGTCAGCATAAGTTCAGAAGCGCGAGCTCGCCCAACAACAGCAGGCAGAAACTGTGTGCCCCCATAGGAAGGGATCAAACCCAAGCGAATCTCTGGCATAGAAAATCGCGAAGTGCTCGCCGACATTCGCTGGGAACAGGCCAAAGCCAGCTCCAGCCCCCCGCCGTACGCCATGCCGTTGACCACCGCGATGCTGTAGATGGTCGACTGCGACAGGCGTAGCAGCAGGTTGCGGATCTTGTCGCTTTTGGCGGCCTGCTGGTCCCAATGCTCCAGCACTCCGTCCTTGAGATCACTGCCGGAACTGAAAGCGCGATCGCCCTCACCGGTGATGAGGAGGAACCGCCCACCACTGCCTTCCAGCTCGTCCAGACAAGACTCCAGACCTCGCCATACCTCCCGATTCAACGCATTGAGATGCGCTGACCGAGTGATGGTGAAAACAGCGCCCTGCCTCAGTCTTTCGATCTGGTAGTCCACGGGGAAGGCTTACTTGCCGCCGAACATGCCACCGAACTTCTCGTACCGGGTGCCGTTGAACTGGATCAGCTGCATCTTCTCAATGGGATAGGCGTTGGACGCATCCGTTTGCACCGTGATTCCGGGCTGCAGCATCGGCAAGGTGGTGTTCAGGCTCAGTGCCTGCTTCATCACGTTTTCCCGTGTGAGGTTGTCACCCGCCTGCTTGAGGGTGTGTACAAGCGTCTGCGCAGCGGTGTAGCCCAACACGTTGAGAGCATCCGAGACATCACCGCCAGGGTAGTACTGCTTCATGCACGCAGCGTAGTCCTGGTACTCCTTGGTTGCCTGGGTAGCCGGGTCCGTCGGGTCACGCAGGTAGGTAGCGCTGATGATGCCCTTGGCTGCTTCGAGGCCGGCTGGTTTGAGAACCGATCCCACCGAGTTGGCGGAGCTAACCAGGAAGCGGGTCGGCTTCCAACCGATCTCGTCGGTCTTCTTGACGGCCATGGCGGCGAACTTGGGCGTGGTCAGGATCACCAAAGTGTCAGCACCAGAGCCCTTCATTGCCACGATCTGGCTGTCCACGGTCGGGTCTGTGGTTTCGTAGGTCTGCTGGGACACCACCATCGTCTTGGCCTTATCGCCCAGGCCTTCAAGTAGACCCTTCTGATAGTCCTTGCCGAAGTCATCGTTCTGCATCAGCACAGCGATCTTGGCGTTGGGGCTGTTCTTGAGGATGTACTGGGCATAGGCCATGGCCTCGGCACGGTTGGTGGGTTGCCAACCGATGGTCCACGGATTCTCTTTGACATCGCCGAAACGGGAGGCGCCGGAGCCCACGAACAGTTGAGGCACCTTCTTTGCATTCATGTACTTCTGGATCGCCAGGTTACCCGTGGTGCCCAGCGGCAGAAAGATCGCCAGCACTTCTTCCTGCTCCACGAGCTTGCGCGTCATTTCCACCGTCTTGGGCGGGGAATACGCATCGTCGACCGAGATGAAATTGATCTTGCGGCCATTTACACCCCCTTGAGCGTTCACCTGTGCGATATAGGCGGCAGCCGCCTTGCCTATCGTTCCATAGGCCGAGGCTGGTCCAGAGTACGGCAAGATGTTGCCGATCTTGATTTCGGTATCGGACGCGCCCGGGTCGTATTTCTTCTGGGCGTAAACACTGCCCAGCGAAAGTGCCAGCGCAGCTGACACCACGAGTGCGCGACGAGAAGTGGACTGAATTCGCATACTTGTCTCCTGTTGCCGGTGACCCGGCGGGTTGGCGGATATGAAGGTCGAAGCCTCCGTGGCATCTAACGCAAGTCGGTCCAATCGATCACGATTCGACCTATGGTTGCTCTGTCCGCAGCGGCCTCCATGGCGGCTGGCCACTCTGCGGCGGGAAAGGTTTTGGCCACCCACGACTTCACCAGCCCCGCTGAAAAGAGTCGCACGGTTTCGGTCAGGTTGACACGCGCCGCTTCTGGCTCGCGTTCGCGGAACTGCCGCACATCCACGCCTATCAGTGCCGCGCCCTTGAGCAGGGGAAGATTGGCGCGCAAGGACGGGATCGCCCCGTCCGCAAAGCCAACCACCAAGTACCTGCCGTTCCACCGCACACTGCGAAAGGCTGGCTCCAACAGCGCACCGCCCACCGGATCAAACACCACATCCACACCGTCCGGAACCAGCCGCTTGAGTTCATCACGCCAGTCAGCCTGGGCGGTGTCCACCGCCAACTCGGCGCCTCGTTCGAGCGCGGCGGCCGTCTTGATCGGGCCGCTAGCCCCGGCCACCACTCGGGCGCCGAGCGCGCGCGCCACCTGCATGGCCGCCAGGCCCACACCACCGGTGGCCCCCAGAACAAGTACCGTTTCTCCCGCCCTGAGGCTCCCTCTGAGTACGAGCGCGTAACGCGCGGTGGCATATGTCACGGCCAGCGCAGAGGCTGGTCCTGGTGCATCCGAATCAGCCAGTGGTTCAACGGCTCCGGCATCCACCCGAAGACGCTGGGCCCAGGCCCCGCCAAAGCTGGTGCCCGTGACGCGCTTGCCGACACGAATGCCTTCCCGAACCGCTGCTCCGCAAGCGATCACGGTTCCACTGAACTCCGTACCTGGCACCAGGGGCAAGGCGGGCTTGACCTGATAGCCCCCCCGGGCCAGCAGCAGGTCCACATAAGAGATGGCGGTGGCCTCCACCTGCACCACCACATCCTGAGGTCCCTCCACGGGATCCGGGACCTCTTCAAGGCGCCATTGGTGCGTACCGTCAAATCCGTGAACCTGAAGTGCTCTCATTGGGTATCTCGCGATGCATCTGCAGAAACGTCCACAACGATCTTGCCGAAGTGTTTTCCCGCTTCCTGGTGCCGGAAAGCCTCGGCGAGGTCCTCCAGAGGGAAGTGGGCATCGATGACGGGCTTCAGCCCGAACGACTCCATGGCCCTGACCATGTCCATCTGATGCGCACGGCTGCCGACCGTCACGCCCTGCAGCCGGATGTTCTTGGCCATCAGCAGCGCCGTGGGAACCGGCCCTTCATGACCTGTCAGGACGCCGATCATGGCCACGTGCCCGCCCACACGAGCGGCTCGCAACGACTGGCCCAGGGTGGCCGCCCCACCAACCTCAATCACGTGGTCCACACCCACGCCCTGTGTGTACTCCAGCACGCTGCGCGCCCACTGTGGTTGCTGCCGGTAGTTGATGAGATGATCGGCGCCCAGCGCCCGCATGCGTTCGAGCTTGTCGTCAGAAGACGATGTCGCAATGACGATTGCACCCGCGGCCTTGGCCAGCTGCAACGCGAAGACGGAAACCCCACCGGTACCTTGAACCACTACGGTCTGGCCCGGCAGCAAAGGCCCATCCACCATCAGCGCTTTCCATGCCGTCAAGGCTGCACAAGGCAGGGTGGCAGCCTCGGCATGCGTCAACCCTTTTGGCTGACGGCTCAAAGCGTTTGCCGAAACGGTCACGTATTCACTGGCGAAACCGTCTGCGTCATCGCCAGGCACGCCCAGAGTCTTTTCCTTGGACACCGAGCCCTCAACCCAGCGCGGGAAAAAGACGCTCATCACCCGGTCGCCAGGCTTGTATTCACTGTCTCCGGCCGGCTCGATTGCGGATCCGACCTCGACAACTTCACCCGCCGCATCGGACAGAGGCACCCGCCCCTCACTGGCCGGTATGCGTCCATTGACCACGGCCAGATCATGAAAATTCAGAGACGCCGCAATCACCCGGACCAGAACCTCACCAGGCCCTGGGCGCCTTGGCTCAGTGCTCGTCAACCGTAGTTGGTCGAGTCCTGCGGGTTGCCCCAGCCTCATTGCTCGCATGTGTGATTCACCTTGTTGTAGCCCATCACAGCCGTCTCAAGCTGCACGTCAGATTTCTGGATGCTTGTGGCATCGTAAAAAGACACCCCTTGCCAAACGATCGTCTAAAGGGACGATATTGGTCTCCCGCGATGCCCAAACCCGTTGTTCAGAGCTCCCGGGAGATCAGCAAACGCTGAATGTCGGACGTTCCTTCGTAGATCTGACATACCCGAACGTCCCGCCAGATGCGCTCAACCGGAAAGTCGGCGACATATCCATACCCACCGAGCGTCTGCATGGCCGCGCTGCAAATCGACTCGGCGGTTTCGCTGGCAAACAGCTTTGCCATTGCCGCAGCCTTAAGGCAGGGAAAACCCGCATCCCGCAGACTGGCGGCGTGCCAGACCAGCTGCCGCGCGGCCTCCAGCTGGGTTGCCGCATCGGCCAGTCGGAACGCCACCGCCTGGTGGCCCATGATGGGTGTCCCGAAACTCTGGCGCTCCTTGGCATAAGCCACAGCCACCTCCAGCGCACTGCGGGCCATGCCCACACTTTGCGCGGCGATGCCAATCCGCCCGCCCTCCAGGGCCGACAAAGCAATGCGATACCCATCCCCTTCAACGCCAATGAGTTGCTCCGGCAAGACGCGGCAGTCTTCAAACAGGATCTGGGCCGTGTCACTGGAGTGCTGACCCACCTTTTCCTCCAGTCGGGCAACGCGGTAACCCGGGCTGTTCGTGGGCACGAGGAATGCCGAGAGACCTTTCTTGCCCGCCCCCTTGTCGGTCACTGCAATGACGATGGCCAGTTGCCCGTTCTGGCCCGAGGTGATGAACTGTTTGACGCCATTGATCACCCAGCCATCGCCATCTCGACGCGCCATGGTGGTCAACGACGATGCATCGCTACCTGCCTGCGGCTCCGTCAGGCAGAACGCCCCCAGCATCTCACCACGGGCCAGCGGCGTGAGCCAGCGCCGCTGCTGCTCTGGTGTTCCGTAGCGCAACAGGATGACGTTGACCGGGCAGTTGGTGACGCTGATGGCGGTGGAGGTGCCACCATCACCGGCCGCGATCTCTTCCAGTATCAGCGCCAGGCTCAGGTAGTTCAACCCGGCGCCCCCGAGATCCTCCGGCACACAAACCCCGTAGGCCCCCAGCTGAGCGAGCCCTTGATGCGCAGCCGTGGGAAAGGTGTGCTCCCGGTCCCAACGGGGTGCGTGGGGCCACAGTTCCGCCTGCGCAAATGCGCGAACGGCGTCCCGGATCATTTCCTGTTCTGAGGTCAAGAGCATGTTGTCGATCAATCAATAGGGCTGATCGGGGCAGTGTCATGCGGAGGCGCATAAGCGTCTTCGTCGCTTCGGACGAAGTGACCTGGCCCACTGTTCCTTTCGTCGCTTTCGACGATCGGTGATCACGCCTGTTGTTCCTAGACTGACCCACATCGCTGGATGGGTGTCTGGCGCAGGAGCAGCGTGTGTTTCAAGGACAGAGTCTTCGTGTCGTGGCACTGCCTCACGACGGTGTGTACGAACTGGTGTTCGACCGTGCGGGCGAAGCCATCAACAAGTTCGATGACCGCACGGTCGCGGAACTCAAAGAGGCCGTGGCGCAGCTCAAGCTAGTGGCTGACCTGCGGGGCGTCCTCGTCAGCAGCGCCAAAGACGTGTTCATCGTGGGCGCCGACATCACCGAGTTCGGGCGCAAGTTCAGCCAGAGCGCGGCGGACATCGCGGCAGACGTCGCGCGCAGCAATGAGGCGTTTGTGGCCTTCGAGGACGTCAACGTTCCCAGCGTGGTCGCGATCAACGGATTTGCCTTGGGTGGTGGACTGGAGTTTGTGCTGGCCTGCAGCCTGAGGGTGATGTCGACACAGGCCTGCGTCGGCGTTCCCGAGGTCAAGCTGGGCCTGTTCCCAGGCTTTGGTGGCACCGTTCGCCTTTCCCGTCTGGCGGGCCTGGCACTGGCGTGCGATTGGGTTGCGTCGGGCCGCCCGGCCAGCGCTGACGATGCCCTCAAGGTCGGGGTGGTGGATGCGGTGGCGTCACCGGAGCAACTTCGCTCCACGGCTCTGTCCTGGCTGGAGCAGGCCATGGCGGGGACCATCGACTGGGCTGGACGCCAGGCGCTCAAGCGTGGACCGGTCGCGGTCCGTCTCGACACCCAGGAGACCGGCTACAACGAGGTGCTGACCCGACTGCAGCGGACAAGCCCAGCTCATCAGCCCGCAGCGGCGACCGCCGTGAAAATGATGTACGACGCGGCCCGCCTGAACCGGAATGAAGCACTCGCGCTGGAAGCCAAGGTCTTTGGCGAGGTCGCACGCACACAGGCTGCCAGTGCGCTGGTGCAGGCCTTTCTGGACGACCAAGCGGTGAAAAAGAAGGTCAAGGCGCTGGTCAAAACCGCTCCCGTCATCCGCCAGGCGGCCGTTCTGGGCGCGGGCATCATGGGCGGCGGCATTGCGATCACCGCGGCGCTCAAAGGCGTGCCGGTTCGCATAAAGGACATCCAGTTGCAGGCGCTGGAACTGGGCATGGGCGAAGCGCGCAAACAGGTCGCGCGCCAGCAACGTCAGGGTCGGCTCGACGAGTCGCAGGGCGCAAAGGTGCTTGAGCGCATTCAGCCACAGACCGACAACGCCGGACTCGACCAGGTAGAGATTGTGGTCGAGGCCATCGTCGAGAACCTGGACATCAAACGCAGGGTGCTGGGCGAACTGGAGTCCGCTTTGTCCTCGAACGCGGTCATTGCGTCCAACACGTCCAGCCTGCGAATTGACGACATCGCCCAGGGATTGAGCGATCCTCAACGTCTGGTGGGCATGCACTTCTTCAATCCGGTCCCGATGATGCCGCTGGTGGAAATCGTTCGGGGCGCACACACCTCGGACACGGCGGTCGCCACAGCAGTTGGACTGGTGGTGACCATGGGCAAGACCCCGATCGTGGTGAAGGACTGCCCGGGCTTCCTCGTCAACCGGCTGCTAACCGCCTACATGCGAGGCTTCCTGGGCCTGGTGGCCGAGGGTGCCGACTTCGTGCAGATCGACCAAGCCATGGAGGCATTCGGATGGCCCATGGGCCCGGCCTATCTGGAGGACGTGGTGGGCATCGATACCGGCAGCCATGTCAACGATGTCATCTCCGCCGGCTACCCCGACCGCATGCCACCACTGGAACGCGATGCCTTGCGACTGCTCGCATCCATGGGCCGCAAAGGCCAGAAATCCGGCCTGGGCTTCTACCGGTACGAAATCCGGGCCGACGGCAAACCGTCACGCACGCCGGCCGACGACACGCACACCTTGTTGGCCACGCTGCAGCCCGATGGCCCGAAGCACTTCACCGAAGAACAGATCGTCGACCGGATGATGCTGCTCATGGTCATCGAAGCGGCCCATGCTCTTGAAGAAGGCGTGGCCCAGTCGGCAGCCGAGCTGGACCGCGCCATGCAGATGGGTCTGGGCTTCCCCGCCTACGCCGGTGGACCACTGCAGTACGCCGACTGGCTGGGGCTTGACGAAGTGGTCGCACGGTGCGAGCGACTGCGCCATCTCGGTGCCGCCTACCAGCCCACCGCACAAATGCACCAGCTGGCCGCCGCTGGCGGTCGCTTTCGATCCACCCACTGAGGCACATACATGGACTTCCAATGGCCAGCCGACACCCAGGACATGCAGCGGACCTTGCGCCGATTCCTGGACGAAAAGATCGTTCCCCGGTTGCGTGACTACGAACAACTTGCTGCGAGCGGGACCTACCCCAGTGCCGTCATCGAACCATTGAAACAACAGGCCAGAGACGCAGGCCTGTGGAATCTCTTTCTGCCGGGCCTGCGCAGTGATGAACCGGGCACGCGCCTCAGCAACATGCAGTACGCCCCGCTCGCGGAGATCATGGGCCGGGTTCCATGGGCATCCGAGGTGTTCAACTGCAATGCTCCCGACACCGGCAACACCGAACTGCTGCATCTCTTCGCTTCAGAGGAGCAACGGCTGCGCTGGCTGGATCCGCTGTTGGACGGCTCGATCCGTTCGTGCTTTGCGATGACAGAACCTGACGTCGCCAGCTCGGACGCCACCAACATCGCCACCACCATCCGAAGGGACGGCAACGACTACGTCATCAATGGTCGCAAATGGTTCACCACCGGTGCCATGCACCCTCTTTGCAAGCTGGTGATCGTGATGGGTGTGACCGACGAGAGCCCTGAAGCGCCCAAGCACCGCCGCCATTCGATGGTTCTGGTTCCCATGGACACACCGGGTCTTCGCATCGTGCGAAACGTCCCCATCATGCACCACCACGCGCCGGAAGGACATTGTGAGATGTTGTTCACCGATGTGCGTGTGCCCGTGGAAAACCTGCTGGGCGAGGAAAACGCCGGGTTCGCCCTGGCCCAGGCCCGTCTCGGCCCCGGACGTGTGCACCACTGCATGCGGACCATTGGTCAATGTGAACTCGCGGCCGAACTCATGTGCGAACGCGCGCTGACGCGCAAGGCCTTTGGCAAGCACCTGTCCGACTTCGCGAACGTCCAGGACTGGATCGCACACTCCCGGGTGGAAATCGACCAAGCGCGGCTGTTCGTTCTGCAGGCGGCCTGGAAGATGGACACCTTCGGCAACAAGTCCGCACACCTGGATGTGTCCGCCATCAAGCTGGTTGCGGCGCAGTTGCAGACGCGGGTGGTCGACCGGGCGATGCAGGTGTTTGGAGCCATGGGTGTGACACCGGACACCCCGCTGTCCTACCTGTGGTCCTGGGGACGCGCCATGCGCTTTTTCGACGGTCCGGATGAAGTGCATCTGCGTACGATTGCCCGCGCCGAACTGGGCAAGGCAAAGGAAAACCTCGGCGCCACGGCGCCCTACTACATGAACTGAAATGCCGACATCAATCTATCCCACACGGCCAGAAACCGGGACCGTGCTGCATTGGCGCGAGGGGCATGTGGCCCACGTCCGGTTCAACCGTCCCACGGCCCTGAATGCGCTTGATGTGGACATGACGGTCTTGTTCCGTCAGGCATGTGACGAAATTGCGGCAGACCCTCTGGTGCGTGTGCTCGTGATCTCTGGCGAGGGGCGCGCCTTCCAGGCCGGCGGGGATGTGGCGGCTCTGGCTGCCGACCCTGAAGCCATCGGACGGTCGTTGATCGAGCACATGCACAGCGCGATTCAGACCCTCAACCAGCTCAGGTGCCCGGTAATGGCCGTGGTGCATGGGGCAGCAGCCGGCGCGGCCATCGGCATCTTGATGGCGTGCGACCTGGTGCTGGCCGCTGACGACACCAAATTCAGCCTGGCCTTCCCCGCACTGGGAGCTAGTGCCGACAGCAGCAGCACCTGGGGCCTGCCCAGGGTGATGGGACTTCGCAGGGCCATGCGGTTTGCTCTGCTGGGCGAGTCGATCGACGCCGCGCAGGCACTGCAGGACGGTTTGGTCTCCGCCACGGTGCCTTTGGCGGACCTCGACGCGGAGGGCGCGCGTTGGGCGGCCCGGATCGCGCGATCAGCACCACTGGCCCTGGGCGCCGTGAAAAAGTTGCTGAGGTCTTCAATAAACCACAGTCTGCCGGAGCATCTGGTCGCCGAAGCCGAGGCTTTCATGGCCTGTTCCCGCACCGACGATTTCAAGGAAGGCACTGCGGCCTTCCTTGCCAAACGCAAACCAGACTTCAAAGGTCAATGACATGAAAACACGCGTCACCGACATGCTGGGAATCCGCTATCCCATCATCCAGGGCGGCATGCAGTGGGTGGGCACCGCCGAAATGGCCAGTGCCGTCTCCAACGCTGGTGGACTGGGCATCCTGACCGCCCTCACGCAACCCACGCCCGATGACCTGGCCCGCGAGATTGATCGGTGCCGGTCGATGACCTCCAATCCCTTCGGCGTCAACCTCACCATCCTGCCGACGGTCAAGCCACCTCCGTATGCCGAGTACGTCCAGGTGGTGATCGACTCGGGCATCAAGGTTCTGGAGACCGCCGGCAGCAGCCCGAAGGATTTCATCGAGCCACTCAAACGCAGTGGCGTCCGCCTGATCCACAAGTGCACCAGTGTCCGGCATGCACTGTCAGCCGAACGGGCCGGAGTCGACATCGTCAGCATCGATGGCTTTGAATGCGCCGGCCACCCCGGTGAGGACGATGTAGGCGGACTGGTGCTCATCCCGCTGGCCGCGCAGGCCCTTAGCATCCCGGTCATTGCTTCTGGCGGCATTGCCGATGGTCGCGGGCTGGCTGCGGCGCTCACATTGGGCGCCGAAGGCGTCAACATGGGCACCCGCTTCTGCGCCACGGTCGAGGCACCCATCCATCCCGCCATCAAACAGGCCCTGGTGGGTGCCAGTGAGCGCGACACCAATCTGATCTTCCGCACGCTGCACAACTCGGGCCGTGTGCTCAAGAACGCAGTTTCCGACGAAGTGGTAGCCACCGAGCGGCGCCCAGGTGGCTGCGAGTTCAAGGACATTCAGCCGCTGGTGGCCGGTCAGCGCGGTCGCGCCACCCTGCAATCCGGCGACGTCCATGCAGGACTGGTGTGGGCAGGTCAGGTCGTGGGCATGGTCAAGGACATCCCCACCTGTGCCGAGTTGCTGCAACGCATGGTGCGTGAATGCCAACAGGCCCTCGCCACCGCAGGAGGAATGGCCGGAGGCTGAAGCGATTTCCGTCGACTGGCCGAGGGTGTCAACCTTCGGCTCGAACAATATCCACCGCGTAACGCGCAAACCGGCTGGACAGTGCGCCTACCTCCGCCGCATCCTCCCCTGCGGCATTGCCCCCCCTCACACGCGCCGATATACCTTCGAGAATGGCCGCGAAGCGAAACAATGAGAACACGATGTGGAACGGCTGTACCGCTTCCCGGCCACTGCAGCGCTGGTAGTGGGCCAGGTATTCACTTTGGGTAGGCAGGCCCCCTTGCGCGAGATCCAGCCCGCGCAGTCCTTCAAACACCTCACGGTCCGTGTTCCAGGGCAGACAGCTGTAAGCGGCATCAGCCAGTGGATGACCCAGGGTCGACAGCTCCCAGTCGAGCACGGCAATGATCTTCGGCTGAGTGGGATGGAACATGACATTGCCCAGCCGGTAGTCCCCATGGGCAATCGTTGTTTCGTCGCCAGAGGGGATGTGTGAAGGCAACCACTCCATCAACAGATTCATGTCGTCGGTGTCGTGCAGCTTGGTGGCGTGCCACTGTCGTGTCCAGCGCGTAATCTGCCGGTCGAAGAAGTTACCCGGCCTGCCGTAGTCGGCCAATCCAATGGCAGCCCAGTCCACGGCGTGGAGACGCGCCAGCGTCTCTGCAAGTTCAAACAGGTACGCACGTCGATCCTTGGCGTCCACGTTATCCAATGCATAGTCGCTGAGGACTCGCCCGTGAAGGCGTTCCATCACATAGAAGGGTGTCCCGATGACGGATCGGTCGCTGCAGAACAGCAGCGCAGGTGGCACCGGGAACCCGACCGTCCTCAGGGCCAACTGGACGCGGTACTCCCGATCAATGGCATGCGCCGACTTCAGCAGTTCGCCCGGCGGCTGTTTGCGCAACACCAATTCACGCCCCCGATCAAAGCTCACAAAGAACGTGGGATTGGACTGACCTCCTCCGATGCGCTGCAAACGCATATTGCCGGCGAGTTCGGGAATGGCACCGAGCAGATAGCTGGCGAGTGCAGCGGGATCAAAGCCGTGAGAAAAAGATGACATACGCAAGCGTGCTGAAGACGACCTCATCACTCTATCCATCACCACTCGTCTTACACATCGTCGGATCGGACGAGGATTTGCAAGACTGTCTCCGCCTTCCACGTGCGAGAATTTCCAATCAGATTTCAACCCCATGAGTGCCAGTCAACGTCGCCCACTTCCCGAGTTCTTCGGCTCCAAGCTCACCCCGGTTGCCCGACTGGCCGACGGCATTTTCCGGACCGGCATCGAACAGTTGGCCAATGTGGCCGGAGCCCCAAGGCTGGTGGTGGTTTGCGGCCCCGCCGGATTTGGCAAGACCACTGCCATGGTGCAGTTGCGCGAACTCTACGAGCGCCAGCAGATGGTCACCGCATGGTTGACGCTGGACCGAGCGGACAACGACATCCCCCGTTTTCTCGCATCCATAACGGCCGCAACAGGGGCTTTAAACCCAGACGGCCATTCGGATGTGATGGACACGCTCTCCAGCGAAACAGGTCCGTTTGCGCTGTTTCTGGACGACTTCGAGCTCATCCAGGAAGCAGGCGTCGTCGACCTGGTGCGAGAAATCATTGATCGGCTGCCAAGGGGGGGCCGGGTGGTGATTGGCACGCGGGTTCAGCCGGAACTGGGACTTGGTCGCCTGCGGGCTCGTGGTCAGTTGATGGAGATTGATGCGGATGCATTGCGGTTTACCGCTGTGGAGACGGACGACTTTCTGCGCCGACGCGGTGCCGAGTTGTCCAGCCGCGATCTTGAAGATGTGGTGGCTCGCACGGAAGGTTGGCCGGCCGCTCTGTGGCTTCTGTCGCTGGCTCTGCAGCGACCCGGCGCAAGACTGAGCCTCGTCTCCAGGCTGCTGGTATCCGATCGCGGCGTGACCGACTACCTGTCAGAGGAAGTGCTTGCACAACAGCCCCCCGATGTGCGGACCTTCCTTCTGCGAACCAGTGTCCTGCGTCAGCTCAGCCTTCCGGTCTGTCAGGCCTTGCTACCCCAGATCAACTGTGCAGAGGTGCTCAAAAATCTGGAACGCAGCAATGTGTTCCTGTCGGCGATCGCTGGTGCAGAAGGCCACTACCGCTACCACAGCCTGTTTGCGGATTTCCTAAAAGCGCAGTTGGACCGGGAACAGCCCGAGCAGCCAGCGCGTCTGCACCTGGCGGCATCCGGCTGGTATGAGGAGCAGGGCCGGCCCGTTCCCGCCATCGATCACGCGATAGAGGGCGGTGACCTGCCGCATGCTTTGGACTTGCTGGAGCGCCATGCGTCGGCCTTGCTTGAAGCGGGGCGCATGCGCTTGCTGGATCGTTGGTTCTGCGCCATCCCGGAAAGCCTGCTGGGTCGCCAGGTGCGACTGGCCACCATCGCAGTCTGGGCCCGATGCTTCACACAAGGCCCCTGGAAGGCCATGGAGTGGCTGGACCGATCTGGCGTTTCGTCCAGTGAAGACCCCGTCGTAAGAGCCCATTTGCAGGCCCAGCGCCCCGTCCTGCTGGCCATGATGGACCGCTATGACGATGCGCAGCATGCTGGGGAGGCGGGCCTGTCCAACCTTCCAACGGGGCAGACCTTCGCCGACAGCGCCTTGTTCAATGCCATGGCCCACATCGTGTCGGTGGTCGGAGATCGCCGCGATGCCCAGAACTTTCTGCGCGACGCACGGCAATCGCAATCCGACAGTGCGTTCAACCGCATGTACACCGAGACCATCGAAGGGGTTCTCGACTTGCGGGAAGGTCGGTTCCGGGAAGCGTTGGCCAGGTTCCGCGTAGCGGTGGCATCGAACGCCAGACCGGACATCTATCGCCACGACAGCGGCAATGCTTGGGCTGGCATCTTCCTGGCCGAGGCGGTGTACGAAAGCAACGATCTGGATGCCGCTGAACGCCTATTGAACGTCTATCTTCCGATGGCACGCAATGTCGGCCTGCCCGACCACCTGATCACCAGCCACCGCCTGCGGTCACGCATTCACTTCTGGCGCGGCAACGTGGATGCCGCCTTCCAGACCCTGGGCGAGCTGGAAACGCTGGCGCACGATCGTCACCTGCCCCGGGTCGTGGCGAGCGCGCGGTTGGAGCGTTCATGGCTTTTCCTGATGCAAGGCAATGAACCCGCTTCCCGCGACGAATTGCTCAGTGCCGACGACCCCGTGGTCTGGGAAGCCGTGGCGCGACAGGCCCGGTCGGCCCACGAACTGGAGGATCACTTCATCGCCCGACTGCGCTTTGATTTGCATTTCGGCGATGCGGCCGATGTGATCGGGCGCATCGACCCGGAATGGCGCCGCGGCATGTCCGCCAGTCGGCGCTACCGGGTGACCAAGCTGAGGGTCCTGCTCGCAATGGCGTTCTACCGCACAGGAGATGTCGGGCGAGCCACGGCCGAACTCAACGTGACCTTGCGAGATGCCAGCCGTGAAGGCTTCGTGCGGATCCTGCTCGATGAAGGCGCAGCACTCGCGCCATTGCTGCGCAGGGTCTTCTCCGAACTCGCCGACCGTACGTCCCCTACCGACCCGGTGCTGGTCTCCTACTCCCAAGGCTTGCTGGAAGCGTTGGGCCCACTCGCCACCGAAGAGGTGGCACAGGATTTTCAACCTGAAGGACACCCGCGCGAAGAACTGACCGTCAAAGAGATCCGGGTGTTGCAGCTGCTGGCCGAGGGCTACTCCAATGCAGCCATGGCCGAGAAGCTGTTTGTCTCGGACAGCACTGTGCGCACCCATCTGCGCAACATCAACGCCAAGTTGGATTGCCGCAGCCGCACCCAGGCCGTCGCGGTGGCGAGACGTCTGGGTCTGATCCGCTGAGACTTTGCGTTCAGACCCTTTCAAGCCTTCGCTGGCCAGTAGGTTTTTCGGACCTCACCCTTTAGCATCTTTCCCGTCGGCGTGCGGGGTAGAGCCGGGACAAAGTCCACGCTTTTAGGCGCTTTGTAAGAGGCCACACGCGCCTTGGCAAACTCGATGATGGCCTGTGCAAGGTCGTTGCTCGGGTCCTGCCCAGGTGCCAGCGTCACCACCGCTTTCACCTGTTCACCCATCTCGGCATCTGGAACGCCAATGACAGCCACATCGGCGATAGCCGGATGCAGGGTGAGTGCGTTCTCGACCTCCTGCGGGTAGATGTTGACCCCGCCCGAGATGATCATGAAAGCGCTGCGATCGGTCAGATACAGATACCCGTCGGCATCCACATGACCGATGTCTCCTACTGCCGTCCAACTGGGATGCTGCGGATGCTGCGTCGAACGCGTTTTCTCGGGATCACCGTGGTATTCGAAAGGAAGCACGTCACGCTCGAAGTACACCAGGCCATCACGTCCGGCGGGCAATTCGACGCCTTCGTCATCACAGATGTGTACTTTGCCCAGCACCGGTCTGCCCACCGAACCCGGTTTGCGCAACCACTCGTCCGGTCCTACCACGGTCATGCCGTTGAGTTCTGTACAGGAGTAATACTCGTGCAAGATGGGCCCCCACCAATCCATCATGGCGCGCTTGACCTCGACCGGACAGGGAGCTGCCGCGTGGATTGCGATTTTCAGGCTGGAGACGTCGTACTGTTGACGGACGTCTTCTGGCAGCTTCAGCATGCGCACAAACATGGTCGGCACCCACTGGGCAGCGTTGACCTTCCAGTGCTCAATCGACTGCAGAGCCACCTCGGGGTCGAATTTGTCCATGAGGATGGTTGTGCCTCCCAGGGCATGAACCGTCGCGCAAGTGCGTAGCGGTGCCGCGTGATACAGCGGCGCCGGTGACAGGTAAACCGTTTCGGATGTGAAGCCGAAAACACCACCAAACATCGCGACCATGGTGTCACCGGGATCAGAGACAGCACGATTGGGCAGTGCCTGCCGGACGCCTTTGGGTCGCCCGGTGGTGCCGGAAGAGAAGAGCATGTCGCCGCCACGAGGCTCGATGGCCGGGCGCTCGCTCGACGCGCCAGCGATCACATCTTCCAGCTTCAGGAATCCGGCATGGCTTCCGTCGAAGCTGACACGATGGATCAGCTGAGGCAGGTCGGTCCATCCCGCGGCCGCTTCGTCGGGGCAAGAACCAACAAACAGCGCCTTGGAGCCGGAGTTCTCCAGGATGTAACGCAATTCATCCGGTCGCAAACGGTAATTCACGGCCGTGATGTATAGGCCCGCCCGCTGGGCAGCCCAGTAGACGTCGAAAACCCGGTGGTCGTTGTCCGAGATGAGAGCGACCACGTCACCGCGTTGCAGACCCATGGCTCGCAGCCAGTTGGCCAATCGCAGAGAGCGGTCTTCCAGTTGGGCGTAGGTCACCTGCTGGCCGGTGGCCTGCATGACGATCGCCGGCTTGTTTGGCGTCAGAAGGGCGTGGGTACCTGGATACAAGATCACCTCCAATGGTTCGTGGGCAGATCATGACGACGCGCTGTCATGCCGGCATCGTCTTTCCCGACGGTTTTTCATCAGTCGTCGGATCGGACGAAGACAGAGAACGGACAAGGTTCAACACTTGTGACCGTTCAGCTTTCAAGGAACCTAGCCCATGGCCATCCATTTCACACGATCCTGGAGCGCCCCGGACATCGAGTCCTACCGGGACACGGTCGTTCGCTTCATCGACGAGCATGTGGTGCCGGGCGACGAAGCCGCGCGGCAGCAGGGGCATGTCGGTCACGCACTCTGGCGGGCGGCCGGCGAACTCGGCCTTCTGTGCACTGACATCCCCGAAGCTTGGGGCGGCATCGGTGGCGATTTCCGCCACGAAGCCGTGTTCTACGAGGAGATGGCTCGTCGCGCACTGTCGGGAATGAACACGTCCGTGCACACCATCGTGGCCCACTACATCCTCAACCACGGTACCGATGAGCAACGACGCCGCTGGCTCCCACGACTGATCAGCGGCGAGCTGGTAGGAGCGATCGCCATGACCGAACCTGGCGCCGGATCGGACCTGCGCGGCATCCGCACACGGGCCAGCCGCTCAGACGATGGCTGGACACTCAACGGGTCAAAGACGTTCATTTCGAACGGCTACCTTGCCGGTCTGGTGCTGGTGGTGGCAAAAACAGACACCGAGGCGGACAGCCCCAGCCTGTCGATATTCGCGTTGGAGACAAGGGAGCGACAGGGATATCGCGTCGGCCGCCTGCTGGACAAAGTCGGGTTGAAAGCACAGGACACGTCCGAACTGTTCTTTGACGACGTCCGTGTGACGCCGGACGAGCTGCTGGGTGGTCGCGAGGGGCATGGCATGCGTCAGCTCATGGCCGACCTGCCCTACGAACGATTGATCATCGCCGTCATGGCCGTTGCCGCGATGGAAGGTGCCTTTGAAGCAGCACTGCAACACGTTCGCGAACGCGCGGCCTTTGGTCGCACGCTGGCCGACTTTCAGACCGTACGGCACCGTCTGGCTGAACTCGCGACCGAGATCCAGGTCGGCAGGGCATTCGTCGACCGCTGTGTGGAAGGTTTGCTGCAAGGCACGCTGGACACCGCCAGCGCGTCGATGGCCAAACTCTGGGCCTCGGAAACACAAGGACGCGTCATCGATGCGTGCGTGCAGCTCTTTGGTGGCTACGGCTACATGAATGAATACCTGGTCGCACGGCTTTATGCCGATGCCCGTGTGCAACGCATCTATGGCGGTACCAGCGAAATCATGAAAGAAGTGATCTCGCGCAGCCTGTGAAACCGAACCAACCGGAGATTTCCATGCAAGGCCCTCTCAAAGGCATCAGAGTGGTGGAATTTGCGGGCATCGGCCCTGCACCGTTCTGTGCAATGGTCCTGGCCGATCTGGGTGCAGACGTGGTCCGCATAGCCCGTCCTGACAGTCCTGTTCGCCCGGAAGACGTCACCATCAGAAGCCGCGCGACGGTCCAGCTGGACCTGCGCAGCGAATCAGGACGAGACGCAGCCCGCGCCCTGGTGAGCGAATCGGACATCCTCATCGAGGGATTTAGGCCTGGCGTGATGGAGCGTCTAGGGCTTGGTCCGGATGCACTGTTGTCCGCACAACCGCGCCTCGTCTATGGGCGGATGACGGGATGGGGCCAACACGGACCGCTCGCACAGGCGGCCGGTCACGACATCAACTACATCGCGCTGACCGGCGTGTTGAACGCGATCGGTACGCCGGACAAACCGCCTGTCGCGCCCATGAATCTGGTGGGTGACTTCGGGGGGGGCGGCATGTTGCTCGCTGTCGGTCTGCTGGCCGCCCTGCACGAGGTGTCGCGCTCAGGCAAAGGCCAAGTGGTGGATGCTGCCATGACCGACGGAGCGGCCTTGCTCAGCGCTTTCATCCACGGACTCCGAGCAGAAGGACAGTGGACCAGGGGGCGAGGCGAAAACCTGCTCGATGGTGGTGCGCACTTCTACGGCTGCTTTACATGCGCCGATGGGAGGCACATTGCCATTGGATCCATCGAGCCTCAGTTCTATGCGCTGCTGGTGGAACGTTGTGCGCTCGATCCCGAGGCGTTCAGCGACCAGATGAATCCGGATCGCTGGCCACGCCTGAGGGCCCTCCTGGCGGAGGTCTTCGTTCGCCATCCCCGATCCCACTGGTGCGAACTGCTGGAAGGCACAGACGCGTGCTTTGCCCCTGTTCTTGATTGGGACGAGGCACCAGCGCACGCCCATAACCAGGCGCGTGGCACGTTCACCCAGATCGAGGGTGTGTTGCAGCCCTCCCCTGCCCCTCGCTTCTCTCGCAGCGGGGAAACGCCGCCCCGTGCCCCTTATCTCAGCACGATTGATCAAGCCCTTGCTCGCTGGCAAAAAAGCCCCACCCAATCTGGTCACTGAATCATCCACCACACGGGAACCCAACATGTCCGACCCCATCGTCATTGCTTCCGTTTCTCGAACCCCCATGGGCAGCCTGCTCGGGGACCTTTCGTCCATGGCTGCTTGGGAACTGGGCGCCGTCGCCGTCCGATCCGCTGTGGAACGCGCAGGTCTGCCGGGCGAGGCTATCAACGAAGTGCTGATGGGAAACTGCCTGATGGCGGGACAGGGACAGGCGCCTGTCCGGCAGGCAGCGCTCGCGGCAGGGTTGCCACAGTCTGCAGGCGCCATGACGCTCTCCAAAATGTGCGGCAGCGGAATGCGCGCAGTCATGCTCGCACATGACATGCTGATGTCCGGCTCTGCCAATGTCATGGTTGCCGGCGGCATGGAGAGCATGACCAATGCACCGCACCTCGTCTTTGCACGCAAGGGTGTTCGCTACGGCGCATCTCAGATGGTGGACCACATGGCCATGGATGGGCTGGAGGACGCCTACGAGCGCGGCAAAGCCATGGGAGTTTTCGCCGAACAGTGCGTTGAAAAGTACGGCTTCACGCATGAAGCTCAGGACGCCTTTGCGGTGACCAGCACCCACCGAGCGCTGTCAGCGGGCGAGGACGGGGGCTTCGACTGGGAAATCGCCCCGGTCATCGTTTCGGGACGTGGTGGAGACATCGTGGTGAACCAGGACGAACAACCTCGATAAGCCAAGCTCGACAAGATCCCGAGCCTCAAACCCGCCTATCGCAAGGACGGCACCATCACCGCCGCCAATGCTTCCAGCATTTCTGACGGCACCATCACCGCCGCCAATGCTTCCAGCATTTCTGACGGCACCGCCGCGCTCGTCCTGATGCGAGAAAGCACTGCCCGCCAAATGGGCTGCACGCCCATCGCAAGGATCGTCAGCCACGCTGTGCATGCACAGGCGCCAGCCTGGTTTGCGACCGCGCCCGCAGGTGCGATAGAGAAAGCGCTTGGCAATGCCGGCTGGAAAAAGGAAACCGTCGATCTCTGGGAAGTCAATGAGGCTTTTGCGGCGGTCACCATGGCGGCCATGGAGGACTTCAAGCTGGACCACGGGATCGTCAATGTGCACGGTGGCGCCTGTGCGCTGGGTCATCCGATCGGTGCCTCTGGAGCACGCATCCTCATGACGCTACTGGGCGCACTGCGCAAGCGGCGGCTGCGTCGAGGTGTGGCGGCCCTGTGCATCGGAGGTGGAGAAGCAACAGCCATGGCGATTGAGACAATCTGAAAAACCCAAGAGAAAGGGCGCGAACAACACAAGTTGTCCGCGCCCTTTCTCTTTCGGCCACAGGCGCATCGATCCCAGACGTCTTCTACCCAGTGACGGGAGTCCCACGGCGCAACCGGGCGAGCAGTCCCATGACCCCGCCGGGCAGGACGAACATGAACAGGATCAGGACCACCCCATAGACGCCCCAAGCGGCATCCTTCGAAATCGATTCGGCCACCGACGGCACGAACATGATGAACGCTGCCCCGAAAAAGGCGCCCCACAGCGTGCCCACTCCGCCGACGACCATTCCAACCAGCAGCGAGATGGAAAGGAACATGGTGAAAGAGTCGGGAGACACAAACTGGACAGCCAGGGCCGAAAGGCCTCCACCAACTCCAGTGAATGCGGCCGACACGCCAAACGCCATCGACTTGTAGTGGCGGTTATCCACCCCCATGGATTCGGCCGCCATTTCGTGATCACGAATGGCCCGCAGTGCCCGCCCGCTGCCGCTTTCGATAAGGTTGCGTGCCAGCCAGATCATCACGCCGGTGACCACCAGGGCGTATACGAAGAGCCATTGATCCGCATTCAGAGGAAGCCCGAAGGGGGCGTCAGGCTTGATCAGAACGATGCCGCCAACACCGCCTGTGAGCGGCTCCAGATGCTTGTACTTGAGCAACTGTGGAGTGACCACGCCGAGCGTGAACGTTGCCAACGCCAGATACAGCCCCTGCAGCTTCAGGGCCGGACGGCCAAAAGCGTAGCCAAAGACCAGGCTCACCACACCGGCAGCGGGCACGGCGAGTACGTAAGACACATCGGCCTTGTCCATCAGGATGCCCACCGTGTAGGCGCCAATGGCAAAGAACGCGCCATGGCCCAGTGAGATTTGCCCGTTGTAGCCGGTCAGCAGATTCAGACCGACCAGGGCAATCACGTATGCCAGAAGCATGGAGGCCTGGAACAGAACGTAGCCCTTGGCGTAGGAAACCAGCCCCGCAGCGACAACGACCAGCAAGGTGATCACCAACAGACGTTTGAAAAGCATGGTTGTTCCAGAAGGCGTTTCGGATGGGATCGTGGATGAATTCAACATGGCCACGCCCTCAAACACGCTGCACGATACGGCGGCCCAGCAAGCCGGCCGGGCGCACGATCAGGACCAGAACGATCAGGACCAGCGCCACCGACAGCTTGAGCTCTGTGCCGACGATGTAGGTGCCGATCAGGTTCTCCAAGACACCCACCAGAAAGCCCCCGACGATGGCACCCACCGGGTTGTCGATGCCACCGATCAGGGCACCGGCAAAGGCGTAAATGAGGACCCCTGTCATCATGCTGGGATCCAGGAACACCACCGGCGCGACCATCATCCCGGCCACGGCGCCGATCGCGCCGGCCAGGCCCCAGCCCAGCATGAGCATGCGCCCCACATGAATGCCCAGCAGCCGCGATGAGCCTGGGTTCTGAGCAGCCGCTCGCATCGTCAGCCCGAGCGTCGTGTAGCGGAAGAAGGTGAACAGGGCGGCAACCAGAGCCAGTGCAACGAAGATCGTTCCTACCTGGTGCGCAGACATCAAGGGCGTTCCGAACCAAGCGTCTTTGGGGAACGGGCTCGGGAACTCCTTGATCTGCGTGCCAAACAGCCACCCCGCCACACTGTGAAAGATCACCAGCAGGCCGATGAAAACCACCACAACGTTGAGTTCTGGCGCTCGGTGCAAGGGGCGTATCACGGCGAACTCCAGCAGTGCGCCAACCACAAAGGAACCGACCACCGTCAGGGCAAAGGCCACCCAGTACGGTACCCCCGCTTGAATCAGCGCCCAGGCCACGAATGTCGAGAACATCGCCATCTCGCCCTGCGCGAAATTCACGTGATGAGTGGCCTGGTAGATCATCACCAGGGCCAGCGCCAGGCAGGCGTAGATCCCTCCCGTGGAAAGACCTGCTGTCAGCTGTTGAAGAAAGGTCTCCACGTCATTCCCCCAGGTAGGCGCGCCGAACAGCGTCGTCGTTTTTCATGTCGGCGCTGGTACCGTGCTTGACCACCTGCCCCGTCTCCAGCAGGTAGGCCGTGTCAGCCAGCTCCAGCGCAATGCGGGCGTTCTGCTCAACCAGCAGGATCGACACCTTCTCTTCGCTGCGAACACGCCGCATGATCGCGAAGATGTCCTTCACGATCAGCGGGGCCAGTCCAAAAGACGGTTCGTCCAGCAACAAGAGCGCCGGTTTAGCCATCAAGGCCCTGGCAATCGCCAGCATCTGTTGTTCGCCACCGGACAGAGTTCCAGCCTGCTGAGACCGACGCTCCTTTAAGCGCGGAAAGTACTCGTACATCCGCTCCAGATCCCGTTCGGTGGCGGCCCGATCTCGACGGGCATGTCCACCCAGTCGCAGGTTCTCCTCCGTCGTCAGCCCAAGGAAGGTGCCTCGACCATCTGGCACATGCCCGACGCCCAGCGCAGCGATCTGCTCGGTGGAACGGTTGTCGATGCGTTCGCCGCGGAATGTCACGCTGCCCTGTGTGCGGACCTGAAATCGGCACAGGGCCCTCAGCGTGGTGGTCTTGCCAGCACCGTTGGCGCCCAGCAGCGCAGTGACCTGCCCTTGCTCCACATCGAGGTCAATGCCCTGCAACACCCTGGTGCTGCCATAAGAGGCCACGAGCCCGCGCACTTGAAGAACTTTTGTCATGTCGATGCTCCCTCATCACCGAGGTAGGCACGAATCACATCAGGGTGATTGCGCACCTCCTCAGGGGTCCCGTCGGCGATCTTGCGGCCAAAGTTCAGCGCCACAATCCGCTGGCACACGCGCATCACCAGGCTCATGTGGTGCTCTACCAGCAGCACAGTCATCTGCAGCCGTTGTTGAATGTCCAGGATCAGATCACCCAGACCGACCAGTTCCTCGTGATTCAGTCCACAAGCAGGCTCATCAAGCAGTAGCAACGACGGCTCCGTGGCCAATGCACGGGCCAGTTCCACGCGTTTCTGGGTGCCAAAGGGCAAGTCAGCGACCACCTTGTCCGCAAATGGTGCCAACCCCATGAAGTCGATCGCGTGCTCGGCCTTTTCACGCGCCTCACGCGCTGCACGACCTGCACCAGGAAAACCGAGGGCATCTTTAAGAAATCCGACATGATGGTGTGCATGTGTGCCGACCAGGACATTCTCTCGAACTGTCATCGTGCGGAAGAGCGCCAGATTCTGAAAAGTCCGCCCCACCCCAAGCGCTGCGATACGGTGCCGGGGTTGCTGCGACAGCACTGTGTCCCCCAGATGGATCGCGCCGTTGTCGCACTGGTACAGGCGTGAAAGGCAGTTGAACAGTGTGCTCTTGCCCGCACCGTTCGGGCCGATCAGCCCTCGTACCTCACCACGCCGCACATCAAATGAAACACCGTCGAGGGCCACGATGCCACCGAAGCGCACCGATACGTTCTCCACTCGCAGCAGCACGTCGTCTCTTGTGTTTTCGTTCTGCATCGTCATCCTTGCTGCACGCGCTCTTGAGGCGGCGTGGCCGTGGTCAAAGCCTCTCGATGATGGTGACGTTGGCCATGCCACCACCCTCGCACATGGTCTGCAGACCGTAACGACCCCCACGCTGTTTGAGGACGTTGATCATGGTGGTCATCAGCTTGGTGCCCGAGGCGCCCAGCGGGTGCCCCAGCGCAATGGCGCCACCGTTCACGTTCAGTTTGGCGGGATCGGCTCCCAGTGCCTGCAGCCACGCCAGGGGAACCGGCGCGAACGCCTCGTTGACTTCATAAGCATCGATGTCTTCGATGCGCATGCCCGCCTTGCGCAGGGCAGCCTGCGTGGCCGGAATCGGCGCTTCCAGCATGATCACCGGGTCATGACCCAATACCGACAGGTGATGTACCCGAGCCAGAGGCTTGAGGCCGAAGGTCTTCAGGGCACGCTCACTGACCACCATCACCCCAGTCGCGCCGTCGGCAATCTGGCTCGCATTGGCCGCGGTGATCACACCGCCCTCTTTCAGCAGCTTGACGCCTGCAATGGACTCGATTGACACGTCGAACCGGATCCCTTCGTCCACGGTGTGCAGCTCATCAGTGCCGCCCCCATCGGAACGCTTGGCCGCCACGGGAACAATCTCTGCCTGGAACCGGCCTTCACGCGTCGCCACAATCGCACGCTGATGGCTCTCCAGCGCATACCGGTCCAATTGTTCTTTGGTGAGTCCATACTTGGCAGCGATCATTTCCGCGCCTACGAATTGGCTGAATTCCACCCCGGGGTATCGGCGCTCCATGCCGGGGCTGGTGTACACACCCAGCCCGGCTTTGCGCGGCAGTTCGCTGGGCGTGAACATGGGAACACGCGACATGCTCTCGACACCAGCCGCGATCACGCAATCAGCCGTGCCCGACATCACGGCCTGGGCGGCAAAGTGCAGCGCCTGCTGCGACGATCCACATTGCCGATCCAGCGATGTCGCGGGCACCGATTCTGGGAGCTTAGATGCGAGGACGGCGTTGCGTGCCACGTTGGTGGACTGCTCGCCTGCCTGGCTGACGCAGCCCATCAACACGTCCTCGACTGCGGCGGGGTCGATGCCCGTTTCGTCCAACAGCGCGTCAATGATGAAGGCAGCCAAGTCGACAGGGTGCCAGCCGGACAGACGCCCATTGCGACGACCAGCGGCGGTTCGCTTTGCAGCAACGATATAGGCTTCAGCCATGAAGTTCTCCAGGTGTTTTAACGGGGCGCCATGCGAATGGCACCGTCCAGACGAATGCTTTCGCCGTTGAGGTAGCTGTTCGTCACGATGGTGCTGACCATCGCTGCGTATTCAGCAGGTTTGCCCAGCCGTTTGGGGAAAGGAACCGACTGCCCCAGAGCTTCGAGGACGTTGGTGGGGAGCGCCAACAGCAACGGCGTTTCAAAGATGCCCGGCATGATGGTGTTGACCCGAATCCCATCGCCCATCAGATCACGCGCCATGGGCAAGGTCATACCCAAAATACCTCCCTTGGACGCGCTGTAGGCGGCTTGTCCGATCTGCCCGTCCTGGGCGGCCACCGAGGCCGTGTTGACGATCACGCCACGCTCACCGGAAACAAACTCATCCTGAAGTGTGTCCAGTGTCAACATGCCAGCGGCCGATTTCGCAGCGCAGCGAAACGACCCAATCAAGTTCACCTGGATCGTCTGCGCAAATTTATCGATCGGGAAGTGGGTGATGGCGCCCGTCTTGCGGTCCCTCCCCGCCGTCTTGTAAGCCGGACCAATGCCCGCACAGTTCACCAGAATGCGCTCCTGGCCATTGGCAGCTCGTGCCTTTGCAAAAGCCGCGTCCACCTGCTCTTCCTTGGTGACGTCCACTTGGCAGAACACACCACCGACCTCTTTTGCCATTGCTTCACCCTGCTCGGCGTTGAAGTCAAAGATGGCCACTTTGACGCCGTGCGAGACCAGCATACGAACTGTGGCAGCACCGAGGCCAGAAGCCCCCCCCGTGACGACGGCGGAAAGCGAAGAATCGAGTTTCATGGATCTACAGGCGAATGTTGAGTTCGTCAGACTGTAGATTTCACTCTCGTGGTAGCCAATCGTCGGAACAGACGAGTCGAAGTGCACACAGCACATCGTTCATCGAATGTGCGCTTGAAGCAAACTGACTACATGGTTTGGACCCGATACCGGAACCGGCATGACGCAGCGCATGCCGTCGCAGCAGCCCACCATGCGTGTAGCCGTAAACAAGGCAAGCGCAGCGCGCAGGCGGAGGTCCACAACGGTCGGGGGCTTCTGGAATCGTAGCCGTATGACCGCAACCGTGAAGAATCTGGCCCATAGTGCTTCCTTCCATTCAAGGAAAAAAAGCACCATCAAAACTTGGGATCAAACACCTAGCGAACTAACCAGCAGAATAAAACGCACCAGTACACAGTCCTACACCCGCAGCACAACAACCAGGCAATCTGTTACCAAAAGAGTTTGCTAGGTCACGAAGAACCCGTCCGACTCGTACTACCTAAGCCGAATAGAACCATCTAATGGCCGAACATGCCGTGGTGCATCCGTCGCAGTGACCACCAGACGCCGCCAGCGACCACTGGAATGACCAACGCGGCAGTGGATTCAGCAGACAACGGCCACCCAAGATGCTGGACACCCTTGGCCAGGTAGCTCACAAGACCGACGATGTAATAGGTGATGGCAGCCACCGACAGCCCCTCGACGGTGGACTGCAGTTTCAGCTGCAAGTCCTGACGGCGGTTCATCGATGCCAGCAAGGCCTGGATGCCTTGTTGCTGTTCGATCTCGACACGGGTGCGCAGCAGGTTGCTCATCCTGGAAACGCGCTGCGACAGCGCATCTTGCCGCCGGGCCGCCCATTCACAGGTCTTGCGTGCCGGCGTCAAGCGCCGGTCGATGAATTCCCTGATTGTTGGCGCCGATTCAAAATTGACCAGGTGGGGGTGCGGCTAAAAACTTGGACTACCTGGAGGTAGTTCATGTATTCCTACGAAGACCGCATCCGAGCCGTCAAGCTCTACATCAATCTTGGCAAGCGCCTTGGGGCCACCATCCGTCAGTTGGGCTATCCGACCAAGAATTCCCTCATTGGCTGGTACCGGGAGTACGAGCGGAGCCAGGATCTGCGAGTCGGGTATTCGCGATCGGGACAGAAGTATTCCGATCAGCAGAAGCATGCGGCGGTGAAGCACTACCTTGATCACGATCGGTGCATTGCCTCGACCATGCGGGCATTGGGATATCCCGGTCGGGAACTACTGGCCGAGTGGATTGACGAGCTGCACCCCGAAGTTCGCCACCGAATGGTGGGCCGGGCACCGAACACCCTGCACTCCGACGCGCTTAAGAGCGCAGCGGTGATTGAGCTTTGCACCCGAAAGACCAGCGCACAAGAAGTTGCCCAGAAGCTGGCGGTGTGTCGGCCTACGCTGTACAACTGGAAGAATCAGTTGCTCGGCCGCGAGGTGCTCCCATCCATGAAGCGTCAAAACAACTCACCGCCAGTGCCAGATGCTGCCGAACTGCAGCGTCAGGTCGAGTCGCTTCAACAGAGTATTCACCGCCTTCAGCTCGAACATGACATCTTGAAGAAGGCCAATGAATTGCTAAAAAAAGGCCTGGGCGTCAACCCTCAGCTCCTGAGCAATCGGGAGAAGACTCTGCTGGTTGACGCCCTCAAGCCCATCTACTCGCTCGCAGAGCTACTTGGCGAACTTGGCCTTGCTCGCAGTTCCTACTTCTACCACTGCGCCCGCCAGCGAAGGCCTGACAAATATGCTGACGCCCGCGTTGCAGCTGCCGATGTGTTTCAGAGCAACCACCGCAGCTATGGCTACCGGCGCATGCGGGCGGCGCTGGGCAGACGCCGCTTGTACCTGTCTGAAAAAGTCGTGCAGCGTCTGATGAAGCAGGAGGGCTTGATTGTTCCCGCGCGCAAGAAGCGTCGATACGGGTCCTACCTCGGAGAGATCAGCCCTGCTCCAGACAACCTGCTCAATCGTGACTTCCAGGCGGCGGCACCGAATGAGAAGTGGCTCACCGACATTACAGAGTTCCAGATACCGGCGGGAAAGGTTTACCTCTCGCCTGTGATCGACTGCTTCGATGGCATGGTGGTGAGCTGGACGCTTGGCACCCGACCGGACTCTGAGTTGGTGAACACGATGCTCGATGCGGCCATTGACACGGTGCAATCGTGCGACAGCAAGCCGATCATTCACTCCGACCGTGGTGCTCATTACCGGTGGCCGGGCTGGCTCGATCGGATGCACAGTGCGAAGCTGACGCGGTCGATGTCGCGCAAGGGGTGCTCACCGGACAACGCGGCCTGCGAAGGCTTCTTTGGGCGTCTGAAGAATGAGATGTTCTACCCGCGGGATTGGAAGTCGACCACCATTGAGGTGTTCATCCGTGCGGTGCACGAGTACATCCTCTGGTACAACGAAAAACAGATCAAGATGTCTCTGGGCTCCCTCAGCCCCATCGAGTACCGCGAAAGTCTGGGCTTAATCAACTGAAACCAGTCCAAGAATTGTGCTGCACCCCCGGTGTGCCGATTGAATTTTGACCAGGGGCCTGAACCGGGTTTTTGATGTCCGGTTGTGGATAACTATACGATCAACGCTGCTTCTTGAGTCTCCTTCTCGCTCGAATGTGGATTGCCGCCAGCAAGCCGCGAAGGGCGTAGCCCGCAGCGGCTTGCTGGCGGCCGGGCCTTTCAGAATGGCTCCGATGCTGGTGTTTGAACCACCGTCTTTCCCTTGTCTTTGGCCTGCTCGCGTGCTTTGCCCTTGGCCTTGACCTGGGCTGAACAGAGGTGGCCCCATCCGTTTGAACACGGAATCAGGCTCGATAAGTGGAATCTGGTCCGTCAAGCTGCCTGTTGAATCGCCGGCAGCGTCGCGAAGTAGAACTCATCCGGGGTCTTGGCGCCGAGCGCGGAGTGCGGGCGGCGCGTGTTGTAGAACTCGATGAAGCGCCCCAGCCGCTGCCGGGCATCGCTGACCGAGCCGTAGGCACGCAGGTACACCTCCTCGTACTTGATCGTGCGCCACAGCCGCTCCACGAAGACGTTGTCTCGCCAAGCGCCGCGCCCGTCCATGCTGATGGCTACGCCGCGCTTCTTGAGCGCGTCCGTGAACGCCAGGCTGGTGAACTGACTGCCCTGGTCCGTGTTGAAGACCTCGGGCTTGCCGTGCCGCGCAAACGCGTCTTCCAGCGCTTCCAGGCAGAACGCCGTGTCCATGCTGATCGAGACCCGGTGCGCGAGCACGCGCCGGCTGGCCCAGTCCACCACGGCCGCCAGGTAGACCCAGCCTCGTGCCATCGGGATGTAGGTGATGTCCATCGCCCAGACCTGGTTGGCCCGCTCGATCTTCAAGCCCCGCAGCAGGTACGGGTACACCGCATGGCCCGGGTGCTTCTTGCTCGTGTTGGGCTTTCTGTACAGCGCTTCAATGCCCATCTTGGCCATCAGCGTGCTCACATGCTTGCGGCCGACTTCCAAGCCCTCTCGACGCAGCAGGTCGCGCAGCATCCGCGCGCCCGCGAACGGGTGCTCCAGGTGCAGCGCGTCGATGCGCCGCATCAGCGCCTGATCAGCGGCCGACACGGGGCGGGGCACGTAGTACGCGCTGCCGCGCGCGATGCTCAGCAGCTCGGCCTGGCGCTTGATGCTCAGTTCGTGGTCCGGCTGGATCATCTCTTTACGCTCAGCAGTCCGGCCTTGCCGAGCGCGCTGGCTAAAAAATCGATCTCCAGCGCCTGCTGGCCGATCTTGGCGTGCAGCTCTCGCAAATCGGTCTTGGGCGGCTCGGCCGTCTCGGCGCCGAACACGCCGGCCGCCCGCTCCAGCAACTGGTTCTTCCAGTCCGTGATCTGGTTGGGGTGCACGTCGTGCTGCTTGGCCAATTCGGCCAGCGTCTTCTCGCCACGGATGGCGTCCAGCGCCACCTTGGCCTTGAACGCCGGTGAGTGGTTGCGGCGTGGTCTTCTGCTCATGCTCTGGGTTCCTTGCGGCCCCGCTCTCCGGGGCCTATCAATGGACCGAGTTTCCACTCATCGCCGTGTTCAGATTTTCGGCGCCACCTCTGTGCAGCACGCCCAGAGGCTGCCCGGACTTCCCCAAGGTGATGTCGAAGATCTCGTCCCTGCGCGGGCCGTAAGCGCTCGGTGGTGGCATCAGGGCTGTGGTGCTCATTCGGTGGCCTCGACCGATGGGCGGGCCCGGATGCGTTCGGGCAGTGCGGCGTCCTGCATCAGCAGGCCAACTGGGTCCTGCGCGGTGTCGAGCAGGGCATTGAACTGGTCAAGCGATCCAAGAGCGGACAGCACGCCGAGCAGGTGCTGGATGGCCACACCCGCATCGCCCGCCTCCAGACGCCGCACAGTACTGACCGAGGCACCGATCTGCTCGGCCATAACCACCTGGCTCCAGTGGCGCCGCCGTCGGGCCAGTGAGATGTTGGAGCCCAGGCGCTTGAGCGCGCGTTCATGGGAAGGGAAAAGGGAGTTTTTCATGGCAGGTCCTCAGTGATGGAACTGCCTCGATTCGACTGTCACGACACCCTGCAAGAGGCGGCTGTTGGTTTTCTGCCAACGAGCGAGGGATCAGATCAGAGCGCCCAATCCTGATAAGCGCGCATATTTGAACGATCCGATGTAAACCTGTCCCAACCGGACCGCGGCCTGTTGGCCAGCACAGCGCCTTGCTCCAGTCCGGTGCCCCGCCCCGGTCATAGCAGGCAGGCCTTCAGATCTGAGCGCTTGCAGCGCATAGACATCCAGATTCGAACAAGCGACCTGAGGCTTGTCCCCACCGGGGCTGGAGAAGCCTGTGGATATCTCGTGAACGGATGGGCCGGACCCGCGCCGTTTCTGGGATCAGAGCAAGGTGCACAAATATCGAGCAGAGGACTTCATCTTCTGACCGACTTACGATCAGTGATGCCTCCGAAGTCGCTGCAGAACGAGGGAGCCGAAATACAAAGGGTCAGGCTGCACGCACTGCGCGGATGGCCACCAGCAAATCTTTGGCCCACTCTTGAGCACGCAGTTCTTGGCGTGCAAGTGCTGTAGAAGCTCTTGCTACGTCTTCCCCTTGGTACTTGGCAATGAGGGCCCGATTGCCGGTATGCCAAGCATGCACAACTGTCATGCCAGCACGTTCGATTTCCTTGGTGAGAAGTTGCGCCTTGCGGCCACACAACACCACAAGGCCGCAGCCCTGCAGCTCTTCGACTACGCGCTTCACATTCCCCGGTTCGAGAATCTGAGACGCCTTTGCCTCCGATGCACCGCTCTTCAGGCTTGCGGCCATCGGTTCGTCAAACGCATTGGAGATTCGATACCCATACCTATCCGAGGAAGTGAACAGGTTGGGTTCTTTCGACACCAGAAATCTGAGTGCAAGGGTGAGGTTCATGCCTGTATCGCCGGCCACAGGTTTTTTCTCTCTCAGCTCCACGGCGCCAGGAACACTGAAAACAAATGCTAGAGGCAGCGTGCCTTTGTTGAAGTGAGGCGAGGTAACGTCTTTCATATGCTCCATCTGTCTGTGAAAGGACTGAACACAACCAGCTTCGGCACGAGCCGATGAACTCACTTCCGAATGGTGCCGACTGCTCGCCCTCAATGTCGGTTTTCGGCGGACCCGTGTAGATCGACGCTTTTCTGGCCGCATGCGGATGCACATATTTCCAAGCGCACTGCAGTGACAAGTGCAGCGCTATCAACAGATTAACAGCAGGAAAGGAGCGTCTGCAACAGCGCCGTGTTCTTGCCTAGGCCGTCCCTACGAATCGGCGTGGATCTAGCTTCTCCTCTCCATCCCACCTGTAAGCCACCAGCGGCCCACCCTTGCCAGCGCTGTAGTCCACGCATGCAAAGTGACTGCCCTGCAACACCGGGTCTCCCTGCATCCAGTAGTGTCCGTAGAACACAGGCTTGCTTTTGTCGTAGACAGGCTTGGCCTTCGCGCTCAGCGGCAGGTCCGGTAAGTTCTGTCGCTCAGGCTCCGGCATGATCGCCAGATCACGGTAGGTGTCGCTGCCCTCTTCCCACCAACGGATGCGGACGTTGCGCCTCTCGTGCCCGTCCTTGTCGTGGAAGAAGTGCCCATCGGGCAGTGGCACTTCGATGCCCTTGGTCAGGGTTTCCACAGCCTCGAACACTGGGTCACCCTGACGACTCGCCCTGACTATCAATTCCGGCGTCAAGGTGCGACCTGGCCCCAGCAGTGGCGCCAGCGAGGACATCAGCCCGTCGTGCCAGCAGGCGTGCACCACTCGTAGTTCAGGCAGCTCCAGCCAAAGGGGCAAGGTCAGAAACCAGTCGATCAGCTCCTGATGCATGGGAGTGCCCTCCACTTCGGCCAGGAAGGCCTGGTGCTGGTGGCGGTTCTTATTTCCCTTCTCGCCGTGGCGCGGCCGCAGATAGTGCTCTGCGCTTTCGCCTTCCGGATCCTGCATGAACCACGCCACCGCGTTGAACTCGTGGTTGCCCATCACCGCCTGCGCACTGCCAGCGTCCACCATCTCGCGGACCAGGCGACAGCTGTCCACTTGTCGCGGGCCTCGGTCAATGAAGTCGCCCACAAAGATGGCCGTTCTCGACGGATGGCGGTAAGCACCTGCCTTGCGCTGGTAGCCCATGGTCTCGAGCAGTGCCTCCAGCTTGTCCGCCTGCCCATGAATATCTCCCACGATGTCATACGCCATGTCGTCAACCCTTAGTGGCACAATGCAAATATCATAACAACATATTGACACTCTGCAACTATGGTCGTCGTGCGAGAGCTTTTTCCTCTGGTCGGTGTGGACGTGGCCCTGTTCTGTGTGGACGATGACGGCTTGAAGGTGCTGCTGGTCAAACGGGCCGAAGATCCGTATGCCCGCCACTGGGCACTGCCCAGTGGCGTCCTCAAGCCACACCTGGACGACTCGCTGATGGCCGCCGCTCGACGTGTACTGGCCCACAAGGTGAGCGTGGATCTACAGCATGTGGCCGAGGTATCCACCTTCAGTGGTCCTACCCGTGATCCCCGAGGCTGGTCCATTGCCACTCTGTTCTACGCCTTGCTGCCCAAGGACAAGATCAATGCACTCGTACGCAACAAGGTCGAAGCTGTCCAGTGGGTCAGTCCCACCAGTACCCGTCATCGTCTGGCCTTCGACCATGAGGAACAGCTGCAGGCCGCATTGCGGGCTCTGCGCTCGCGGGTGGAAGGCGACGTGCTGCCGCTGCACCTGTTGCCCGAAAAGTTCACCCTGACCCAACTGCAGAAGGTCTGTGAGGCCATCCTCGGCCGTGCACTGGACAAGAGCGTGTTCCGGCGTCGGCTCAAAGGCTCCCCGGACTTGGTGGAGCTGGACGAGTACGAGCGTGGTCCACAACGACCAGCGCAGCTCTTCAAGGCTCGGGAGGGCTTCACGTTCTGAGCAGATGCAAGGGCGGTGACACGAGGTCCTTGCAAGCTCCTCGCTCAAGTTGTCCTGGTGCTTCAGAAAATCTCGCTCAGCGCACAGCACACGTGACTACAAGAGTCAGCCGAATGCTCGCCATCTCCTTCGCCGCCTGCACCGCATTGGCTACCCTTGATACCTACTCAAACGAATCAGCATTCCATGGCCAAAGTAACGCCGCCGCTACACACCATCAAAGCCATGAGCCCAGGTCAGTACACCGAGATTGGTGTGCTGGAGAAGCTGGCGATGGAGCTACCCGACACCTTTGAACTTTTTCACAGCGTGGACTGGTCCCAGGCACGTCCCGCAGGAGATGGCCATGGGGAGATCGACATCATCGTTCTCAACCAGAGCGGTGATCTGGCGTTGCTGGAGGTCAAGGCGGGATCGCTGAAGTTCTTGGACCAAGGAATGTTCAAGGACTACGGTGGCAATCAGCGCAACGTGGGCAAGCAGGTGCAGTGGCAATTTCAAGGCATCCAGCAACGGTTGCGCGCAGCCGGTCTTGGTGTGAGGCTGATGCATTTTTTGGTGCTGCCCGACGCCACCGTATCGAGCGAAGCAGGCACCATCGGCTTTCCTCGCGAAAGGCTTCTCGACAGCACCGATTGCCAAGCCCTGGGCGGCGTGATCCTCAGCCGCTTGGGATCCGGACAACCCAATGCAGTGAGGGAGCGGGTTCATGCGTTCCTCATCAACCGTCTGCGGTGCAAGGTTGAAGTGACCACGCTGGCAGGCAATCTGCAAAGCTGGACACGGTTTCTTTCTGAAGGTCTGACTCTGTGGGTGCCGCGCATCCAGGCGCCGAGTCACATCGTTCGGATCCAAGGAACGGCTGGCTCCGGTAAAACCCAGCTGGCACTTGGCCTGCTGCAGCAAGCCGTCGTCCACGGGAAGCGAGCAGCATATGTCTGCTTCAACCGCCCACTGGCGGACCACATGCGTGACATTGCTCCCGCGCGCTGCGAGGTACTGACGTTTCACCAGCTGAGCTGGCAACACAGTTCAGAGCATCGCTCCACTTCCTCAACTGAAGACAGGAGATCAGAGGTCTCGGCCGCCGATCTGCAGCGTGCCATCGACCAGTATCGGGATCACATGGAATCAGCGACGGCTGATCTGGACCTGCTGATCGTCGACGAGTTGCAGGATTTCACGGAAGACTGGCTTCAAATCCTGGTCCGACGGGTTCGCGCGCTGGAGTCCCCAGAAAACAGTGGCACACAAGGCCAAGGCCCCGAAGGCCTCTATCTTCTCGATGACCCCGACCAATGCCTATACCTCGACCGAGCCGAACTGGACATTTCCGACGCGGTGGTGGTGACCTGCCGCGACAACCACCGGAGCCCCAGGCGCCTGGTAGACGTCATCAACCACCTGCAACTGGTTCAGCCTCCCATTACTGCGCGCTCTCCACAGGAAGGTGAACTGCCTGAGTTTCGGGCTTGGAAGTTCGATTCACCGGACGCGATGAACACCAGGACTGCCGATGCCATCCAATCCTGCCTCGACAAAGGCTTCTCGATCAACCAGATCGCCGTCCTGACCTGGCGCGGACTGGAGCGCTCTCAACTGCTGAAATCGGACCAGCTAGGCAAGTGGAAGGTGACACGGTTCACTGGTCAATACGACCAGCATCAGCGCCCGATCTACACCGAGGGTGACCTGCGTCTGGAGACATTGCGCCGCTTCAAGGGCCAGTCAGCACCAGCCATCGTGCTGACCGAAATCGATGAAGAGACATGGACCGACCTGCACCGCCGCATGCTTTTTGTGGGCATGACCCGGGCCACTTTGCACCTTGAGATCGTGCTGAGCGACCGGGTGGAAAAGCTGCTGATGCACCAGGCCCTACAAGTTTGATTCTTGCACCTGATTACCGAGCGACACTTGCCCTCCTCCCTGCAGACGCTCCTCAAAACCCAAATATCTGGCCCCAACCTCAGGCAGTTGATCCTGTCGTACGCGCAAGCCCAAGGAACCTCCCGACCAGGGCATCCTGATCGCCACCGTAGAAGGCTTTAGTCACTATTTCGACGTCCACGGCCTTCGCATCCCAGCGCCCCACCACCGCAAAGACAAACAGACATTCAGGACTGATCGTTGTCTTCACGTCCATGAACTTCCCTGTCTTAGGCTGCAGCAACAAATCGAAGGAAGATCTTTCACCATCAAGGGCTATGGCACGAAGTTTGGCGATGTCGGCCTCGAACACTGGATACGCGTGCGGCACGAACTTGATTTCAAGGACCACCACGATCTGGTTCTGGTCGTTGATGACCACCACATCGGGAACAAACACCCCGTGTTGAGCGATGGGCAACTGGGGCTCGCACAACACGGTGCAGTCCGGCAACGCAGCGACCAGCTGCGAATACAAGATCGCGTGCAAGGTTCTCTCCGAGTTGACCTTGCCTGCCACGTAGATGTCCATGGCGTGGCGCCATGCCTTGTTGAGCACCCCTTGAAGGTCATGAGACATGAGAGATCTCCTTTTCTTGATCAGATCCAGTAGGCGCTGCGCGGCGTTGTAGCCAATTCGCAGCTTTCTTTGAAGCAACGAGATCGGGTAGGCCTCATCAAAAGCGAGCAACTCGTCGGCGCGCTCGATGACATCACTCGAAAACTCAGCACTGATTGACACTGAAGGTTTGACGCCATCGCTAGATGCATCGTCACTTTGAAGGTGGTTGGACATGGTGAGCTCCGTTCTCTCCTGTATTTGACTGAGCGTCATATCTGGCGCTTGCCCGCCGCAGTATTTGAGCCACTTCCAGTCGCAGCTCTTGCGGCTCCAGCACTTCCACACCGTCGCCCTGACTGAGGATCCACCACCGCAGCTGCCAGGTGTCCTGCACCGTGGCGGTCAGCACATGGCCATCGATGTGCTGATGCGGTGCCAGGGGCGTCTCTGAGAGCACCCGAACCAGGTAGTCGTTGATGTGAAGGCGAAGATCGATCGTCTGCTCTCCCCCGAAGTGCAGCGCGCCGCGCGAGATGAACGCATCAATGTCAAAGCCCTCCGGCCGGTGAACTGGCTCGTCCATGGCTTCAGCCTGTGCTATTCGATGCAGGGCATAGAGACGGACATCTTCATAGTCCCAGGCCGTGGCAATCAGGTAGGACACGTGGCCCCGGTTGACCAAGCCCAGAGGGTGCAAGCGCATGTCCATAGACTCTCTTCCCTCTATGGAGAGGTAGCTGACCCTGACCTGCCGGTCCATCAGCAGCGCCTCGTGAACGGCCTCCTGG
Organism: Hydrogenophaga sp. H7; assembly: GCF_002025745.1. NCBI lineage: Bacteria > Pseudomonadati > Pseudomonadota > Betaproteobacteria > Burkholderiales > Comamonadaceae > Hydrogenophaga > Hydrogenophaga sp. H7. Next base: position 208,133 of record NZ_MCIC01000019.1, on the reverse strand, counting down.
ACCTCGCCCTGTATGGTGGCTGGCAGCATGGGCTGCGTGGGCAACACATTACGGACCTTTTGCAGCCAGCTGGCCACATGCTGGTCAGCCGCCAGCGCTGTCATCTTCTGCCGGGCCAGTGAGAACCTGGGTTGCAGAACCTCCAGCATCGCTGCCGGCACCATGGGGCTGATGGCGTCCTGCATCAGACACAACGACAAGGCCTCAGCCACTCCCATGGTCGGCAGGTCCACGCTGGCGCCTCGCGGCCACTTCCATCCATACGGTGCACTGGCGCCATTGCATTCCAGATGGAAGACCTCGTACAGGTCCCACAGGTCACGCTCGATCTGCCGCTTGCTCACCGGGAAACCCTGTGCGTTGAGCGCCTGTGTGAGCTCGGCAGCCGTCTTGCCCACACCGCGGGAAGGCAACAGCTTCAACAACTCCCACTGGCGGGAAAGGGTTCGGCGGGTGGTCTGGGCAGGCATGTGTTCAACGATCTGTCTGCCGCAGTATAGGATTTGACCGCGACACATTTCGTCGCAGCAATACTCACACTTCCTTCTTGGGTGCTGTCACACCGCGTTGAATCCAGGGACTACACGCCAAAAAGGATGGCCATCCATCACCTCGCCACGGAAAAACGCCATGCCCTCGTCTGCCGACCAAAAGTTGATTCATCGCATCTCACAGCAGCTCTACCAATACGACCCCATGAACACCAGCTGCAACGTCAACGAGGGCATGGAGGACGAATACCTGAGCCAAGCGCAAGACATCGCGCATCACTTGTCTGAAGGGGTGCCGCTTCACGATGCGCTCATGAGGACCTTTGACCACTGGTTCTGGGAAGGATGTCTGCTGGAGGAGCAACGCCAATCCAGCCTGGCGGCCCTTCTCACATCGCTGAACGCCGTCGTCCAGGAAAAGGATGCCTGACACGGCCTATGCATTCCGTTCGCATGCATCGCCAGCGCCTATGAGTGCACCGATCCCGCATCACTCTGCCTCGCACTGCGGACTTCAGGAACTGCGCACACCGCAGGCCTCCCTGTGCTGCCCTTGTCCTGCGACCTGACAACCGCAAGAACCTAACGGGATGGCCCGACCGCCCTCCTCAGCCACCATGCCCCTCACCCACCAAGACTTCCAGCTCAGCGCCGAGCTGCTTGCAGCGATCAACCGCTATTTCGAGGCCAAGGCGCAGGCCTTGGCCCAGTCGGGAGACCGCATCTTGTGTCCCACGCTGAATGTTCACTTCTCTTTCGCTCCGGTTTTTGGCCGCAGCGTGCGTATTTCATACGACAGCGAGACGATCCCACACGAGGTAGAGTGCCAGTGGTCCGATTCAGATTGATACTGTTGTCACCAACGCTTGCACGGTAGGGTGAAAAACAAGGCCGTGGGGCCGTGTGCACCAAGGAACAAGAACAGTCACAAGAACAGACTTCACAGGCAGGGACATGCATCTTCAGGTCGGATTGCTTCTGGATGGCCAGCGGGGCCATGCCCACGTCAACGAACTCGACGCACTTACCACCGGCCCGCTGGGCCTGCTGAACGTCCTGGAGACGCAGCTGGGTTTGTTGCGCCAGGAACCCAGCGGCGCGGACCGGGTCCTGCAGTATCGAGAGCTGCTCAAGAAGCTTGATCACCCCGAGCGCTTCTACCACCAGAGCTTTGCCGTCGACGAGCTGGGGACGACCTCCACCTTGCTGGATTGGCGTGACCAATGGCATCTGCATGGCTGGATGCCCAACGACGTTGCAGGGCTGGCTCGCTCAGCCTCCCGGCGCCTGCGCGATATGGCCGATGTGGAGGCGCAGACCTGCGGCAAGCTGGCACCCGGCATTGGCGAGCGGCTGGCCCTGGTGGAAGCCGCCCTCACCCGGCTGCCGGCCCGCGTCACGCGCCTGAGCCTGCACGAACCGCTGTCGTGGTGGCCGCTTGCCTGGCAAAGGGTTCTCCGCCACCTGTCACCGATTGAGCCTCCCAAAGCAACCGGTGCCGCAGCATCAGACACCTTGCTGGGTGAACTGCAACGAGCCTTGCTGCGCGAAGACACAGCCACGAATGCGGCCAACGGATCGGCATCACCGCTGCGATGGCGCGACGACGGAACGGTACAGGTGCTTCAGGCGGAGACCGGATGGCTGGCTGCGCAAAGCCTTGCCGCCGCCTTGACCCTTGATCCTCAAGAGACCCTGCTGTGCACCACGGACGTGGGGGTGCTGGACGAGATGCTTGTGGCAGCCCACCTGCCTCGTCAGGGCTTCAAGGAGCCCAGTGCCTTGCGTCCGGCGCTGCAAGTGCTGCCGCTGGTGCTTGGCCAGATGTGGGCACCACTGGACCTCTACGGCTTGCTGCAATTCCTCACCCATCCCATCTGCCCGGTGCCCCGGGTGGCTCGCATCCGGCTCTCGGAGATGCTGGCGCAGTCCCCTGGCATCGGCCAGGGGCCGGCATGGGACAGGACAATGAAGCAGATCGAAGCCGACTGCGAGAAGGACGGGCTTGACTGGGCCAATGTGCGGGAGCGCATCCGCATCTGGGTGGAACATGAGCGCCACGACCCGGTGCAGGGAGCCCCCCTTCGGTTGCTGACAGACCGGCTGCATGCCCTCTCGCAGTATCTGCAGGGCCGGCTGAAGGACCCAGACCCCGCCCGCCAGATGGCATTCAACAGCGGGCTGTCCCAGGCACTCACCCTGCAGCGTGCCCTGCAGGCGCTGGCGTTGCAAGGCGAGACTCACATCGGTGCCCAGTCGCTGCAAACGCTGCTGTCCCAGGCCACGGCGCAAGGCGGCACCAACCCGCTGCTGGTTGCCCAGGTCGGCTCGTGCCGCACCGTCACCCACCCAGGGGCGGCCACCGAGGCGGTCGATCAGGTGCTGTGGTGGCAGATGAAGGCCCCCAGCCTGGTCCGCGCCCATCCCTGGTCTCGAACCGAGCAGGGCGACTTGCGCCAGGCCGGGGTGCATCTGCCCGAGACGAGCGATCTGCTGGCGCGTGAAGCGCGGCACTGGTTGAGCCCCATCCTGGCGGCCCGCCAGCGCCTTGTGCTGGTCCTTCCGCCGCAGGGCGAGGAAGTCCACCCGGTCTGGCTGCGGCTCGAATCCCTGTTCGAGAAGGGGCACGGGCCGAGCATCCAGTCGATGGAAGCGGCGCTGACAGACCACACGCTGCAGCCGGTGGCTCACCAGCCTTTGCCTGGCCGGCGGCGTTGGTGGACCTTGCCGGCCGAGGTCTCTGTTCCCAGGCGCGAAAAAGAGTCGTTCTCCAGCCTCGAGTCCTTCTTGTTCAACCCTTTCCTCTGGGTGCTGAAGTACCCGGCCAAGCTCAGCCCCAGCAGCATCCTGGATGTCAGCGACGGTGTGCTGCTGTACGGCAACCTGTCCCACCACCTGGTGGAGCGCTATGTGCAGCGATCGGATGCGCTCACACTCTCCGATCCAGATTTCGGGCAGTGGTTTGACCCCGCGTTCGACGCCCTCGTCGCTCAGGAAGGTGCGGTGCTGCTGATGCCCGGGCGCCAGGAGGAGCTGGCCTCATTCAGGCGCAGGCTCAAGGTTGCCTTGCAGCAGTTGCGCCAACAATGGCGCGCAGCCAAGGTCGTGTCCATCACCTCCGAGGAAAAGCTCGAAGGTCACTTCACCGGCGGGGCCATCGGGGGATCGAGCGACCTGCTGGTCACGCGCGAGGATGGTCAGCAAGCGATCATCGACATGAAATGGGGCAGTACCACGTACGCCGACAAGCTCGCGAGCAACCGCCACCTGCAGTTGGTGCTCTATGGCGAGATCGTCCGTCAGCGCACCGGCCGATGGCCCCACCTGGCGTACTTCTCGCTCAGCCAAGGCCAGCTGCTGTCCATCAACCAGTCGTTTTTCCCGCAAGCGCGGGTGGTGCGCCAGAAGAAAGAGGTTGGCGATGAGGGCCCACCCCATCTGTGGCAACGCTTTCTGGTCAGCTGGCAGTGGCGCCGCCAGCAGCTCGACAAAGGGCTGATCGAGGTGGTGCTCAGGGAGGAAGAAGACACCTCATCCGTTGAGGCGCCACCCGAGGATGGACTGGCGCGCGAGGTGCTCAACCTCTCCTACAACGACTACCTGACCCTGGCCGGCTGGGAGGACGACCAATGAGCCTGACCTTCATCAGCGCCGGCGCGGGCAGCGGCAAGACCCACACCCTGATGCACACCCTGGGTGATCTGCTGGCATCCGCACAGGTGCGCCCCTCGGGAGTGATCGCCACCACCTTCACCAAGAAGGCCGCCACCGAGTTGCGCGAGCGTGTGCGCCAGCACCTGCTGGGCGCCGGGCGCAACGATCTGGCCAACGCCATGGGCCAGGCCAGGATCGGTACCGTCAACAGTGTGTGCGGCGGCCTGCTCGAGCGCTTCGCGTTCGAGGCGGGCCTGTCCACCCGCCAGCAGGTGCTGGACGAGGCGCAGACCGCCCAACTGATCCGCGAAGCCATCGAGGCGGCCGTGACTGGCGAAGAGGTTCGCGAAATCTCGGCCCTTGCCAGCCGCCTGGGCGTTGAAGACTGGACCCAGGACATTGCCAGCCTGGTGGCTCAGGCCCGTGGCAACGACATTGCACCCGAGAAGCTGCCCGGCTTTGCCCAAGCCAACGCGGACGATCTCCTGTCCCATTTCCCGCAGCCCTTGCGCACCAGCCTGACGCAGGATCTGGCCACCGAAATCCGCCGCACCCTGCCCCAGCTGCAGCAGGCGGCTCAGGCGTCAGGGAAGAAGAACACCCAGGGCTACCTTCAAACCGTCGAACAATTTGAACAGGCACTGCGGCAAGGCACCTGGACCTGGTCGCAATGGATCGGGCTGTCCAAGGCTGCACCTGAAAAGTCCCTGATCCCACTGGCCGAACCCATCCAGCTGCTGGCGCGAGCCTGCGACGCCCACCCGCAGCTGCATGCAGACATCCGCACCTACCTGGAGCGCATGTTCGCCACCTGCGCCGCAGCACTGACTCACTACCGCCAGCGCAAGCTCTCGATGGGAGTGGTGGATTTCACCGATCAGGAGCACCTGCTGCTCAAGCTGCTGGATGTACCAGAGGTGACCGAGGTGCTGCGCGATGAACTCGACCTGCTGATGGTCGACGAGTTCCAGGACACCAGCCCCATCCAGCTGGCCCTGTTTCTCAAGCTCTCCCGCTTGGCCAAGCACACCTACTGGGTGGGGGACATCAAGCAAGCCATCTACGGTTTCCGGGGCAGCGACACCGAACTGATGCAGGGCGTGGTAGCCGCCCTGCCAGCCATGCAAGGCGTCAAGTCCATCCTGGGCGATTCCTGGCGCTCGCGTCCGCCCCTGGTTCACCTGGTCAACGAGGTGTTTGTACCGGCGTTTGCCAGCAGCCTGTCGGCCGATGAGGTTCAGCTCGATCCCCAACGGCAAGAGATGGCTCAAGCCCCTGCCCTGTGTCGCTGGATGCTGGGTGGAAAGAACGTCGGAGAGATCTCGACCTCCCTGGCGGTCGGGGTCCAGCAGCTCCTGAACAGTGGTTTTCAGGTGCCAGACAAAGGCCATGGAGGTCTTCGAGCCATCCAGGCGCGAGACATCGCCATTCTGTGCCGCTCCAACGACGCCGTGACCCGCACCGCTGCTTCGCTCAGGCAGGCTGGCGTTGCTGCGGCCACTGCGCAACCCGGACTGCTGAATACGCCGGAAGCCACGCTGGCCATGGCCTGCTTGCGACGCCTCAACGACCCGTCCGACACCGTCGCGACGGCGGAGGTCCTCTCGCTGCACGATGGTCAAGAGCCCGAGCAATGGCTGGCCGACCGCTTGCGCCATATTCAGCAGGACGGTCACAGGAACAACTGGCGCGAGACCGGCGATGACGCCCACCCGGTGCTGGCGCAGATCGCTCGCCTGAGACAGGAACTGCCCCTGCTCACGCCCTATGAGGCCTTGCGCCGCGTCATCGCTGCGTGCGACGTTCCCAAGGCGGTTCTGCAGTGGCGCCCCAGCGATGCGGTGGCTCGCACGCGCCTGGCCAATCTCCAGGCACTACTGAACCTGGCGGAGCAGTACGAAGACGTCTGCACAGGAACTCAGCAAGCCGCCACCATCTCCGGTTTGCTGCTGTGGCTGCGAGAGCAGAAAGATGCTGGGCAAGACGCCCTGGCCGAGCCGGCTGTGGACGCCGTGAGGGTGCTGACCCACCACGCATCCAAGGGGCTGGAATGGCCAGTGGTCATCCTGACCGATCTGGACAAGGAGGTTCGCAACCGACTCTGGGGTATCACGACGGTGTCCAGTTCGGGCGTGGATGCGGTCAACCCCTTGAACGACCGCTTCATCCGCTACTGGCCGTGGCCGTTCGGTAACCAATCGACCGGTATCTCTGTCAAGGACACCATCGATGCATCGGAAACGGCGAAGGCCTTTCAGGCAGCAGCGGTAGCTGAAGCACAGCGCCTGCTCTATGTCAGCATGACACGGCCTCGCGAGATGCTGGTCCTCGCGATCAAGGACAAGGCCAAACAGCAAGCCTGGCTGGACTGCCTGGAGGCGCCTTGGCTGACTGACGAAGAAGCGACGCCCACCGAGACAAAGACACCGTCCGGTCGGGTGATTCCATCCTGCACCTGGGCCTTGTCCGGGGAAGCAGCTCCTGAAGGGTCAACACCCCAAGCGCAGCAGCTCTTCTGGCCTGCAGCGTTGCCTGCTGCAGAGCACTTGCCACTGTTTTTCAGCCCATCGAGTGCTGCGGCGTCTGAAGGACAGATATTGGAAACCGCTCAGGTGGGTGAGCGCATTTCCATTGCCCCAGGGGTGGACTGGGGCGTTCTGGGCAGCGCCATCCATGCCTGCATGGCCGCCAGCTTCACCGACGAAGGCCAATGGCTGAGCGAAGAAGCCGTCGAAGGAGTGCTTCAGGGTTTCCACGTGCGTGGGCACATCGACGCAAGGGCACTGCATCAACAGATCCAGGCGTTTCACAGCTGGATCCGCCAACGCTGGCCAGGCTGCACAGCGTGGGCCGAGGTACCTGTGAAAGCAAAGCTTGCAAACGGGCAGGTGCTCAATGGGCGGATTGATCTGTTGCTGGAAACGGCGCAGGGGTTTGTGCTGATCGATCACAAGTCGTCACCGCATGCCGAAAACCAATGGGGTGAAGTGGTAGCTGAGTACAAGCCGCAGCTGGATGCCTATGCCAAAGGGATTCTCGAAGCCTCCGGCAAAAGTGTCAGCGAGCAGTGGCTGCTGCTACCGATTTCAGCTGCGATGGTCAAGATCTGAAGTTGGAGAGCTGAGGCCACTGCGCCTCCAATACAAAAATCAGTGTGAAGGAGAAAACATGGGCACACCCGGTTTGCTGGGGGAATACCTGACAGAGTTTGACGACCGCATCAGCAGCGAGCTGAACCTGGATCCGCTTGGCTTGCAGGCCATCTGGTCTTCGTACGGACAGGCCATCTTCCAGAACCGAATAAGTTCCATCTCAAACGACGTCCGCAACTACACGCTCAACCTGTTCAATCACCGGTTGACGAAGGCGTTGGTTGAGGATGAGTCGGTGGTGCTTGGCCGTGGCCTCAACAGACAGAGCTACTCCGGCAAGAAGGACTCACAGGCCTTCAAACAGGCTTGCCTCATCCATCTTGAGAACCTCTTCACGTTTGCCGTGGCTGCCGCTGAGGCAGAAGGTCGGGAGGCCGTTGAGGCCACCGGAGTCCTTGGAATTGGAATCGCTCGCCGCGAGTGGGCTGCCCAAAAGCGCAGTGTCAAGCTGATCTTCTCTCACCAGGCGAAGTCCCATCTTTTATCTCGTCAGGCCTCGCTCGGCGTCAGTGGCCGCTACAAGACGCCACTGGTCCAGATGGAGTTCTTCAACAGCGCCTACGACTACTCCCGCCCCGCCTCCACCCCCGTCTGGAAACGAGCTGACGAGCAACTCTTCTCGTCAACGCCGCTTGCGGCGCTGATGAAGCTCGCACATGCCTACATGAAGGCTCTCTTATCCGAAGCTGATCCGGAGCCGACACGAACCTTCGATAAGGTGCCTCCCAGGCTACTGAGCGCCTTCGTAGCAGCATTCCGAACGCCGCAGGCGGTCGGCGGTTACTCCCGCGAATTTTGGCTCGCTGTCACCGGTCTGGACCAAGGCAGCCGCGGTGCGCTGTACCAAGTGCTGGAGGACGAGTCTTCCAGCCCGAGGGATGTGCTGCTGCAAACGGAACAGGTATTCAGAGCCGCAATAAAACGCAAGCCACTGGCCGACGACGAGAAGGCGAAACTTCGATACGTTCTAAAGCTCGAGCCCTTCCTGGCGGAGCTTGATCTTCTTCTACAGCTCATGCTGTCGGCCAATGCCCAGACGCTTGACGACGTGGCCACGAGATGGTCCGCGCTCGGACGCACAGAACGCACCCTGAACGAAAGGGCCACGATCGTGGACGACACGCCTGGTCTGATGAAGCAAGCCGTCGGAACTCCTGCGGAACGGCTGCAGACGCTGCTTCGAATCGCACATGAACCTAATACCAAGGAGCAGGCTCGCAAGCTGTTGGACTATCACAGCAAGATCATGCGTGTACGAGGCCAGTCTCCTTGGTTGCGCCTGGTCGCCGGCGGCAAGCTCAAAGTTGACGTCCGCAGGCGCGATGCGACAGATGCTGACACTCGGCCCGTTGGTGCTTGGGTTCATCACTACTACATCCCGCAGTTTCGCCAGCTGCTGTCCGGGCTACGAGGTAGCGCATGAAGTTGCTCGACACATTTCGCGAGCAGGTGAAGAGCCTCGGAACCGTCAAGCGCGCATGGTTCACGACGTTCAACCTCAACATCCCTTTTTTCGAGACACACGTCCTGCCAGCGCTGCTGGACATAGACACACCAGGGAGTCGCCTTGACTTCGAATCCATCCAATTGCAGATGGCAGGTATCGAAGTGGCCGTGTTCTGCGATCTCCGGGTCATGGACGCTGATCAGTTGAAGCGGACGGCGGTGCCTGTCTACGGACTTCTGCCTGAGCGGATGGGCAATCCAACGTTCTCGAAGCAATCACTGTTTCACCCCAAGGTCATCCTCTTGGAAGCCCAGGATGGAAGGATGGTGCTGGGGACGGGCAGCGCGAACCTTACCGTCCACGGCTGGGCACGCAACGAAGAAGCGTTTGCTTTTCGCCCCGTCGCATCAAGGGAACAGTATCAGCAGATCCAGCGCTTCTTCGGACCTCTGACGGCAGCCGCAGGCCCTGACCATGCGCTTCCGCCCGATCCTCGAAATCTCCATGGTACGGACAAAACATGGTCTTTCGTGCACAGCTTCGAGGAGAGGTCGTTTCTCGACCACCTGCTGCCTAAAGGGGCCGTCGAAGATCTGACAGTTTGGTCGCCCTACTTCGCCAAAGACCTTGCGGGCTTGCTCACCAGAATCCGCGCCCGCCATGGCGAAGCTCTGACCTTCTCTCTGGTTCCCGATCGGGTGAGCGGCAAGCGCGTCCGAACGATCTGGACGGAGGAACTCAGCAACCTGTTGGCCAATGGAGTGCTTTCATTTCACAACCCGCCATCGGTACGCGCCAAAGAGATTGAGCTGACCCATGCCAAGATCTGGCTGGCGCGCGGCGAGCACGATGCGCGTCTTGCAATCGGGTCGTGGAACTGCACCACCCACGGCACAGCCAGTTTTGACGTGAGAAATGTTGAAGCTGGGATGGTCTTCCAGATCCACCCTGAATCGGAAGAGATCGTTGGGAAAAAGCTGTCTCTCAACGAGAGCCACTTCAGCTCGCTCAAGGAGATCGAGGATGAACAGCCTGAGTTGCTCGTTCCTCCCCCTTTCGAACTTCAGGTTGTCTTCGACTGGAAGGATTCGCGTTACCGCGTCACAGGGAAGCTGACCAACAGAGCCGTCGGCGATGGCTACAGCTTGCGCCTTCCATGCGTCGCCGAGCAGGTTGACCTGCTGTGGTCCCCTCGACCCAACAACCAAGCATGGTCGCTACAGCCGACTTTTTCCAACGTCACAGACGACGAGCAGTTGTTGACGAATCACAGCTACGAGCTATGGCACAAAGGGGAGCCGGTTTACCGAGGATTGATAGTGCAAATTCACACAGAGAACCGTCGTGCGCAAGGCTACGACTCGCTGATGGACCTGTTCAATGACCTTGTGGATGGATTTCCCGCGACGGGGGGCTCCAGGGTTCGACTGCGCGAGGCTTTTACAAAAGACGGACTCGCTGAAGATGAGGAAATCCCTCCAGCAGATGGCGCCGTTGCTCCGTCTCTGACGTACTTTCGAATGTTTCAAGCGTTCCAGAAGCTTCGCGACCGGCTAGTCAAAGCGTCCAAGGAGGACCTTGAGAGGCACCTGTTCGTCTACCCGAGCTGTCTTCAGGAAACAGTGCTGAAAGTAGAGGCTCAAGTGAAGGAGTCCAGCAGTCCTGTCTTCCAATGGTTCCTACTTGAAGAGCTTCGCAGTCTGTCTTTGATCGCGGAACAGCGATGGGATCGCCGTCGCGCGCGACCTTGCAAATGGAGCAGCCTGAAATCGAACATCACGGTGAGCCTTCCTGCCAACATAAGTGGCAATCGAAGTTACATGAAGCAGCTTAAGGAGCTGTGCCGCGATGACTAGCAAGCGATGGGGAGCTCTGACCCCCGAGATCGTGTCGACGCTCGTTACGTTCGATCGAGAGAGGAAGAACTGGCAGTACAGCAAGAGCGACCACTCCATGCCGGCGCGGCAGGCTGAAGGCGTAGCCGGCCTGTGGAACAAGCTGGCCATGTACGACGTTGCTCTTCTGGCAGATGAAGTGGGAACCGGAAAGACGCTTCAAGCACTGAGCGTCATGGCGATGCTCTGGCGGCAAAAGCCCGATGCGAAGGTACTGGTGATGGCGCCAAACCGGGACATCTGTCGTCACTGGGTAACGCAGTTCGAGATCTTTGCCAAGAAGCACTACCGACAAGCAGATGGCGTCGTGCGGCGGCCTGAAGCTGAGGAGCCAGCACATCAACCCCAGCTCTGCTGGAGCCTCGAAGAACTCGCCGCGGCCGTCAAGACGAACGAGGCCAAGCTCTTTATCACCACCATCTACTCGCTGAGCTCATTGGTTCGGGGCGAGTACGACGAGAAGGAAGACAAGCTTGGCAAGGCCGCGGATGTCGCTGCCAGCGTTCATCGACGCATCAAGCGCGCACTCGACGGGGAGGGATTCGATCTGGTGGTCGTTGATGAGGCCCACTACTTCCGCAACAGCGAAGGTTTGTCACAGAGAGCGAAGGCTGCTCGCAAGTTTTTCGGGAGCGTTGACGACAGGCTAGGTGGCAAGGCGTTACTGATGACCGCGACGCCGTGCCACTCGTCGATGCAAGACGTCCCTGCCCTGCTTGGGTATTTCACGGAGGTATCCGGCCATACACCAGAGAACCTGCTGAAGAAGTACGCGTTGAGGCGCCTTCGCCGGATGGAAGGGAATACGAAGAGCCACGACAAGTACAGCTATCGGAACGAACGCGAAGTCAGGGTCGACTTCAGCGGGGATCCAGCGGGCGAGGTCTTCTTCGCGCTCTATCACAAGTTGCTGGCTCGGAAGCAGGCAAAGGAGAAGCGACGATTCATGTACGGCTACCTCGAAGGCTTCGAGTCCTTTGAGGTCAAGCCGGCTGGCAAGACTTCCTCCAAGGATGACGACGGCCGAAGAAACGACTTCAATGAGGCGGGCGACACGGAGATCCTCAAGCAACTGTCGAGGATGCATGCCGCCTTAGGGGGTGCGCCTGCTCATCCGAAATACGACGAGGTCGTGGATCTCTGCGTTCCCAAAGACATCTTCGACTCGAGCCAGGACCTGCACGAGCGCAAGCACCTTATCTTTGTCCGCCGCGTGCCATCCGTTCGCGAGCTCGCCAAACGAGTAAATGCCGCATACGACAGGCAGCTGGCGCAGAGGATCGTTCGAGCGCTGAACCCTACTGATCCGAAGGATGTGTTGGAGCGCTGGGAGCGAGATGACTGGTCGCGCGAGTTCTTTGCGCGCCATCTCGATCCGGATCGCCACGGTGTCGACGCCGCGAATGACGACGAGCCCGGAGGGTCCGAATCGCCTCCAGATGGCCCCGCAGTCGCCGACGAGCACGTTCTCTCGCAGATTTCCCTTCTGTTCGTCGTCAAGGCCGAAGGAATTCAGCGAACTCATTGCTCAAATTTCAGCCAGCGGCTACGCAGACATGAAAGCATCTTCTACCTGCTTCTTGAGCCTGCCAGCGACTATCTCAACGGTCCATACCAGTGCTACGGTCGCGAGCAACAAGGCAACAAGTGGCGCGACACCTATGCTGCTGCCGCAAAACAGGCCAGGTCAGCGACGCGCCCATCCACTGGTGATGCTGTCGAGCGAAAGTTTGGTAAACCGATGCCCACGCTGTGGGGAAAGCTGCACGATCTGCTGGCTCCAGCGGACCAGAAGTGTCTTCAAGATCTGGCGGAGAACCCAGCGAAGGCCGAGAGCTTCGGCAGTTACATCAGAGAAGGTTTCCTGTTCGCCAGCCCGGTTCTTGTCGAGTTGTACTGCTGGTACATCGAATTTCTTGGTCAAAAGGTCAAAGGGGACGCGCAGACTCGATATCTTGCATTCTTCGCCTTTATTCAAAGGCGCCTGGCGAAGTCGATGGCGCTGGCCTACTTTCGAGCTGCCCTGGAAACCTTCAATGCGCTCTGCGAGAACGTCTCTTCCGGCAAGGACGGCATGAGGTGGTCGATGCTCGCTGGACTAACCAGCCCGGCCTTCTACGCCAGTAGCGCTGTGACGGATCGTCAAAGACTGATCCTCGGATTCAACAGCCCGTTCTATCCGAACGTGCTGGCCACCACGTCGGTGCTGCAGGAAGGCGTGAACCTCCACTTGCAGTGCCGAAAAGTACATCACTACGGCATCGCTTGGACGCCGGGCGACAACGAGCAGCGTATTGGCCGTGTGGATCGATTGTTCGGGAAGGTGAACGCACAGCTACGTCGCGATGACAAGTCTGAGCTGCTCATTCACTACCCGTACCTCGCTGGCTCCATCGACGAAGAACAACTGGCTGCCTTCATCCGCGACAAGCACAAAGTCGAGCAAGAGATGGATGCATGCCGGCAGCTCAATGTCAGCTCAGACATCGACCTCTCGGTGCCTAGCGCCAACTGGAGGGAGTACCTGCGACAGCCAAGGCCTACCGGGGACAAACCGGTCCCGGATCCCTTCCAGTACAACGAAGCCGAACGCCCACCAAAAGACTACCTGGCGTAGAAGAACCACGGCTGAAGTTATCGGAATGCGCCTGTGGCCCAGCGGCGCTCTTCTCGCGCGGTTCGGGAGGTGATGTTCACGCCGCCATTGGGAGAGCTTCTCGCCGAGCTCTAATCACCTCAAAGTGACGTTCCCTCGGAAACCGGACAGTTCTGAAATACCGGGTGGCCGCTTAAACGTTTACCAGCGCCCTTAACTGCGCCGGAGGCGGCCCATAGCTCACCAGGCGCACATCCAGACCATGGCCCTGCGCCTTCCTGAGCGCGCGTTCGATGGCGGCGTGAATCCACTCCGTCGCGTTGCCGAAGGCACCGCCTCCGAGCATGGTCAGCAGCACGGTGTTCGAACCGCCTTGGCGGCTGTTGAGCACACCCGCGAGCAGGGTCGCTTCGTAGGCGGCATCCAGCACGAGTTGAGCGAAGCCTTGCCAGTGCGGCTGGGCCACCCTGCCGTAGGCCACAGGCAGCGCGGAGCAGAACGCCTGGCTGACCAGTGGTCCTGGTGAGGACGGTCCATCGGTCACCTCCACGTCTTGGTGCAAGCCGATCCTCAGATGCCCGGCCAATTCACTTCTGGCGGCGTCATCCATCTTCAGCAACAGCGCGGCAATCTTGTCGAGCCCCGACCTGCTCGCCAGCGCATAGCCGTTCTGCATGTGCCAGAGATCGGAGACCGGGCAACCCAGCTTGCCACTGAGCGCTGCTCCAAGGTCCGCCAGCCCGTCCAGCTGTTGCTCGGCGCTCTGCCCAAGCTGCTCGCCCACCGGCACGAAGTAGTTGCGGTAGATCGTGGCCGCGCCTGCGGCGATCGCACAGGCCGGCCCCTGCGTGCGGTCGTGTTCGTAGCGGGTCACGCCGTCTTCCGGCGACACGCTGGGTCCCACCATCTCCAGCGCATTGAACTGGCTGGCCACCTGGAACAGGGCCCCCTCGTACTGCGGCATCTGGTGCATCTGCCTCACATCGCCTGTGACGATGCTCACCTGTGTCGCTGCCGCTTTCACCTGCTCCTGTGCCACCCGTTGTCGCAACTCGGCCAGCGAAACCATCTCGAACCGACCGATGCCAAAGCTGCGTCCGTTGACCTTGGAGCGAAGGGTGTTGCCCTGAACTTCCATCTGCGCCTGCGTGGTGGCGTAGGCCTCTTCGTTGAAGCCGGTCAGTCGGTTGAACCAGTTGTGATGCATGTCTTTTCTTGCGGATGTAAGGTGTGTGCGGCGGCACAGTGTGCCGACGACAAAACACAAGTCAAGACAATCAGGAAACGTCTGCCGGAGGCTGCCCGGCCACGCAGCGCCACTGCACTTCTGGCGGTTGTGAAGAGGCGGATGGACCGCTCGAACAGGATGCTTCGCGCTCGTAGAACTGAGCCCTCCCCCACCCCGCTCGAATGCCTTCGGTCACCATGCAGGTCTTGCAAAGCACGCCCCACTGGCCACCATGGGCCGGCAACCGCGCGTCGCAGAAGAACCCCTCATCCCTCAGCGGTCGACCGCACACATCGCAGTCGCCGGGATCACCGACGTATTGGCTTTCAGCGGTCTTGCACCGCATACATCGCCGACCAGACGTTCATGTAGGCGTCGTGCCGCTTCTTGGCTTTCACAGCCCCCTTGAAGTTGCTCCAGCTCAGGTTCATCACCTGGTCGTGCAGCACCTGGGCCACGGCTTCTCGGGGCACCCTCGCCCGGTACTTGTAGTCCGTCCCCTGGTTCACTTCGACCTTGGCCTGCGGGAACACCGATTCGATGTCGCCCTTGATGCGGGCCCGAACCGTAAGTACGTCCGTGTCACCGGGCTTCTGGACTACGCTGATGAAACTCTTCGGCAGAAAAATCCACATGCTTCTGGCTCCTTGATCCTGGGTGTTCAGCCCAACGCTGCCAAGGCCTGCAGCACAACCTGGTCGTTCGGGTGGGTGACGAAGCTCTTCAGCTGGTCCCGGGGAACCAGATGCACCGCCTGGCTCTCCCAGCACATGTCGGCCGGATGGCCTCCCACCCGCTTCGCTGTGTAGTAGCGGGTCACCGAGGTGCTGCGCACAGAGTCGCACAGGAAGCCGGTCAGGATCACCTGCAGCCCCGACTCCTCAAATCCTTCCTTCAGGGCATTGGCACGCAGGCCCATCCCGGGATCCAACTTGCCCTTGGGAAAGGTGTTCACATAACCCCCATGCTGATTGCTGGGCGAGACCACCCAGACCCGACCATTACCCTCCAGGATCACCACGCCCGAAGCGGCGGCTTTGCCGGGTGCGCTCATCATCGGCGGCTCAGTGAACACCTCGGTTTGCTGTATCGCGAGGGTCGCCCATGCGGCGGTGTCGGTGGGTGCGCCTATCCAGGAGACCACGTCGATACCGTTCAGCCTGGCTGGCATCGGCCCGTCCGGGATGACCGTGGCCCGCTCAAGTGGATCCCCCCAGCTCTCCAGGCTCGTGGGCGCGCTGGGGGCCTTGAGTTCGACCTGCCGGCCGGCGTCATCTTTGCGGGGGTGGAGGCTCTTCATGATCAACACAGCACATCATTGGTCGACTGCGCTGAGACAGTCAACGGCAATTGCAGTGTTGGAGCACTCGGCCAAGTCTTTTTGTACTGCTCGAAGAAGGCGGCGTCCACGACCGGTTCCGGGCCGCTGGTCACGCCCAGTTCGAGTTTCCTGAGCATCTGGATGAGCTGGTCCAGCGGGACCAGGCGGATGGGGGTCTTGCCCAGGGCCTCGCTCTCTTTCATGGCCTCGGCCGTGAATGTCGAGGTGGTGAAGAAGATCCCGTGATCGGTCGTGTGGTCCAGCGAGCCGCGGAAGTTGCGGATCTCTTCGGACGAGACGGTGGTGTTGCCGGTGTAGCGCTTGCACTGCCAGGCCACCCGGATGGACAACAGACCCGCGTCGTCCAGGTACATCAGGCCGATGCCATCCACGCCCTTGTCGTTGGACTGACCAGTCACCTTGGTCTGGTCTAGACCATTTTTGGTCATGATGGCCGCACACAGGTGCTCAAACCCTTTGTCCGAGAGCGACCAGAGGATGTCCTTGAGTTGCACCTGCCAGTTAATCGTGCCCTCCAGGTCCTGCTGCAGGTCGTCACCGCTGGGCGCGGGCAGGTCCGTCTCGTCCTTGTTCTTGCTGGCCTTGCTGGCGGTCTTGAAATAGATCGCCGCGGCGGTGACCATGTCCAGGGGCGACTCCCAGCCTTCGGTGGTGAGTTTCCAGATCCCGTGCCCTGCCGTCTTGGTCGGCTCCAGCAGACCCGCATTGACCAGGTACATGCGCGCCCAGTAGATGTCGTTCTGGTACTTGGGCACGCCGCTGGCGAGCATCTGGTCATTGACCTTCTCACCGGCTTCATCAATAGCCTGCACCACGGCGGACTTGACGGCACCGGCCTTGGCCACGCCATTCATCTCGCGCAGGGCGGCGAGGATGCGGGGGATGAACCGCACGACTTCGGGCAGCTTCTCGGTATCGATGTTCTGGTTCATGGGACTGTGTTCTTGACTCGATCCCAATGCCGAACAACCAGCGTCCTCCCTGAGATCACTTTTTAGTCTACGAATAACGTAGAGAAATGTACAGAGCGTTCTACGAATATCGATGAATGCCTCGGCAATCCCCCACTTCAACGCTATTCGGTCGGCGCCTGCGTGCCGCCCGCAATCGCGCCGGGGTACCGCAGGACAAGCTGGGCGTCATGATCGGACTGGACGAGAGTTCCAGCAGCGCCCGCATCAGCCGCTACGAGACCGGCATTCATGAACCGCCCTTTGCCACCGCCCAGAACCTGGGGCAGGTGCTCGATGTTCCGGCGGCCTACTTCTATTGCGAAGACGACAAGCTGGCCGAGTTGCTGATTCAGTACACCCGGCTGGATGCGAAGCGCAGGAAACAGGTGCTGAATCTGGCGGCAGAACTTCACGCAGAGATGGATTGATCCCCTCTTTTGTTGTTCCCATCCGTGCGATGGCCAGCACAATGCAGCCATGGACAACAAGACCCCAGCAAACGCCTGCCACCGTTGTGGTGCCACCGCCTACCGACCGGTGATCGCGCGCGACGCCAGCGGTGCCATGACGCCCAGCGGGGCCTACCGCTGTGTTCAGTGCAAGCTGGAGTTCACCTCGATCGATCAGTGGCGCCACTCCGGGCCTGCGAATTCGGCGTCGTCATGGACCCAGGGTCGTTCTGCCGCCTGATCGGCCCGCACCACATGCCGCAGAGCGCCGTGCAAGGCAAGCACCGGATGTGAATCACGACCACACACCACGGCTACTGCGCTGCATCAGTTGATCCGTCGTGAAGACAGAGCGTTACTCGCTCCGTGCCGCTGTTGGCACTGGAGCAATTCATGAAACGCAAACCGTCCCCCTCTTCCAAGACTTCCTCGGCCAAGCCTGCCCGCGCTGCTTCTGGCGCTCGATCCAAGGCCGCCCCCTCCCCCAAGCCCGTGGTCAAAAGGGTCAAGCCTGCGCCCGCCCAGACCCCTGAAATCACCACCACCAAACAGTCTCAGCTGATCACCCTGCTGCGCAGTGCCGCGGGTGCCAGCATGGAACAGATGATGGCGCTCACGGGCTGGCAGCCCCACACCGTGCGCGGCATGCTCAGCGGTTCGCTGCGCAAGCGCCTGGGTCTGGATGTTCAGTGTCAGCGGGTCGATGGTGTTCATCTCTACCGGATCGTGGAGGCGGCGGCAGCATGAGCGTGGTGGATCAGATCCTTCAGGCGGACCGGGCCACACTGGTCGAGCGCTGGCGGTCCTTGTTCGATCGCGAGCCGCCGGCCCATGTGCAGGTGAACCTGATCCGCCGGGTCCTCTCCTGGCATGCGCAGGACCAGATGCTGGACAACGACTGGTGTGGACCCAAGGGTGCGGCGCGTCTCAAACGTGTGCTGCGCAGCACCGCCTCAGCACCGGTGCTGGCACCGGGCACCCGGCTGCTGCGGGAGTGGCAGGGTGTCACCCACGAGGTGCTGGTGCTGCCGCAGGGCTTTGCCCACCAGGGCCAGACCTACAAGAGCCTGAGTGCGGTGGCCAAGGCCATCACCGGGACCCACTGGTCCGGGCCGGTGTTCTTCGGGGTGCGGCGCTGATGGCTACGAAACCGGTTGGATCGTCTGGGGCGCCTGCCCTGCCCTCGTTGGCTTGTGCGATCTACACGCGCAAGTCCTCCGAAGAAGGGCTGGAGCAGGACTTCAATTCGCTGCACGCGCAGCGCGAGGCCTGCGAGGCCTTTGTTCTGAGCCAGAAGGGTCTGGGCTGGAGCCTGATCCCCACGGCCTACGACGACGGTGGCTTCTCGGGCGGCAATGTGGAGCGCCCTGCCCTGCGCCGCCTGATCCAGGACATCGAAGCGGGCAAGGTCAATGTGATCGTGGTCTACAAGGTGGACCGCCTGACCCGGTCCCTGGCCGACTTCGCCAAGCTGGTGGATCTGTTCGATGCCAAGGGGGTGTCCTTCGTATCGGTCACCCAGCAGTTCAACACCACCACCTCAATGGGTCGGCTGACCCTGAACGTGCTGCTCTCGTTCGCGCAGTTCGAGCGCGAGGTGACCGGTGAACGCATCCGGGACAAGATTGCCGCGTCCAAGCGCAAGGGGCTGTGGATGGGGGGCATTCCGCCCGTGGGCTACCGGGCCAAGGGCCGCACGCTGGAAGCCGATGAGGAGCAGGCGCACCGGGTTCGGGAGATGTACGAGCTGTACTTGAAACTTGGGAGCGTCACCGAGCTGGGCGAGGAGCTGCAGAAGCGCGGCTGGCTCACGCCGGAGCGGGAGCACAAGCGGCCGGGCTTCGGGGGCAACAAGCCGTTCAGCCGCGGGCATCTGTACCGCATCCTGAGCAACCCGGTCTACATCGGTCAGATGGTGCACAAGGGAGAGGTACACGCGGGGCAGCACCCGCCGCTGATCGACAAGAGCCTGTGGGATGCCGTGCAGGCGAAGCTCGAAGCCCAGCGCAGTGGGCACAAGAGCCAGGCCCATGCGGCCCATCCCAGTCTGCTGAGTGGGAAACTCTTTGACGAGACGGGGCGGCGGCTGATTCCTTCGCATGCGCGCAAGGGGAACAAGCGCTACCGCTACTACGTGACACCAGCGGACGATCCCGGGACTCCAGTTCGGCTGCCGGCCAACGAGATCGAGCAACTGGTGGTCCAGGCACTGAGGAACTGGGCGGCGGACACGAAGCGGGTGGTGGACGCGGTGGGCTGGAGCGATGCCAAGGCGGCGGAAGACGCCATAGAAGCGGGGCAGAAACTGGCGCTAGCGCTGGCCAAGAGTGATCAGGAACAGAACGCCCGGGAAACGCTGGAGCGCTGTGTTGAGTCTGTGGAGGTCGGACCGACGGCGGTGCGGATCACGGTCGACCTGCTGGGTGCCGGCATGGTCAAAGCCGGGACTGGTCCGGAAACGGCTCAGATCGAAGTCGAAGCAGAGAGAAAACGCTGCGGCATGGCGGTGCGGCTGGTCATCGGTGGCGCCAATGCCAACCGGCCACCAGAACCCGATCAGACCATGATCCAGTTGATCAACAAGGCGCGCAACTGGCTGGAGCGTCTGACCAGGCTGGGCCACGGCATCGGAGACATCGCCCTGAGCGAGAACGTGAGTCCCGGGTATGTGACTCGACTGCTGCACCTGGCCCTGCTGGCGCCGGACATCACGCAGGCCATTGCAGCGGGAGATCACCCCGTCGATGTGACGGCTACCCGGTTGATGCAGGCCCTGCCCTTGCCGCTGGACTGGGCGGAACAGCGCAAGGTGTTGGGGATGGGTTGAAGGGTTGAGGCTGGAAGACTCTCGTCAATCAGGGCATGTGCGCTATGGCGAAATTGCCTGAAGGGCTGTTGGGCAGCGATTGCTGCCGGTGGGTGTAGCCAGGCGAACTCACGCTACCCGCCACGAAGCGGCAGTAGGGTACAGTGACCGGGGACGGCACGAATGGCAGTTGTGCGATGTACTGCGGTCATAGAGCATTCGCGAGCGGTTGGCGCCGCGCCACCTACTGCTTCGACTGGTTCCCGACTCCAAACATCGGCTTTCACGCGCAGGGGAACCAGCGATCAACGTCGAGCCCAATCGGCCTTGCCAAGGATGTGAACCGCCGGGACGATTCGCAGCTCGATAAATTGTTCGGCAAAGTGGAGTTGTTGATGGTGCGCGAGAGCAAGCAAATCGAATTCACTTTCTAGGCCTCGCATTTCAAGCCGGGCGTCGCGCTCGCACCCAACAAGCGCGAGGTCGCGCGCGCGTTCGTGGTTGGGGTATCTCCCTGCTACTGAACAAGTATCCTCGCGAACACCATGCGAATACTACTCATCGAAGATGACTCCATGATCGGCAAGGCCGTTCGCGAAGGCTTGGTGCAAGCTGGTTTCGCGGTGGACTGGGTAACCGATGGGCATGCCGCCGAGTTGTCTATGTCCAGCGTTGCTTATGACCTGGCCATCCTCGACCTTGGATTGCCCAAGAAGGATGGCATGGCCCTGCTCACTACGCTGCGCAGGATGGGCAATCACTTACCTATTGTGATTGTCTCCGCGAGAGATACCGTACAGGACCGGATCGCGGGGCTGACCGCCGGTGCCGATGACTACGTACTCAAGCCCTTCGATCCGGACGAACTTTTGGCCCGTGTACGGGCCGTGTTGCGGCGCCATGCTGGCAGCGGCTCGTCGTTGCTGGTGATCGGCTCGCTGAGTCTCGACCCGGAGCGGCGTTCGGTGACCCAGAGCGGACGGCCGGTTGAACTGTCGACGCGGGAGTTCGCCGTGCTGGAAGCCTTGATGCAGCGCCCTGGCACCGTTGTTTCGCGCCAGAAGCTGGAGGAAACCGTGTACGGGTGGGGGGAGGAGGTCGGCAGCAACGCAATTGAGGTGCACATGCACTATCTGCGCAAGAAGCTCGGCGCGACCGTGATCATGAACGTGCGCGGCGTGGGCTACCGCGTTACGGAGGGCTGATGCGATCGATTGAAAGAACACTGTTGGGTTGGACACTTGGCACCCTGGCTTTGGGGGCCTTCCTCGTTTCGCTGGCGGTCTACTTTTTTACACTCGAAGAGATGCACGAGGTCTTCGATGCCGAACTGCAGCACGTCGCAACGGCCGTGGCGAGCTATCACCAGGCGGGTAACCAATCCGGGCAGACCGATGATGTCGGGTCGCCGACGCGAACCGACATCGCCGATGACTCGGAGATCGTGACGCTGATGTGGACAGCGCAGGGCCAGAAGATCTTCTCGTCTGACCCCCGCGTCGCACTGCCATTCTCCAACATCGAAGGGTTGTCGCAGCCAGTGGTTGGAGGCGAGGCGTGGGTCGTGTATTCCACAGTCGGCGCCGACGGCGTGACCCAGGCCGCGCAGCGTGTCGCGTCCCGCGACGAGATGGCTGGTGAGTCTGCTGAGAAGGTCTTTCTGCCTTTGGTTGGGCTCACAGTGGGAATCGGCGGATTGCTGGTGTTCGGCTTGCGACGCGGCTTCTACCCGCTGGAAGGAGCGGCTAAAGACATCGCGCGACGCAGTGCGCGGTCGCTGGAGCCGATACCGGTCGAACAGGTGCCCACTGAAATCGCCCCGCTGGTGTCGTCCATCAACGAATTGATGAGCCGCCTGGCGGTTTCGTTTGCGGCGCAACGGCGCTTTCTCGCCGATGCGGCACATGAGTTGCGCACGCCAGTGACCGCATTGCGATTGCAAGTGAAGTTGCTTCAAAGATCAAAGAACGAGATTGACCGGGCACGGGCTCTGCAAGATCTCGAGGCTGGCGTAACCAGATCACAGCGACTAGTAGAGCAGTTGCTGCATGTTGCTCGTACAGAGCCGGACGGCGAGACCTCACGCGTCGAGCCGGTCGATCTTGCTGAACTCGTCCGCAGTGTTGTGGACAACTTCAGCAACAAGGCCTTGCACAGAGGTATAGACCTCGGTGCGACCACGCCAGGCAACGTTGCAACGAGCATCGTGGTGGCCGCCGATCCCGAGCAGATGACCGTGCTACTGAACAATCTGGTGGAGAACGCTCTGCGGTACACGCCGGCGGGTGGCGTTGTGGATGTTGAGGCGAGCTGCTGCAACGGCTCGCCTGAGCTGCGTGTGGTCGACAACGGTCCCGGCATTTCGGAGGGCGAGCAGGCCCGCGTGTTCGACCGCTTCTATCGAGGTGCGGATGCCACTGCGCTGGCGCACGACGGCGGTGGCAGTGGCCTCGGACTGGCCATCGTAAGGGCGATTGCCGAACGCCACAACGCGCACGTCAGTCTGCAGACGCCCGACGGTGGCAAAGGTCTGATGGTGGTTGTGCGCTTTTCTGAAGGCACGCGGCAGCCAGACCCGCCTGTTCTGGTCGGGCATCGAATCGCAACGACGCCGTCCATCGCGACGTGATCTGACCTCGACGGTTGTTATCAGTGCAAACGTCGCGCTGGCAATGACTTGACCATGTAGGTTGAGTTCAGGCCTTCATCTCGCTGGCGGAGAAACTGAACTTGCCCTTGTGCCAATTTTGAAGCTCGCATTGAGCCAACCTGTGCCGAGGCACAGCACTGACAGTGCTCATGGGAGGTTGTTAAGTCACGGTTAAGCTGCCATCGTGACCATACGGTCGCATGCAGTTCTCAGATAGCTTTTTGCGACGGTTTGGCGTGTCTGGTGTTTGCGCCATATGAAGTTGGCGCTCGAATCAAATGGCATCGACTCGGCATGGTTGCGAGTTCGCCCCAAAGTCACGACCGAAGTGCTCGCGCTGGCGGCCAGTCTGTTTTTCGCCTTCGCTTGCAACACCGCATTCATCCGCACGGCAACGGCCGACCGTTCGTGGTTGGACACCGGAACCTGGCTGTTCGGCGGTGCGATGCTGTTGTTGCTGACCGCCTTGCATCTCTTCCTGCTGTTACTGGTGTTGCACCAACGCTTCGCCCGGCCGTTGCTGGCGGTGCTGATTGTCGCGACCGCGTTCGCCACCTACTACATGCAGCGCTTCGGCGTCTTTCTGAACCCGAGCATCCTGCGTGCCGTGTTCCGCACCGATGTGGCGGAGGCGGGTGAGCTGTTCAGTTGGGGTATGGTTCCGCACCTGCTGCTGTATGCTCTGGTACCGCTGGCATTGCTCTGGCGGGTGCAGATCACACAACGCACCCTGGCGCGTGCGGTCGTTGTGCGTGCTGCAACAATCGTCGGCGCGTTTGTCTTGCTGATCGGTTCGGTGCTGCTGGTGTTTCAAGATTTCTCGGCGTTGATGCGCAATCAGAAAGACCTGCGCTACCTGATCACGCCGGCGAACGTTCTGTATTCGAGTGGACGCGTTCTGGCCTCCGACACGCACCAGGCCAGCAAGCCGCGGGCGATGGTCGGTACCGATGCGCGACTCGGATCCTCATGGGCTGCGCGCACCCGGCCGGCGTTGGTCGTGATTGCAGTGGGCGAAACGGCGCGCGCAGCGAACTGGGGCCTCAGTGGCTACTCGCGCCAGACGACGCCGGAGTTGGCCCAACTCGGTGTGCTGAACTTTCGCGACGTGACCGCCTGCGGCACCGATACCGAAACGTCGCTACCGTGCATGTTCTCGGCCATTGGCCGCCGCGACTACGACGAAGACCGCATCCGTGGCAGCGAGTCGCTCCTGCACGTGCTCAAGCGCGCGGGCTTCGGCGTGCTTTGGCGAGATAACCAGTCGGGCTGCAAAGGCACCTGCGACGGCCTGCCGCTGCAGCAGATCGATGCGAGCCAACTACCCGAGCTGTGCGCTGACGGGCGCTGCATGGATGAGGCCTTGCTGCGCGGCCTGGACACCGTGGCGCGCGATGCACAGGGCAATCTGGTGATTGTGCTGCACATGCTGGGCAACCATGGGCCGACGTACTTCAAGCGCTACCCCGATGCATTTCGTCGATTCGCACCCACCTGCGACACTGGAGAGTTGCGAAAGTGCAGCCGCGAGGAGATCGTCAATGCCTACGACAACGCCTTGCTTTACACCGACCATATCCTGGCTCGCACCATCGCCTTTCTGAAGGACCGCGAGGCGAGCTTCGATACCGCGATGCTGTACGTGTCGGACCACGGCGAGTCACTGGGAGAAAACGGCCTTTACCTGCACGGGATGCCGTATTCGATAGCGCCCAAGGAGCAGACTCAGGTTCCGATGGTGTGGTGGCTGTCTCCGGGCTTCATGCGCAGCTTCGGCCTCGACGTTGATTGCCTGGCAGCACAGACTGCCAAACCATGGGGACATGACCAGTTGTTCCATTCTGTTCTTGGGCTGCTGCAGGTGGACACCAGCGTCTATGAGCGCGAGCTCGACATCTCCGCCGTGTGTCGACGCTGATGGTGGCGCCCGTGTCACTGCCGGCAGTCTCGCACCAGGCGCAGGGCTCGGCACTGCGCAATGCGGCGACGATCTGCGCCGGCCTCGTATTGTTGGTGGCTTGGGAGATCGGCGGACTCGACCTACCCCTTGCTCGGCTGTACGGCAGCGCGCAGGGCTTCGTTTGGCGTGACCATTGGTTGACAGGTGGTGTCCTTCACAGCGGTGCGCGTGCGTTGGCTTGGGCCTGGTTCGGAGTACTAGTGATAGGCCTGTGGTGGCCATTGGCGTTTGTGCGCGGTCTGTCGCGCCGCGAGCGGGTGTGGTGGTTGGCAACGACGCTGTTGTGCGTGTCCTTGATTCCGCTGCTCAAGCGAACGAGTGCGACAAGTTGCCCGTGGTCGCTGGCCGAGTTCGGCACCGGGCTCGCTCAGTACGTTCCGCATTGGGTGCTGGGTGTCCGAGACGGTGGTCCGGGCGGATGCTTCCCATCAGGCCATGCTTCCTCGGCATTCGCGTTCCTCCCGGGATGGTTCGCGTTGCGCGACCGCTCACCCGTGGCCGCCAAACGGTGGTTGATCGTCACCGTGACCGTGGGGCTGGGGCTCGGCTGGGTACAGATGATGCGCGGTGCGCACTATCTCAGTCACTCGCTTTGGACCGCTTGGGTTTGCTGGACCGTCGCGGTGCTGTCGTTTCACCTCACCCGCTTGTGGCGCACTGCAGCAAGTCCCTCATATCTTGACTTCAGGAAAGCGAACGATGAACTCGATTGACCACCGAGCGGACAACATACTGGCAACACCGGCTGCGAAGTTGAAGAGCTCAGGTGGCCTGGGCCGCCTCTGGCGTGCCTTCGGCTACTCCGCGCGAGGCTTCGCGGCAGCTTGGCGGGTCGAAGCTGCTTTTCGGCAGGAGGTCGTGCTCGGGATTCCGCTGATCCTGATTGCGCTTGCGTGGGCACCGGACCGTTGGCAGGGTCTGTTGCTCATCGCCAGTGTGCTTCAAGTTTGGCTGATCGAACTCATCAACTCCGCCATCGAAGCATTGGCCGACGCCGTGTCCGGAGAAATCCATCCCCTACTCGGCCGCGCAAAGGACATCGGAAGCGCTGCGGTTGCGATTAGCCTAAGTTTGGCAACCGTGGTGTGGGTGACCGTTTTCTGGCCCTGAACCGCGAGTCCGTCAGAGCGCGAGCGGCGCTGGTCTCTTGTTACGACGATGTAAGTTAGGGCAGCTTCGGCCAATGTGTTCCGAGACGGACGAATAGGGAGTCGAAACACCCACCCACAACATTTCAGGACCGAAAACGTGCCGCTACAGACCTGAAGCGCGCCTGAGGCACCTCAACCCGCCACTGTGTGGGTCCGTGTGTCGCACTTCCCAGGCTCGAAAGTTGCGTTCTATGCGCCAGACATGGCGAATACCCGCCCAGGCAGGGCGCGCGGTATTTGCAAACAGTTGCTGCTTCATGGCGCCTCTTTTGTATGGCTGCAAAGCCGCTCGGCGGTGGCCGGCGTGCCCACGTTGACCACTTGAAGCTCTCCGCGCGTGAAGAATGGCTGGCCCATCAGATAGCGCCCAGTGCCGGGAGCAACCCAGGCGATGCGGCAGACCGTCACCGCCCCGGCGCTGGCCTGGAGGGTTGCAACGACGCGATCGGTGGCGGCGTCCACATCGGGCGGTGAGTGGTGCAACAGGCGCCACCGGGTAGCGGTCTGATCGCGCGCCACCCCAACAAAAACCGACGCCGATCCCAGGCGCCAGGGGGTTTCCCACAGCCGCAGGGTCTGCGTCGGCTGCCCCGGTGTGGCAGAGCGTTGGCGCACAAAGGCCAGTTCGTTCATCTGCCGGTCCCAGAACACCGGCCCCAGCGGGGCATCAACGTAGTGGGCACCTTCGCGCAGCAGCCGCAAGAGCTTGGGCAGCGTGGGTGGGTCTGCCGCCTGCCAGCCCGCCTGCTGCAGGCGCGCGCGCAGCGCCGCAGCATCCGCCGCCACCAGCGCCAGACCCAGCGGCTGCTCTGGCGCCCCCAGGGCCGTGGTGGTCCAGCGCGCCGGGGCGGCCTGCAGCGCCTGCGCCAAAGGTTGGTGGATGGCGGTGGGCGTCATGGGTTCGGGCGCTCGACGCGGCGGGCTGTGGACCGGCAGCAAAACCAGAATGCCAGCGCCCGCCAGCAGCGCCAGGCCCCCGGTGGCCCAGCGGCGCCCGACCGACAGAGGCGCCTGCCAGGTCAACAGACCGCGGGCACTGAGCCACTCATTGACGCTCACCCCCACGATCAGCCACATCGTGCCCACCAGGAACCCGGCCCACACATCGCTGAGGTAGTGCACACCCAGCAGGATGCGGCTGAGCCCGATCAGCAGCACCAGCAGCGCGGTCGCAAAGAACAGCCGCACCCGCGCGGTCCAGGTGCGGCTCAGGCGCACCAGCACATAGCCCACAAACGCGTAGAACGCCACCGCCACCGTGGCGTGGCCGCTGGGGAAGGCGTAAGAGGTTTCAGTCAGCACCGCCTCCAGGGGCCGGGGTCGCTGGAAGGTCAGTTTGGCCAGATGCCCGAACAGCGACGCACCCAGCACCGACACCAACAGCCCCGTGATCGCATAGCCCAGGCCCGACCGCCACAGCAGCAGCGCGGTCAAGGCCAGCAGGGCCGCGATCACCGAAGGTGCTCCCAGGTGGGTGAAGGCGGCCACCGGTGCCACCCAGCTGTGCGGGCGCAGCGCGGCCACCAGTTGCGCTGCGGCATGGTCGGTCGAGATGACCGCATCGGAGGTGACGACATCTTCGACGAGGCCGACAAACAGCGCCAGCACGTACACCAGGCTCAACGCCGCCAGGGTCAGGGGCAGGCCCTGGGCATGCGTGCGGTCCACGCGCAGCGCCAGAAAACGTGCCGTGGCCGGGTGCCGATGCTGCCAGCGCCGCACCCACGGGTTGGCCGCCAGCGCGCGCCGCAGCGAACGGCCCAGCGACACCAGCACCCGCCACAGCTTCATGCCCTGGCGCAGCACAAGCCGCTGCAGCCACCACAGCAGCACCCCGAAGACCAGCAGCAGCGCCAAGGCCAGGGCGGCGCGCGACATCCAGGCCTGCGCCAGCCGGATCGAATGCCCGAACAGATAGCCGCCGCCCACCCACTGCAGCCCCCAGCCCACCGCGCCCAGCACATTCCAGAACACAAACGTGCGCTGGCGCATGCCCACCATGCCGGCCACCACCGGCGCCAGTTCCTTGACCGACGGAATGAAGCGCCCGAGGAAAACGCTGCTGGCGCCGTGCCGGTCAAAAAAACCCTGCGCTTTGGCAAAGTGCTCCGGCCCCAGCCCCCACAGCCCGTTCTTGGCCCAGTGGCTGCCATAGCGCTGGCCGAGCCAGAAGTTGAAGTTGTCGCCAACGATCGCGCCCGCGATCGCGAAACACAGCACGCCGGCAAACCCCAGCTGCCCCCCGGCGGACAACGCGCCCAGCAGCAACAGCACCGTCGAGCCGGGCAGCAGCAGGCCCGCGACCAGCACAGTCTCCAGCAAGGCGATGGCAAAGGCCAGCCCGTAGCCCAGCAGGTGATGCTGCTCAATGACGGGCGTCAGCAGGTTCAGGTAGCGGTCCATCGTGTTGGCTCGCTCTCAGGGCTGCGGCGCTGCGCCCGGGGCCAGCGTCAGGCGCACGTTCAGGCCGTGCGGGTAGTGGGTGGCGTCGCGCAGCTCCAGCCGGCCGCCCAGCCGCTGCGCCAGGGTCGAGACGATGGACAGCCCCAGTCCCGAACCCGGTTCCTCGTTGCCCAGCACGCGGTAGAACGGGTCGAGCACGCGTTCGCGTTCGTCGGCGGGGATGCCGGGGCCGTTGTCTTCGACCTCCAGTACCACCTGCCGGGTATCGGCGTGCAGCCGCAGGTCCACCACCCCACCTTCTGGTGTGTAGCGGATCGCGTTGTCCACCACATTGCGCACCAGCGTGAACAAGGCCAGTTCGGGCACCTGTACCTGCGCATCCGGCCCGTCGATCATGCCCAGGTCAACGTTGCGCGCATGCGCCAGCGGCATCAAAGCCTCCAGCACGCGGCGGTAAACGTGCTGCACCGACACCGGCTGTACCGGCTCGTGGCTCACCGCTTGCGCGCGGGCCAGCGTCAGCAACTGATCGAGCAGGTTGCGCCCGCGCTCAATTCCCTGGCGCAACACCTGCAGCCGCTGCCGCGCTTCGTGTGGCAGTTCGGTGGCGGCCAGTCGCTCGGCCTGCAGCGACAGCGCCGTCAAGGGCGAGCACAGCTCGTGCGCGGCGTCGGCCACAAAACGGCGCTGGCTGTCCACGGCCTCGGCCACCCGCGCCAGCAGCCGGTTGATGGCGTTGACAAAGGGCCGAATCTCCGTCGGCAGCTGGGCGTCCTGCAGCGCTTGCAGGTCCTGATCGCTGCGCCCGTCAATGTCGCGGGCCAGCCGCGTGACCGGGCGCAGCAAGCCGTGCACCAGCAGCGTCACCACCAGCAGTAGCACCGGCACCAGCACCAGCAGCGGCAGCACGGTCAGCGCAGCGCTGTTCAAAGCAATGTCGTCGCGCAGCTGGGTCTCTTGCGCCACCACAAACCGCCGGCCATCGGCGAGCGAGGCCACCAGCACGCGGTAGCGGTCGTCGTCCAGCGTCAGGCTGTGCAGGCCATCGGCCAGCGTGGCCGGCAGGCCCAGCGCCCCGGGCGGATGTGGCTGAGCGGCCGTCGGCAGCGCCTGCACCAGCAGGTGCGATTCGAACGCCGACTCCTGGCCATGGGTGCCCTGCACGTTCAGTTGTTGCCATGCGCTGGCAGGTTGCTGCCGGATCAGCGCGGCCACCTGCCGCAGGATGTCGTCCTGCAACTCGTTGGCCTCCCGGAACGCGGTGTAGAACGCCACCGAACCGGCCAGCAGCGCCATCAGCACGATGGCCGCCGACAGGCCCCAGGCCAGGCGCCATTGAATGGAGCGCTTCAGGAGCTCTTGGAAACCATCCATCCTGCACCTCTGACATTTCGAATGACCTCACCGCCCAGCTTCTTGCGCAGGCCGTGGATCAGGAAATCGATCGCATTGCTCTCCACCTCTTCGCCCCAGCCGTAGACGCGGTCTTCCAGTTCGGAGCGCGACAGGATGGCCCCTGGCCGCAACATCAAGGCCTGCAACAAGGCGAACTCCCGGTTGGACAAGACCACCGGCGCACGCCCCTGCGCCGCTGCCTCGTGGGTGGCGGGGTCCAGCGAAAGCTGCGCACCGACGAGCAAGGGTTCCGCCTGGCCCCCTTTGCGACGCAAAACGGCCCGCATACGGGCCAGCAATTCGGACATTTCGAAGGGCTTTAGCACATAGTCGTCGGCGCCGCCATCCAGCCCCTTGATGCGATCCTCCAGCCCATCGCGCGCGGTGATGATCAGCACCGGCACCGGGTTCTGGCGCCCCCGCAGGGCCTGCAGCACCGCCATGCCATCTTTGCCCGGCAGCCCCAGGTCCAGCAGCACCACGTCGTAGTGCTGCGTTGCCAGCGCATCCAGCGCCCGCTGGCCATGGCGCACCCAGTCCACCGCGTACGACTCGTCGCGCAGGGCCGCCTGGATCGCCTGGCCGATCATGGGGTCGTCTTCCACCAGCAGCACGCGCACGCGGTTTCTCCTTCTCGGGTTGTGTGGCCCCGGTACTGGCGCGCCAAGGCGCCGGTACCGGGCAGGTGCCACAAGCCGCCCTGCCGTAGGCACAGGGCGGTTCATGCTCACTCATCGTCGCCTTCGTCAGCGCCGTCGTTCTTGTCGAGCTGGCTAGACAGCACTTTGCCAGTGCCGGCATCGATCTTGACATCGAACACCTTCTGGTCTGCCGTGGCGACCTCGACGTCGAAATACGCG
Organism: Hydrogenophaga sp. H7; assembly: GCF_002025745.1. Lineage (NCBI taxonomy): Bacteria > Pseudomonadati > Pseudomonadota > Betaproteobacteria > Burkholderiales > Comamonadaceae > Hydrogenophaga > Hydrogenophaga sp. H7. Next base: position 177,701 of record NZ_MCIC01000019.1, on the reverse strand, counting down.
CTGCCCTTTTTGCTCTCCAGCTCGGCCTTGGTGGCCTTGCCGCCAGGGTGCTGCCCCAGCGCGGAGCCCACCGCTTGCTCCAGCGTGATCTGCGCTTTGGCCAGATCGGCATGGGCGTCGTTGGTGGTGGTCGCCTGGCTGGCAAAAGCCAGTCCGCCAGCGGTGGCCAGACCGGCTGCGGCGATGATCATGGAGAGGGTGTTTTTGCGGTTCATGGTGATTTCCTTGGTAGGGTTCGTCGCAGCAAAATCGCTGTCGACGGAATGGATCATGAGCGTGCAGATATAGCGCAGCATTAGGGCAGCGATTGAAGCGTCGCTTGAGCGCTCAGCAGGGTTTTCAGCGCAGCCCGCGCAGCAGCAGCACGGCCAGTGCCAGCGCGCTGAACGCCGCTCCGGTATAGAAGGTGAAGTTCGCGCCCAGCTGGTCCCACAGCAGGCCGGCCAGCACACTGGCCGCCAGCAGCGCCACACCGCTGACCAGGTTGAAAAAGCCGAAAGCCGTTCCGCGCAGATCGTCTGGTGCGGTGTCGGCCACCATGGTCGCCAGCAGGCCCTGCGTCATGCCCATGTGCACGCCCCACAGCGCCACCCCGGCCAGCAGCGTGGCCCAGTGCGTACCGCTGGCCAGCACCAGATCGGCTGCGATCAGCACCGCCAGGCCCAGCGCCAGTAGCGTGCGGTGGTCCATGCGGTCGGCCAGCCGGCCAAAGGGGTAGGCCGATGCGGCATAGACCCCATTCATCGCCACCATCACCAGCGGCACCAGGGCCAGCGGCACGCCGCTTTGCTCGGCGCGCAGCACCAGAAAGGCCTCGCTGAAGCGCGCCAGTGTGAACACCGCGCCCAACCCCACCACCCACCAGTAGGTGCCGCCCAGGCGGCGCAGGTTCTCACGCCGGATCGGGTTGCTGCGCCGCAGGCCTGCGGGGCGCTCGGGCTCGCGCACACCCAGCACCAGCAGCGCCACGGCCAGCAAACCCGGCACCACCGCCACCCAGAACACCGCGCGAAAGTCGTTGGCCCACAGCAGCATCAGGCCGACCGCCAGCAAGGGGCCCAGAAAGGCGCCCACCGTGTCGAGCGACTGGCGAAGGCCGAAAGCGGCCCCGCGCATTGCGGGTGCCGCGAAGTCGGCGACCAGCGCATCGCGCGGAGCGCCGCGCACACCCTTTCCCACGCGGTCGAGCAAGCGCGCTGTCAGCACCAGGCCTATGCCTGGTGCCAGCGCGAACAGCGGTTTGGTCAGCGCACCCAGCGCATAACCGGCTACTGCCAGGCCCTTGCGCCTGCCCCACCAGTCGCTGAGTACGCCAGAGAACACCTTGACGATCAGTGCCGTCGACTCGGCTAGCCCCTCTACCAAGCCTACCACCAGCGCGCTGGCGCCCAGCGTGCCCACCATGAACAGCGGCAGCAGGCTGTGGATCATCTCGGACGAAATGTCCATCAACATGCTGACGAAGCCCAGTACCCAAATGGCGGACGGCAGTTTGGCGGGGTCAGTGCTGTATGGATTCATGCAGGTGTGAGCTCGGTGCAGTTGTCACGCGATCATGCACTTGTCCAGTCGCGCTTTTGTCGTCGGTTGCTCGGTCGGACCGGTGGCGCAGGTACGGAGAGATGCTGAGCGGCCGCATCAAAACCGCTGCTACCCTGTTGTGGGTTGGAGTCGCCCTCCAAGTGTGATTCACAGCTGCGTCTACCGACCGCAGCGGGTCAGGCACAGCCGCTCACCTCGGGCGCGGGAAGTCGTTCTCGAAGCGCGATCAGTCTGGCATGTGTTGAGCGCCCTGTAACGGGGGTGCAGCGGTCGTTCGACCCTTCATCCATGAATGACAGGTGACCATGGTGGCCGACCTTAAGGTCTGCTGGGTCATCGGCAGCAGCCAGCCTGAAGCAGTCATGCTGCCAAACCGCCAAAGGGCTGAGATGGGAATCAACCGAACAGACGGCAGCCCTCAGGGCCCTCCCTTCAGGTCAGGTCCTCGATGCTCAAACCATGCTGACGCATGGTGGTGACGATCTCAACGATTACCGCTTCTCGCTGGGCCAGCCACTGTTCACGCTGGCTCTCACGCTCTCTGGCCTGCCTGCGCTTCTCATCACCATCATCGGCTTGGGCGAAGGCCGCACCCATCTCACTCATCAACTCACGAAAGCGCTGGTCGCCCATCGGTACATTGGGAGGCCTGTGATCGGGTTGAAGGACTTTTCGGTTGCGAAAACTCTTGTCTGCAAATGGCATTTGCGCTGCTGTATGAAGTTCCCGGGCGTTCGATGTTTCATCATAGTCCGCCCATGGCGATCGGCGCCCTCTTCGTCAATCGGAAACCCGCTCACACCACGGGGTACAGCTGCGGCCAGCCCGCAAGCACCATCGTTTGAAGTCATCTCGGTACCAGAGGTCGCGCTCCAAGATTTCCTCCGCGACCAACACAGGAGTCACCTACAAGGTACTGTCCCCGATGTCCCCGACTTGATGCTGTGGATTTCGTTCATCCTAGTTGGGGATGGGCATGCGATTGAAGCGACACCCTCACCGCCCGTTGTGGCGAGCCTGAGGCCTATGAACAGGTGAAGGTGCGCATCGGCGGGATCGATGCACCAGAGAAGGCCCAGCCCTTCGGTCAGCGCTCGCGCCAGGCACTTGCCGATCTGTGTCACCGCGAGACTGCCACGATCAGGTCTACCACAAAGGACAGGTACGGCCGCAAGGTGGCCGATGTGCAGTGCCAGGGACAGGACGTGGGACGTTCGCAGGTGGCCGCCGGGCTGGCCTGGGTGTTCGACAGGTACTCAGATGGTTATGAGGACCTGTACCCGCTGCAGAGAGGCGCCAAGGCGGATCGACGCGGCCTGTGGGCCAACCCGGTTCCGGTGGCACCTTGGGACTGGCGCCAGCAACGCCGTTCTACACCGCAGCCATAGCCTTCATTTCCGCGTTGAGTGACAACAGGCGGGATGCGATCACCTCGCATCGTTGTACGGCTTCCTCAAGACCAAGCGTGCCACTGGAGAGGCCGCAGTAGCGCACTTCCATGTACTGGGCGAAGCTACTTGGGACAGCGCGCGCCTCCACACGAATGGCATCGCTGATGCTGCTGTACACGGATGGCTCCGTGACTTGGCTCCCGTGCGATTGGGCTTCCGCTCTGTACAGACCGGACTGGATCTTGTCGATTAGCAACGTGATGATGCGTGGCTCAGCAGCCGCCATAGTTCTTCCTCCCGCTCTTGGTGATGGTGTAGGTCCCGCCCCTGGGGCCAACGAAGCAGGTCTGGCCACTTGGCGCCGTGAAGCTCGAGTTCGGTACTGGCGCCAACTGGGCGGCTCCCATTGCTTTGCTGCTGGGTCTTGCCGAGTACACCGTCTGCGGCGCGTATGCCCTGGTTCCTATGACAGCGCTCTAGTTCGCAGCCTGCAGACACTCAATCCGTTTGGGTGCACTTTCCAGAAGGCTGCAGGCCTCAAGCAGGATCGCCGGTACCTGGGCAGCTGCAGAGAGCGGCGCAAGCAGCACCAGGCAGATGCCGACCATCTTTGTGTTCATCGTCATCCCCCGTGGTTTGCACTCTAGTTCTTCAGCGCACCGGCGTTTGGCCGGGCCTGTCAACGTTTGCGTTTCCCCCGCTCCGGATCCGGTATCGAGATCAGCATGTGCGCCGGGAACTGCTTCATGAACTCCATGGACTTGGCTGGTGGCGCGCTCAGCCATTCGTCGTACTGGTGCTCGTGCAGGATGACCACCATGCGCTTTTCGTCGCCGGGCTTGTGAAAGTGCTTGAACAGCTCGTGGTCGTCGGCGTTCACCGTGAGCATGGTGAAACTCAGGACATCCTCACCTGAGTCCAACCGCTTGGTGGCCCACAGACCAGCAACACCCATGGGCAAACCGTCCTTGCGCTTGATCTTGGTCGGGATGACCTTCCCACTTCGCCAGTCCGGCTCCACCACCGCCTCGACCGGCACGATGCAGTGCTGCCCCTTGCGCCACGCATCCCTGAAACTCGGCTTCTCCGCCACGGTCTCCGACCTGGCGTTGTAGGTGCGCCGCCCGAAGGCCACCTCCCCGGCCCAGTGCGGCACCAGACCAAAGAGTCCCTGCAGCGCCTCGCGCGGCGGTACGGCGTCGTCGCCCACATCGACGTTCGGATGGCGCCGCACGAAGGGCGCTGAGTAGGTCGGCCAGACGTCCGTGCGCAGGTTGGTCCCTGGCGGCAGCGTCACCCCGAAGTGCAGGCGCAGGCGCTCGGTGTCGGTGCAAGCGTCGTAGTTGGAGCACATGGCCGCATTCTTGCCAGAAACGGTCAACCGGATATACTGTATGCATGAACAGTATTTGCATCAGCTCCGCACCCCAGCCGCTGGCGGCCGTGCCGCTGGTGCTGCCCATGCCCGAGGCCCGTGTTCGGGCCGGGTTTCCCTCGCCTGCTGAGGACTTCGCGGTCAACCGGTTGGACCTGACAGAGATCCTGGTTCCGCACCCCCAGGCATCCTTCTTGATTCGCGTGGCGGGTTCTTCCATGCGGGACATGGGCATCGACGACGGCGACCTGCTGGTGGTGGACCGGGCCCTCAAGGCGGTCCATGGGCATGTGGTGGTCGCTGTGGTGGACGGGGATTTCACCGTCAAGCAGTTGCATCAGCGCGCCGGCCGCATGCGCCTGAAGGCGGCGAACCCCACCTTCCCGGACATCGTGCCCAAGGACGGGCAGACCATCGAGATCTGGGGCGTGGTCACGAGCGGCATCAAGCGGTTCGTTCCCTGAGCGGTCACCGATGCGAGAGGCTCCGCCATGTACGCGCTGGTCGACGGCAACAACTTCTATGTCTCCTGCGAACGGGTGTTCCGGCCCAGCCTGAACGGGCGTCCGGTCGTGGTGCTGTCGAACAACGACGGGTGCGCCATCTCTCGCAGCAACGAAGCCAAGGACCTGGGCATCAAGATGGCCGCGCCCTGGTTCAAGATTCGCCACCTCGAAGAGTCGGCCGGTCTGGTGGCGCTGTCGGCCAACTTCGTGCTGTACGGAGACATGAGCGACCGCATGATGACCCTGGCGGCGGGCCTGGGGCCGACCCAGGAGATCTACTCCATCGACGAGAGCTTCATCGGCCTGCATGGCGTGCGCGGTGACCTGGTGGCGCGTGGCCGCAAGGTGCGCGAGCGCATCCTGCAGTGGACGGGCATCCCGACCTGCATCGGCATGGCGCCCACCAAGACGCTGGCCAAGCTGGCCAACCACATCGCCAAGACCGCCGAGCGCAAGCCAGGCAGCTACCCCAAAGAGCTGGCCCAGGTGTTCAACCTGGCCGCCCTGCCCGCCCAGGACCTGGACGATGTGCTGCAGGCGACCGACGTGGGGGATGTCTGGGGAGTGGGTCCGCGGATCTCCGAACAACTCAGGGAAGGCGGCATCCGCACGGTGCTGGACCTGACGCGGATGGACCCGGCCACTGCGCGAAGGGGTTGGAGCGTGACCCTGGAGAAGACGGTGCGGGAGCTGCAGGGCCAGCCGTGCATCGATCTGGACGATGCACCGGGCCCCAAGCAGCAGATCGCCTGCACACGCTCGTTTGGCAAGCCAGTTCACCAGCTCGCACCGCTGATCGAGGCCGTGAGCGAGTTTGCAGCGCGGGCCGCTGAAAAGCTGCGCAAGCAGAACTGCCTGGCCACCGAGCTGCTGGTGTTCATGCACACCTCACCCTACCGCCCTGGGCCCCAGTGCTCGCGCAGTGTGGTGGTGCCACTGCGAAGACCGACCGACGACACCCTGGCGCTGTCCAAGGCCGCGGCCGCTGGCATGCGGTTCATGTACGTGGCCGGCTACCAGTTCATCAAGGCCGGGGTGATCCTGGTCGACCTGCAGCCGGCCAGCGTGCAACAGAGGGAGCTGGACCTGGGCGACCCGAACGAGCCGCCGGCCACACGTGATCGCTCTCGGCTCATGGCGGCTATGGACTTGATCAACACCCGGTTCGGGAAAGGCACGGTGCACTCCGGTGGCACCGGCAACCCGGGAACGAATCGGGTGTGGACGATGAAGCAGGAGCGCAGGACGCCGGCCTACACCACCTGCTTGGCCGACGTGCCAGTGGCGAGGGCGTAGACAAAGAAGCTTGAACCTGGTTGGGCTACAGGTTTGTCCCCCCTCATTTTTTCGACAAGCGCGCTTCTGTCTTGTAGCGCTTGAGCGTGACCTGCAGAAGTTCAGGCAGCTCCACCCCGAGCCCTCCCGCCAGCTTGAGCAGCACCGTCAGCGTCGGCTGGTTTTGAGCCAACTCCAGTTTGGCCACGAAGGTGCGGTTGACGTCGCTGCGGTGAGCCAGCTCCTCCTGCGAGATCCCCAGCTCGCTGCGGCGTGCTTTGAGTTCGGCCGCAAACGCCCTCATCAGTTCCAGGTTTTGAGCAGTTTTCATCCGGCGAATCTCTCCGGATAGAACCACTTATGCACCCGCTTATATGGTACAAAACGAACACCCCAGGATGCTCAAAAGCGAATGGCGCCCTACTCCCAAAAAACCAGCGCTCGAGCAGTTCCAAACGAATCGGTCAACACCCAACAACCTCAACGCACCATGAACTCAGACAAGATCTACGCCGCCATCGTCCTGGCATTCATTGTTTTCATCATGGGAACCAGCGCACAAATCAACAGCAGCAAGCCGAAACCCAAGTACGAGCCCGAACCACTCCAATGGTCCGTCTCCAACCTCAATGAGAGCGACTGCAACACAACAACGACACCCGCGGAATGGGTGAGAGAGCTCGCTGGCCCCAACATCCAGGCCTTCATGTCGATGAACGCTGATGGGTCAGTGACGGTCACCCAAATCACTGATCAAGAATGGAGGCGTCGATGGGTGCTCTACCCGACGCGCGTGGCCTGTCTGAAATCGATCTCAAGGTTGAACCACGTCGTGCGACCTTGAGCAACTGCGCTGTGGGCGTACAACAGGCTTTTGCGACCGGACCTCTTTTCGAGGGAGAGGTTGAAATCACTCTCGAGGCAAGCGATTTCGGCTTGGAACGACATCACATCCGTGAGGCAGGATAAGGCTGGTTGCTGCCGCTCGACTTCGGCGTCGTGCCATGTTCAAAGTGCCACAGCAGAGATTTCATCGGTCAGTACCGCAAGAGACCGGTCTACCACTTGAACCGGTCACTTGGCGGGAGGAGACTTGTGAGACTTCCGGGAATGGCGGCTTCCAACGTGTGTGAACGGGTCCTCTCGACCCCCAGCGGAAGTTCGCTGTAGTGGGCCGACCCGCCGGAGCCGTCATTCATTCCGCAACGCCGGCGCGCCGACTTTCGGGCAACGCCACCATCACCGGTTGGCCCGGCGTGGTGCAGCCGGTGTCGCAGCACTTCCCTGGCTGCCGGTTCTTCGTTATGCCTCGCTTTTCGTCATGCAGCACGCCGCGCTCCAGCAGACGCTCCACGAGTTCTACCTTCGACCCCACCGGGTAGTTGCGCCAGATCTCCTGCTTCATCGCCGCCGGTGAGCCACCGCCGTGCAGGCTGATCACCGAGTACCAGCCGCCCTGGTAGGAAGCGGTGAGGTCTTCGATGAAGCGCGCCGTCTGGATGCGCTTGTCGTAGGGGATGTCCGGCGTCGCCTGCAGCACCTCGGACAACTTCGCGGCCGTGGCCGGGTTGTGGTCCTCGTCCGGGCCGGGCAAAGCGACGATCAGACCGCCCGACACCTCGTGCGCGATGCGGTGCATGTCGTAGATCTTGGTCGCCAGCAGCAGCTTGCCAATGTTGCTGAACACCGGCTCGGGCATGAACGAGCCGCTGTGCGGGTCCTTCTCCGCGTAGACGCTGGCCGCCACGCCGCATGCGAAGAAGCTTTCGGTGATGGTGATCAGCTCGACCATCGGGTCGCGCAGGTTGCTCTTCTTGCTCGGGTCCAGCCCGTTGGCCTCGCACATCAGCGCGCCCGCGCCGATCAGCAGGTCACCGAAGCCGGCCCGGGCGGCGATGCAGCTGTGCCGGTGGTGGGTGGCGTAGCTGTAGGTCAGCACATGGCTGTACGCCCATTCGCCGGCGAAAAACACACGGTCCCACGGCACGAACACGCTGTCGAAGATCACGACGGCGGTCGATTGGCCGTACTTGCGCGAGAACAGCGCCTCGCCATGCTCGACCTTCTCGCCCGGTCGGCCTGCCGGGCGGGACACGATGGTGATGCCCGGCTCGTCCACACGCACCGCGCAGCACACCGCAAAGTCAGCGTCCTCGCGGCCCATGTTGCGGCTGGGCATGACCAGGAACTCGTGCATGTACGGGCCGCCGGTGACGATGGCTTTGGTGCCACTGATGACGATGCCCTTGGCGCTGCGCTCCACGACATGAACGTAGGTGTCGGGGTTGGCCTGCTGGTGCGGCTTGCGGCTGCGGTCGCCCTTGGCGTCGGTCATTGCGATGCCGAGCGACAAGTCGTTGTCCTGCACATGGGCCAGGTAGGCCTCGAAGCGGCCGCGGTGTTCGGTGCTGCCCTTGGCATCGTCGATGCGGGCCGTGGCCTGGGCGATACCGTTCAGCGCGTCGTGCGCCAGGTAGCGCTGTGCGCAGCCGGTCTCCTGGCACAGCACCCGCACGGCTTCCAGCTTGTTCAGCAGGTCACCTGCCGACTCGTTGACGTGCAGCATGCGGCTGACGACCCGGTTGCGGCTGGTCTGGGTGGCCAGTGCGATCGGCTCCAACTCATCGCGCAGAGCGTAGTCGTAGGTGAATGCAAGGGCGTTGACGCCGGGGCGCAGCGACGGGTCATCGACCACGCTGGTCACCTCGCGACCATCGACAAAGACCTTCGGCTTGTAGCGGCGCAGCGACTCGCGGTAGGCGTCGCCGGACATCAGGTTGACTTTGGTGACGGCGTCGGAGGAAGCGGCAGGCATGGTTGTCTCCAGGAAGATTGAACATTTAGCATCTCAATTAAACACTGTTCAATGCAAATGGTCAACGTTTACAATGGCCCATGGTTACATCGACGACGACCTCCCGCCGCCCGGCTGCCAAGCGGGCTGCGGCCCAGCCGCGCGAGGTGCTCAAGCAGGCGCTGGCCGACGTTCGGCGCCGCGCGGTGCTGGACGCGGCACGCTCGGCGTTCTTCGACCTGGGCATGGAGAAGACCAGCATGCGCGAGATCGCTCAGCGTGCCGGCTACACCGTGGGCGCGATCTACAGCTACTTCGCCAGCAAGGAAGAGGTGTACGGTGCCCTGCTGTCGGAATCGCTGGAGCGGCTAAATGCGCAGGTGCAGGCCGCCCTCGACGGCCGCACCGGCGCCGCCGAGCATGTGCGACTTGCGGCAACAGCGTTCTTCGACTTCTACCGCGAGAACCCGCGTGACCTGGACCTTGGCTTCTACCTGTTCCAGGGCATGAATCCTCGTGGGTTGACGCCCGAGCTGAACGAAAAGCTGAACGCGCGTCTTCGTGACGCGTTGCAGCCGGTCCAGGATGCCCTGCAGGCACTGGGGCAGCCCCCGAAGCGCGCCCTGGAAGAAGTGACGGCGCTTTTTGCGCACTCGGTTGGCCTGCTCGTGCTCAGCCACACGGGGCGGATCCGCATGTTCAAGCAGGCGTCGCAGGATCTCTTCGACACCTACCTTCGGCAACTGCTGGGCCGCGCGTCGGGTCGCGGAGAACGTCCAGGGGAGGCATGAACATGGACGCCGTGAAAGCGAGGGACTGTGCGCTGGTACTCGTGGACTACCAGTCCCGACTGATGCCAGCCATCCACGACGCGGCTGCAGTGGTTGCCAACGGCGTCCTGTTGGCACGAGCGGCCCGCGTCCTGGACATCCCTGTCCTCGGCACCGAACAGAACCCCACGGGCCTAGGTCCGAACGTCGTGAAGATCCGGGCCGAGTGCCAGGCCACGCTGGCCAAGACGCATTTCGATGCTTGTGCCGATGGACTGATCGAAGCATTGCATGACGCGAAGCCGACGGGCGATCAGGTCGTCGTCGCCGGATGCGAGGCCCATGTCTGCATGATGCAGACGGCGCTGGGCTTGCTGCGTGCGGGCAAGCGCGTCTGGGTGGTTGCGAATGCCAGCGGTTCGCGACGGCAGGCAGATCACGCAGCGGCCATGACCCGGCTGTCGCAAGCGGGTGCCACGGTCGTGACCCACGAAATGGTGCTGTTCGAGTGGCTTGGCAATTGCCAGCACCCGAAGTTCCGGGAGGTCCTGCAACTCATCAAGGCCGCTGGCTGATTGAGCCGCACGACCGGTAGCAGGCGCGACGCGACACCATCAGCGACTGGCCGCTTGTTGGCCGAGAGCGTGAATCTGGCAACGTGTCTGGAAGCTGCCCTTCGTTGTCGTAGCCCGACTTCCTTGCAGCATCGCTAGGCTGGTGTCTCAGCGCCTTGTAGCGCATCCTGTCGAGCCCTCAACTCGATAGGAGATCATCATGGATACCGAAGGCCAAACCGCACATCACGAGCCGTGGAACAAAGGCAAGATTGTTGGGCAGAAGGCACCCTTCAAGGTGAAAGACATCTGGGCGCTGCGCGTACGCCTTCAGATGGAAGGGCGGGTTCGTGAACTCGCGCTGTTCAACCTCGGCATTGACAGCAAACTTCGCGGATGCGATCTCGTTGCACTCAAAGTGCGTGACGTGACCCATGGTGACCAAGTGGCTACGCGGGCCATCGTCATGCAGCACAAGACCAAACGACCGGTCCAGTTCGAGATCACTGGAGTCACCCGGGAAGCCCTGCAAGCCTGGATCAAGAAGGCAGAGCTGAAGTCAGATGACTTTCTCTTCCCCAGCCGACTTCACGAGTCACCACATTTGGGAACCAGGCAGTACGCCCGGATTCTTGGGCACTGGGTGGACGAACTTGGGTTGGATCGATCTGAGTACGGGACCCACTCGATGCGCAGGACCAAGGCAACTTTGATCTATCGCCGGACCAAGAACCTGCGAGCAGTGCAGTTGCTGCTCGGCCATTCCAAACTTGAGTCCACGGTGAGGTACCTGGGTATCGAAGTCGACGACGCCCTTGAGATCTCCGAGCAGACAGAGATCTGAATTGAGCGATGGGAGCGGCACGCCCCAGTGCAGGGGTAGCCGCCCTCAATGGCAGCTTTGTGGAATTCGACGGAAGCGGCGCTCTCGGCCATCAGCGGCCGTTCACGTCTCCGTGCCCATCGTCAAGTCAAGACTGATTGCTGCCACTTAGGGCTACGCTGAACAAGTTGAGAGGTGGCGCGAGGTTTGCATGTATCGAGACACCAGAGACACGAAGGTGAAGATGAAACAGCAAACCCTGGCGATGGCAGCCGATCAAGGCGACGGCTACGAGCAATACCGCAAGCTCACCAAGCGGGACACATTCCTGGCGACGATGGAGCAGATCGTGCCGTGGCAGGAGTTGTGCTCGGTCATCGAACCGCACTACCCCAAGGCCGGCAACGGGCGCCCACCGATCGGACTGGAACGCATGCTGCGGATGTACTTCGTGCAGCACTGGTTCAACCTGGCTGATGAGGCCTGCGAGGAGGCTCTGCTCGACAGCACGGCGCTGCGCCGCTTTGTAGGCATTGATCTGGGGCGTGAACGTGTGCCTGACGGGACCACGCTGCTGAAGTTTCGCCGCCTGCTGGAGAAGCACAAGCTGGGCGAGGCCTTGTTTGCCAAGGTGGGGGAGGTGCTGCAGGCCCGAGGCATGAAGGTGGGCACCGGCACCATCGTGGATGCCACCATCATCGGCGCGCCCAGCTCGACCAAGAACGCCGACAAACAGCGCGACCCGGAGATGCACCAGACCCGCAAAGGCCAGCAGTGGTACTTCGGCATGAAGATGCACATCGGCGTGGACAGCCGCACTGGGCTGGCGCACAGCGCTGTGGTCACGGCAGCCAACGTGCATGACAAACATCCATTGCCCGAGCTGTTGCACGGGAACGAGCAGCGTGTATACGGCGACAGCGCCTACGCCAGCCAGAGGGCGTTGATCGAATCGAAGGCGCCCCAGGCCAAGGACTTCACCAACCAGCGCGTGCGCAGGGATGGCGAGATCGACGAGGTCGAGCGCTCGAAGAATCACAACAAGTCCAAGGTCCGCGCCCGAGTCGAACACGTCTTTGCCGTGGTGAAGCGGCTCTGGGGCTTTGCCAAGGTGCGCTACCGAGGCCTTGCCAAGAACGCCACACGTTCGTTCGTGGTGCTGGGTCTGGCCAACATCTACCTGGCGCGGCAGCGCCTCGCGGCATGAGTGCGCCCGTTGCGCACTCCAAGTGCGCAAGCACGGCCGGTATGGCCGGGGAACGCGGTCAAACCGCGAGGCTTCCCCGCGTCAGCGACCCATTGGGCAGCGGATCGCTCAAATCGGCTACTTGTTCAGCGTAGCCTTAGGTTCGACGGCAGAGTCCATGGGCGCCAACGCAAGCGGTCGCGTACCGGTCAGGATCTCAAGCGACCGATCGATTACCTGTACCGGTCGTTCGGCACTGTAGCGAAGTGCAAAGTTCTGGAATGGCCCTTTGCGTCACGGACGAAACGGTGTTCTGGACCATGGGCAGGCCTTCTTCAAGCGCCAGCAGGGAGGGCGAATCACTTCTTTTGGTCCTTCAGTGTCCGTAGCGCAATACCCGCCACCCGGGTTCCCAGTGCTCCTCAAAGTGCGTGATAGACGGGCAATAGTTCACTTTGACCTGATGCTGTTGCAACATTCTGATCATTGCTCTCGCCGCAAATAAAGAAGGAGACAAGGGGTGGCCGTTGGATCGCAATGCCCAAGACATCGCGCGCGGTATGTGGATATGCGGCAGTCTTGACCTCGCCATCCGCATCCGGCATTTGTGCAGGTGAGCCTGCCGTGAATCTCGTTGAAGGTGCGTGGATAAGCTTTGAGCGCCGACTGGCGAGCTGCTCAGGCCTGACCTCGATGGAGTCACATTTCATGGCGCCGTGTTCTCGGCGCCAGATACCTGGTCGACAAATGCCAGCAGCGAAGCGGTGGGCTGTTTGTCGCGATGCACGACCAGGTGAGATTGTCGGAGCTGCCGCGGCAAGGTCGTGGCGATGCGGCACAGGCGGCCGGCCTCCAAAGCGTCGCTCACGACCCACGACGAAAGGCAGGCCACGCCCATACCCGCCTCGGCCGCATGTTTGATCGCCTCCGAACTTCCCAGCTCGATGCTTCGACGGTAGGAGCGCAAGTGGGGCAGCAGACTTTGGTCGGTGGCCTCGCGCGTTCCCGAGCCCAACTCACGCACCAGCCAGACCCCTTCACGCAGTGTCCGCATTGGCACCCGCTCGCCGGCCAGGCTCATTCGTGCCCACGCGCTGTCGGGCGATGTAACGACCACCATCTCGTCCTGGTGCCATGGCGTGACGGCCAGCGCCGCTTGGTGGCAAGGCCCTTCGATCAGGCCCACGTCCAGTTCAAACGCAGCGACCGCGTCACAGATGGCCGCCGTGTTTCCGATCACGACCTTTGAGCGCCAGGCACTGGCATGGCCCGGTTGCGCTGCGACAAAACGGGCCAGCAGCCTGGGCAGCACATAGTTGCCGATGGTGGTGCTGGCGCCGATGCGCAGCGACTGCGCCTGGGCGCTGCCATCGCGGGACATCAACTCGATGCCGGCGGCACCGTCCAGCAGCGCCAGGGCCCGCGGCAGTAACGCACGGCCGTTGTCGTTGAGCAGCAGGCGCTTGCCCGCGCGGTCGAACAGGCGCAGCGACAGCAGCCGCTCAAGTTCATTCACGGCCGAGCTGGTGGCCGACTGCGACAGCGCGATCTCGGCGCTGGCTGCCGTGGTAGTGCCGCTGCGCGCAACCGCCACGAAGATCTGCAGCTGTCGCAGCGTGAGGCGAAGGGTATTCATGGCGGATTTGTTTGCAAAGCGATCAGATGGGTACATCTTAGCGATACAACCCGTTTGACGGGTCATCTATGAAGCCGGAAGCTTCGTCCTCATGAACTTCAACCGGAGGCAAGCAGCATGACCATCAACGTACTTCCTGAGCCACGCACATCGGCCTCTGCATCGGCTTTCGCACGCATGCTCCCCGGCCTGGCCCTGAGCGGCGCCTTGGCTGCCACCGGTATCGCGCTGGGCCGCATCGCCTGGCTGCAGGACCATGGCTTCAGTGCGCTGACGCTGGCCATCGTGCTGGGCATGATCGTGGGCAACACGGTTTACCCGTGGGCCCCGCGCTGGGCGGTAGCCAGCGGCGCCGGCGTCAACTTCTCCAAGCAGAACCTGCTTCGCCTGGGCGTGGTGCTGTACGGCCTGCGGCTCACCGTGCAGGACATTGACCATGTTGGCATAGCTGGTGTCGCCATCGACGCGATGATATTGGGCTCGACCTTCGCACTGGCCTGCCTCATCGGCACGCGCTGGCTGGGCCTGGAGCGCAAGACGGCGATGCTGATCGGCGCTGGCAGTGCCATCTGCGGCGCTGCTGCGGTGATGGCCGCCGAGCCGGTGGTCAAGGCGCGCGCCGAGCAGGTCACGGTGGCGGTGGCCACGGTGGTGGTGTTCGGCACGCTGGCGATCTTCCTGTACCCGGCGCTGTTCGAGCTGAACCGGCACTGGGCGCTGATCCCCGGCGGCGCCAACGGGTTCGGCATCTACGTCGGATCGACCATCCACGAGGTGGCCCAGGTGGTGGCCGCAGCACGTTCGGTGGGCCCGGACGCAGCCAACTCGGCCGTCATCGCGAAGATGGTTCGAGTAATGATGCTGGCGCCGTTCCTGGTGATGCTGTCGGCTTGGCTGGCGCGCGACAGCACCCTGCAAGCCCTGGTGGAGGCAGAGCATGCTCACGCCAAGGGTCAACTCGCTGTGCCCTGGTTCGCCTTCGGCTTCGTCGCGGTTGTGTTGCTCAATTCGCTGCAATGGCTGCCGGCGTCGGTGGTGGCAGTGACGATCGAGATTGACACCGCGCTGCTGGCGATGGCGATGGCTGCGCTCGGCCTGGCCACGCACATCGGCGCCATTCGCAAGGCCGGGGCCAAGCCGCTGCTGCTGGCGTTGATCTTGTTCGGCTGGCTCATCGTCGGAGGCGCGCTCATCAACCGCTGGGTGCCGGCCCTGCTGGGCTGAAGCCTCGAATTCACGGCCCAGGGCCCTGACCCTAAATTTCTTTGCACGCTCTGGAATAGACCGCATGCCGACGCCGTCTGCTCTTTTGTCGGGACCTATCGGACCCTTCGTCCAGCACTCACCCCCCTTCACTTCACACCAACCCTTCATCGGAGCCCACAATGTTCAAGACTTTCGCTTTCGCCGCCACCGCCCTGACGCTCGCCTCCGGCAGCGCCTTCGCCGCCCCCAGCGACGACGCCCGCACGCACTTCCAGGCCATCGCCTCGGGCGACACCCAGATCGTCATGCGTGCCTATGCCGACCAGGCCCAGCTGAACTGGGTAGGCGGCCCACTCGACGGCACCTATGCCACCACCGATGCCATTCGCGGCACCTGGGAGAAGTTCGGCAAGGCCGTCGGCCCACTGAAGCTCACAGTCGGCCAGATTGAAGAATCGGCCAACCCCAAGGGCGCCACCGTCTCGGCCAACGTCGTCTTCGAAGGCAAGATGCCCATCAAGGTGCGCTACGTGCTGACGTTCCGTGAAGGCAAGATCGTCAGTGAAACCTGGCAGATCGACCCCAAGCTGGCGGTGGCTGCGGCTTACTGAACGGCACGCAGCGTGGCTACTCTCCACCAGACCCTAAAGGACAACCCCATGAAGCACCTTTCGACTCTGGCCGCGCTGCTGATCACAGCGGCTTCCTTCGCGGCACCACTCACCGGCGCTATGGCTGCCGACGCGCCGGCCAAGCTCGCCAACGGCGCGCTGGTCGACGCCAAGGGCATGACGCTCTACACCTTCGACAAGGACGTGGCAGGCAGCGGCAAGAGCACCTGCAACGGCGGCTGCGCCGCGCTGTGGCCGCCCGCGATGGCCGCCGCCAGCGACCAACCCGCCGGTGCATACACGATCGTCATGCGCGACGACGGTGCGCGCCAGTGGGCCTACAAGGGCAAGCCGGTCTACACCTACCAGGCCGACCAGAAGCCCGGCGACCGCGCCGGCGACAACTTCAAAGACGTCTGGCACATCATCAAGGAATGACATTTGCTGTCGACTTCCGTCCAGTCCCTCAGGCCACGACCCCCCGATGCAAGACGACGCAAGCCTGCTGAGCTGGGTGCCGCGCCTGCGCCGCTATTCGCGCGCGCTGGTGAACAACCGTGACGACGCCGACGATCTGGTGCAGGACACGCTGGAGCGGGCCTGGGCCAAGTCGAACCTGTGGGGCGGCGTGGCCGACATGCGCGCCTGGCTCTTCAGCATCATGCACAACCTGCACGTCGATGGCGTGCGCCGTCCCAGGCTGCACACCGTGACCATGGACGACGACACGCCCGAAGTGCCGGTGGCGCCGACACAAACCGACAGGCTGGCTGTACTGGATCTGCAGGCTGCACTGGACTTGCTGCCCGTCGAGCAGAAGGAAGTGCTTCTTCTGGTGACGCTGGAAGACATGGCCTATGCCGATGTGGCGCAGGCCCTGGGTATCCCCATCGGCACCGTGATGTCGCGCCTGTCGCGAGGCCGTGAGCGCCTGCGCGGCCTGATGGAAGGCCGCGCAGAACCGGTGCGGCTGAAAGTCGTCAAATGAATATATTGCGAAGCAACCCATGAATACCGACCGTCCGCCACCGTCCATTCCCCCGGTCACCGAGGCCGACCTGCATGCGTTCGTTGATGGCCGCCTGCCCGCTGAGCGCCAGGTCGAGATCGCCGCTTATCTGGCCGCACGCCCTGAAGACGCGCAGCGCCTGGAGGCCTACCGGGCGCAGAAGCGCAAACTGCACGCCTTGCTCGATCCCGTGCTGGATGAACAGCCGCCGCAGCGCCTGCTGAAATCGGCGCGCCCGCGCGCCGTGCCGCAGACGCCTTGGTACCTCCAGCGCCTGGCCGCTGGGATCGCCATCGCCGTCATCAGCGGCGCGACTGGCTGGGGCTTGCGGGGCGGCCTGCCCGCGGGGGGCGACGATGCCGGCCGCATGGCCGCCGCGGCACCCGCCGAGCGCGGCCTGACGCTGGCGTCAGCGGGCGGCTTCGCGCAGCGCGCGGCGGTGGCTCACGCGGTATACAGTCCCGACGCGCGCCGCCCGGTCGAGGTGGACGCGGCGCACGAGGACCAGTTGGTGGCATGGCTGTCCAAGCGCATGGGCGCGCCGATGAAGC
This sequence comes from Hydrogenophaga sp. H7, assembly GCF_002025745.1. Classification (NCBI taxonomy): domain Bacteria; kingdom Pseudomonadati; phylum Pseudomonadota; class Betaproteobacteria; order Burkholderiales; family Comamonadaceae; genus Hydrogenophaga; species Hydrogenophaga sp. H7. Next base: position 160,472 of record NZ_MCIC01000019.1, on the reverse strand, counting down.
CGCCGCACCTGCAGGCCCAGGGCTACACGCTGGAAGGCGGGCGCCTGTTGCCGGGTGGCCAGGGGCCGGTTGCGCAGTTCATGTACCGCAACGAGCTCGGCAGCAAACTGACGCTGTACGTGTCCAACGATGTCGCCGACGTGGGCAGTGCCGCGGGGCCGGACAAGGCACTGCAGGCCGGCGTGAAGAACACAGACACGGCCTTCCGCTTCGCACGCGAAGGTGCGGTCAATGTCTTCTACTGGGTCGACGGTCCCTTCGGCTACGCCCTGTCGTCCGACGCCGACCGCAGCGTGCTGGCGCAGGTGTCGGCCGAGGTCTATCGGCAACTTGGCACCCCGCGCTGAAGGCCAGGGCGGCGTCGGCGCGACGCGCTGTCGGCTCGCGCCAGGGAATGAAACGGCCTGAGCCGCGCTCTTGACCTGAAGCAAGCGCTGGGCAGTGGTTCATCGGCGGCTGCCGGCTAACGACCCAAGCGATCACTCTCCACACCAACTCAGAAAGCACACATGACCACCCAACGCCGCGACATTCTCAAGTACACCCTGGCCGCCGCGGCAGCCAGCGCGCTGCCCGCAGCACATGCCCAGGCCCCGTCCGGCGCTTCAGCGGGAGCCGCAGCCACCGGCATCGACCCGCGCGACCGCGTCTTCATCACCAATGAAGACTCCAACACGCTGGTCGTCATCGATCCGAAGACGAACACCGTCGAGAGCACGATCAACCTGACCAGCTTCGACGAAGACCCGCGGCCTCCATTTCGCTACGTCACCGCCGGCGTGGCGCCGACACACGCGGCGATGATCCACAAGCCGCTGTACCACGGCTGCATCGACGCCCACGGCGCGGTGCCGTCGCCCGACGGCCGGCTGCTGGCCACCAGCGGGCGCGGCTCCAGCAACATTTATCTGATCGACGCCGAGCAGCGCCGCGTCATCGGCAACACACCCAACCCTGCGTCTGGGCCCACCACCAACCCCGAGCGCCTGAGTAGTGGCCTGCTGCTGGGCCGCGAACCGCACGAGCCCACTTTCACGCGCAACGGCCGCGAGCTGTGGGTCACGCTGCGCGGTGAAGACCGCATTGCCATCGTCGGCGTCGATCGTGCCGTTCGCCAGCTCAAGGGGGCCGACAGCCCGGGCTCCAGCGCGGTTCGCCAATACCTGCCCACACTGAGCGGCCCGGCGCAGGTGTGGTTCAACCGTGAGGGTACGTTGGCCTTTGTGGCCAGCCAGAAGGTGTCGAAGATCGACGTGTTCCGCGTCAACCCCGGCGCGGATGGCCACAGCCAACCGCAGCGGCTGACCACGCTGGACATCAGCGCACAGGACAAACCCGGCTTCACGCCCTTCATGAAGACCACACCCGACGGTGCCGAGGTGTGGTTCTCGCACAAGCTGGCTGATGCGGTGTCTTGCCGCTCGACGCAGGGTGGCTTCGACCTGATCGACACCGTGCCACTCGGCATGGGCGCTCGGCCCAACCACGTTGAGTTCGTGCGCAATGCGCGCGGCAGCGTGGTCTATGCCAGCCTGGCGCGCATCGACGATGGTGGCCCCGGCGGCGTGGCGTCGAGCCCGATCGCCATCATCGACCGCAGCGCTCCGGGCGGACAGCGCAAGGTGGTGGGCACCTTCTCCAGCCGTGGCCGCGAGTCGCACGGGTTGTGGACCAACCCCGAGAACACGCTGCTGTATGTGGCCCACGAACAGGACGAGCTGCCCGGCACGCCCAACGCGGGCCAGACCGTGTGCAGTGCATTTGATGTGAGCGACCCGCTGCGCCCGACCTTCATTGCGCAGATCCCCCTGGGCAATCTGACGCTGCCCTCTGGCGCGCTGCGCAACAAAAAGAGCATCAACCTCGTCTACGTGCGTGTGGGCGAGAAGGGCCAGACGGCATGAGCGGCGCGCACACCAGCCACGGCGCCAGCGCCGCGCACACCAGCGCATTCCAGCGGGATATGGACGAATCGATGGCCCGCATGATGCAGGCCATGCACAGCCCGGGCTACGCAGGCCAGGCCGACCAGGACTTTCTGGCGATGATGATTCCGCACCACGCCGGCGCTGTGGACATGGCGCGGCTGGTGTTGCAGCATGGGCGCGATCCTGTCACCCGGCAGTTGGCCGAGGAAATCATTGCCGGGCAGACGGTGGAGATCCAGAGCATGCAACGCCGACTGCACACCCTGCAGCAGCGCACAGCCAAAGGTGCGGAAGCGGAATTTCCGTCGCTGGGTGGGACGCGGGGGCCTTGATCGACAGCCCTAGGGAAAGTACCGATGAGCGCCACGGAATGAACCAAGCCACGCAGCGCTCTTGATCACCATGCTGTTCCAGTCTGCCGAGTCCCGCTATAACCAATGGGTGCGTGAGCACTACCGTTTTTTGCTGCGCAGTGCGTGGGCGCTCACTGGTTCGCGCGCCATTGCCGAAGACGTGGTGCAAGACTGTTTTGCCAACGCCTGGAAGCACCGGGAGCAACTGCGCGACGCTGCGCTGGCACGGGCTTGGCTCTTTCAGATCATGCGCCGCGCCGCCTTTCGCCAGGCCGCACCCAGCATGCAGTCGCTGGACGATGAAGAGCAGCCCGAGCAAGCGGCGCCCGACGCGGGGCTGGACGACAAACTCGATGTCGTCAAGGCGCTCGCGCGCCTGGCGCCCATCCACCGCGAGGTGCTGGTGCTGTTTTATTTCGACGACATGCCCACCGCCCAGATGGCCGAGGCGCTGGAGATCGCGCCCGGCACGGTGTTGTCGCGCCTAGCCCGTGCGCGCGACGCTTTGAAGCTGGCCATGGGGGTACCTGCGACACCCAAGGCCGATGTCAACGTTACCCCGTTTCGCAGGACCAAGACATGAGCCCCGATACCGACGCGCCTTTCCTGCCCGACAGCGAATTCGATTTGCGCGCGCGCGCCGAGTTGGCGATCGCCTTCGAGGCCAGCGACGCACCGGCACACCTGTACCGAAAGCCGCAGCCGCTGCTGGCGCGACGCGGCTTGCAGCGTTTTCTGGCGGCGCTTTTGCTGGCCGGTGGCACCAGCGGCGGGGTGCTCGCCGTGCGACCGCCAGCGATGGTGCGCGACGCGATCGACCACGAATACCACGAGCGCAGCTTGCGGGGCAGTTTCATGGAGCAGCGCCAGTTGCTCATGCACCTGGGCATGCGGGACGCCAACGTGGTGCCCGGGTTTCCCCAACTCATGCGGCCATGCGATATCGAAGGTCACCTCGCTTACCACCTCACCACGTTCTTCGAGAAGGGCGGCATGGTGACGGTGTATGCCTTTGACCAGCCTGTGGACCTGCGCGAGGCCAGCGGCTGGTGGAGCAACGTGCACTGGAAGGTGATCCGCTCGCGCGAGGGCAAGCCCTTGTTGCTGGTGGCCCAGAAAAAGAAGGCACTGGCGGTCGCGCAGACGGCACTGCAGGCACCTCCCGTGTCCGGGCCAGGCTGAGGCACCGCGTCCCTGTCAACGAATCAACCGCTCACCCCTTTCACCCCAACCGGCGCACGACGCCCAACCACCGGAGACCCCAGAAATGAACCAACAACCCACCTCGCTCCCCCGGCGCCACCTGCTGGCCGGCAGCGGCGCTGCTTTGGCTGCCGTTGGTCTGGCCAGCTTTGGCCGCACCGCAGCCGCTGCTGGTGAGACCGCGCCCGTCGCCGTGGCCGGTGCTGCCAAGCCTCTGCCAGCGTACGTGGGCTGGAAGGACCCGGCCAGCCTGATCGTGCACAGCAGCACCACCATTGAGACCAAGCGCAGTGTGTTCGGCACCAGCGTAATCACGCCGTCCGAGCAGCTCTACATCCGCAACAATCTGCCCGCGCCCGACGCCTCGATCCTGGGCAACCGCGATGCCTGGGAGATCAACATCGAGGGGGTGAAGAACCCGCGCAAACTCACGCTGGGCGACCTCAAGCGCATGGGCATCGAGACCACGGCGATGGTGTTGCAATGCTCTGGCAACGGACGCGGCTACTTCCCCAACAAGCCCAGTGGAACGCCTTGGCAAGTGGGCGCAGCAGGCTGTGTGGTGTGGAGCGGTGTGCCGGTGCGCTGGGTGGTGGATGCCCTGGGCGGCGTGGAGGCCGGCATGGCCTACCTCACCGGCACAGGCGGCGAAAAACTCCCCGATGGACTGGACCCCAAGAGCGTGATCGTGGAACGCTCGGTGCCTGCTGCCGCACTCGCCGATGCCCTGCTGGCCTGGGAAATGAACGGTGTGCCGATTTCGCTGGCCCACGGCGGCCCACTGCGCTTGATCGTGCCGGGTTACACGGGCGTGAACAACATCAAGTACGTCAAACGCCTGGCCTTCACCGCTCAGGAGACCGACGCACGCATCATGTCGCACGGCTACCGCATTTCACCGCCCGGCGCGAAGGGCGACCCGTCGCAGCCATCGGTGCAGGAAATGACGGTGAAGTCGTGGATCAACGGTCCCGGCACGGACGGCGCCCCGCTTAAAGCGGGTGACACACAGATCCATGGCGTGGCGTTTGGCGGCATGAACGCGGTGGCCAAGGTCGAGGTTTCTCTGGACGGCGGAAAAACCTGGCAGCTCGCGCGCATGGTGGGGCCCGACCTCGGCCGCTTTGCGTGGCGGCAGTTTGTTTTTGCGGCGCGCCTGCCGGCGGGCCAGTTCACCCTGGCGAGCCGAGCCACCGACACCGCAGGCAACGTGCAGCCCGAACAACGCATGGAAAACGCGGGCGGCTACAACAACACCAGCTGGGCCGACCACGCCGTGAAAGTGAGCGTGGCATGAAGCGCACAATCCAAAAACACGCGTTGGTCGCTGCCCTGTGGTCGTTGGCATTCACAGTGCTGCCCGTGCACGCCGCCGACGATGCCGCGCAACTTCAACAAGGCAAGGTGTTGTTCGGCCAAGGCGCGGTGCCTGCCTGCGCCCTGTGCCATGCGCTCAAGGACGCGGGAGCCGAAGGCGCCGTGGGCCCCAGCCTGGACGAGCTCAAGCCCGATGCCAAGCGCGTGGCCACCGCGCTGCGCAACGGCATTGGGCAGATGCCGTCCTACAACGGCAAACTCAGTGATGCGCAAATTGCCGCCCTGGCGGCCTACGTGGCCAAGGCTTCGGGTGGATCAAAGTGATGGCTGGTTGGCCACAGCGCTGCTGCGCCAACTGACAAAAAGGACGGGATCACCTGCAAACAGCGATCCCGACTGAGTGGCTGACCCAGGGCGGGTCAGCCACTCACCATCACTTGCCTGGTTTGATGTCGGGGACCACCATCCAGCCAGCCCCCATCATCACAACCGCCGGGAACTTCTCGCCGGCCTAAGTCTTGCCCAGCATGGCCTTGTGCTCGCGGTAAGCCATCAACGCTGGCGACACGCCCAGGTGATTGATCGCACCATGCTTGATGCTGCTGCAGTCTTGCTCGTCGAGCTTGCAGATCTCTGCACGCTGTTGTCAACTCTCTAGCAATGTCAACTGCGCGCCTGAAACCTGTCTCTGCGCATTACCACGATGCATGAATAGGAGTGATCGCAATCCGGCACGCCAAGGGCATTCACGTTGAAAACTCGAACGGCAGCAACCGCTGCGAACCGGACCACCTTACCCCACTTCAACAGCCTCTGATCATCCTCACCTGTCATGGACTGGGGATGATCACAAGGCAGCATGCAGATCAAATGCACGCACTGATTGAACTGACCTGAAGACTTGCCAAAAGCCTCACTGCCAAAAAGCGGCGTTAGAGAATGGCCCGCAGCAAAGGCCAGAAAAGCTGCAGCGAGAGAAGCCACAGAGAATCGGCCTCCGCCCGCAAACCCGCGAAAACACTGGGCCCTGAAAGACAAAAGGCCCCCACTTGCGTGGGAGCCTTGTCTTACTGGCGGAGTGAGAGGGATTCGAACCCTCGATGAGGCTCTACACCCCATACTCCCTTAGCAGGGGAGCACCTTCGGCCACTCGGTCATCACTCCTGAGCCGCGTATTATGCCTCAAGTCTTTTCCGTTTCCGGGGACCCAGGCCTTGGCGGCATCACTTCGAAATCGTGTCGGCCGTCTGATCCAGATCGAACTCGCGGTGCAGCGCGCGCACAGCCAGTTCCATGTACTTCTCGTCGATCACCACCGAGGTTTTGATCTCGGAAGTCGAGATCATCTGGATGTTGATGCCCTCGTCGCTCAGGCACTTGAACATGCGGCTGGCCACGCCCACGTGGCTGCGCATGCCGATGCCGACGATGGACACCTTGCAGATGCGATTGTCGCCCACCACGTCGGCCGCTCCCAGGGCTGGCAGAACCTGGCCCTTGAGCAGGTCCAGCGTCTTCTGGAAATCGTTGCGGTGCACCGTGAAGCTGAAGTCGGTCTTGCCGTCCTTGCTCAGGTTCTGGATGATCACGTCCACTTCGACGTTGGCAGCCGCCACGGCGCCCAGGATCTGGTAGGCGATGCCTGGCTTGTCGGGCACGCCCAGCACAGAAACCTTCGCTTCGTCGCGGTTGAAGGCAATGCCGGAAACAACGGCTCGTTCCATATCTTCGTCTTCCTCAAAAGTGATCAGGGTGCCAGAGCTGGCTTCTTCATTCAGGTCGATGTCCCAAGGGGTGAAGCTGGACAGCACGCGCAGCGGCACCTTGTACTTGCCGGCAAATTCCACCGAGCGGATCTGCAGCACCTTGGAGCCCATGCTGGCCATCTCCAGCATTTCCTCGAAGCTCACGCGCTCCAGGCGCTTGGCTTCGGGCACCACGCGCGGGTCGGTCGTGTACACGCCGTCCACGTCGGTGTAGATCAGGCACTCGGCGGCCTTCATGGCTGCTGCCACAGCCACGGCCGAGGTGTCGCTGCCACCACGGCCCAGCGTGGTGATGTTGCCATCGGGGTCCACGCCCTGGAAACCAGTGACGATCACCACCTTGCCAGCGGCCAGATCAGCACGCACGCGGGCGTCGTCAATGGATTCGATGCGGGCTTTGGTGTAGGCGTCGTTGGTCTTGATGGCCACCTGCCAGCCGGCATAACTCACAGCGTCGATGCCCTCGGCCTGCAGCGCGATGGCCAGCAGGGCCGACGAGGCCTGCTCGCCGGTGGCGGCCAGCATGTCCAGCTCGCGGCCGTAGGCCTTGCCCAGCTGGGCGGGTTGCAGTTCCTTGGCCAGTGCCAACAGGCGGTTGGTCTCGCCGCTCATGGCGCTGGGTACCACCACCATCTGGTGACCAGCCTTGTGCCACTTGGCGACACGCCGGGCCACGTTGCGGATGCGCTCGGTGGACCCCATGGAGGTGCCGCCGTACTTGTGAACAATCAAAGCCATCGGGTTGGATCGGGAAGAGGATCGTTGGAATGACCACGCGGCCGTTGGTCGCGCTGGGCCGGTCGCCGGAACCGGCCGGGCCGCCGGATGCATCCGGCAAAGCCTTGGAATTATATCGGCGCGGCCCTGGCCGTCCGGCCGAACGTCAGATGCCCACCGTCCCGACGCAGGGTCCCGTCGGCCACCTTGAGCTCGATGCGATGCCCCCGCGTCCGACAGGCCGCCAACTGGTCCAGCACCTGCTCCATCTGAGCCGCAGCGGGCACCACACCCCAGTGCCTGTGCAACCAATGGCGCAAGGCATTGGCTTGACGCTCGCGGCTGAGCGCTTGCAAACCGGCGATGGACGGGGGCTCTCCCACCGTAGCCAGGTCGATGCGCGCGAGGTCGCCCAGCAACTGCTGGGCCTGCGCGGCATGGCGCGCACTGCGGGCAAGCATGGGGCGGAACCCCGGGAAGCAGGCGTCCCAGGCGGGCAGCAAGGTCTTGCGAATGCGGTTGCGCGTGTAGCGCAAGTCGGCGTTGCTCGGGTCGTCGACAAAAGGCTCCCCACTGCTTTCGACCCAGGCCCGCAGGGCGCTGACAGGAAGCTCCAGCAAGGGGCGGGCGAAGCGCATTCCGTGGCGCTCAAAGTGATCGGGCATGGCTGCCAGCCCGGGCAGCCCGGCACCACGGCTGAGCGCCAGCATCAGGGTCTCGGCCTGGTCATCGGCGTGATGGGCCAGCAGCACAAGGTCCGCACCCGCAGACCTGGCCAGATCCGCCAGTGCGCGGTACCGATGGAGGCGCGCTGCGTCCTCCGGGCTCTGGCCTCGCGCAGGCGTGGCACGGACATGCGCCAGATGCAATGGCACACCCAGCCGGTCGCAGGTGATCCTTGCTGTGGTTTCGAAGGCATCTGCCGCGGCCTGCAAGCCATGGTGCACATGAAGGGCCACCACGCACCCCGGCCAGAGCGCGTGGGCCGCCAGCAGCAGCGCCGTGGAATCGGCACCGGCGCTGTACGCGACGGCCAGCCTGGGGGAGGTGTCTGGCGCCCTTTGTGAGTACCAGCGCAGCAGCGCCGGCCCGCACGGGTTGGGCGACGCGGCCACGCTGCGCCTCAGCGCTTGGCGCTGTCGGCCTTGGTGTCGGTGAAGCGGCCGTAGCTGTCCAGGCGCGCGTGGCGTCGCTCCAGCAGCTCCTTGACCTTGAGATCGGCCACCTGACGCCAGGCGTCGTTGAGGGCGCGCTTGAGGAACGCGGCCATCTGACCAGGGTCGCGGTGCGCACCGCCAACCGGCTCGTTGACGATCTTGTCGACCAGACCCAGCGCCTTGAGGCGATGCGCCGTGATGCCCAGCGCCTCGGCCGCGTCGCTGGCACGGTCGCTGGTCTTCCAGAGAATCGACGCACAGCCCTCGGGACTGATCACCGAGTACACCGAGTACTGCAGCATCAGCACCTGGTCGGCCACCGAGATGGCCAGTGCACCGCCCGAACCACCTTCACCGATGATGGTGGAGATGATCGGCACCTCCAGCTGCGCCATCTCGAAGATGTTGCGGCCAATGGCCTCGGACTGGCCGCGCTCCTCGGCGTCGATGCCGGGATAGGCACCGGGCGTGTCGACGAAGGTGAACACCGGCAGCTTGAATTTCTCGGCCAGCTTCATCAGGCGCAGCGCCTTGCGATAGCCCTCGGGCTTGGTCATGCCGAAGTTGCGCAGACCACGCTCCTTGGTATCCCGCCCCTTCTGGTGGCCGATCACCATGCAGGGCTGACCGTTGAAACGGGCCAGACCGCCGACGATGGACAGATCGTCCGAGAAATGCCGATCGCCGTGCAGTTCCTGGAAGTGCGTGAAGATCTCGTTCACGTAGTCCAGCGTGTACGGCCGGTCCTGATGGCGCGCAATCTTCGTGATCTGCCACGGCGTCAGGGTGCTGTAGATGTCCTTGGTGAGCTGCAGACTCTTGCCCGACAGCTGTTCGATCTCGGCAGAAATGTCGACCGCGGATTCGGTCTGCACATAGCGGAGCTCTTCGATCTTGCTTTCGAGTTCGGCAATGGGCTGCTCGAAGTCGAGAAAATTTCTTTTGGCCAAGGTATGACTCCTTTGGTCTTTGTGCGAACGACGTCCGGAAACAGGAAAGCCCCGAAGGGCTCAGTAGCTGACCGGCAGTGGGTCCAGCGAGCGCCAAATATACCAAGTGGCGACGCTGCAGTAAGGCGCCCAGGAGGCAGCCACTTCGCGGATCTCGCTGCGGCTGACCGGTTCACCGGAAAAGTAGGCGCGGCTGATGCCGTTCTGCAGGCCGATGTCGTCCAGCGGCAGCACGTTCGGACGCATCAGGTGAAAAATCAGGAACATCTCGGCGGTCCAGCGGCCAATGCCGCGGATGGCCACCAACTCGGCGATGATCGCCTCGTCGTCCATCTCGGCCCACTTGTCGACGTGCACCTGATCGTTGGCAAAGTGAAGCGCCAGGTCCACCAGGTACTCGACCTTGCGTGCTGACAGACCGGCTGCCCGCATGTCGTCCACTTTGAGCTTGAGCACATAGGCCGGCGTCATCTTGCGCGGCAGCTTTTCGAATCGGTCCCACACGGATTGCGCCGCCTTGACCGATATCTGCTGCCCCACGATGCTGCGGGCCAGCGTGACAAACGCATCGCCCCGAGACTGAAGGCTGGCACCCGCGTGCTGCGGGATCAGCTTTTTCATCACCCGATCGCGCTTCATCAGATGCCGACATGCCTCCTGCCAATACAGCGGCGCATCGGGCCCGACATCGGGCAATTGCGAGGTCACCATCAGGCACGCTCCCAGGTGGTGCCGGCAGGACTGTCCTTGAGCACGATGCCCTGGGCCAACAGCGCCTGGCGGATACGGTCCGCCTCGGAGAAGTTCTTGGCGGCTTTGGCGGCGGCCCGGGCCGCAATCTGATCAGCAATGGCGGCTTCGTCCAGGCCATCACCGGCGCCACCCGCTTGCAGATAGCTTTGCGGATCCTGCTGCAACAGACCCAGCACGCCCCCGAGCGCCTGCAACACACCGGCCAGCGAGGCATCGCGGGTGCGGTTCACTTCGCTGGCCAGATCGAACAACACGGCGACGGCCTCGGGCGTACCGAAATCCTCGTCCATGGCGACCTTGAACCGGGCGGCAGACGGCTGGTTCCAGTCAATGCTCTCGGGCACCTCGGCCCTGACCGCGGCCAGCGCGGTGTAGAGGCGCTTGAGGGCCGAGCGTGCATCGTCCAGATGGGCATCGCTGTAGTTCAGGGCGCTTCGGTAGTGGGCGCGCAGCACGAAGAAGCGCACCGTCTCGGCGTCGTACTTCTCCAGCACCTCGCGGATGGTGAAGAAATTGCCCAGGCTCTTGGACATCTTTTCGTTGTCCACCCGCACGAAGCCGTTGTGCATCCAGAAGCGCGCCAGCGGCTGGCCAGTCGCACCCTCGCTCTGGGCGATCTCGTTCTCGTGGTGTGGAAACTGCAGATCAGCGCCACCGCCGTGGATGTCGAAGCTCTCACCCAGCATCTCGCAGCTCATGGCAGAGCACTCAATGTGCCAGCCCGGTCGACCGCTGCCGTAGGGACTGTCCCACTTCGCCTCGGCAGGCTCCTCGGCCTTGGCCGATTTCCAGAGCACGAAGTCCAGCGGGTCCTGCTTGCCGTCGTCTACTGCGACACGCTCGCCAGCGCGCAGATCGTCCAGCGACTTGCCGGAGAGCTTGCCGTAGCCAGGGAACTTGCGCACCGCGTAGTTCACATCGCCATTGGGACTGCGATAGGCCAGCCCTTTGTCTTCCAGTTGGCGCACGATGCCCAGCATTTGCGGCACGTAGTCGGTGGCGCGCGGCTCGTGAGTGGGCCGCTCGATGCCCAGCGCATCCGCGTCCTGGTGCAGCGCCTCGATCATGCGGTTGGTCAGCTGGGTGATGGTTTCACCGTTCCTGACCGCACGGGCGATGATCTTGTCGTCGATGTCCGTCACATTGCGCACATAGGTGACGCGATACCCGCTGGCCTTGAGCCAGCGCTGCACCACATCGAACGCCAGCATCGACCGGGCATGACCGAGGTGGCAGAGGTCGTAGACGGTCATGCCACAGACATACATGCGCACATGCCCGGGATCGAGCGGCAGAAACGGCTCGACGCCGCGCGAGAGGGTGTTGAAGATTCGCAAGGACATGGAAGGCCAGCCGAATGACCCGGCTGGAGCGCACCTGCATGCAGGGAGCATCTCGACCCGGACGTCGACAGGGTTCAGGGAAAAGAAGCGCGAGAACAGCGGACATTACACCGGTGTCGCGCGACCACCGGACTGCGGGGCCTGGCGGGGGCCCTCAGATACAATGCGCCAGTATATCCAGCCCAGTGCGCCACCGGCATTTTCGATGCCCACACACAGGAGCGCTATAGTATTCGCCGACCGGCGCAGGCCGGCCTTCGGTTTGCTGTTGTCGCCATCTGAGGTCACATGATCAACCCCATGCAATTTCCCTCTGCCCAGCCCGTCAAGTCCCGCAGTTTCGGCACCCGGCGACCCTTCGCTTCGCTGCGCCTGATGGCCATGTGCGTCGCAGTGTCAGCCGCCCTCGCCGCGCCGCTGACACAGGCCCAGTCCGACGACTACGCAGAGGTCAATCGCCTGTTGCGTGCCGGACAGTTCTCTGAGGCCATGAACAAGGCCGACCAGTACCTCGCCGGCAAGCCCCGGGACCCCCAGATGCGCTTTCTCAAGGGCGTCATCCAGACCGAAAGTGGCAAACAGGCCGATGCCGTCGCCACCTTCCAGAAGCTGACCGAGGAGTTCCCCGAGTTGCCCGAACCCTACAACAACCTAGCCGTCCTGTACGCAGGCCAGAGCCAGTTTGACAAGGCACGAGCGGCGCTCGAAATGGCGATTCGCACCAATCCCAGTTACGCCACAGCGCACGAAAACCTGGGCGACGTCTACGCCAAGCTCGCCAGTCAGGCCTACAGCAAGGCCTTGCAGCTGGATGCAGGAAATGCCGGAGTGGCCCCCAAGCTGAGCCTGATCCGCAACCTGTTCGCCACCGACGCCAAGGGTGCCAAGCCAGCGGCTGCTCCAGGAACTTCGGCGCCGCCTGTCGCCGCAGCCAAGCCCGCAGCATCTGCTCCTGTCGCGGCACCCGCCGCCCAGGCGCCTGCTGCCACCGGCAACGCCGAAAGCGATGTGGAATCAGCCGTGGCGGCCTGGGCCAAGGCCTGGTCCAGCAAGAACATGTCGGGCTACCTGGGTGCGTACGCCGGCAATTTCACCCCTCCTGGCGGCCAGAGCCGCAGCGAGTGGGAAGCCGACCGCAAGGCCCGCATCATGCCGCGCAACCGCATCGACGTGGACATCAGCGAACTCTCCGTTTCGGTCAACGGTGACCGGGCCTCTGCCAAGTTCCGTCAGGCTTACTCTTCCGATTCACTGAGTGTGACAAGCCGCAAGACACTGGACTTGGTCAGGAGCGGGAATCGCTGGCTGATCGTGCGCGAATCCACGGGATCCTGATGGCCGGTCGGCGGTTTTTCCAACGGGGTCACGCCAGCGTACCAGCCGCCTCCCTGCGCACCGTTTCCGGCCTGCCCCGATGGCTGATCGGAGCCTTGGCATTTGCAGCCCTGTCAGGCTCTCTCCTTGCGTTCTTGCACCAGGGACCTGTGGATCCCCGGCTCTTCCGGGACGACTCGCCTGCAGGATCGACCTCAACGGACACCGCGGTAACCGGCCCGTCGATCATTGATGCCGCCATGGCCCGGATGCACGACGCGTCCGATGCCATCAAGTCGGTGACCAGGCCCTCCGGCCTGCGACCACAACCGTTGTCGGACGACGCCATGGCCCGCGTCGCCCCTTTGTTGGGTCGGGCCGAGGCCAGGCTGATCGATATCTACCGTCTCATCAGCCAGGGCCAGCACCGCGAGGCGCTGTCACAAGCCGATCGCCTGGTCCGCGATCACCCCAACTTCCACCTCGCTCACCTCGTGCACGGAGACCTGCTGAGCCTGCAGGTCCGGCCGGTCCGCCAGCTGGGTGACGTGCCCGACACCACCGCTATTGCAGCGGCGCAGCAGCTCGCCGTTCTTCGGGACGAGTCGCGCCGACGCCTACGTGCGTTGACCGAAAGACCACCCGAAGGAGCCATTCCTTCCCAGTTCCTGAGCCTCTCCTCCCAGAGCAGGCATGCGATCGCCGTCGACGCGTCCCGGTCACGCCTGTACCTGTTCGAGAACCAGACGCCGTCCGGCGGTACGAACGGCTTGCTGGCGGCCCCTCCCAGGCTCAAGCTGCTGGGCGACTTCTACATCTCGGTCGGCTTGTCGGGCATCGAGAAAGAGGTCGAAGGCGACAAGCGCACACCTCTGGGCGTCTACTACATCACCAGCAATCTGCACCCCGACAGCCTGCCCGACCTCTATGGCGTCGGTGCGCTGCCCATCAACTACCCGAACCCGCTGGACCTGCAGCGCGGCAAGACCGGCAGCGGCATCTGGCTGCATGGAACACCGCGCGAGCAGTTTGTCCGGGCGCCACAAGCGTCGGACGGCTGCGTGGTGCTGTCCAACCCGGATCTCGAACGACTGCTGGCCACCGTGCAGATCCGCACCACGCCGGTGGTGATCGCCCCCGAACTCCAATGGGTGCAACCGGAGGAACTCGAAGCCGAACGGCTTGCGTTCGAAAGCGCACTGGCCTCCTGGAAAGAAGCCAAGAGCGCGGGCCAGAGCGAACGCCTGAGCGCGTTCTACTCCAGCAAGTTGCTCGCCGGGAGCGGGTCCGGCGGCGGCCGACCGGAGGCTGGTCCAGACTCCGCCAAAGGCGCGAGAGCAGTCGACATCAAGGATGTTTCCGTGCTCCGCTGGCAGGACCAGCAGGACACGATGGTGGTCACCTTCGGAGAGGTGCCACAAGGTCAGAGCCGAGGGGTGACCCGGCGCCAGTACTGGGCTCGTGAAAGCGACCAGTGGAAGATTTTTCATGAAGGGACTCCCTGATGCTGTCCGAGTTCGATCACACCACCCTGAACCGCCGGACCTCGGTGCGCACCCTTGTACTCGCCACCCTGGCGGCATGCACCTTCGGCGCCCTGTCCATATCGGATGCCAGGGCCGCCGGCGCGTCGAACCCCAAAGTTCGCCTGAGCACCTCGGCCGGTGACATCGTGCTGGAGCTGTACCCCGACAAGGCACCCAAGACGGTCGAAAACTTCCTTCAATACGTCCGTGACAAACACTACGACGGCACGGTCTTCCACCGCGTGATCAACAACTTCATGGTCCAGGGTGGCGGATACGACGCCCGCTACCGCGAGAAGCCCACCCGCGCACCGGTGGTGCACGAGGGCCAGGCGGCGCTGGAGCGAGGTGGCCCGCGCAACGTGGCGGGCACGGTCGCCATGGCGCGCACCAACGACCCGCACTCCGCAACCGCCCAGTTTTTCATCAACGCCAAGGACAACGCCTTCCTGGACCCGACCCCCATCCCGCCAGGGGATCCAGTGCCGCGCTTCGAATACGGCGGCCGTGTCTATGAAAATGTGCCTCGCGCCAATCTGCTGGCGGCCGGACAACTGTTTGGCTACACCGTGTTCGGCAAGGTGATCGCCGGCATGGACGTGGTCAACAAGATCAAGGCCACGCCCACCGGTGCCGGCGGCCCCTTCCCGACGGATGTCCCCAAGACGCCCGTCACCATCCTCAAAGCCACTCTGGAGAACTGAACATGGCCAACCCCCAGGTCGAACTGCACATCACGGGCCTCGGCGTCATCACGCTTGAACTCGACGCAGAAAAAGCCCCCCTGACGACCGCCAACTTCCTGGCCTACGTCAACAAGGGCCACTACAACAACACCGTGTTCCATCGCGTGATCCCCGGCTTCATGGTGCAGGGCGGCGGCTTCGAGCCCGGCATGAACCAGAAAGCCACCGACGCCCCGATCCAGAACGAAGCCAACAATGGCCTGCGCAACGAGATCTACACCGTGGCCATGGCGCGCACCAGCGACCCGCATTCGGCCAGCGCCCAGTTCTTCATCAACGTCGCCAACAACGCTTTCCTGAACCACACCGCTCCGAGCGCCCAGGGCTGGGGCTATGCGGTGTTCGGCAAGGTGGTGTCGGGGTCCGATGTGGTGAAGAAGATCGAAGCCACCCCCACCGGTCGCCGCGGCTTCCACGACGACGTGCCCAAGCAGGACGTGGTGATCGAAAAGGCCGTCGCGCTCTGAGGCTCAGGGTGCATCCCTGACCGATGACGAACCTGCCTATCGACCGCTTTGCCGAGCTGCGCGCCCCCGCGCACTGGCAGGCGGTCGATTTCATTTCAGACCTCCATCTGCACCCCGGGGAGCCACAGACCTTGGGCGCCTGGTGGCGCTACCTGGAACGCCCGCCAGAGGAACGGGCCGATGCACTGTTCATTCTCGGCGACCTGTTTGAAGTGTGGGTCGGAGACGATGCGCTGGAGAACCCGGACTCCTTCGGCGCCCTGTGCGCCCGGCAGCTGCACCAGCACAGCATCGACACGCCGGTGTTCTTCATGTGCGGCAACCGGGATTTCCTCGTTGGCCCCTCTGCCCTGAGCGCCTGCGGCATGCAGGGTCTGGATGATCCCACAGTGCTCGAATTCATGGGTGAGCGCTGGCTGCTCAGCCACGGCGACGCGCTGTGCCTGGACGACACCGACTACCTGGCCTTCCGGGCCATGGTCCGCTCTGCAGAATGGCAGCGCAGCTTCCTGGCCCAACCGCTCGCCCAGCGGGAAGCCGTGGCGCGCGACCTGCGCGAACGCAGCGAAGCCCGCAAGAAGAGCCTGGCGCACGACCCTGCGCTGTGGGCGGATGTCGACGCGGAAGAGGCGCGCCGCTGGCTCCGAGCCGCTGGTGCCGCCACACTGATCCACGGACACACCCACCGCCCTGCGACGCACGACCTGGGAGAGGGTCTGCAACGCGTGGTGCTTAGCGACTGGGACGCCGCAGCCACCCCAGCCCGGCTGGACATCCTGCGCCTCAGCCACAGCGGCTTTTCGCATCTGCGCCCGTGATGCAGACACTGCAGCGCTGGCTTCCGCGCCGCTGGCGTTCGGAGCCCCAACTGCCCGACGGGCCGTGGTCGGCCATTCTTGGGTCCCACCCCTTTCTGGCGGAGCTCTCCGGGCCGGATCGCTTCCGCCTGCGCCAGCTCAGCGGCCACTTCCTGATGGAAAAGGAATTTCATGGCGCCCACGGGCTGGTCGTGACCGACCCCATGGCGCTGGCGATTGCCGCCCAGGCCTGCCTGCCCCTGCTGCACATCCGTCCTCCCTCAGGCCAAGCCGCGTCGAATCCGCTGGACGCGCTGGCCTGGTACGACGACTTCGTCGGCATCGTGGTGCAGCCGGGGGCCGCGCTGGCACGCCGACGCGTCGCCGACGCCAGCGGGGTGGTTCACCACTACGAGGAAGTGCTGGCTGGCGAAGCCATGGACCGGGGGCCGGTCATGCTGAGCTGGGAGGAGGTTAGCCAGGCTCCCGATGCCGCCGGCACCGGCAGCAACGTTGTGATTCACGAGTTCGTGCACAAGATCGACATGCGGGGCATGCATGCAGGGGGCAACCCGGACGGCGCGCCCGCCCTGGTTGCGGGGCTCTGGAGCACTCGCAGCGATGCCCAGGCTCGGGAACACTGGCGGAGCACCATGACGCAGGCCTACGACCACTTCCGGGAAAGCGTGTCCATGGCAGAGCGATTCGGCGCCGAACGGCCCTGGCTGGACGACTACGCTGCAACGAACCCTGCGGAGTTTTTTGCCGTAACCTGCGAGGCCTACTTCGTCAGCAGACTCCGGTTCGGCCAGGAGTTTCCCGCGCTCCTCGCGCTTTACGACGGCTTCTTCCGCCCGGACGCCTGAGCACCCGGGCGGGCCGGACGGATCAGCGCCGCAGCAGCACCTTCAGCGCCTGCTGCAGGCGCCGCGCGGAACCTGCGTCGAACGGTGCGGCCAGCACACGCCCCACATCCTGTGGCCAGGTGTCCGCCGGAGCGGCCTCGTGGCGCCGGGTCAGCAGCTGCAGCTGCAGAAGCCGGCGCGCCTCCACCTGTTCGGCGGGCGTGGGCACTTCGGCCGCCATCTCCAGGCGCAACAAGGCCTCGGCGGGTATGGCCGCGGACGGCGCCGCTCCCAGCGACTGCACCCAGGAGCCGCGCGCCGCCGTCACCCCACGGCCGCCCAAGGCCTGGGCTGCCGGCACTGCCGACGGATCGCGCTTCTCCCAGGCAGTCAGCAACTGCGTGAGCACCTCACCATGCGCCTGCGCCGCCAGCTTGCGCAGCGCCGCTTCGGCATGCTCAAGCGCCTGGCGCTGTGCGCGGAACGCCGCATCGCCCAGCCTGGGAGCCGGTGCACCCCGCGGTTCGCGGGGCGGGCGGGCATCCCCCCAGCCATCGCGCGAGCCTCTTCCGGCGTCCCGAGCCCCGCGACCATCCCGTCCAGCGGGTCCACGGCGCTCGTCGCGCCCGGCGGGCTCTGCCTTTTTCATGCCCGGCCGGTCGTCACCACGCATGGCCACCAGCTTGCGGGCCGGCGCGGATGCTGGCTTCGGCACTGCCTCGGGCGAATCGGCGGCCTCAGGAGCGGTCTCAGCTTGTGGCGTCGCGCCATCCAAGGCGGGAGCGTTGGCCGCCTCTTCCCGAGCAGGGGGTTCACCCCGCATCGCCTGCTCAAGCGCCGCCTGCGCTGCACGGATCTGCTGGGCATCGCCGCTGGCGCTGGCGGCATCGAGCGCACGAGCAGCATCCAGCACGCGCTGGTCGTGTGCGTTCAGCGTGGCCACGGCGCGTTCCCGCTCGGAGCTCTTGCGCTGGAACGCAGCGTCGATCGGCTGGCGGAACGCCTCCCAGAGCTTCTGTTCCTGCTTTCGCTCCAGCGGCACCGCGTGTGCCTCGGCCTGCCAGCGCTGCTGCAAGGCCTTCACCGCATCGATGCGCAGCTGAGGCGCCTCGCCCAGTGCCACCGCCTCGTCGATCATGGCGCGGCGACGCGCCACGCTCTGTGCCTGGGCAGCCTCCAGTTCGACGTGAGCGGCCTGCATGGCGGCCTTCCAGAGGGGCTGCAGCTCGGCAAATGCCTTTTCACTCAGGTGTCCGGCCTCGCGCCAGCGCTCGGAGAACGCGTGCAGGTCGCGGATCTGATTTTTCCAGTCGCTCTGACCAGCGTGGGCCGAGGTCCAGGCTTTGACCTCGTCGATGATCGCCAGCCGCTGGGCCCTGTGGGCCTCCGCCTGCTGGCGCACCTGGCTCAGCCAGACCTCAACCTCCTTGTGCGCCAAGGTGCAGGCCTCATCGAAGCGCTTCCAGAGGGCGTGGTTCGCTGGCCCGCCTTGGTCCGTCGTCTTCCATTGGTCCCGAAGGCTGCGCAGGGTTTCCTGCATCTTGCGGCCACCCAGACGCTGCCCTTCTGGCGCTGCCATCAGAGCTTCGGCTTTGCGAACCAGCTCCTCACGCAACTGGTCGGCGCGCCAGCGCTGCCAGTCTTCCAGTTCACCGGCCTGGGCCAGAATCGCGTTCGCCTTGCCTTCGAGCTCAGCCCCGACCAGCCGCCCCGACGAACGGAGCAGCGCACGGACATCGGCCGCAGCCTTGGGCGTGGCCTTGCCATGTCCTTGCGCCAGCTCACGCTCAAGCGATTCCAAAGCCTTCTGCAGCTCCGCCTGCGCCCGGGCGCGGCGCTCGGCCGCCTGCGTGTCGGTCTTGTCGGCCTCAGCAGGCGTCTCGATGCCACGCGCCTGCCTCAACTCATCGGCCCACACCGGAACTGCCGGCAATGGCGCGTGCGGGTCCGCATCGGCGGCCGCGGCCTGGGCCAGTGCGGCTTCAAAGGCGTCCCAGACCAGTTGCAACTGCTGTCGCGATGCCTCCAGCATGGGAGGAAACCGCACCTCCACGCTGGGCCACTGGGGGTCGTCGGCCAGCCCACTGGCCTGCGCCTGCCACTGCTGGACATCCGCCCGCAGCCCATCAATGCCCGCCTGGGCCTCTTTCCATGACTTGGTCGAGAGGATTTCGATGCGCTGGGCCATCAACACAGCGGACTCGCGCTCGACCTGCACCCGGTGCTGCAGGTCTTCAATGGCCTTGACCCGCTCGGCCAGCGCCGCCTTGAGCCCTGCGAGTGGTTCGCGCGACAGCGGCGCCCCTGCCCGCGCGGCATCGCGCTGCCAAGCCATGGCGTCGGCCAGGTTCAGCCGCGACTGCGCAATCAGCGCTTGGGCTTTCTGGGCCCATTCCACGCCAATGTGCTCCTGGGCCTTCTGGCGCTTGAGTTCGTCGAGCTTTTCCTTCAGAGGCTTGGCGGCCCCGCGGTCCCGCTGGGACAGTTCCTTGAACACCTCGTTCATGGCCTCCCAGCCTGGCTCGGTCTGCAACCAAGCACGCACGCGGGCCGCGCGTTCTCCACTCGTAGGTGCGGAAAACGCACCTCCCGTCAATGCATCCAGAGGGTGGGACGACGGGGTCGAGGCGGCCCCGCCACCGCCGGCCGGTGTCGCGGCGGGATCGGGCGTGGGAGACTGGGGCGCGCTCTTGCGCAGGGAGAACAGCGACATATTGATAGGTACAGCAGTGAGAGACGCCCACGCCGACGGGCGATGGACCACATCCGCTATTGTCGCCCGGGATGACCCGCCAACGACCTGATGCGCTGGCCCAAAAAAGAAACCCCGGCAGGAGAGCCTGCCGGGGTTGACGGCGGGCAAACTGCACTTGCCGTCGGGGCTGGCAGACAGGGAGTTGAATGTCCCTGACGCCTGGAAGCAAGAGATTGCTTCCATTGGGAGCCGACTGGCAGCTGAACTGCCTGATCGGCTGAATGCCGGTCATCACAACCGACGGTTGAAGATTACGCCGGAAGCGTCTCGATTTCAAGCGCAGAGACGCTTAGTTACCCGTGCACTTCAGTCTGTCCGACTGGCGGTAGCACCCCGTGCTGCAACCAGGTGCAACGACTGGCTTACCCGACGAACGGCATCGAAAAGGCGGATGGACGGCAACCTGCATGTGTGCTGGACCCGCCGCTAGGAATCTGCAAACAAGGGCCAAATCTCCATTCTCTTAATAACCAAATATTGTTTTAAACGTCGTTTAAAACATTGACCGAACATTAACGGGCACATACCATTCGCCCCGTTTTCCGTTCCGGGTAAACCCTACGACGTCGGCACCCCTCAAACACCACAGGTGCCCGCGAAACCGCCATTGATGGCGCCCCCCTCACCGCTGCATCAGACCTTGTGGTCGGCGCAGCCCTGCAAGGAGCGACAACATGACAACGCTTTCCATTTCAGAGGCGCAGCAAAAGAGCAGCGCCTCAGCTGTCCAATCTGCCGTGTTCATAGCGCTCGCCGATGCGTACAGGGGCTTCGTCGCCCTCACCCGCAACGGCATGGTCGCGCTGGGTGCTGGCTTTGCGGTGCTGGTCATTGCACTCGCCGTGCAAAGCGAACTGCGCTCGAATATGGAGCAGTTGCTGCTGAGCTGGTTGCAGGAGCGCCAGGATTCGGCCGTGGTGGCAGCAGATGACGCCGCCCCCATGCCGGAAAACAGCAATGACGACCGCCTTGCGGTCGCTCCGCCCCCCCTTCTGCCCAAACAGCAGGCTGCCGTGACCCAGTGGCTCAGCCGCAAATACCGTGTGGCGCCGGAGCCGCTGGGCGCATTGGTGGCCGAAGCCTTTGCGGTCGGGGCCAAGGTGCGCCTTGATCCGACACTGATCCTGGCAGTCATGGCCATCGAGTCGCGCTTCAATCCCTACGCGCAGAGCCCTGTGGGCGCTCAGGGCCTGATGCAGGTGCTCACCCGCGTCCACACCGACAAGTACGACGACTACGGGGGCGCCATGGCCGCCTTCGACCCCCTTTCCAATCTGCGGGTCGGCGTCAAGGTGCTCCAGGATTGCATCAAGCAGGCCGGCTCTGTCGAAGGTGGACTGCGGCTCTACGTGGGGGCGGTGACCACCGACGGCAGCGGCTACATCAACAAAGTCATGGCCGAGCACCTTCGGATCCAGAGCGTGGCGCTGGGCAAACCGATGCCGACTTCCTTCCCGATCTTCACCGCCGCGCCTGCGCCCGCCGCGCCGGAGCCGATCGAGCCAACCCAGACCGGGCTGCTCGATCCCCAGCCCGAAGCCATCCCTGCCGGCCTGCCGGTTGAACCGGCAGCCGACGCCGCTCTCACCAGTTCCTGACCACAGACCGCCAAGCTCCGAGGCCTGCGGGCACCTCGCCACTCGGATAAACTACACAGGTGCGCAACTGGCGATAGGCGCGCGGCAGCCACCTGCCGTCCGTGCTGACGTGGCCCCCCGCTCCCCGCGAGCGGGACAACCACTGGGAAGCGCACCGCCCGCTCTACGGGTGTTCAGCCGTTCGCCTGGGCAGTCCC
This sequence comes from Hydrogenophaga sp. H7, assembly GCF_002025745.1. NCBI lineage: Bacteria > Pseudomonadati > Pseudomonadota > Betaproteobacteria > Burkholderiales > Comamonadaceae > Hydrogenophaga > Hydrogenophaga sp. H7. Next base: position 138,740 of record NZ_MCIC01000019.1, on the reverse strand, counting down.
TGCCGCTTTTCAGAGAGTGCGCGGGGTCCCATCTCATCCGAGACCGTCCCGAGACTGCCAAACCATGTACGACCGCAACATCCTCATCGAGCAAACCGACCCCGAGCTGTTCAAGGCCATTCAAGCGGAAAACGCCCGCCAGGAACACCACATCGAGCTGATCGCCAGCGAGAACTACGCCTCGCCGGCCGTGATGGCCGCCCAGGGCACCCAGTTGACCAACAAGTACGCCGAGGGCTACCCCGGCAAGCGCTACTACGGCGGCTGCGAGTACGTCGACGTGGCCGAACAGCTGGCCATCGACCGCGTCAAGCAGATCTTCGGTGCCGATGCCGCCAACGTGCAGCCGCACTGCGGCGCCTCGGCCAACGAGGCCGTCTTCCTGGCCTTCCTCAAGCCCGGGGACACCATCATGGGCATGAGCCTGGCCGAAGGAGGCCACCTCACCCACGGCATGCCGCTGAACATGTCGGGCAAGTGGTTTAACGTGGTCAGCTACGGCCTCGACAAGAACGAAGCGATCGACTACGACGTCATGGAAGCCAAGGCCCGCGAGCACAAGCCCAAGCTCATCGTCGCCGGGGCGTCCGCATACAGCCTGCGCATCGACTTCGAGCGCTTTGCCAAGATCGCCAAGGAAATAGGCGCCATCTTCATGGTCGACATGGCCCACTACGCCGGCCTGATCGCCGCGGGCGTGTATCCCAACCCGGTGCCATTCGCCGACGTGGTGACCTCTACCACCCACAAGAGCCTGCGTGGCCCGCGCGGCGGCATCATCCTGATGAAGGCCGAACACGAGAAGGCCATCAACAGCGCCATCTTCCCCGGTCTGCAGGGCGGCCCGCTGATGCACGTCATCGCCGCCAAAGCCGTTGCCTTCAAGGAAGCGCTGCAGCCCGAGTTCAAGGCCTATCAACAGCAGGTGGTGAAGAACGCCCAGATCGTGGCCGAAACACTGACCCAGCGCGGTCTGCGCATCGTCAGCGGCCGCACCGAAAGCCACGTCATGCTGGTGGACCTGCGCGCCAAGGGCATCACCGGCAAGGAAGCCGAGGCTGTGCTGGGCAGCGCCCACATGACCATCAACAAGAACGCAATTCCGAACGACCCGGAAAAGCCGATGGTGACCAGTGGTGTGCGCATCGGCACCCCAGCCATGACCACCCGCGGCTTCAAGGACGAGGAAGCCCGCATCACCGCCAACCTGATTGCCGACGTGCTGGACAACCCGCGCGACCCGGCGAACATCGAAGCGGTGCGCGCCAAGGTCAATGCCCTGACGGCCCGTTTCCCCGTCTACAGGTGAAATGCCCCTTTTGCGGCCATCTGGAAACCCAGGTCGTTGAGACCCGGGTTTCCGAAGACGCGGACTTCATCCGCCGCCGCAGGCAGTGCGGCCACTGCGAAAAGCGCTTCACCACCTATGAGCGGCCAGAGGTCAGCTTCCCGGCGGTAGTGAAGAAGGATGGTCGGCGCGTGGACTACGTGCCGGCCAAACTGCGCGCCTCATTCACCCTCGCCCTGCGCAAGCGACCGGTGAGCACCGAACAGGTGGACGCCGCCATCGAGCGCATTGAAGAAAAGCTGCTCAACCTGGGCAGCCGTGAAGTCGCATCGACCAAGCTGGGCGAAATGGTCATGCGCGAGCTCAAGAAGCTCGACAAGGTTGCCTACATCCGCTTTGCCAGCGTTTACCGCAGTTTTGAAGACATCGACGAGTTCCGCGCGCTCGTGGACGAAGTCCGCCGATAACACGCGGCTCAACTGCTGAAACAGGGCCTCCTCCATTGGAGGGACAAGTCGTCGTCATTTACCTCCTCGGAGGCATGATTTGGCGCCAACGCGCGGGAATAATGAGTTCGAACGCATTACACATCCGAACTCATCATGCGATTGCCATCCCACCAGCATCCTTCGCAATTCCGTGGATACACCTTGATGGAACTGGTCGTGGCGACTGCGCTGCTGGCCATTCTCATTCAGCTCGCGATTCCTCCCATGAGCCGCCTGCTCTCTGAATGGCAGAGAGAACACGCCACCCGAGCCATTGCAGACCACCTTGTGCTCGCCAGATCAGAAGCCATCCGCTGGTCCCAGCGCGTGGTGATGTGCAGCAGCGTCGATGGCCTTCGCTGCTCTCCGAGCTCCAACAGAGAATGGAAATCGGGGTGGATTGTTTTTCAGGACATCGATGGCAATGGTCAATTCGGCCCTTCCGACAAATTGGTCGCTGTTTCGCAGGGCTCCCATGGAATTCGAAGCATCCGGGGAAATGCATTGCTCCAGCGCTTCGTATTCATGCCAACGGGAATGATGGCATCTGGAATGGGAACACTGGAGATTGTCCCCACGATGGGTACCAGTCAGAGAATCACCGTCAATCGAATTGGAAGAGTCAGGCTCAGCACAAGTCTGCCGGTCGAATGAAGCCAAATTCGCTGGACACAGAGTAGACGGCGTCAGGGCGGCAGCGATCTGTCGGCGGTGTGTGTGGCGACCCAAAGCGACAACTGCGTGAGAAATGAATGCTTTTTGCCGCTGAGCACGCCAAACACGACCGCGCGTCAGGGCGCGCAGAAGACCCTCGAAAGCGGGCGATACATTGCAGTACGGAGCTGCAAATTGAACCACCTGCCCTCACCCCTGACGCCTTCTGCCAGACAGCACGGATTCACGCTGGTGGAGTTGGTCGTGACCATCGCGCTGCTGGCCATCCTCACCACCCTGGCGGCACCCAGCTTCAGCGAGGTGCTGCGCCAGTGGCGGCGCGACAGCGCCACCCGCGAGCTGTCCTCCACACTGCAGCTGGCGCGATCCGAATCTATCAAGTCCTCCCGTCAGATCGTGGTCTGCCCGAGTACCGACGGAGAGTCCTGCGCTGACGGCACCGAGTGGAACACCGGCTGGATCGTGTTCGTCGATGACGGGGCGGGCACGCTGGCCAACGCGGGCAACCAGGTGGTCAACACCAATGAGCGCATTCTCAAGGTCGTGTCAGCCCAGTCTGGTGTGGCATCGATCACCAGTTCGGGAGGGGTGGAATGGATGCAATTCCTTCCAAACGGGTTGATGGGCTCAGCCACCACCACCCTGACGGTCACACCTTCCGGTGCGAACGCCAATACCAAGGTGGACAAGGTCACCGTCTCCCGCGTGGGGCGCGTGTCTGTTGCGACCGAGCTCCCATGACAAGCAAGGCCTTCATGAACATCTCCGTGACCAAATCCGTTGCACCCCGCCACCACCGGGGTGCCAGCATGATCGAGGTGCTGGTGGCCATCCTGCTGGTGTCGGTGGGGCTGCTGGGCATCGCAGGGCTTTCTGGCGCCACCTTCAGTTACAACAAGGCATCGCAAATGCGGCTCACTGGCATTGCATTGGTCAATGACCTGGCCGACCGTGCCCGCGTCAATGTGCACGGATATGACCGCCAGGGCTATGACATTGAACTGAGTGACAACTTTGAAAGCACACCGGTCGAAGTCGACGACACCAACCTCGACCTGGACCCTGCCGTTTCCGCCAATGCAGAAAGCGTTGCCGATGCCCTCGCCGCTGCAGACGTTGACCAGTTCTTGCGTACGGTCCGCAGCCGCCTGCCGCAAGGCGATGCGGTGGTGATGAGCCGGCGGGATGCAAACGCGCGCGATCTGGATGTGTGGCTGTTGTGGAAGGAAGCCGCCACGGCGGAGGGGGACGAAGACGATGACCGGGGCGACTTCTCCCTCTTCGACGCTGGAAAGGGCAACTGCCCGGACAACCTCAGCACAGCCGACAAAGCGGAATACAGCTGCATGTACTTCAAGGTGGGGCTGTGAACATGAACTCAAAAAATCACCTTCACCCGTCTAGACGCAGCCAGCGAGGCCTGAGCCTGGTCGAGCTGATGATTGCGCTGACCATCGGTCTCTTTCTCATGGGCGCTGTGGGCATCATCTATGTGAACACCGCAACCACTTCCCGCGGCAGCACGCTCGAGTCCCAGATGAACGAGGACGCGGCGCTGGCGCTGGAGTTGCTGCAGCAGCAGATTCGCCTGACCGGGTTTTCCAACGTGGAAGCGTCGGGAGACCGGCGCTTCCCCGGGCAAGCGGTGCGGGGCTGCGATGGTGGATTCACTGACTACGATGCTGCCTTTGCCGACTTGGCGTGCAATGCGGATGGCGACGGCCCGGATGCCCTGGCCGTGAGGTACGAGGCCACGCTGCTTAACAGCCAGACAGCGCAAGATGCTGGTGGAGTTGCTCGACCAGGAAACTGCGCGCACGAGGCCATCGAGCCTTGGGACGCGACAGGCACAGAAGGCGCGCGGGCCGGTGTGACCAGCATGAACCTGGCCGACAACCGCTACTACATTGCCAATGACGCGGCCAATGAAAACACCCCCACGCTGTACTGCCAGGGCCGTACCGGTGCAGGATTTGGCAACGCCACCGCCCTGATCCCGAACATCGAAGACATGCAGGTGCAGTACGCCGTCACGGCATTCCCCACCGTGGGAGACCCCCTGCCTCACCAGGTGGCGGGATATGCCAACGCAAACGAAGAAACGGACGCAACGGATGCAAGCCCGCGGTTTCCTGCCCTGGAGGACCTGGCGATTCCCGCGGGCACCCCTGCAGACATCAACAACTGGTCCCGGGTCGCGGCGGTGCGCATCTGCCTGCTCGCACGCAGTGCACGACCTGTTCCGACCGGAGACAACCCCGTCGGCACCGCCAACGCCGATGGCACCACGTTGACGGCTGGTCTCGGCACCTACGTCGACTGCAAAGGCGATTCTCGAACCGCCACCGACCGTTTCGTCCGCCGCGCATACGTGACCACCATCCAGCTTCGAAACATGCGGCCCGGCCTGCCTCGCGACTTCGAGGAGGGTGGCAACCCGTGGCAGTACATGTACGACAACTGACGCCCGAGAACCTCACCATGCGCTGTCATACACCCATACCCAAGAACGGCTCGGAACGCGGGGTCGTGCTTCCGATTGCGCTGATCATGTTGGTGATCATCTCGTTTGCGGGCCTGCTCGCGGCCCGCAACTCGGCCACCTTCGAGCAGTTCTCCAACAACATGCGCACCAACCAGGTGGCGCGCACATCCGCGGAAGACGCCTTGCGCCAATGCGAGCGCATCGCGCGTGCCAGTGTGGAAGACAACGCGGCGTTTGCGGCGGTCGTGGGCCGGATCGAAGCCGGCACGGTGATCTCTGCAGACACCGAGGAAGCCATCAGCGACGGCATCTGGAACACCCGCGCCAACTGGGCCGAAGGTGCCGCCAACCTGATCACCGTCACGCCCGAATTCGGCGACGACGTCCAGTCCGGGGCTCAGCTCAAAGAAGCCAACTACCCGACCTGCATCATCCAGGCCATGGTCAACGACCGCTTCCTGATCACGGCGCGCGGCTTGTCCAACGACGCACAGGTTGACGATGACAGCGGACTGCTGACCGCCGGCTCGGAAGTCTGGCTGCAGTCCATCCTGACGCCCCTTGTTCCGACGCTCAGCGACAAAGGCGGCGCCCAGTGATGCCGCGCAACACCCTATACCAACAGCATTCCAGTGAGGTGTCCATGAACTCCCCTGTCACAAATCGGCGCGCACGCCGCCTGCTCTGGTCGGCCGCCCTCGGGGCGGTGCTGCTGCCCGCCATGCAAGTCTGGGCCCAGCCAGCGAACCGGCCGCTGCTGACCAACCAGTCGGGCGCCAAGCCCAACCTGATGGTGGCACTGGACAACTCGGGGTCCATGGCGTTCACCTACCACGAGAGCTACAACATCACCAGCGACACCGAGTACCAACGGCGCTATTGCCCTTCTCCGTACTCCCGCAGTTCATCTGGCACCCTCTCTACATTCAACGCAGGCATTGGCCAAGAAGCAAACTACAGCGCAGGACCGCCGGCCACCTACACCTGCTACCAACGGATATCTTCCTCGAACGTCCAAGCTCGCACCGCTGTCTCACTGCCGTACACGCCCGACCAGGGTGTCTGGAACTGGTCGGGTCAGCGTTCAGCCGATCTCAACCCCCTCTACTACAACCCCAGAGTGCGCTATGTGCCACGCGTGGACGGCAGCGGCGCAGCCCTGGTACCCACAGACAACGTCGTGTGGGTGTCCAACCAGAACAGCACCGGCTTCCGCTACGCCGTGCTGCAGCGGAACCTGCCTCCCAACGACTTCCGCGTGTACCACTCGATGTACGCCAGCGACGGCGTGACGCGCAACTTCCAGGGCGTCGTCAACACCCTGGCCCCGACCGGGTTCACCAACCGGTACGACCTGAACTACACGCTGCGCATCCCGCAGCACATCCCCTACACCGCGGCGACCACCCTCACGCCCGCATTCACCTACACGTATTGCAGCGCCATCGTTACCGATGGCTCGGGCATGGACACCGGGTGCAGCGCGCGCACGCGGGTGGACGTCCGCTACGGTGACACGGCCACCTACACCATTCCCACCCCCAACAACCGCAGCGACTGCACCAACAGCGTCTGCACCAACGCCCAGGAAGTTGCCAACATCCTGAACTGGTACCGCTACTACAGCACCCGCCACTTGGCCACCAACACCGCCATCGGGCTCGCCCTGGCGGACACCAACGCGAGCGGGCAACCCAACACCCCGGCGAAGTTCGACAACGAGTTGCGTGTGGGTTACATGCAGACCAACCAGAACTATGCGGGTCCGCTGACTCTTCCCCCGGGTGCGGGTGCCCCGGAGACGCTGTCGCGGGGCGTGAGGCCGCTCAGCCGCGGCTCGGCCGACAACACCGCCCTGTTCTCCTGGCTCAACGACATGCTGCCCCAGGGGGGAACGCCACTGCACCGCGCGGTGGAGAAGGCCGCGAGCTACTACAGCATGGGACCCGGCGTCACGGAAAACCCTTGGCGAACGTACCCGGTGGCGTCCAGCGCTCCCGCTGGCGCTTCGAACGAAGAGATGAGTTGCCGACGTTCCTTCAACCTGCTGTTCTCTGATGGTGCCTGGACGACCAGCAACGGGACCTGGGGTCCCACTGCAGTGGGAGACAACTACGACAACATCAACGGCCCCACGTTCTCCCGCACCCTGGCGGATGGCTCGACCGAATCGTTCCAGTACTTGCCGAACGGAATCAACACCGTGGCCGGCCGCCTGAAATATGTGCCCTTCCGCAGCGCGGGCACAGGCGGCCTGGCAGACCTGACGGCACGCTACTACTGGCACACGGACATGCGCACCGGCCTGGACAACAACATTCAGACCCGCCCTGGCCAACCCACGTTCTGGCAGAACATGGCGACCTACACCGTGGGCTACATGATCCAGCCGACGGGCGAGGTCACCGGCACTGGGCTGACCTTCAACCAGATCGACCAATACAGGACCAGCTACATCCTCAACGGCCCCGGCGCCCCCACCGTGTTCCCGTCCTTTCCCACCAGCGCCGTGCAGTCAGCGTCGGACCAAACCCGGGTGGACGACTTCATTCACGCCGGATACACGGGGGGCGCCCGTTCGTTCAGTGCCAAGACGGCCGACGACGTCAAGTCCATCTTCAACACCATCCTGGCTGAAATCCTGAGCGCGTCTGGCAAGGACGCCGGTGTGTCCGTCAACACCGGTGGTGGCGACAACAGTACGCTGGCCGGCCGCCTCAAGTACACGGTGTCCTACCGCACCATGGACAACTCCGGCGACATCCTGGCACGCGAACTGGCTGCCGATGGCAGAGAGACGGGCGTGACCGAATGGTCGGCCAATCAGCAGATGCCCAGCCCCGCTGCCCGCCGTGTGTTCACCATGCACGACCGGAACCAGCCCGTCGATTTCTTGGGCACGTTCAGCGGACTGCAAAGCGACATTCAGAGTGCCCTGGCCACCGGCCCTGACGCGGGGCGTATCCGCAGCGATGCCAGCTTCATCAACTACCTGCGCGGTGACAACTCCGCACTGGACAGCTACGGGATGCTCTTCAGACAACGCGAGTCGAAGATCGCCGCCATGGTCAACCCGCCCGCCGTGTTCATGGGCGATGCCCGGGACTATGCCTACGATCAGGACGGCAGTGGCGGCGTCGACGGGCGCGGCAGCTATGTGGACTACACGAACCGCAAACGCGGTTACCCCAAGTCGCTGTTCGTGGCCACTAACGCGGGCACCATGCACGCTTTCTCTGCAAACGCGGGCACCGAACTGGCCGCCATCATGCCGCGCCGCAGCCTGCGGCGCATGCTCAACTTCGCGGCCGAACCGTACACATTCGAGTACGTGCTGGATGGCCCGATCACCGAGAACGACATCTTCGACCGCCGCAAAGCCAACGCGGATGGACTCACCGAGGCCAACGAGTGGCGGGCGTGGCGCCATCTGGCCGTCGGCACCGGCGGTCGGGGCGAGAAGCTGGTCTACGCGGTCAACTCGCCCATCAAACCCGGTGTGACGCCGAACCGCATCCCCGACAGGGAAGACTTCCTGTGGGAGACCGGGCCGGACCTGATCGACAGCGCGGATGGCGGTGATGTGACGGTCGGCTACATGTCCAATGCGACCCGCAGCGGTCAGACAGAAGACCTGTCGGACGCGACCAACGCCCGGCGCGGCCGCTGGATCGTGGCGGTCAACAACGGCCACTACAACGGCGAGCCCAACGGCGAGAAGAACGGACTGGTCGTGCTGGACGCCGTGACCGGCGAGGTCATCCGGACCATTCCGCTGCCCAGCGGTTACTCGGCGGGCGACGGGCTCAGCGGCGTGACGTTGCTGCGCAGCTACGGCTCCAACACGCGGGTGGTGGCGGCCTACGCCGGCGACGCCAACGGCCAGCTGTGGAAATTCAACCTGTCCGGAGACCCCTCCACCTGGCACGTGGAACACGGTCGTCCCCTATTCACCGTGCCGGGCAACCGCCCGATCTACGGGCACCCGGCCTGGCAGGCCCATGAGGCAGGAGGCTTCATCGTGGTGTTCGCCACCGGCATCATGTTGCAGGACGAGCACCTGGAAGACCTGGGCCAGCAGACCATCTACGGCATCTGGGACCGACAGACCATCGACGGCACCATGCTCAACAACGAAACGTTCACGCCAGTCAGTGACACGCAGCTGGAGGAACGCACCGTCATCCCGGCGTCGCGGGAGTCCAATGGTGGTTTCTTCTACTACGCGATCAGCGGCGATGCAATCGACTGGGAAACCCAGCGCGGATGGTTTATCCACATGAACAACGTCCACCAGGAGGACGACGCGCTGCGGGGCGGGGAGCGCTCCATCGCAGACGTGCAGAACTTCGGGCGAAGCGTGATCATCACGTCCACGGTGTTGCGTCCACCGCCTGAAGGCGAGATGTGCACGGTGGCCGACCTGCCGGCCAACTATGTGTACATCGTGAACGCCCAGAACGCCTCGCCCGAACTCAGTCGTTCGTTCGACATCGATGGCGACGGTCGCATGGACGCGTACGACACAAACAGCGACAGCCGGGTGGACGCCGGTTATGCAGTGGCCTATGCCCCCCAGGGCGGCTTCACCCGCGGCATCTCCGTGAGCCGCTTCCGTTCCCGCGCCGATGGCACCGCATTGCCCGACGACCCGCAGACGGACACCGGCAGCTCCAGCGACCCACAAGTCGCCGAAAGCGTGTCCGATCGGCTTGAAAAGGCCGCAGACGAGGCCGCCGGCGAATCGGCTCTGAGCCAGTCGGGAAGCGCGCCCAAGTGCCGGACCATGCGAGGCATCATCCTGGGCACCGGCGAAACGCCGCTGGGCGCTGGCGTCTATTGCCCCACCACTGGCTGGAGCCGCACCCAGTTCCAGCTCAGCGCACCGCCTCGCAACTGATCTGAGTGTTCCCAGCATGAACAACACACGCACCAACACCGCCTGCCACAGACCACAAAGCGGCTTCACCCTGATCGAGGTGATGATCGTCGTGGCCATCATCGGCATCCTGGCCGCAATCGGCTACCCCGCGTACCAGGAACAGGTGGCCAAATCCAGAAGGGCAGATGCCCAGCGGGCGCTGATGGAAGCCGAGCAGTACATGCGGCGGTTCTTCAGTGCCCAAGACACGTTTGAAGGCGCATCCTTGCCCGCAGGGCTGGCCACATCGCCGCGCGCCGGGTCTGGTCCGGCTGCCTACAACATCCAGTTGATCGAAGACGGAGATGCGGTGGAGACCACCACGGAAGCGTCGGCGTCCTCGTTCACCTTACAGGCAACACGGACCGGTAGCATGGCGAATGATCGCTGTGGAAATCTGCAAATCACAAATACAGGCGTCAAAACACTGACCGGGCTCACGGGACTTTCTGACACCGAGCTTGAAGCCCGGCGCGCTGAGTGCTTCAAGGCGTCCTGAGCGCATGCCGGTAGATCAAGGACCGCTGTCCGACGCTCTTCAAAAGGCTCGGCAGTCCCTGAAGCTGTCCAACCCCAACCCCCGCGTCGGTTGCGTGATCCTCTCGGCCGATGGCCGGGAGATCGGGCGTGGCCATACCCAGCAAGCGGGGAGCCCACACGCCGAGGTAATGGCACTGCGCGATGCGGCGCAACGCGGCGAATCCACCCGGGGCGCGACGGCGTACGTCACCCTGGAGCCCTGCTCCCACCATGGCCGCACCCCGCCCTGCTGCGATGCGCTGATCGCGGCCGGCGTGGCCAAGGTAGTGGTGGCCACGGGAGACCCCAACCCCAAGGTGGCCGGGCAGGGTCTGGAGCGCCTGCGCGCCGCGGGCATCCAGGTCGAACTCATGCCGACCGACAGTGAAGCCGCCCGGGCATCGCGCGAACTGAACATCGGTTTCTTCAGCCGCATGATCCGCGGCACCCCCTGGGTGCGCATGAAGGCCGCCATGTCGCTGGACGGCGTGACCGCCCTGGGCAATGGTGTCAGCCAGTGGATCACCGGAGAAGCGGCCCGAGCAGACGGCCACGCCTGGCGCGCGCGCGCCTGCGCGGTGCTGACGGGCATCGGCACCGTGCTGGAGGACGACCCCATGCTGGACGTGCGGCAGGTGCCCACGCCCCGGCAACCCCATCTGGTGGTTGTCGACAGCAAGCTCGAAACCCCGCCCACCGCCCGCCTGTTCCAGGCCCCGGCGCAGGGCCACACGCGCAAGATCTTCATCTACTGCGCCGTCCCCGATGCCAGCCGTCAGGCCGCCCTGGAACAGGGGGGCGCCACCGTCATCGCCCTGCCCGGCCCCGGCGGCAAGGTCGATCTGGCGGCGATGTTGCGCGACCTGGCGGCCCGTGAGGTGAACGAACTGCACCTGGAGGCCGGCCACAAGCTCAATGGCTCCTTCATCCGCGAAGGTCTGGTCGACGAGTTCCTGCTGTATGTGGCACCCCAGATGCTCGGTGCCGGTGGATCGGGTCTGGCCAATTGGGGGCCCTTGCAATCGCTGGACCAGCGCCTGCCCCTGCGGTTCGCCTCGGTGGAGCCGGTGGGTGACGACCTGCGCATCCTGGCTCGGGTGCAGGGCCGGGACCATTTCCTGCACGCCTGAGGCCTGCAAACACCCGGCCTTTTGGCGCTACGCGCAGCGCCGGGCCAAACCCTGCGAAAATACGCGGATGTTTACCGGCATCATCACCGGTGTGGGCCGCATCGCCGACCTTCACCCCCTGGGCAGCTCTTTGGACCACGGCAGGCGCCTGACGATCGAGGCGCCACCGGGCTACCTCGACGACGTCGCCCTGGGCGACAGCATCGCCCACAACGGCGCCTGCATGACCGTCACGACCCTCGACGCCGCCGCCTCCCGCTTCACCATCGACGTCTCGGCGGAATCGCTCTCCAAGACCACCGGGCTGGCCGAAGCCGGTCACCGGGTCAATCTCGAAAAGGCTTTGCGGGCGAACGACCGGCTGGGCGGCCACATCGTGTCGGGCCACGTCGATGGCGTCGGGCAGGTCACCCATTTCGAGCGCGTGGGCGAGAGCTGGGAGCTGCGCGTGCTCGCGCCGCCGGCCCTGGCCAAATACCTCGCCTACAAAGGCTCGATCACGATCAATGGCGTGAGCCTGACCGTGAACCGCATCGAAGACCGCCCGGATGGCTGCGAGTTCAGCATCAACCTGATTCCGCACACCGTCCAGAACACCACCCTGGGCGACTTGCGCGCTGGCAGCGCAGTGAACCTGGAAATCGACACCGTGGCACGTTATGTCGAGCGCATGCTCGGCGCAGCGCCCTCCCAGAACTGACCCCCACCCAAGAAAGACCCCCATGTTTGGCGCAGACAAAGGCAGCACCAGCCTGCTCGACGGCAAGAAGCTCTCCATCGGCATCGTCCAGGCCCGCTTCAACGAAGGCATCACCAACGCGCTGTTCGAGGCGTGCCACGCCGAGCTGCTCGCGCTGGGCGTGCAGGAAAAGCACATCACCCGCGTGACGGTGCCAGGCGCCCTGGAGGTGCCCATCGCCCTGCAGGCCATGGCCGAGCAGGACGAGTACGACGCACTGATCGCGCTGGGTTGCATCATCCGCGGCGAGACCTACCACTTCGAACTGGTGGCCAACGAATCGGGCGCCGGCGTCAGCCGGGTGTCGCTGGACACCCACACCCCGATCGCCAACGCCATCCTCACCACCGAGAACCTGGAACAGGCCGTGGCCCGCCAGACCGAAAAGGGCCGCGATGCGGCGCGCGTGGCCGTCGAGATGGCCCATGTGCTGGAGCAGATCGGTTGAACCCCATGAACGACCAGAGCCCGACCAAGCCGCGCAAGGCAGCCGACAAATCGGCCCGCACCCGGGCGCGGGAGTTTGCGCTGCAGGCGCTCTACCAGCACCTCGTCGGCCGCAACACCGCCAGCGACATCGACAGCTTCACCCGCGACCTCTCGGGTTTCCACAAGTCCGACAGCGCCCACTACGACGCGCTGCTGCACGGCTGTGTTGAACAGGCCGAGGCGCTGGACGCCCTGGTGACGCCCCTGCTGGACCGGCCCATGGCCGAGATCTCGCCGATCGAGCACGGGGTGCTGTGGATCGGTGCATACGAGCTCCAGCACTGCCTGGACGTGCCGCTGCGCGTCGTGATCAACGAGTGCGTCGAACTGGCCAAGTCCTTCGGTGGCACCGATGGCCACAAGTACGTCAACGGTGTGCTCCACCAGCTCGGCGCCCGGCTGCGCCCGCTCGAAGCGGCTGCGGCACCGGCCGGCGCACGCAAGTCTTCCAAGGCGGAATGACGTTGCGCCCGGACCCTTTGCGCCTGTCCAGCCGTGCCCGGCGCGTCGAACCTTTCTATGTGATGGAACTGGCCAAGGCCGCGGCCGACATGGCGCGGCTGGCCCGCCCGGGTGACCGGCCGATGATCTACCTGAACATCGGCGAGCCGGATTTCACCGCGCCGCCCCCGGTGCAGGCGGCGGCCGAACGCGCGATCCGCGATGGCCGCAGCCAGTACACGCCAGCCACCGGCCTGCCCGCTCTGCGCGAGGCCATCAGCGGCTGGTACGCCAGCCGCTTTGGTCAGTACATCGACCCGGCCCGCATCGTGGTGACGGCCGGTGCGTCCGCCGCACTGCAGCTGGCCTGCCTGGCGCTGATCGAGGCCGGTGACGAGGTGCTGATGCCCGACCCGTGCTATCCCTGCAACCGCCAGTTCGTGCAGGCGGCCGAGGGCACGCCGGTGCTGATCCCGTCCGGCCCCGAAGACCGCTTCCAGCTCAGCGCCGACCACGTGGCCTCGGCCTGGGGTGAGGCCACGCGCGGCGTGCTGCTGGCCTCGCCGTCCAACCCAACCGGCACCTCCATCGCCCGCGCCGAGCTGGAGCGCATCGCCCGCTTCGTGCGCGAAAAGGGCGGCGTCACCCTGATCGACGAGATCTACCTGGGCCTGTCCTACGACGAGGCCTACGGCCACAGCGCGCTGGGACTGCCCGACGGTCTGGGCGACGAGGTGATCAGCGTCAACAGCTTCTCCAAGTACTTCAACATGACCGGCTGGCGCCTGGGCTGGCTGGTGCTGCCGCCCGCGCTGGTGCCGGCGGTGGAGCGGCTGGCCCAGAACCTCTTCATCTGCGCCAGCACGGTCGCCCAGCATGCGGCGCTGGCCTGCTTCGAACCCGAGAGCCTGGCGGAGTACGAACGCCGCCGCGCCGAGTTCAAGGCGCGGCGCGACTTCTTCATCCCCGCGCTCGACCGCCTGGGCCTGCCGGTCCCGGTGATGCCCGACGGTGCGTTCTACGCCTGGGCCGACGTGAAGGCGCTGTGCGAGCGCTGGAATCTGAAGGCGCCAGATGGCCGCCCGGAAGAAGGCGGCAGCTGGGCGCTGGCCTTCGAGCTGATGCGCCGCTGCCAGCTGGCCACCACACCCGGGCGCGACTTCGGCCTGGCCGATCCCGGCCGCTACCTGCGCTTCTCCACCGCCAATGCCCTGCCCCAGCTGCAGGAAGCGGTGCACCGGCTGGAGGCCGCGCTGTGAGCAACGATGTGTTCCACTGGCCGGTTCGGATTTACTGGGAAGACACCGATGCCGGAGGCATCGTGTTCTACGCCAACTACCTCAAGTTCTTCGAGCGCGCGCGCACCGAGTGGCTGCGCCACCTGGGTGTGGAGCAGCAGAAGCTGCGCGAGCAGGTGGGCGGCATGTTCGTGGTGACGGGCACGCAGCTGCGCTATCACCGCCCGGCGCGGCTCGACGATTTGCTCACTGTTACCGCCCGCGTGACGGAACCGGGCCGGGCCTCGCTCACAATCGAGCAGACCGCCTCGCTGCAGCCCGCCGACGGCTCGGCACCGATCCTGCTTTGCGAAGGCAGCATCCGCATCGGCTGGGTCGATGCGGTGCAGCTTCGACCCCAGCGCATCCCGGCGGCCGTGCTGCAGGCACTCGCACCCGGGAACCAATGACCCTCTGACCCGACTCCAAGTCTTCCATCGACATGTCCCAAGATCTTTCCATCGTCCAGTTGATGCTCAACGCGAGCTGGGTCGTGCAGGCCGTGGTGGTGCTGCTGGTCCTCGTGTCCGTGATCAGCTGGGCGGCCATCTTCCGCAAGGTGTTCACCCTCAAGCGCGTCAACCGCCACAACGAGGACTTCGAGAAAGAGTTCTGGTCGGGCACCAACCTGAACGACCTCTACTCGGCCGCGGCCCAGAGCGCGCGCCACGGCGGGCCGATGGAGCGCATCTTCGCCAGCGGCATGCGCGAGTACCACAAGCTGCGCGAGCGCCGCATCACCGACGCGGGCGCCCTGCTCGACGGTGCGCGCCGCGCCATGCGGGCGAGCTTCCAGCGCGAAATCGACGTGCTGGAAACCAACCTTTCCTTTCTGGGTACGGTCGGCTCGGTGGCCCCGTATGTGGGCCTGTTCGGCACAGTCTGGGGCATCATGCACGCCTTCACCGGCCTGGCCGCGCTGGCCCAGGTGACACTGGCCACGGTGGCGCCCGGCATCGCCGAGGCCCTGGTGGCGACCGCCATCGGCCTGTTCGCCGCGATTCCGGCGGTGGTGGCCTACAACCGCTTCGCGACCGACATCGACCGCGTCGCCAACCGCATGGAGACCTTCATGGAAGAGTTCTCCAACATCCTGCACCGCAACCTGGGCCAGCAGCCCAGCCAGGCCACGCCGTCGGGACACTGAACATGGCCGCTGTCTCATCGCGGGGCCGCACCCGCCGCACCAAGAACGAGATCAACATGGTCCCGTTCATCGACGTGATGCTGGTGCTGCTGATCATCTTCATGGTGACCGCGCCGCTCATCTCTCCCAGCCAGATCAGCCTGCCCAGCGTGGGCCAGGCCGATGCGCAGCCCAAGAGCTTCGTTCAGGTCGTGATCAGCAAGGACGAAACCATCCAGGTGCGCCTGGGCACGGCGAGCAAGGGCGGCCAGGGCATCAAGCTGCCGCAGCTGGCCGGCGAGGTCCGCAAGCTGCAGGGCACCGCAGCCGAAGCGGGCACCCCGGCCGACGCCGTGCCGGTGGTCATCAGCGCCGACAAGGACATCAAGTACGACACCGTGGTGAAGACCATGGACACGCTCAAGCGCGCGGGCGTCGACCGCGTGGGCCTGGCGGTCCAGGCCAGCCGCTGAACGCCCGGACATGCAGATCATCACCGACGCCATCGACTTCAAGCCGCCGCGCTCCGGCCGCTGGGGAACGCCGCTGGCGCTGGCCCTGGGCGCGCACGTGCTGCTGATGGCGGCCCTGACCTGGGGAGTGCACTGGAAACAGGACGAACCGCCAGTGGCGTTCGAAGCCGAGATCTGGTCGGCCCTGCCGCGCGAGGCCGCGCCCCGTGCGGTGGAGCCTCCCCCGCCGCCGCCACCCGAACCGGAGCCCCGGCCGGAGCCCAAACCCGAACCGAAGCCGGAACCCAAGCCCGAGCCACCACCGCCCCAGCCGGCGGTGAAGCAGCCGGACATCGCGACCGAGAAGGCCAAGCAGAAGAAGCTGGAAGAAGAGAAGCGGCGCGAGCTGGAAGAGGCCAAGAAGGAAAAAGCAGCCAAGGAGAAGGCCGAGCGCGAGAAGAAAGAAAAGGAACTGGCCGAGAAGAAGAAGGCCGACGACCTCAAGAAGAAGGAACTCGCCGAAAAGAAGAAAAAGCAGGACCAGGAGCGCAGGGAGGCCGAGCGCCGCCAGAACGAGCTGGCCGACAGGATGCGTCGCGACCAGATCGCCCGCATGATGGGCCAGGCGGGCGCCAGCGGCGGTCCCGAAGCCCGCGGCTCGGCCCAACAATCGAGCGGACCGTCGTCGGGCTACGCAGGCCGGGTCCGGGCCAAGGTCAGTCCCAACATCCGCTACACGGAGGATTTCCCGCGCTCCCTGCGCACCGAAATCGAGGTGCGCGCGCTGTCCGACGGCACCATCACCTCGCGGCGCGTGGTCGACAGCAGCGGCAACCCAGCCTGGGACGAGGCCGCCCTGAAGGCCATCGACCGGACCGGTTCTCTGCCACGCGATGTCGATGGCCGGGTTCCCTCGCCCATCATCATCGTGGTCCGCCCGACAGACTGACCCGCGTTCATGGCGGGGTCGCCGAGGCCTCTTCCGGCAACGACAGCCCCTGCAGCACCCGGTCCAGTTCGGTGGGGTCCACCGGCTTGTGCAGCACCGAAGCAAACAGCGTCTTGAGCAGGCCGGCATCGACCTCGTCGACATGACCACTCATCAGCACCACGGGCGGCGGCGCGCTGGTGGCCCGGATCCGCTGGGCCAGACCCACCCCGTCCAGACGCGGCATGGACTGGTCGGTCAGCACCACATCGAAGTGCTTGCCCGTCTGCGAGAACTGGCTCCAGGCCTCTTCGCCGTCGCGTGAGCGGGTGACCTGCCAGCCCTTGCGCTCCAGCAGCGCGGCCCAGGCGTGGCGCACCGACTGGTCGTCGTCCACAAACAGCAGCTGTCGCCCCTTGCCTGGCCCGCCCGGGGTGGTGACGGAGGCCACCGCTTCGTCGCGCCGGCTGGCGGGCAGACACAGCACAAAGCACGCACCCTCCGGGCTGTTGACCAGGCCCAGCGATCCATGGTGCCGGGCCATGATGCCCTGCGCCACCGAGAGACCCAGTCCGGTGCCCCTGCCCTTGGCCTTGGTGGTGAAGAAGGGGTCGAACACCCGGTCCACGTGCTCGGGCGGTATGCCCGGCCCATGATCGCGCACCCGCAGCACCAGATAGCGCCCGTCGGGGAGACCGGTGGCTCCGGCGGGCAGTTCGTGGCCACGCGTCGACGGCAGCTCGGCCGAGCTCAGCGTGAGATCGATCCGCCCCTGCCCTTTCATGGCATCGGCCGCGTTGATCAGCAGGTTCACCAGCACCTGCTGCAGCTGTGTGGGGTCGGCATCGACCTCGTCGTCGTCGACCTCGTAATGCACCACCAGCTCGCAGTCGCGGGTCAGGCCGGCAGAGACCATGACCTTCGTCTCCTCGATCAGCGCCGCCCAGTGCAGCCGCCGCAGCCGGGGTGCAGACTGCCGGCCGAAGGCCAGCAGCTGGCGCATCAACCCATCGGCGTATCGCGTCGACTTGAGTGCCTGCTGCAGGGCCTCGTGGCTCGGGTGCGCGCTGTCCAGGTCTTCGCTGGCCAGGCGGATCCAGCCCGTGATGGCCGCCAGCGAGTTGTTGAAATCGTGTGCGATGCCGCCGGTCAGCCGACCCAGCGCCTCGGTCTTCTGCGACTGCATGAGCTGCACCTGCAGGGCCTCCTGCTGCACATGCGCCTCGCGCTGCGCCTGGGCATCGGAGCGGACGCGGCCCAGCAGGGCATTCACGCCCTCGGCCAACTGGGTGAGTTCGTCGTCACCGCCCACCTGGACCTCGTGGCCCGCGGTGGGCCCGTCCACCGTGATGCGGTTCACATCGTGGTGCAGCTTCTGCAGGCGGCGCAGCACCAGACGATCCAGCAGCAGCACCAGCACCACACTGGCGAGCAAACCGGCCAGCGCCGACAGCCCCATGCCCTTCCAGGTCAGTACCCGGCCCTGCTCCTCAAGGGAACGGTCCAGCGTGAGCACCAGTTCCGCGACCGGCCGGCCCTGGTGGTCCTTCAGCACCGCGTGCAGGTCGGCGTGCCGGTTGTCGACCGGCTCGAGGTGCAGGTCCCGTCCGCGATGGTCGGGCGCGTCGAACGACAGGGTCGCCGGCGTCATCAACACCTCGGAAAAACGCGCCAGCTCGGCCTGGTCGAAACGGCGCACCATGACGATGGCCCCGACCGCGGGCTCCCCGCGGACGCCGGGCTTTTGCACCGAGGCCGCGGCCACCAGGTCCAGCTGGCCATCGGCGACGCGCAGGGTCTGGAGCGAGTGCAGAGGGTCGGGGGACGCCAGCACCTCCCGGGCCAGGGGCCTGATCGACTCGATCCGCACATCGGGCACCACCACCTTGCGGCCCTGCTCGTCCACGGTGACGCTGGAGACCAGCCGGCCCTTTGCGTCGAACACCGCCACTTCGGAGATGCGCAGATACCCCAGGTTGCCCACGTCGAAGTTGTCGTCCATGAACTCGGGTTTGCGCCCCTGCAGGAAGTCGACCGCGTCCACCCACTGCGCGTAGTCGCGCGCGGTGGCGCTGAGGGCCTGCACCTGCTGGTCGAGCACCCGCCGTGCCCGCTCTCCTTCGCGCTGGGCACGCTCGGCTTCGAGCTGGGCGAACGATTCGCCAACAATGTATCGGGCGCCCAGCATGGCCGAGCCGGCGGCGAGCCCGACGATGGCAAAGACCAGCGCCCAGGCCTTGTATTGCAGTTTCATGGTTGTCGAAGTCATCGACCCGACCCGCGCCGACTTGAACGACGAGACCCGCCTCAGCGTGACAGGATTGGCAAATCCCTGGGGCGTTTTGCCACGACCAGATGGCAGCGGTCAGTCGAACACGATCTCGGCGCGCCGCTCGTGGGCCTGCGCCATCCAGCTGGCCAGCGCCGCATCGGTGGGGAAAAACAGCGCCCGGTCGTCCAGCTGCAGCTCGCAGCGCGCGCCGGCGCGCTCGATCATCAGCCGCACCCCCAGCCCACGGACCAGTTCGCCCTGCTCGGTGTCTTCGCGCCGGGGCGGGAAGTCCCGCACCAGCTGGGCAATGGCCGGTGCGTGGCCGTTGACCGCCACGCGCAGGTACTTGCCGAAACGACAGCGGGCGGCCGCCAGGTCCCAGATCTGCTGGATCTTCAGCCGCAACCCGCCGGAGAAGCGGTCCGGCTGCACGGTCGCCTGTACGACCAGCAGCTCGTCGTCCTTGAGCAGGTGGCGGTACTGGTTGATCAGGTGCTCGTCGGCACTGACCTCCAGCACGCCGCTCTTGTCGTCGAGCTTGAAGAAGGCGAGCTTGCCGCGCTGTCCGTTGATGACGCGGAAGTCCGAGACGATGCCGGCCAGGATCACCGGGTCGCGGCTTTCCTTCACGTCGGCCAGCGGCGTGCGCGCGAAGCGCCGCACCTCGCGCTCGACCTCGTCGAACAGGTGGCCCGAGAAGTAGAACCCGATGGCGGTCTTCTCGTGCGTCAGCCGCTCCTTCACACCCCAGGGCGTGGTGGTCTCGTAGGCCGGCTCCTGCGTGCTGGAACCATGGTCGTCGCCGCCCAGCATGTCGAACAGCCCGCCCTGGTGGGCGTTGGCCTGGGTGGCCGCAGCGTACTCGAAGGCCACGTCCAGCGAGGCCAGCAGCTCGGCCCGGTTGAGGTTGAGCGCATCGAAGGCCCCCGCCTTGATCAGCGCCTCCACCGTGCGCTTGTTGATGCGCTGGCGGTCCACCCGCAGGCAGAAATTGAACAGGCTGGTGAACGGGCCTTTTTCGTCGCCGTTCGGGCCTTCGCCGCGCCCTTCGCGCGCCGCGACGATGGCTTCGATCGCCTGCTGGCCCGTGCCCTTGACGGCTCCCAGGCCGTAGCGGATGAGCTTGTCGGTGACCGGCTCGAAACGGTAGCCGCCGCGGTTCACGTCGGGCGGCTCGAAGGCCATGCCCATCTTGCGCGCGTCCTCCCACAACACCTTGAGCTTGTCGGTGTCGTCCATTTCCACGGTCATGTTGCCGCAGAAGAACTCGGCCGTGTAGTGCACCTTGAGCCAGGCCGTGTGGTAGGCCAGCAGCGAGTAAGCGGCGGCGTGCGACTTGTTGAAACCGTAGCCGGCGAACTTCTCCATCAGGTCGAAGACCTCGTCGGCCTTCTGTTCGCTGATGCCCTTCTCGGCCGCGCCCTTGCGGAAGATCAGGCGGTGCTCGGCCATCTCCTCGGGTTTCTTCTTGCCCATGGCCCGGCGCAGCATGTCGGCGCCGCCCAGCGAGTAGCCGCCCAGCACCTGGGCGGTCTGCATCACCTGCTCCTGGTAGACCATGATCCCGTAGGTCTCGGCCAGCACCGGCTCCACCAGGGGGTGCGGGTACTCGACCACCTCGCGCCCGTGCTTGCGCGCCACGAAGCTGGGGATCAGGTCCATCGGGCCTGGGCGGTAGAGCGCGTTCAGGGCGATCAGGTCTTCCAGCCGGCTGGGTTTGGCGTCGCGCAGCATGCCCTGCATGCCGCGGCTTTCAAACTGGAACACGGCCTCGGTCTGGCCCTTGGAGAACAGCGCGTACACGGCCTTGTCGTCCAGTGGCACGTCCTCGAAGCGGAAGTTCTCCTGGCCCTTGTGGCGCTTCATGATGAACTCGCGCGCGATCTCCAGGATGGTCAGCGTGGCCAGGCCCAGGAAGTCGAACTTCACCAGGCCGATGGCTTCCACATCGTCCTTGTCGTACTGGCTCACCGCCGATTCGCTGCCCGGCTGCTGGTAGAGCGGGCAGAAGTCGGTCAGCTTGCCCGGCGCGATCAGCACGCCACCGGCGTGCATGCCGATGTTGCGGGTCATGCCCTCGAGCTTCTGCGCCAGCTCGATCAGGGTCCTGACGTCCTCTTCCTTCTCGATGCGCTCCGCCAGGATGGGCTCCATCTCGATGGCGTAGTTGTTTTTGTCGCCCTCCTTCTTTGGGTTGGGCGGGTACTGCAGCGTCACGCTCATCCCCGGCTTGTTGGGGATGAGCTTTGAGATGCCGTCGCAGAAGCCGTAGGAGAAGTCGAGCACCCGGCCCACGTCGCGGATGGCCGCGCGCGCGGCCATGGTGCCGAAGGTGGCGATCTGGCTCACCGCGTCCTTGCCGTAGCGGTCCTTCACGTAGTCGATCACCCGGTCGCGATTGGACTGGCAGAAGTCGATGTCGAAGTCGGGCATGGAGACCCGCTCCGGGTTCAGGAAGCGCTCGAACAGCAGGTTGTACTGCAGCGGGTCGAGGTCGGTGATGAGCAGCGCGTAGGCCACCAGCGAACCGGCCCCGGAACCCCGGCCCGGCCCCACCGGGCAGCCGTTTTCCTTGGCCCACTTGATGAAGTCCGACACGATCAGGAAGTAGCCCGGAAACCCCATCTTCAGGATGGTGTTGAGCTCGAACTCCAGCCGCTCGACGTAGCGCGGGCGCTGCTCCTCGCGCTTGGCCTCGTCGGGGAAGAGGTGCTTCAGACGCCCTTCCAGTCCCTCGTAGGACACGTGGCGGAAGTACTCCTCCACCGACATGATGCGGCCGTCCACCGGCGGGATCGGAAAGTTCGGCAGCTGCGGCTTGCCCAGCACCAGGGTCAGGTTGCAGCGCTTGGCAATCTCCAGCGTGTTGGCGATGGCCGAGGGGATGTCGGCGAACAGCGCTTCCATCTGCGCCGACGACTTGAAGTACTGCTCGCGTGTGAAACGGCGCACACGCCGGTTGTTGGCCAGGATCTCGCCCTCGGCGATGCAGACGCGCGCCTCGTGCGCCTCGTAGTCGTCCTCGGCCAGGAACTGCACCGGGTGCGTGGCCACCACCGGCAGGTGCAGGCGCGCGGCGAGCTGCACCGCGGCGATCACATGGCGCTCGTCGTCGGCACGGCCCGCGCGCTGCAGCTCGATGTAGAACCGGTGCGGGAACAGGCTGGCCAGCTGCAGCGCCAGGTCGGCGGCGCGCTGCGCATCGCCCTGCACCAGCGCCTGCCCCACGGGGCCGGCTTGCGCGCCGGAGAGCATCAGCAGGCCGGCGTTGAGTTCCTCCAGCCATTCGCGCTGCACCACCGCGCCGGCCCGGCCGTCGCTGCGCGTCCAGGCGCGGGCGAGCAGCTCGCTGAGGTTGAGGTAGCCCTGCTTGTCCTGCACCAGCAGGATCACGCGCGGCGCCGGCGGCTGGTGGGCACCGGGCATGGCACCCGGCGTTTCGTCGGTGAAGCCGGCCAGCGACACCTCGGCCCCCAGCACCGGCTTGACGCCGGCCCCGCGGGCGGCCTTGTAGAACTTGACCGCACCGAACAGGTTGTTGAGGTCGGTGATCGCCAGCGCGGGCTGGCCGTCGGCCTGCGCCGCGGCCACAGCGTCGTCGATGCGGTTGGTGCCGTCGACGACGGAAAACTCGGTGTGCAGGCGCAGGTGGATGAACATCGGTGCAAACGGCCCGCGGGTGGCGGGCGGAAAAAATCAGGGCGCCTTGTCGGCGTTGTGCGCCTTCCAGGCGCGGATGGCGTCGGCGATGGTGGCCTTGTCCTCGCCGGCCAGCGCGTGGCGGCGCCAGAGGAATTCGCCCAGGAACATCAGGCCGATCAGCGGGCCGCCCAGCAGGTAGGCGAAGGTCGACCAGACCGGCGTGGGTGCCCACAGGAACAGCGCCACCGACACCAGGGCCATGACCAGGAAAAACAGGCTCCAGGCGATGGTGACCCCGCGGGTGTAGACCAGTTGCCGGGCCGACAGCACCCCGCCGTGGACCAGCCGCGCCATCTGGGTCACCAGCGACTCGCCCGGCCCCCGCAGGGTGCGGCCGAACACCACCGCCATCAATATATAGACGCCGGTCTGGTCCAGGAAGAACAGCAGCGGCACGCGGGCGGTGAGCCAGGGCCAGGCGCCGACCAGCAGCGCCGCCATCAGGGCCAGTCCCGTCAGGCCCTGCCAGCGCGCCGGCAGGCTCCACAGGCCCAGCGCCAGGGCCGTGCACACAGGCGCCAGCGCCAGCGCCGCCCCCCAGCCGGAGGGTTCGCTCTGTCCGGCCGCAATGTGCGAGGCGACGGCCCAGGCCACCGCCACCAGGGCCGCTGCCACGCCTTTGACCCAGGGCCACACGGTAGAGGCCGCCGGCGGAGGCAGTTCGGTCGTCGAAGGGGGCATGGGGTGGGGGGTGCGCGCCAACAGGCGCCATAGAAACGGACCTGTGATTTTACCGGGGGGTGGTGTGTCCGCGGCCCCGGGTCGGCTCCCTACAATGCCGGCCACCACCCCATCCACCGACCGATCACCGTGCCCATTCCTCCGCTTCGCGTCCGTGCCTTCACCGCCGTGTCGGCCCTGGGCGACGGCCGGGCGGCGATGCGGGACGCCATCGCGCAGGGCCGCGGCGGCCTGCGCCCACTCGGACCCCATGACTTTGGCGCCGCCCCGATGGCCGAGCCCCTGAACACCTGGGTCGGCCGCGTCGACGGGCTGGACCAGCCCTTGCCGGCGCGATGGGCGCATTGGGACTGCCGCAACAACCGGCTGGCCTGGCGGGGTTTGCTGGCGGACGGCTTTGCGGATGAAGTCGGCGCCGCGGTGCAGCGCCACGGCGCCGGCCGGGTGGCCCTGGTGCTCGGCTCGTCCACCGCCAGTATTGGTGCCACCGAGGACGCCTACCAGGCGCTCGACGCCACCGGCGTGTTCCCGCCCCAACCCGACAACCCTACGTTGCACACCTTGCATTCGCTCACCGGTTTTGTGCAGGAGGCGCTGGGCCTGCAGGGGCCGGCGCTCACGGTGTCCACCGCCTGCTCGTCCAGCGCCAAGGCCTTTGCCGCCGCGGAGCGCCTGATCCGCCTGGGGCTGGCCGACGCGGCGGTCGTGGGCGGGGTCGACAGCCTGTGCGGCAGCGTGCTGTTCGGCTTCCATGCGCTGCAGCTGGTCTCGCCCGAACCCTGCCGGCCCTTCGACGAGGCGCGCCGGGGCATCAGCATCGGCGAAGCCGCGGCCTTTGCCCTGCTCGAACGCGGCGCCGGTGGCCTGCAGCTGCTGGGCCACGGCGAGTCCAGCGACGCCCACCATCTGTCCGCCCCCGACCCCGACGGCGCGGGTGCCGAGGCCGCGCTGGACCAGGCGCTGGCCCGCGCGGGGCTGGGCACCGGCGACATCGGCTTCGTGCACCTGCACGGCACCGCCACGCCCAAGAACGACGAGGTCGAGGCGCGGCTGATCGGGCGGCGCTTTTCCCCTGGCACACCGGTCAGCTCCACCAAGGGCATGACCGGCCACACGCTGGGCGCGGCCGGCGCCCTGGGCGCGGTCTTCAGCCTGCTGGCGCTGGAGCACGGCCTGCTGCCCGGCACGGTGAACACCCGCGACCCCGAGGCGGGCCTCCAGGGCCGGCTGCTGCTGGCACCGCGGGAACAGCGGGTGCGCGCAGTGGCCAGCCACGCATTTGCCTTCGGCGGCAGCAACTGCGTGCTGGTGTTCGGTCGCGCCGACGGAGCGGATTCATGAGCCGGTTCAGCGCCAACATCGACGGCCTCGCGCTCTGGTCACCCACCCTGCCGGGCTGGACGGTCGCACGTTCCGCGCTGCGGGGCGAGGCCGCTCCGGCGGACCCGCCGCTGCCGATTCCACCGCCCAGCCAGCTGCCACCGGCCGAGCGGCGCCGGGCACCGCAGACCGTGGCGCTGGCGCTGGCAGCCGCCCACGAAGCGGTGGCCGCCTGTGGCCACGACCCCGCGCAACTGCTCGCGGTGTTTGCCTCGGCCCACGGCGACCTGCCCGTGATCGACGAGCTGTGCCGCACCCTGGTGCACACGCCCACCCTGGTGTCGCCCACCCGGTTCCTGCACTCGATCCACAACGCGCCGGCCGGGTTCTGGAGCATGCTCACCCGCAACAGCCAGAGCAACACCGCGGTCAGCGGCGCCGCGCACAGCTTCGCCCACGGCCTGCTGGAAGCGCTGGTGCAGTGCCAGGCCGAGCAGCGGCCGG
This sequence comes from Hydrogenophaga sp. H7, assembly GCF_002025745.1. Classification (NCBI taxonomy): domain Bacteria; kingdom Pseudomonadati; phylum Pseudomonadota; class Betaproteobacteria; order Burkholderiales; family Comamonadaceae; genus Hydrogenophaga; species Hydrogenophaga sp. H7. The sequence goes on along the minus strand of NZ_MCIC01000019.1, from coordinate 113,303 downwards.
TGCTGTACGTGGCCTACGACACCGCCGCCGTCGGCGCCCTGACCAACACCACCCGCAGCCAGGGCGCACTGGCCGTGGCGCTGGTGCTGGCGCCGCAGGCCGGGCCGGCCCGCACCGCGCGGCTGGACTGGCAACTGCGCCCCGGCGCCACCGAGGCGCCGGCCGCCCGCAGCCCCGCCGCGCAGGCGCTGGGCCGCAACGCCATGGCGCCCGCCCTGCCCCTGTTCGAGGCCCTGGCCGCCGCGCAACCGGCGCGGCTGGTCTGGCCGCTGTCGGCCCACCAGTCGCTGGACCTGCTCATCGCCCCCTGAACCCCTCGGTTTCCCCGTTCCGCAGGCCGCCACAACGAAGCAATGCGGCGATACTGCCGCCATGAATCCGCAACACCCTCCCCGCGACGTCGTCATCCTCGGTGGTGGACTGGCCGGCCTGACGCTGGCCCTGCAGCTGCGCCAGCGCGAGCCCGACCTGGACCTCCTGGTGCTGGAGCGCCGCGCAGGCCCGGCGCCCGAAGCCGCCCACAAGGTGGGTGAATCGACGGTCGAGGTCGGTGCGCACTACTTCGACAAGGTCGTGGGGCTGGGCGATCACCTGCGCGAGCGCCACCTGCGCAAGTTCGGTTTCCGCTTCTTCTTCTCCGAAGGCCGGCGCGACCTGGACCAGGTGACCGAGATCGGCGCCAGCCGCCACCTCTCCGTGCCCAGCTACCAGATCGACCGCGGCATCTTCGAGAACTTCCTGGTCGAAGAGGCCCGCCGCCGCGGCATCGAGGTGATCGAGGGCTCCATGGTGCGGCAGATCCACCTGGCCGAGTCGTCCGCCGACCCGGCCGCCCTGCACCGGGTGGGCTACTCGCTGGGCACATCGCCACACGAGGTGGACAGCCGCTGGGTGGTCGACGCCTGCGGTCGCGCCGGCCTGATCAAGCGCAAGCTCGGTCTGGCGGAGCCGAACAACCACGCCGCCCACGCGATCTGGTTCCGGATCAAGGACCGCATCGAGATCGACCGCTGGACCGACAACGCCGAGTGGCGCGGGCGCTGCGACCCGCCGGCGCGCTGGCTCTCGACCAACCACCTGGTCGGTGCGGGCTACTGGGTCTGGCTGATCCCGCTGTCTTCGGGCTCGCACTCGGTCGGCATCGTGGCCGACCCGGCCATCCACCCGCTGGACACCATGGACACCTTCGAGAAGGCCATGGACTGGTTCCAGACCTACCAGCCGCTGCTGTTCGACGAGCTGGACGGCAAGCGCCACCTGCTGCAGGACTTCGCCTTCTTCAAGCGCTTCTCCTACGGCTGCAAGCAGGTCTATTCGGCCGACCGCTGGGCGCTGACCGGCGAGGCCGGGCTGTTCCTCGACCCCTTCTATTCACCAGGCAGCGACTTCATCGCCATCAGCAACACCTACATCACCGAGCTGGTCAGCATGGACCGGCGCGGCGAGCGCCTGGGCGCGCGGGTGCAGGTGTTCGACCAGCTGCTGCACTCGTTCTACGAGAGCACGCTGGCGCTCTACCAGGACCAGTACCCGATCTTCGGCGACCCCGAGGTGCTGCCGGTCAAGGTGATCTGGGACTACACCTACTACTGGGGCGTGCTGGCGCAGTTCGTCTTCCACGACCGGCTGGCCGACCTGTCGTCGCTGGCCGCACTGCGCACCGAGCTGGCCCAGTGCCAGGCGCTCAACCGAGCGGTGCAGGACTTCCTGCGCGCCTGGTCGGTGGTCAGCGAGAAGCGCAACCCCGCGGTGATGCTGGACCAGGCCACCCTGCCCTGGTTCGCCGAACTCAACCGCAGCCTCAACGACACGCCGGACGCCGCCGGCTTCGTGGCCCGCATCCGTGCGTCCAACGCCCAGTTGCACACGCTGGCCGGGCAGATCCTCGGTCGCGCCCTGGCCGACCATCCGGGGCTCGACACCGGCGCGCTGGGCCGGCTGGTGGCGCCCGACCCGGCCGCCAATGACCCGGCCCGCGCCCTGCTGCCGGGCCGGCTGCCCGAGCCGGTCGGCTGAGGGCGACGGACTATGATGCGGGGCTTCCGCCGGCACCCGCCCGGCGGCTTCCGCATTGCATTCCGAATCCCACGCCATGAACACACCGGTCCCGGGCAGCGTCAGCGCCCCTTCCTGCGATGTGCTGGTCATCGGCGGCGGCCCGGCCGGCTCCACGGTGGCCAGCCTGCTCGCCGAAAAAGGCCACCAGGTGGTGCTGCTCGAAAAGGCCCACCACCCGCGCTTTCACATCGGTGAATCGCTGCTGCCCGCCAACCTGCCGCTGTTCGAACAGATGGGCATTGCCGACGAGATCAAGGCCATCGGCATGCACAAGCCGGGTGCGGAGTTCGTCTCCATGGAGCACGGCCGCGCCCAGACCTTCTATTTCGCCGACGCCTGGGACAAGTCCATGCCCGCCGCCTACCAGGTGCGGCGCGCCGACTTCGACCACATCCTGTTCCGCCATGCGCGCAACAAGGGCGCTTTGGCGCTGGAGGGCGTCAAGGTCACCGGGGTTGAATTCCTGGACGGCGGCGGCGCCCATGTCAGCGCCATGGACGCGGATGACCAGGCGGTGCGCTGGCGCGCGCGCTTTGTGGTCGACGCCTCCGGGCGCGACACCTTCCTGGCCAACCGCTTCCGCATCAAGCACCGCAACCCGCGCCACAACAGCTCGGCCCTCTACGCCCACTTCCACGGCGCCGACCGCGGTGAAGGAGAGGAAGAAGGCAACATCCGCATCTTCTGGTTCGCGCACGGCTGGTTCTGGTTCATCCCGCTGACCAACGGCACCACCAGTATCGGCATGGTCACCTGGCCGTACCACATGAAGTCCAAGGGCTCGCGCAGCCTGCAGGAGTTCATGATGGACAACATCGCCACCTGCCCGCCGCTGGCCGAGCGCCTGTCCATGGCCACGCAGGTGAGCCCGGTGGAAGCCACCGGCAACTTCTCTTACGTCTCCGAACGCAACCACGGCCAGAGCTACCTGATGCTCGGCGACGCCTATGCCTTCATCGACCCGGTGTTCTCCTCGGGTGTCTGGCTCGCCATGCACAGCGCGGTGGTGGGCGCCGACACCATCGACACCTGCCTGCGCCAGCCGCAGCGGGCCGCAGCCGCGCTCAAGCGTTTCGACCGGGTGATGCGCCACGGGCCCAAGGAGTTCTCCTGGTTCATCTACCGCGTCACCAACCCGATCATGCGCGACTTCCTGATGGGTCCCAAGAACGTGTTCCGCGTCAAGGAAGCCATCCTGTCGGTGCTGGCGGGCGATGTGTTCGGCAAGACCCCGATCTGGCGCTCGATCCTCATATTCAAGGCGATGTACTACATCGCCAACATCACCCAACCCCGACGCGCGTTCAGGGCCTGGCAGCGGCGCCGCTTCAACATCCGCAAGGTGGACGACCCCGCCATGTACAACGCATGAAGACCCTGCTCCGCCTCGCGTCCGCACCGGGCATGGCCGGCCTGCTCCTGGGCCTGGGTGCCGCCGCCCCGGCGCAGGGCGCGGAAGACAAGCCGCTGTGGGAAGCCGGCGCCGGTGTGGCGGCGGTGAGCTTTCCGGCCTACCGCGGCTCGGACCAGCGCCAGGCCTTCGTGCTGCCCACCCCCTACTTCGTCTACCGCGGCGAGTTCCTCAAGGCCGACCGCGACGGCGTGCGCGCCGAGCTGTTCGATTCCGACCGCGCCGAGCTGACGGTCTCGGCCGCGTTGTCGCCGCCGGCGTCGAGCGAGGACATCCGGGCACGAGCCGGCATGCCCGACCTGCGCGCCAACTTCGAGGTCGGCCCGCAGCTGAACCTGACCCTGTGGCAGACCGAGGGCAAGGCGCGCCAGCTCAAGCTGCTGCTGCCGCTGCGCGCCGCCTACACGCTGGAACGCAACCCGAAGAGCCTGGGCTGGGTGCTGCACCCCAAGCTCAACCTGGATCTCACCGACCTGTCCGGTCTGCCGGGCTGGAACGTCGGCCTGCAGGCCGGCCCGCTGTTCGGCGACCGCAAGCAACACCAGTACTTCTACGGCGTCGATGCCGCCTACGCCACCGCCGACCGCGCGGCCTACCGGGCCAGCGCCGGCTTCGCCGGCATGCAGTACCTGGTGGGCGTGTCCAAGCGCTTCGGCAACCAGTGGGTGGGCGCCTTCCTGCGCTACGACAGCCTGCGCGGCGCGGCGTTCGAGGCCAGCCCGCTGGTGCGCACGCGAAACTACGTGGCCGGCGGTGTGGCGGTGTCCTGGGTGCTGGGCGAATCGAGCGAGCGCGTACCGGTCGATGAATGACACGCTGCGGCCACGCGGTCCGCTCTGGACCCTGTACGAGCACCTGGCCATGCACCTCGGCCTGGGGGCCCTGGCGCTGCTCTGCCTGACCTGGCTGCCCTTTGCCATGCTGCTGCACCCGCTGCTGCCGCGGCCCGTGGGCCAGCGGCTGGGCCGGCGCGTGATCGCGGCGGGTTTCCGCTTCTACCTGGGCCTGCTGCAGCGGCTGTGCGCCTGCCGCTTCGACCTGTCCGAGATCGAGGGCCTGCGCCATGAGCGCGGACTGGTCATCGCCGCCAACCACCCCTCCCTGCTCGACGCGGTGATCATCGTCTCGCAGCTGCCTGATGCGATCTGCGTGATGAAGGCCAGCCTGATGGACAACCCGCTGTTCGGCTCGGCCGCCCGGCTGGCGCGCTATGTGCGCAACGACGGCATCCTGCAGATCATCGCGGGGGGGTGCGAAGCGCTGCAGCAGGGCACCCACCTGGTGCTGTTCCCCGAGGGCAGCCGCACCGTGCACTTCCCGGTCGACCCGCTGCAGCCCACCACGGGCATGATCGCCCGCCGCGCCGGTGTCCCGGTGCAGACCGTGCTGCTGGACTTTTCCACCGCCTATCTGGGCAAGGCCTGGCCGCTGCTGCGCCCGCCGGTGCTGCCGCTGACCGTGAAGGCCCGCCTGGGCCGGCGCTTCGACGCCCCCACCGACCACATGGCCTTCACCACCGAGCTGGAGGCCTATTTCCGCCGCGAGGTCCAAGCGCCCGCCGCCCCAACCGCATGACCGCTTCTCCTTCGAGCACCCACCTGGTCCTGATCCCCAGCTACAACCCCGGCCCGGGCGTGCTGGACACCGTGCGCCAGGCCCGCGCGCAATGGACACCCGTGTGGGTCGTCGTCGACGGCAGCACCGACGGCACCGACCGGCTGCTGCAGGCCGAAGCCGCCCGCGACCCCGGGCTGCGCGTCATCGTGCTACCCCACAACCAGGGCAAGGGTTCGGCCGTGCTCGCCGGCATCGAACAGGCCGCGCGTGAGGGCTTCACCCACGCACTGACCATGGACTCCGACGGCCAGCACCCGGCCGACCTGATCCCCACCTTCATGGCCGCCTCGCAGCGCGACCCGGGCGCGATGGTGCTCGGCAAGCCGGTGTTCGGTCCCGAGGCGCCGGCCCTGCGCGTCAACGGCCGCAAGGTCTCCAACGGCTGGGCCAACCTGGAGACGCTGTGGATGGGCGTGGGCGATTCGCTCTACGGCTTTCGCGTCTACCCCATCGCGCCACTGGCGAAGATCATGCGCGGCAACCGCTTCATGCGCCGCTTCGACTTCGACCCCGAGGCCGTGGTGCGGCTGTGCTGGGCCGGCGTGCGGCCGGTCAACATCGATGCGCCGGTGCGCTACCTCAGCGCCGAAGAAGGCGGCGTCTCCCATTTCAAATACCTGCGCGACAACACCCTGCTGACCTGGATGCACACCCGCCTCTTCATCGGCTTCGTGCTGCGGCTGCCCCTGCTGGTCTGGCGGCGTCTTTTTGGATCGGATCACTGACATGAACAACCCCAGCCAGGGCAAAGGCGCCCTCAAGGACGACCCGCGCCTGCGTCCCTATTTCAAGAGCGAAGGCGAGCGCCGCGCGCTCACCCAGACCATGTTCAACCAGGCGGCCGGCGGCTACGACAGCGCCGAGAGCCTGACCGCCCTGGGCAGCGGCGCCTGGTACCGGCGCGACGTGCTCAAGCGCAACGGCCTGTCCGCCGGCATGACGCTGGTGGACGTGGCGGCCGGCACCGGCCTGGTGACGGTGGCCGGGGTCGAGCTGGTCGGCCCGACGGGCCGGGTGATCGCGGTCGACCCCTCGCCCGGCATGCTGGCCGAGCTGCGCAAGAAGGTGTCGGTGGAGACCATCGAGGCGTTCGGCGAGGCCATTCCCCTGCCCGACGCGCAGGCCGACTTCGTGTCCATGGGCTATGCCCTGCGCCACGTGGACGACCTGAACAAGGTGCTGTCCGAGTACCTGCGCGTGCTCAAACCGGGCGGCAAGGTCTGCATCATGGAAATCAGCCGCCCGCGCGGCCGCCTGCTGCGGGGCCTGCTGCGCTTCCACATCTCGGTGCTGGTGCCGCTGATGGCGCGGCTCACCGGCCGGCACGCCGACGTGCAGAAGCTCTGGGCCTACTACGGCGACACCATTGAGGCGGCGCTGGACCCCGAGACCATCATGGATGCGCTGCGGCACGCCGGCTTTGCCGATGTGGGCTGCTCGGTGTCGCTGGGCATCTTCCGCGAGTACACCGGGGTGCGCCCGGCATGAACACCACCGAGATCTTCCTGATCGCGATGCTGATCATCTTCAGCCTGCCCTGGCTGGTCTGGAGAGTCTTCAACACCGACTACTTCGCGCCGCTGGTGGTGGTGCAGATCATCATGGGCATCCTGCTCGGGCCCGGGGTGCTGGGCAAGTGGTCACCCGAGTACTACCAGTTCGTGTTCACGCCAGCGGTGGTGCAGTCGCTCAACGGCATCGCCTGGTGGGCGGTGATGCTGTTCGTGATGATCGCGGGCGTCGAGCTGGACCTGGCCCAGGCCTGGAAGCACCGGCGCGAGAGCGGCATCACCGCCGGACTGGCGCTGGGCTCGCCGCTGCTGCTGGGCTGCGGCGCCGCGCTGGTGCTGCTGCAGTTTCCCGGGTGGATGGGACCGCTGGCGCAGCACTGGCAGTTCGTTCTGGGCATCGGCATGGCCTGCGCGGTCACCGCGCTGCCGATCCTGATCCTGCTGATGGAGAAGCTGGAGATCCTGCGCCACCCGCTGGGCCAGCGCATCCTGCGCTACGCCAGCCTGGACGACATCGCCATCTGGGGCGTGCTGGCGCTGATCCTGATGGACTGGAGCCGCATCGGCAAGCAGGTGGTCTTCCTGATCGCCTTTGTGCTGCTGGGCTGGGGCTTCCGGCGCCTGATGGCCTGGCTGCAGGAGCGCGACCGCTGGTACGTGGCGCTGATCTGGCTCGCGGCCTGCGGTTTCGGCGCCGACTGGGCCGGCCTGCACTACATGGTGGGCGCCTTCCTGGCCGGCGCCATCATGGACGCGCACTGGTTCGATCAGGACAGGCTCGACCAGCTGCGCCACCACGTGCTGCTGGTGATGATGCCGGTGTTCTTCCTCTCCACCGGCCTGCGCACCAACTGGGCCGTCGGCGGTGCCGAGGTGTTCGCCGCGGCGGCGCTGCTGCTGTTCGTGTCGGTGGCGGGCAAGCTGATCGGCGTGCGCATCGCCGGCCGCGTACTGGGCTGGGGCCCGGGCGAGGCCAGCGTCATCGGCTGGCTGCTGCAGACCAAGGCGCTGATCATGATCATCTTCGCCAACATCCTGCTGGACAAGCAGGTCATCACCAGCGAGACCTTCACCGCCCTGCTGCTGATGGCCGTGGCCAGCACCATGCTGACGGTGCCGGTGGTGGCGCCGAGGATGTCGGCGCACCGCTGAACGCGGGCCCGATCAGCTGCGCGCGCAGCCCACGCGCTCGACGCTGATCGCGCCCATGACCGACACGCCGCGCCCGGCGTTGTCGCCCAGCACCGAAGTGCCCGAGGTGGCCGACGCGAGGCGGGCGTCGCAGTGCAGCTTGATGCGCAGCCCGCCGCCCACGTTGACCGCCGCGCGCAGGCAGTACCAGCCGTTGGGGTTGAGCAGTTCCATCTCGCTCTCGCCCAGCACGTTCACGCCCGGCTGCACGACCACGAGGACGGGAAAGTCGGTGACCTCGCGGTCGGCCACCGACGAGCCGCGCCCCAGCACCCGCACCGCGCCCGACACCGTGCGCAGCGGCGGCGTGTCGGTGAACGGGTGCTGGCTGCCCCAGGCCCGCATACAGGCCTGGGCGGCACTCTGCACGGTGTCCGTCTCCTGGGCGTGGGCCGAGGTGGCCGACACCCATGCCGACAGGGCCAGCACACAGGCTGTGACAGGCAAGGACAGGAAACGCTGCTTCATGGCTCGGACACTCCTTGGATGCTTCAGATCATCGCGCCATTGATCGAAATCACCTGTCCCGAAATGTAGCCAGCCTGGTCCGAGGCGAGGAAGGCCACCAGGTGCGCCACCTCGGCCGGCTGGCCGACGCGCTGCATCGGCACCATGCGCTTGACGGCGTCGGCGTCGAAGCTGCCTTCGATCATGCCGGTGGCGATCAGGCCGGGTGCGACCACGTTGACCGTCACGCCGCGACTGGCCAGCTCCAGCGCCAGCGACTTGCTCGCCGCGTGCAGCGCGCCCTTGGCGGCCGAGTAGTTGACCTGCCCGCGGTTGCCGGCCACCGCCGCCACCGAGGACACGCTGACGATGCGGCCCCAGCGGGTGCGCATCATCGGCATGGTCAACGGCTGGGTGACGTTGAAGAAGCCGTTGAGGGACACGTCCAGCACCCGGTCCCACTGTTCGCCGGTCATGCCGGGGAACACCGCGTCGTCGTGGATGCCGGCGTTGTTGACCAGGATCTGGATCGGCGCGACCTCGACCAGCGCCTCCAGCACCGCGGCGGTGGCGGCGCGGTCGGTGATGTCGAAGGCCACGGCCTCGGCGCTGCCGCCGGCCGCGTTGATCTTTTCAGCCAGGGCCTGGGCTTTTTCAAGACCGCGGTTGGCGTGCACGATGACGTGGTGGCCGTCGGCCGCGAGGCGCTCGCAGATGGCGGCGCCGATACCGCCACTGCCACCGGTGACGAGGGCGCGGCGGCGTTTGCTGTCTGTGTTCATAGGGACTGGGCATCGAGCACCACGGAGGCGCGGCCGTCGAGCAGGCAGCGCTCGCCGCAGTGGAGGGTGAACTGGTAGAGGATCAGGCGCGCGTCACCCGACAGGCGCTCGGCCGTGATGGTGAGCGGGCCACCCACGTCGTCGAGACGGTCGGTGTGCAGGCTCAGACCGCGCACGCTGGTGAGGTAGCCCTGTGTGGGGGCCGCGTCGCTCGGTGCCAGCAGCGCGCCGTGCACCGCCATGGCCTGCGCCGCGTACTCGACGCCGATAGCCGCGCCCAGGCGGCCCGCATCGCGCAGCGGATTCGCCGGATCGGTGTGGCTGACCGCCTCGCAGACAATGCGCTGTTCGCTCCATTCGAGCACGCGGTCCAGCAGGCACATGCTGCCCTGGTGCGGGATGTGGGCCGCGATCCAGCCGTGGTCCAGCGGCGCGCTCAGCACGGCCGCCACCCCACCCGCAGCTGCATGGGCGCGAGGTAGTCCAGGACCACCTCGCCGCCCTGCCCAGCCGCCACGCGGCGCAGCAGCGGCAGCGCGCGCATCGCGGGGATGGACGTGCGCAGCGCCTCCAGCGAGGCCCCGGGCATCGGCTCGGCGGCCTCGGTGGTCGGCGCCACGGTGAGCACGCCCAGCGCGCCCTCGGCCTCTGGCGAGAGCAGCAGCGCCACGGCGCCGCAGTCGGGCGTGTCGCGCTTGGCGCGCAGCGGCTCGGGGTACTCGCTGTCGTAGGCGATCAGCAGCACCGGCTGGCCATCCACCGCCACCTGCGCCAGCGCGTCCAGCAGGCCCGCGCCGAAGCTGGCGTCGTAGGCGCCGATCACCTGGCACGGCGCCATCGCGCGGGTGGCAATGCCCCAGTAGCCGGCGGCCGCGTTGTGCACCGAGTTGTGGAAGCGCGTGGGCGAGATCTGGCGGTCCTCGCCCGCCAGCTGTTCGCACAGCGCGTGGCAGTTGTGGCCGTCGGCGCCCGAGGCGGAAAACACCGTCGCCAGCGTCGACGCGTCGGCGCCGGCCTGCTTCACCGCCTCCAGGCCCGCGCCCAGCGAGAGCTTGATGACGCGGCTGGCGCGGCGGCGCTCTGCCGGCGGCAGCAGCTCGGGCACGGGCAGCACGGTGGGGGCCGGCGTGTGGGGCTGCTCACCGCGCAGCACGGCGGCGGCGCTGGCCCAGTCGGTCAACCCGGGGGCGATCAGGCCGATGCCGGTGACGAAAGCTTGCAGTGGTTGCATGGTCGTGCGGTTCATGCTGCGACTCCCAGCACCAGGCTGCAGTTGCTGCCGCCAAAACCGAACGAGTTGCTCAGCGCGTGGCGCAACGCCCGGTCCTCGCCCCGCAACTGGTAGCGGATCGGGATCGACGGGTCGAGCGCGCCGGTGCCCGGGCTGCCGGGCAGACGGCCGTCGGTCAGCGCCATCGCGCAGACCAGGGCCTCGATGGCGCCAGCGGCGCCAAGGGTGTGTCCCATGTAGCCCTTGGTGGAGTTGCCCGGCACGGAGTCGCCGAACAGCGCGGTCACGGCCTTGCCCTCGGCGGCGTCGTTGGCCGGCGTGGCGGTGCCGTGCAAGTTGATGTAGTCGATGTCGGAGGCCACAAGACCGGCCGAGCGCAGCGCCGCCTCCATCGCCAGCCGCGCGCCCAGGCCCTCGGGGTGCGGCGAGGACATGTGGTACGCGTCGCTCGATTCGCCCACGCCCAGCAGCATCACTGTGCCCGGAGCCGGCGAAGCGTTTCGCTCCAGCAGGGCGAAGGCAGCGCCCTCGCCGATGGAGATGCCGTCGCGCGATGCGTCGTAGGGCCGGCAGGGGTTCTTCGACGTGAGCTGCAGCGAGGCGAAGCCGTAGAGCGTGGTCAGGCACAGCGTGTCGACACCGCCGACGACAGCCGCGTCGATCGTGCCCAGCGCGAGCTGGCGCGCGGCGGCGGCAAACACCTTGGCGCTGGACGAGCAGGCGGTGGAGATCGCCATCGCCATGCCGGTGAGGCCGAAGTGGTCGCGCGTGAACTCGGCCAGCGAGAACGCGTTGTGCGTGGTGCGGTAGTGGAAGTCGTCGGGCAGCGCGCCGGTGGCGGGGTCGCGGCGGCGGTAGGCCAGCTCGGTCTGCAGGATGCCGGCGGTGCTGGTGCCCAGGAACACACCGACGCGATCGGCGCCGTACCGCGCGGTGGCCTCGCGCACGCGGTCGCCGAAGCCGTCGGTCTCCAGTCCCATCAGGGTCAGGCGGTTGTTGCGGCAGTCGTAGCGGGCCAGCGCCTCGGGCAGGCGCTGCTCGTCGACGCCGGCGACCTCGCCGATCCAGGTGTCGAGCCGCACCGTCTCGAAGGTGCACGGCGCCAGCGCCGAGCGTTCGGCGCGCAGGGCCTCGCGGGTGGCGTCGATCCCGCGGCCGAGGCAGGTGGTGAGGGTGTAGGCGGAAAGCGCGAGCGGGGTCATGGGGCGCAGTGTAGGAAAACCGCCGTCAGCCGTGCTTGCGGCAGACCAGCATGACATTGGCGAAGGGCTTGCCCTCGCTCATCGGGGCCGACTCCACGTCGAAGCCGAGGTCCGTCAGCAGCGCGGTCCAGTCGGCCAGCGAGCGGCAGTACAGCTGCGGCAGCCGGTGGCCGCGGGCAAAGGTGACCACGTGGTCGACCCAGTTGGAGATGTGGAACGGCAGGCCGGCGCTGGCGTCGCCGATGCGGGTCAGGAACAGGCCACCTTCGGGCAGTGCGGCGTGGATGCGCTGGAGCACCTTGGTCTGCTGGGCATGGTCGAAGTAGTGCAGCGCATCGAGAATCGTGACCGCGTCGACCTGGCCGAAGTCGACCGCGTTCATGTCGCCCTGCTCCACCCGCACCACCGGGTGGTCGCGGCCGAAGGTATGGGCCGCGCGGTCGACGTCGTTCTGCATCAGCTCGACGCCCCGCATGCTGCGGAACCGGGGCGGCGCCGGCCAGTCGGCCTGCCACTGCCCCTGTTCGTGGAGCCGGCGGGCCGCCAGCAGCCACGCAAAGAGGCTGCCCTGGCCGCAGCCGAGGTCCAGCAGGCGGCCACCGGCCGGCAGCAGCCCGCGCCGCAGCATCTCGCGAAAGATCGGGTCGGTGCCCAGCTTGCCGCGGGCGTAGTGGTGGGCGAACGGCCCCCCGGAACGGAAGCCCTTGGTGGCCTCATCCAGCAGCAGAGGAAAGAAGGTCTGGCTCATTGCAGGGATTGTTGCAGGGTCACCGGCCGCAGCCGCTGTGCCCTCAGGGTCTGCAGGAGTACCGGCAGGGTCGAGAGGATGACGGGCAGACCATCGGGCGTGAGCGCGGCGTGGCCGTCGTGCATCAGGAGGATGTCGCCGGCACCCAGGCCGCGGGTCAGCCGCGCCAGCACCTGCTCCGGCCGGCCGTCGCGCGTGTCGTAGGGGCGCCGGGTCCAGGCCGCCAGCCGCAGGTCCAGCGCCGCCAGCACCGGGTCCAGAAACGGGTTGCGCAGGCCGGCGGTGGGCCGGAAGAACAGCGGCGCCTGGCCGGTGATGTCGGCCAGCGTGGCCTGGGCGGCGGCGATGTCGGCGCGCATGCGGCCCGGGCCGAACAGCGAGAACGCGTTGGAGTGCGAATCGCCGTGGTTCTCCACCCTGTGGCCGCGCGCCACGATCTCGCGGCACAGCGCCGGGTGCAGACGGGCGCGCCAGCCGATGCAGAAAAAGGTGGCTCTGGCCTCCGCGGCATCCAGCAGGTCCAGCACCTGCGGCGTCACCTTCGGATCGGGCCCGTCGTCGATGGTCAGCGCGACCTCGCCGCGCGCCTGGGCGGCGGCCGGCAGGCGGGTGAGGTTGGGCCCGAGCAGGGTGGTCCGCGGCAGCAGTCCGGCGGTGGTGATCACCGCGTGGTTGGCCACCACCGCGCCCAGCGCCAGGGGCCAGGTGGACGGGTCGACCGCCGCCCCCACCGCCGCACCGGCGTGCAGCACGGCCGAGGCCTTGAGAAAGGGGGACGGCGACCAGGGTCTGCTCATGCCTGGGCGTCGAAATGGCCGGCGTCCAGAAAGCGCTGCCACAGCGGCAGCCAGGCGGACCAGTCGTGGTCGCCCGGCAGCACTTCGCAGCGCGGCAGCGGCAGGTGCTGCGCGAGCAGCGACATGCCGTCGGCGAACCGGTCCCGGTCGCCATAGCCCATGAACATCGGCACAGCCGGCGGGGGGGACTGCAGCCAGTGCCACAGGCGCACGTCCGGGTCGCTCATCTGGTCGTCGGTCGCGATCCAGCTCGCCAGGCCACCGGCGCGCACGATGGCGTTGGTGGTGAGGCGCCCGCCCGCATAGGGCGCGAGCAGGCACAGACCGTTCACCGCGCCCACCTGCCCCGCCCAACAGGACAGCGCCAGTTGCCCGCCACGGGAGATGCCACCCAGCCACACGCGCCGGTAGTGCTTGCGCGCAGGGGCCAGCCACTCGTCCTCAAGCCGCCGCAGCGCGATCCGGTTGTCGGCCCCCTCCGCGTGCAGGTCGGGCGCCACCAGGTCCAGCGCCAGCCGGCGCTTCGCCAGCTCGTCGAACAGGCCGGCCTGCACCATGTGCTGCGGCGTCATCAGCGCCCCGGGCAGCATCAGCAGCAGGGTGTCTGCCCCCTGGAGCAGGCGCTCGGTCGGGTTCACGCCGCGACCCCGCTCGGCGGGTGAGCCGGCTTCGGGTACACCAGCACGGCCGACAGCACCAGCGCCAGCAGCGCCCCCGGACCGACGGTGATGCCCACCGCCTGCAGCACCGGCACGCTCGAACTGGCGAGCGTGCCGAAGCCGATCACCGTGGTCAGCACCGCCACCCCCATCGACAGCAGGGTGGCCGGGTCCAGCGGTTCGCCGTCTCCGGGGTGGTCGAGGAACAGGGCGTAGTTGGAGCCGACCGCAAAGATCAGCAGCAGGCCCACCAGGTGCAGCAGGTGCAGCCTGACACCCGCGAGATTCAGCATCACCATCACCAGGCCCACGGCGAGCGCCAGCGTGAACAGCACCCGGGCCAGCCGCAGCACCGAGCGCAGCGAGACCGCGAGCAGCAGTGCGATGGCCAGCACACCCAGCAGGGACAACTCGACCGCCTCCTCGACATAGGTGGAATACAGGCCCTCGAACTCGGTCTTGAGGTCCACGAACAGGGCGCCGCTGCCATCCAGCACCTGCTCCACCGGCTGGGCCGGGATGGCGGCATCGGGGACGCCAGGCGCCGGGCGCAGCGGCAGCATCACCGTCCAGTGCCCGTCCTTGCCGTGGATCAGCAGGGAGTCCACCGCAAGGGCAAGGGCGCTGCCGTCGAGGTCGGCACGGGTCATCGGCCCGGCGGCGCGCGCCGCCTCGGTGTCACTGATGAAGGGTTCGAGCCGCGCAGCGGACAGCGGGGCGTCCACCAGCGCCCGCTGCAGGCGCTCGCGCAGCACCTCGGCCGGCGGCAGGCTGGCCAGGCGCTGCTGCTGCAGCTCTGCGCTGGGCAGGAAGCGGGCGGGCGAGTCGTAGCCGCCGATGACGCCCTGCTCCACCAGCGCGTCCAGCCGCTGACCGGCCTTCTCGGCCGCCTGCAGGGCGGCTTCCTGGCTGTCGGCGCTGACCGTCACCAGGTAGCGCGCGTCGGGCGCCGCGAGGTCGGCGCGCATGCGCGCGTCGGCGTTCGCCTCGTCCGCGGTGACCGAGGACAGCGCGGACAGGTTGGCGCTCCAGAGCGAATCGCGCTGGACCCATAGGTAGGCCGCCACGACCACCGCCAGCCCCACCATCGCCCAGCGCAGGTGGTGCGCCCGGCCGAGCAGCGCCATCCAGCGCCGCACCCAGACCTCGTGTGCCGGCACGCGCAGGCCGGGCCCGGTCAGCGAAGGCAGCACGAAGCGCGTGACCAGCGCCGCCGTGACGACGCCCGAGAGCGCGTACAGACCCAGCTGGGCCAGCCCCGGGAAGCCCGAGAACAGCAGCGCGCCGAAGCCGATAGCGGTCGTCATCACGCCCAGCCGGATCGTCGGCCAGAACACCCGGCGCCACTGGTCCACGCCCTGGTGGCCGGCCTGAACAAAGTAGTAGATGGCGTAGTCCACCGCCTCGCCGATCAGCGCCGAACCGAAGCCCACCGTGACCCCGAACACCGTGCCGTGCACCAGGCTGACCATGGCGATGCCGGCCAGCGTGCCGCTGAGCACCGGGATCAGGCCCAGGGCCAGCAGCTTGAACGAACGGTAGACCCAGAACAGCACCAGCCAGATGGCGATCGAACTCATCAGCGACAGGCGCTTGGCCTCGCTCTTGATGGTCTCGCGTGCCTGCACCGCGAACTGGCCCGGTCCGGACAGGACCATCGTCAGCGCGGAGTGGCCGGTCGACGCGCGCGCCTGCTCGAAGGCGGCGTGCACCTTGTCGATGGCCAGCGCCTGGCCATCGGTGTCCGAGCCAAGCACCCGCGTCTGCAGCAGCAGCATGGCGCGCTCGCCATCGCGTGAGGCCCAGACGCCGGCCCGCATCTGGGGCTGGGCGCCGGGGTTGAGCTGGCCCAGGATGGACAGCACCTCGCCGGTCGGATCGCGCGCCAGGTAGGGCTTGAGCAGCATGCCCGCGGGCGAGGACAGCAGGTCGATGGTGTCGGTCACTGCCGCGCGCAGGCCGTCCTCGGTGAAGCGCTCGGGCGAGACGGACGGGCTGAGCGCGTAGCGGTGCGCCAGCAGGCGGTCGCGCTCGCCCTCCAGGCCACCGGCCTCACCGTTCTGGACCGAGAGAAAGTCCGGGTCGGCCGCCAGCGCCTGGCGCAACGCCCGCGACACCGCCGCCCGCTGCTTCTCGTCGCCGCCCTCGACCGCCACCATCAGCAGGCGCGAGACGGACCCGTCCTGCAACTGCTCCACCAGGGCGCGCTGCTCGGCGCTGGGATTGGACGGCAGGAAGAACGACATGTCGGCCGTGAACCGGCTGTTCCAGACCACGGCCAGACCGGCCAGCATCAGCGCCAGCCAGACCAGGAAGACTCGGACCGCCGCGGACTTCACTGGGCCTCGATCGGGTCGATGCTGATTTCCGAACGGTCGCCGTCAGCCTGGAGGTACTCGATGTGCCGCACCTGGTTCCGGCTGCCGCTGACCGTGATGCGCTTGAGCAGCGCCAGGATGGTGTCGTCCCTGGGCACCAGGGTCAGCACCCAGCGCTGGCTTTCACCTTCCAGCGCGAGCGCGTAGTCCTGCTCCAGCGCCTTGCGGTTGCCCGATAGGGTGCTGCGGATGCTCTCGACGAAAGCCTGCGCCTCCGGGCGGTTGGCCAGGTGGATGGTGAACTTGCGCTTGTCGCGCTCCAGGCTCAGGGTGTCCTTGTCCAGCACCATGGTTTCGGGTTTGGGCAGCAGGGTGCGTTTTTCCAGCCGGTCCGGCGGGCTGAACAACATCTCGCCGCTGGCCCGCACCGGCTTGTCCAGCAGCGCCACATGGCGCGTCTCGACGAAACGAGCGCGACCGCCCTTCTGCGTCGCCAGTTCGCTCATCAGCTGGTCGATGTCGAAGGCGGCCTGGGCACTGGTCCAGAGGCCCAGGCCCAGCAGGGCCAGCACAAAACGTCGCATCATTTTTTTTGCCAGAAATCGAAGAAATTGAACCAGTTGTAGGGGGCCTTGTGGCACAGATCGGCCAGGCTGTCGGCGTAGCGCTGCACCGCCTCGCGGATCGCGGCGTCGCGGCCACTGCGTTCGACCTTGGAAAAGTCGGCCAGTTCGACGAAATGCAGCTCGTAGCGGTTGCCGCCCAGATAGAGACCGGCCATCAGGAACACCGGCCGGCGCAGCATCGCCGCCATGCGCCAAGGCCCCAGCGGGAATGCAGCGGGAGAGCCCAGGAACTCCACCTCGTGCGTGGCGTCATCGCCCAGCGAACGGTCGGCCAGCATGCCCACCAGATAGCCCTGGTCGAGTTTGTCGCGCGCCTCCAGCATCGACTCCATCTGCCCCAGGGAAATGATATCTTGCATCGCCTTGGGGTTGATCGCTGCCAGCGTGGCGTTGATCTTTCGGGCGTTCTGCTCGTACATCATCATCGCGACCTTGAGCCCCTCCTTGCCCCGCCCCATCGCGCGCAGTACCTCGAAACTGCCCAGGTGGGCGCCGACCAGCAGCGCCCCGGGCTGGCTGCGCACCGACTCGATCAGCGCCTCGCCACCGTGGACCTGGATGTCGAACACGTCGAAGCGGTCGTTGAGCAGGTAAATGCGGTCGTGGATGGTGCTGGCGAAACTGAACACATGCCGGAAGCCGTCGCGCCAGAGCGCCCAGCGGCCCAGCACCCGGCGCAGATAGGCCCGGCTGGCCCGGCGCGCGGCCGGCGCGAACAGCACGAAGTACGCCGCAATGGCGTGCAGAACGACGCGGCCGATGCCCCGGCCGAAGGTCAGCGAAATCCAGACCATCAGGCGCAGGATCGCCAGGTTGCTGCGCTCCTGGCGCCGCATCCACTCGGGCTGGGCGCTGTCCGTGGGGTCGGGAAGGCTCATGGCGCAGGTGGCAGCAAACCGCCGGACGCCACCTCGCGGTCGCCACAGTGCACCGAAAACGCCAGCCCGCCCCGCGTGCCCTCGCGCAGCACGAAGACCAGCTCATCGTCCGGGCCACAGGGGCTGAGGAACTTCACCTGCGTGACCTGCCAACCGGCCAGCGGACCACCCCGCAGCCGCTGGGCCATCTGCACCGCGCGGTCGAGCAGCACCACCCCCGGCACGATGGGATGGCCGGGGAAATGCCCAGCGAACGCCGGGTGGTCGGCGGGCACGCGCCAGGTCTGATCAAGCAGGACCATGGTGACTCCCCGGCCCGACATGCAGGCGGTACAGCTCCTGCAGCGTCGAGCGCATGAGCTTGCCAGTGCTGTTGCGCGGCAGGGCCTCGACAAACACCAGCGGGCGCGGCAGGAACACGCGGTCGATGCGCTGGCGCAGCGCCGCCTGCAGCGACCGCGGCGGCACGCCGGGCGCGACGACGAAGGCGGTGAGCCGGGTGATGCCATCGGCCGACTGGTCGGCCTCGTCGGGCAGGAAGAAAGCCCCCTCCTGCACCCCCTCGATGGCGCACAGCTGGTGGTTGAGGTAGGCCAGCGAGCTGCGCTTGCCCGCGATGTTGACCAGGTCGGCGTGGCGTCCGTGCAGCAGGAAGCGCCCACCGTCCTGCAGCTCGATGATGTCCGACAGAGGCACGACGCCTTCCACATGCCCCTCGCAGGCGCTGGTGGTGTCGGCGTGCTGCACCAGGCGCACGCCGGGCAGGAGCTGCCAGACGGCGCCAGCGGTGGTGCGGCGGGTGGCCAGCTGGCCCGACTCGGTCGATCCGTAGATCTCGTGCACCGGCGCGCCGCTGTGCGATTCGACACGGGTCGCCAGTTCGGTGCCCAGCGGCGCGGTCGCCGACAGGCAGATGTCCAGGGCCGGCCAGTCCAGACCGGAGCCCAGCAAGGTACCCAGGTGGTAGGGCGTCGTCACCAGCATGCGCGGCTGCGGCACGGCGGCCAGCGCGTCGACCACGTCCTGCGGAAAGAACGGCTTGCCGCTCCAGAAGCTGCACCCGCCATGCAGCGCCAGCAGGAAGGTGGACTCGAAACCGTAGCTGTGCTGCACCGGCACTGTGCCGACCAGCACATGCGGCCGTCGGTCCAGCCCGAGCGCCACCGCTTCGGCGCGGCCGTTCTGCACCAGGCGGCCCCAGGTCTTGGCGTGCGGCTGCGGCAGGCCGGTGGACCCGGAGGTGAACAGGATCGCGACCACACGGCCCTCGTCGATCTCGGGGACACGGTCCACCGACACGCGGTTCAAGGCAGCGAGATCCGGAAACGGCAGGCTCGGCAGCCCCGCCACGTCGAACGGCCCGTCGACCACGGCGAAACAGCCGGGATGTTCCTGCTCCAGGCGCTGTAGCGTCTCGGCCGAATGGGACGATGGCTGCAGGCTGACCTTGCCCGTCAGCAGGCAGGCCGCGAACAGCACCGCGAAGTGGTAGCGGTCTTCGCAGAGGTTGAGCACACCGGAGCCTGCTGGCAGCAGCGCCGCCACGGATAGGGCATCGGCCAGGAACTCGCGCACCCGGACCGGCCCGGAAGGACGCCAGGCCAGGACATCGTCCAGCCCGTGACCGGTGATCGGCTTCACTTGGTGCGCTGGCTCGCGATGTGTTCCGAGAGGGAGCGCAGCGAGGCGAAGATCTTGACGTTGTTCTCGTTGTCCGACTTGAGCTGGAAGCCGTACTGCTTGGAAATGACCAGCGAGATCTCCAGCATGTCGATCGAGTCCAGCCCCAGGCCTTCGCCATAGAGCGGATCGTCGGGCCGGATGTCTTCGGGCGTCACGTCGAGGTTGAGCGCCTCGACGATCAGGGCGGCGACCTCGGCCATGAGGTCGTTCAGGGGAGTCTGTGGGGCTTGGGACATGGTCGGTCTCGGTGAATCAGGGGGCGGGCGCGGCGCGGAATGCCAGCACGGCGTTGCTCCCGCCGAAGGCAAAGGAGTTGGACAGCGCGGCCCTTAGCGGCACGCCTTCGCGCCCTTCGAACACGTGGTCCACCCCTTCGCAGGCGGGATCCAGCCGCCCCTGGAGGTGGGCCGTCGGGGGAATGGCTCCTTCGCGCAGGGCCAGTACAGTTGCCAGGGCCTCAATCGCGCCGGCGGCACCGAGCAGGTGGCCATGCATGGACTTGGTGGCGCTGACCGCCAGGCGCGGGGCCCGGTCGCCGAACACCTGGCGCAGGGCCGTGATTTCAACCGGATCGCCCTCGACCGTCGCGGTGCCGTGGGCGTTGACGTAGCCAATCTCGTCCACCCCGAGCCCGCTGTCGGCCAGCGCTGCGCGCAGGGCCCGCGCCTGGCCATCGGCCTCGGGGCGCACCAGGTGGCTGCGGTCGCAGCTGGCCCCGTAACCGACGATCTCGGCGTGGATGCGGGCGCCCCGGGCCACCGCATGGTCCCAGTCTTCCAGCACCATGGCGGCGCCCCCCTCGCCCAACACCAGTCCGGCGCGGTCGGAGGAAAAGGGCCGGCAGGCCATGAAGGCGGTGTCCTCGTTGCCCGGCGCCACCAGGCGCATGGCTTCCCAGGCCTTGGCCACACCGTAGGCCTGCGTGGCATCGGAACCACCGGTGATGGCCACCGTGGCATCGCCGTCGCGCACGCGGCGAAAGGCCTCGCCGATGGCCACCGTTGAGGACGCACAGGCCACCGTGTGGCTCATGCTGATGCCACCGAGCCCGAGCTGGATCGACAGGTGGGCGTTGACGGCGTTGTTCATGCCCATGACCACCGACAGGGGCGACAGGCGCTCGCGTCCGTTCTGCCACAGGTCGCGGTAACCCTTCTCGAAGGCCAGGATGCCGCCGAGGGCGGTGCCCCAGATGCAAGCCCAGTTCTCACGCTCGGCCGGATCGGCGGCCTGGCGCTCCAGACCGGCATCCCGCCAGGCGTCGAACGCGGAGGCCACACCGAGGTGAGCAAACCGCTCCATCATGCCGGCCAGGGGCTTGCCCAGGGCAGCGCCCGCATCGAAGCCGCTGCAGGTGACAAAAGGCATGTTCAGAGGACGGGGCTTGTCCTCGGTCTGCAGCAGGCGCACAGCCGATCGGCCTGCCAGCAGGTGTGCGAAGAAGGCATCGACGCCGTCTCCGTACGGGCTGACCATGCCAAGGCCCGTGATGGCGACTCGGCGGCGGGTCATGGTCGGCCGGTCTTGGCAGCCTGCAGCGAATCGATCAGGGTCACCATGTCGCCGACCGTCTTGGGGGGCGGCACATTGGAATCGATCGAGATGCCCAGGCGGTCTTCCGCCTCGAACATCAGTTCTGCCAGCATCAGCGAGTCCACGCCGATGTCCGCCAGGCGCGCCTCATGGACGACCAGTTGCGGATCGGCGCCCAGTCGCTCGTGAAGGAATTGACGGATCAGTTCGGTCGATTGCATGACATACATTTCATGGCTGGCCAGTGGCCTGACACCGGCGCCGGACGCGGAACCCAGATGGACCGCAGGGCCAGCACGAAGCCCGGCGCAGACCGCCGAACATCTCATTTTTGGAAGCTTTCGATTGTACAGCCCGCACCTTCGGGGACCCGGTCCCCTCGCCCTGACATGATCCCCTCGATGGAGACCCTGGCGCCGGCCGCCGAGGGCTGGTGGTCGCGGGTATGGCAACGCATCTGTTTCCAGACCTGGCTCAAGGCCATCGGCACCAGCGCCTTCATGTTCCTGTTCTTCCGCGCCTATTTCGCGCTGCTGGAGAACCCGCAGGCCGATCCCACGGTCATGCCCGAAATCTGGCTGGACCACTGGGTGCAGTTCACCCCCTCAGCGTTTCCGGTCTACCTGTCGCTCTGGGTCTATGTGTCGCTCGCACCCGCCCTGATCGGCAACCTCCGGGCCCTGATCTGGTTCGGCGTGTGGGTCGGCGCGCTGTGCCTGACCGGACTGGCCATTTTCTGGGCTTGGCCCACGCAGACGCCGGTGTTCGACGTCGACTGGGCGCTCTACCCGGGCCTGGCCCTGATCAAGGGCGTGGACGCCGCGGGCAACGCCTGCCCGTCGCTGCACGTGGCCTCGGCGGTCTTCAGCGCCTGCTGGCTGCACCGCCTCCTGCGCCAGCTCCGGACGCCGGTCTGGGTGCTGTGGCTGTCCGCGCTGCATTGCGTGGCCATCGCCTGGTCGACCATGGCCACCCTGCAGCACGTAGCGCTGGACGTGCTGGGCGGCGCCGCGCTGGGGTTGCTGTTTTCGGCCGCGTCCCTGGCCCACATCCGGGACACGACCCCGCGCCCCCTCAGTCCCGCAAGACTTTGAGCACTTCGGAGTGAAACTCGCGGCTGTAGAGAATGGCCACCACGGCCATGGTGCCCAGCACCATCGCCAGCGGCGAGATGAACCACGCCAGCGCCGCGAACGAGAAGTAGTAGGCGCGCAGGCCGTCGTTGAAGGTTTCGGCGGCGGCGCCCACCATGGCCGCCGCCCGGTGGGCGTACTCCTGGGCATCGAACTTGCCGGACTGGAAATCGGACGGCGGCGGCATGGATCCGATCACCAGCGCCACAAACGTGTACTGCCGCATGCACCAGGAAAAGCGGAAGAAGGCGTAGACGAAGATGCTCACGAGCACGAGGATCTTGAACTCGAAGACGATCAGCGGCGTCGCCTGGGCGAACGGGATCTCGCTCATCAGCTCGGTCGCCTTGTCGGTGGTGCCCAGCAGGGCGAACAGACCACCGATGACCAGAATGGACGTGGAAGAAAAGAACGCCGGCGTGTTGGAAAGGGTCTGCGTAATCAGACCATCGAGCATGCGCGGGTCGCGCATCGCCGCCTGCTTCATCCAGTAGCCCCGGTAGCGGTTGGTGGTGATCAGCAGCGAGGACCGGCGCTGCCCGAGCACCTTGGCGAACCAGGCGTAGCCCACCCACAAGGCAAAAAAGCAGACCAGCGCCAGCCAGTCTGCCCAGGGGAGGATCGAGAAGATTTTCATGGCCGGGATGGTAAGGCCCATCCCGGCCACGGACACAGGTGCCGACCCGTGGTCAGCCCTTGAATTTCGCAGCCACAGACGCCACCCGCTCACCGAACAGGCGGGCCGTCTCCAGATCGCCCGGCAGCATGTCGGCGGCGCCGGCATCGGATGGCGACTGGGCGATGGCGCCGCTGTAGCTCACCAGGTAGTTCACGTCGTTGCGCTGCGCGCCCTTGGTGTTGCTGGGCATCAGGCCCTGGCTGACCCAGATCATCCCGTGCTGCATGGCCAGGGTGAACAGGGTGTTCAGCGTCTGCAACTTGTCGCCGTTCATGCCAGCGCTGTTGGTGAAGCCTGCGGCCACCTTGTCTTTCCATTTCTGGGCAAACCAGGGCTTGCTGGAAGCGTCGGCGAACTTCTTGAACTGCCAGCTCACCGAGCCCATGTAGGTCGGCGAGCCGAAGATGATCGCGTCGGCCGCATCCAGCGTTTCCCAGCCACCTTCGGGCAGGTTGCCATCGGCGTCGATCGCCAGCAGCTCCGAGTCAGCGCCCTGGGCCACCGACTGCGCCATGCGCTGGGTGTGACCGTAACCCGAGTGATAGACCACGACAACTTTTGCCATTTGTGACTCCTGAGTGAATGCGCCGGAGCGCGGGATGGTGAAAAGAGACAGAGGGCCAGGCCCCGCTCACTGGGACAATTCGAACACCAGCACCTCGGCGCTGTCGCCGTGTTCGAGCACGATGCGCTCCTCCTGGGCCAGCAGTGCGGCGTCGCCACCCTGCAGGCGCTGGCCGTTGACATCGAGCGCGCCACGGACGAGGTGCACATAGGCCTTGCGCGCCGGGTCGATGGCCAGCTCGGCGCGCTGCTCACCGTCGAACAACCCGGCGTGCAGCGAGGCGTCGGCGTGGATGGTGACCGAGCCCTGCGCACCATCGGGTGACGCCACCAGGCGCAGCCGGCCGGTCTTCTCCGCCGAGTCGAAGGCCTTCTGCTCGTAGCCGGGCTCGATGCCGCGCCGGGACGGCTCGATCCAGATCTGCAGGAAGTGCGTCACGCTGTTCGGCGCATGATTGAACTCGCTGTGCATCACGCCGGTGCCGGCGCTCATGCGCTGCACCTCCCCCGGCGGGATGCCCTTGACATTGCCCATGCTGTCCTTGTGCGCCAGGTTGCCCTGCAGCACGTAGCTGATGATTTCCATGTCGCGGTGACCATGCGTGCCGAAACCGGTGCCCGGGGCGATCCGGTCTTCGTTGATCACGCGCAGGTTGCCCCAGCCCATCCAGGCCGGGTCGTGGTAGCCCGCGAACGAAAAGGAGTGGTGGCTCTTGAGCCAGCCGTGGTCGGCATAACCACGGTCCTGGGAGCGGCGGATTTTCATCATGTGGGTCTCCTGCTGGCGCCGGCAGAGTGCCGGCATGGGAGTCATTGTGGGCACGGCGCCCACCTGGGAGGTCGCAGGAAATTGTTGGCACCATTCAATCCAGTTGAATGAAAATGTCTCCACAACCACTTTCCCGATGGTGATTCCATGGCCTCCACCGCCCCCCGGTCTGCCCTGTCTCCGGAAAACCTGGGCCTGCTCGAAGCGGTCGCGCGACTGGGCAGCATGGCCGCCGCGGCCCGTGAGCTGGGCATGGTGCCCAGCGCCCTGACCTACCGCGTGCGGCAGGTCGAGGACGCGCTGGACGTGCTGCTGTTCGACCGCAGCGCGCGCCGCGCCCAGCTCACCCCCGCCGGGGCCGAGCTGCTGCGTTCGGGCCAGTACCTGCTGGACGAGCTCGATGCGGTGGCCCAGCGCGTCAAGCGGGTCGCCACCGGCTGGGAGCCGCAGCTGACCATCGCCACCGACGCGGTCATGGCACGCAGCACGCTGTTTGAACTGTGCGAAGCCTTCTACGCCACGGGCGCCCCGACCCGGCTGAAGATCCGGGCCGAAACCCTCTCGGGCACGCTGGAGGCGCTGCGGGGTGGCCTGGCCGACCTGGCGCTCGGGGTGTCGGCCGACGCCTCGCTGCCGGACATCCAGACCGCGCCGATGGGCCAGCTGCGCTTCGTGTTCGCGGTGGCGCCGCACCACCCGCTGGCGGACATCGAGCACAGCATCGGGGACGACGAAATCCGCCCGCACCGGGCGGTGGCGGTGGCCGACAGCACCCAGCGCGGCAACGGGCAGTCGTTCAACATCCTGCCCGGGCAAGACGTGCTCACCGTGCCGACCATGCAGCACAAGCTCGAAGCCCAGCTGCGCGGCCTGGGCTGTGGCTTCCTGCCCTTGCCACTGGCCCAGCCCTACATCTCGGCTGGCCACCTGGTGGTCAAGGCGGTCCAGCGCCCCAACCACGTCTTCCGCGTCGGCTATGCCTGGCGCCGGCCGCACAGCGGCGAGGCCGGCCAGGCCATGCGCTGGTGGCTGGAACGCCTGCAGCACCCGACCACCCGCAGCGCCCTGCTGGAAAACCATCACGTGGGTTGAGGCGTCGCAAGCCTGCAACCGCATCTGCACTGCTACAGTGCTCTCATCCCAACCCACTGCGCCACACCATGAACAACAAGAAGGCTCCCAGCAAACGCACGACCTCTGCCCGGGCTCCCAAGGTGACCGAGCCGCTGCACTTTGCAGTGATCGGCGCAGGCATGGCCGGCGTGGCGTGCGCGCGAACACTGCTGCAGGCAGGCCACCGCGTCTCGGTGTTCGAAAAGAGCCGCGGCTTTGGCGGCCGCATGGCGACCCGCAGCACCGAGTTCGGCGGCTTCGACCACGGCGCCCAGTACTTCACGGTGCGGGACAGCCGCTTTGCCCGCGTGCTGCTGACCGCCCAGGCCCAGGTGCGCCCCTGGAGCGTGAGCACGGTGCGCGTGCTCGACGCCTTCGGCCATGTGCTGGCCAGCGCCCCGCCGCCCACCGAACCCCACTTCGTCGCCGTGCCGGGCATGAGCGGCCTGGTGAACCACTGGGCCCAGCCCCTGGCCCAGCCCGAACTGCACGGTCACCTGCCGGCCCGCACCTTTACCGGCACCCGTGTCCACCACATCGAGCGCGACGCGCTGCACCCCGAGCAGTGGCAGCTGCGGGCCGAAGACGCCGATGGTGGCCAGATGGTGATCGGCGGCTTCGACCGCGTGCTGCTGGCCGTGCCGCACATGCAGGCGCACGACCTGCTGCAGTCCTCCGGCCTGGCCCCCGACCTGCGCCAGGCGCTCACCGAGGTGCAGGTGGCGCCCTGCTGGACGCTGATGGTGGCCTATCCCAACGCGATGCAGCCGGGCCTGGCGCACCTGGGCCCGCAGTGGAACGCCGCGCGCAGCACCCACCACCGCATCAGCTGGCTCGCCCGCGAGAACAGCAAGCCCGGGCGCGAGCGCATCGAGCGCTGGACCGTGCAGGCCAGCCCGGCCTGGTCCACCAAACACCTGGAAGACGATGCCGAGCGCGTCAAGGCCAAGCTGCTCAAGGGCTTCGCCGAGATCACGGGCATCCGCGCCACGCCACCCCACGCCGTCGTGCACCGCTGGCGCTACGCGCAGACCCAGACCCCGCTGGGCCGATCGCACCTGTTCGACCCGGCGCTGGGCATCGGCCTGTGTGGCGACTGGTGCCTGGGCCACCGGGTCGAGGACGCCTTCGTGTCCGGGCTCGAACTGGCGCTTGCGGTGATCTGACACAACCGTGGCATCCGGCTACCGCGGACGTTTCGCCCCCTCTCCTACCGGCCCGCTGCACGCGGGTTCCCTGGTCGCGGCGCTGGCCAGCTGGCTGGATGCGCGGGCACACGGCGGGGCGTGGCTGGTGCGCATCGAAGACGTGGACACGCCTCGCTGCGTGCCCGGGGCCGACCGGCTCATCCTTGAACAGCTGGCCGCCTGCGGCCTGGTGTCCGACGAGCCCGTGTGCTGGCAATCCACGCGCGGCGCCCACTACCAGGCGGCGCTGGACCGATTGATCGCACAAGGCGATGCCTACCCCTGCGCCTGCTCGCGCAAGGACATCGAAGCCGCCCTGCACGCCGCCGGCCGACACCGCGAACGCCACCACGCCGCCGTCTACCCCGGCACCTGCCGGCCCGAGCGCGGCGGCCTGCAGGGCAAGGCGGCTCGCGCCTGGCGGCTGCAGGTCGACCCCGGTGAGATGCACTGGCAGGACCGGCGCCTCGGGGCTCAGCAGCAGGATGTGGCCGCCGAGGTGGGCGACTTCGTGCTGCGCCGCGCCGATGGCCTCTGGGCCTACCAGCTGGCGGTCGTGGTCGACGACGCCGCACAGGGCATCACCCATGTGGTGCGCGGCGAGGATCTGGCCGACAACACGCCGCGCCAGATCCTGCTGCAGCGTGCCCTGGGCCTGCCCACGCCCTCGTACCTGCACACACCCCTGGTGCGGGACGCCAGCGGAGAAAAGCTGAGCAAGCAGAACGGGGCCAAGGCCCTGGACCTGCGCGATCCGCTGGCGGCGCTTCAGACCGCGGCCGCGGTGCTGGGCCTGCCGGGTGCGGCCGGCCCACTGCACGAGGCGCTGGCCCGCTGGACCCGCGCCTGGCCCTGGCGCGAACCGATCACCGGCTGACGCGGGATCAGGTCCGGACCTTGCCGTCGCCGGTCAGCATCGAGAGCTCGACAAACGACGACGCGACGTGGTCTTTCGGGCCGAGGGAGATCGCATAGCCCTCGAACGAGGTGTCGCCAATTGCCTCCAGCCCGCTGATCAGACCGTCGCGGCCCGAACGGCCGCCCGCGCGCCGCAGGCCTTCGGCCACCAGCCTGGCGGCGAGATAGCCTTCCAGGCTGGAGAAGTTGGCCTGCACCTTGTTGCCGCCCTGGGCGATGGCGTCCCTGAACTCGCGGGTGATGGGTTTGGCGGTGCTGAACGGGTTGGGCACCACCTGCGACACCACCACGCCGGCCCCGTCCTTGCCCAGCTCATCGGCCAGCGCCTGCGTGCCCACGAAAGACACGTTGTAGAAGCTGCCGCCGAAGCCGGCCTTGCGTGCCGCGCGGATGTACGCGGCGCAGGATTTGTAGGCGCTGATCTGCACCACGGCCTGCGGGTTGGCGGCGTTGATGGTGGCCACCGCCGCCGCCACGTCCACGCTGTTGCGCTCGACCGTGCCGGTCGCCACCGGCTTGAGGCCGCGGCTGGCCAACGCCAGCACGGTGCCGTCCAGACCGGCCTTGCCATAGGCATCGTTCTGGTGGAACACCGCGACCCGGGTCAGCCCGAGGTTGA
Organism: Hydrogenophaga sp. H7; assembly: GCF_002025745.1. Taxonomy (NCBI): domain Bacteria; kingdom Pseudomonadati; phylum Pseudomonadota; class Betaproteobacteria; order Burkholderiales; family Comamonadaceae; genus Hydrogenophaga; species Hydrogenophaga sp. H7. The sequence goes on along the minus strand of NZ_MCIC01000019.1, from coordinate 85,629 downwards.
CCAGGTTCTTGACGATCAGCTCGGTCTCGTCGTTGTACGAGGCCCGCAGGTGAAAGGCCATGCGGTTGAACGGCTGGCGCAGCGACATGGCGCCGGTGAACGGGGCGATGAACGGCATGTCGGCCTTGGTCGCCAGCGGCAGCGCCGCCACGCTGGTGGGCGTGCCGATATAGCCGAACAGCGCGAACACGTCCTTGTCCAGCAGCTTCTGGGTGTTCTCTGCGCAGCGGTCCGGCTCGTAACCGTCGTCCATCTGCTCGATCTCGACCCGGGCCCGGCCCGAGCCCTGGGCGTTGTACTGGTCAAAGAACAGCTTGGCGCCTGCGTGGAACTGGATGCCCAACTGGGCGGCCGCGCCGGTGAAGGCGGCCGACTGGCCCAGCACGATGCGATTGGACGACTGCGCCCGCAGCGCGGGCACCGCCAGGGCGGCGGCTCCGGCGATGCCACCGGCAAAGGCTCGGCGGGTCAGGCCGCGGCGGATGGAAGAGGTGTGGTGTGTCATGAATTCCCAACGAAGATGCCGCGAATGCTAACCATGGCTCACACCTTGTGAAGCAACTTTCATACGCCCGATGGGACCGCCCATCGCGCAGTCCGGCAAGGCACATTCTTTTTCAGTACAGCACCGCACCTACAATCACGCACCCCGGGCGATCCATGGCCTGCGGCAGCCTCACATGTCCGACGATTCCACGCCCCACACCCCAGATGCCGCCCAGCCGGGCACCCCGTCCAAGCCCTTCATGCGCGTGGTCAAGAGCTACGTGCTGCGCACGGGCCGCGTAGGCCCCGGCCAGCAGCGTGCCTACGAGCAGTTCGGTCCGCGTTTCCTGCTGAACTACGACGCGTCCACCCTGCTGGACCCGGTCGCGGCCTTTGGCCGGCAGGCACCGCTGATCATGGAAATCGGCTTCGGCATGGGCGGCGCCACGGCGCAGATCGCCCAGGTGCGGCCGGGCGACAACTTCCTGTGCTGCGAGGTGCACGAGCCGGGCGTGGGCGCCCTGCTCAAGCTTTGTGGCGAACAGGGCATCGAGAACATCCGCATCTTCCGCCACGACGCGGTCGAGGTGCTGGACCACATGCTGCCCGAGCAGAGCCTGGACGGCGTGCACATCTTCTTCCCCGACCCCTGGCACAAGAGCCGCCACCACAAGCGCCGTCTGATCCAGGGGCCGTTTGTGAACCGGCTCGCGCGCCACCTCAGGCCCGGGGGTTACCTGCACCTGGCCACCGACTGGCAGCCCTACGCCGAGCAGATGCTGGCGGTGCTGAGCGCCGAACCGTTGCTGCAAAACACCGCGCCGGCCGACGGTGACGGCTACGCGCCCAAGCCCGACTACCGCCCGCTGACCAAGTTCGAGAACCGCGGCCTCAAGCTCGGCCACGGCGTCTGGGACCTGGTGTTCCGGCGGGTCTGAGCCCGCCGCAAGGCTCAGTCGTCCGTTGCTTCGTCTTCGTCGTCGTCGAGCACCGCGTCGGCCCCGGCGCCGATGATCTTGCCGCCGATGCGGGCCGTGCCCACGGCGGCATCGACCGCGAGGCCGGCCACGCCCACCACCGCCGAGGCCGCGACATCGGCCACCGCGATCACCGCGCAGCCACCCAGCAGGGGCACCGACAGCAGCAGCGCGCCCAGCACGCGCCAGCGGCGGGCGGAACGTTCAGAACACAGGGGCAGCACAGCAATCATCGCGGCGGGGTCTGGGTGAGAAGGCGCAGAGAATACCCGCTTCCACCATGGCCCGTCCGCCGAAAAACCCCCTGATCCCGACCCGCGACGGCGTTTCGCCCAGTTGCGTGGCGCTGCCGCTGCTGCCTGCGGGCGACAGTCGCTGGCCGACCCTGCTCGACTTTCTGGCCGAGCGCCTGCCGGCGGTGGACCGCGGCGCCTGGCAACAGCGCCTGTCCGACGGCCAGGTGCTGGACGAACACGGCCAGCCGGTGCGCGCGGACAATGCCTACCGGGGCGGCGGCCGGCTCTACTACTGGCGTGCGCTGGACGACGAGCCCGAGATCCCGTTCGAGGCCACGGTGCGGTTCCAGGACGCGCACCTGCTGGTGGTCGACAAGCCGCACTTCCTGCCGGTCACCCCCACCGGCCGCTTCGTGCGCCAGAGCCTGCTGGTGCGGCTCAAGCAGGCCACCGGCATCGACACGCTCAGCCCGATCCACCGCATCGACCGCGAGACCGCCGGACTGGTGGTGTTCAGCCTGCGCCCGCAGGACCGCGGTGCCTACCAGGCGCTGTTCCGCGAGCGCTCGGTGGACAAGGTCTACGAAGCGATGGCGCCGCTCGACCCTGCGCTGGCGCTGCCCCGGGTGCACCGCAGCCGCATGGCCGAAGACCCCGAAGCGTTCTACCGCATGACCGAAGTGGACGGCGAACCCAACAGCGAAACCGCCATCGCCCTGCTGGAGTGTCGCGGCGCCTGGGGCCGCTACCGCCTGGAGCCTGTCACTGGCAAGCGCCACCAACTGCGCGTGCACATGGCCGCGCTGGGCCTGCCGCTGGCGGGCGACCAGTTCTACCCGCGCGTGCGGCGCGGGCCTGGGGAGGCCGAAGACTATGCCGACCCGCTGCGCCTGCTGGCGCGTGCCATCGCCTTCACGGACCCGGTGACGGGCGAGCAACGGAGCTTTGAAAGCGGGCTGGACCTCAAATGGCCCAGCCCGGGCTGAGATCTACAGTTTTTCAGAAACCCAGGCCTGCACCGACGCCAGCGCCTTTGGCAGACCCGATGCATCGGTGCCGCCGGCCATGGCCATGTCGGGCTTGCCGCCGCCCTTGCCGCCCACCTGCTGGGCGACAAAGTTGACCAGTTCACCTGCCTTGACCTTGCCCACGCTGTCGGCCGTCACACCTGCGGCCAGCTGCACCTTGCCGCCGTCCACGGCGGCCAGCACGATGGCGGCGGTCTTGAGCTTGTCCTTGAGCTTGTCCATGGTCTCGCGCAGGGCCTTGGCGTCGGCGCCGGCCAGCGTGGCCGCCAGGACCTTGATGCCCTTGACGTCCACCGCCTGATTCACCAGCTCGTCGCCCTGGGCCGACGCCAGGCGGCTCTTGAGCGCGTTCATTTCCTTTTCCAGCTCGCGCATCTGCTCCAGCAGCGCGCCCACGCGGGCCGGCACCTCGCCCGGCGCCACCTTGAGCGTGCCGGCCACGCCGCCCAGCGTGTCTTCCATGCCCTGCACATAGCGCAGTGCGTTCAGGCCGGTGGTGGCCTCGACGCGGCGCACGCCGGCGGCCACGCCACCCTCGGCGGTGATGGTGAAGAAACCGATGTCGCCGGTGGCCTTGACGTGCGTGCCGCCGCAGAGTTCGCGGCTGCTGCCGATGTCCAGCACGCGCACGGTGTCGCCGTACTTCTCGCCGAACAGCATCATGGCGCCGGTGGACTTGGCCGATTCGATGTCCATCACCCGCGCCTGGGTCGGCGCGTTGGCGACGATCTCCATGTTCACGCGGCGCTCGATCTCGCGGATCTGCTCGTCGGTGACCGGCGCGTTGTGGGTGAAGTCGAAGCGCGTCTTCTCGGCATCGACCAGCGAGCCCTTCTGCTGCACGTGGGCGCCCAGCACCTCGCGCAGGGCCTTGTGCATCAGGTGGGTGACGCTGTGGTTGCGCATGGTCGCGGCGCGCTGGTCGAGGTTGACCGAGGCGGTGACGCTGTCGCCCACGGCCAGCGTGCCCTGCTCCACCGCCCCATGGTGGCCGAACACGTCGGCCTTGATCTTCTGCGTGTCGCCCACCGCGAAGCTGGCGGAACCGCTGGTGATGAGGCCTTCGTCACCCACCTGGCCACCGCTCTCGGCGTAGAAGGGCGTGGTGTCCAGCACCACGACGCCCTGCTGGCCGCTCTTGAGTTCGGCCACCGGCGTGCCGTCCAGGTACAGCGCCACCACCTTGGCGGGGGCTTCGAGCTGCTCGTAGCCAACGAAGGTGTTGCCGGCGCCGCTGTACTCCAGCGCCTTGTCCATCTTGAACTTGCCGGCCGCGCGGCCCTTGGCCTTCTGCGCTTCCATGGCGGCGTGGAAACCAGCCTCGTCCACCGTCAGGCCGCGCTCGCGGCAGACGTCGCCCGACAGGTCCAGCGGAAAGCCGTAGGTATCGTGCAGCTTGAAGGCCACCTCACCCGGCAGCACCTTGGCGCCGTCGGCCAGGGCGGCATCGAGGATCTCCATGCCGTTGGCCAGGGTCTCGTAGAAGCGCTCTTCCTCGGCCTTGAGCACCTCGGTGATGCGCTGCGCCTGCGAGGCCATGTTGGGGTAGGCCTCGCCCATCATCTTCACCAGATCGGGCACCAGCTTGTGGAAGAACGGGGTCTTCTGGCCCAGCTTGTAACCGTGCCGGATGGCGCGGCGGATGATGCGGCGCTGCACATAGCCACGGCCTTCGTTGCTGGGGATCACGCCGTCGCTGATCAGGAACGAGGTCGCGCGGATGTGGTCGGCGATCACCTTCAGCGAGGGATTGCTCAGGTCAGCGGTGCCAGTCTCGCGCGCGGCGGCCTTGATCAGCACGTCGAAGATGTCGATCTCGTAGTTGCTGTGCACGTGCTGCAGGATGGCGGCCAGGCGCTCCAGGCCCATGCCGGTGTCCACGCAGGGCGCGGGCAGCGGCGTGACCGAGCCGTCCTCCTTCATGTCGAACTGCATGAACACGTTGTTCCAGATCTCGATGAAGCGGTCGCCGTCTTCGTCCGGGCTGCCCGGGGGGCCGCCGGGGATCTCGGGACCGTGGTCGTAGAAGATCTCCGAGCAGGGGCCGCAAGGACCGGTGTCGGCCATCATCCAGAAGTTGTCGCTCTTGTAGCGGCCGCCCTTGTTGTCGCCGATGCGGATCACGCGCTCGGGCGGCAGACCGATTTCCTTGGTCCAGATGTCGTAGGCCTCGTCGTCCTCGGCGTACACGGTCGCCAGCAGGCGCTCGGGCGGCAGCTTGTAGACCTCGGTCAGCAATTCCCAGGCCCACATCAGCGATTCGCGCTTGAAGTAGTCACCGAAGGACCAATTGCCCAGCATCTCGAAGAAGGTGTGGTGGCGGGCGGTGTAACCCACGTTTTCCAGGTCGTTGTGCTTGCCGCCGGCGCGCAGGCAGGCCTGCACGGACGCGGCGCGCACGTAGTTGCGCTTGTCGGTGCCCAGGAACACGTCCTTGAACTGGACCATGCCCGAATTGGTGAACATCAGCGTCGGGTCGTTGCCCGGCACCAGCGGGCTGGACGCCACCACGGTGTGGCCCTTGGAGGCGAAGAAATCCAGGAAGGTCTTGCGGATGTCGGCGACGGAAGCAACGGCGGGGGCGGTCATGGTGGCCTGTCTTTGGGGGTTATCGGTGGGTGGCGCCGGCTGACGCAGACGCGAAACCCGGTATTTTGCGGGCGCGAAGCCCGCCATTTTCGCAAACTGCGGGGTCACCCGGCGTGGCGGTGGTCGCTGAGGAAGCTCAGCACGCGCGGATCGTCGGTGAAGGCGACGTTGAAACGGAACCAGGGGCTGGGCTGCAGCTCCGGGTCGAACAGGTGGCCGGGGCCGAGCAGGATGTCCTGTTCGGCCGCCTGGTAGGCCAGCTCGGTGGCGTTCTGGATGTCGGGGTGGCGCGCCCAGAGAAACATGCCGGCCTTGGGTTCGCAGAACAGATCGAAGCCCAGACTCTCCAGCGCCTGGCCCACCCGCTGGTGCGCCTGCGCCAGCCGCTCGCGCAGGCCGCGCAGGTGCTTGCGCCAGCGGCCGTCCACCAGGGCGCCGTAGGCCAGCCGCTCGCTGAACTCGGACGAGGTCAGGCCCGAGATCATCTTGAGCTGGGCGAAGTCCTCCAGCAGATCCGGCGGCGCCGCCATGAAGCCCACCCGGATGTTGGGTGAGATGGTCTTGGAAAAGCTGCTGATGTAGACCACGCGCTGCAGCTGGTCCAGGCTGGCCAGCGAGGGGCGCGGCTCGGGGTCCAGGTCGGCGTAGATGTCGTTTTCGACCACCGTGAACTGGTGCTGCTCGGCCAGCAGCACCACGCGGTGCAGGTGGGCCAGGTTGGCGACCGAGCCGGTGGGGCTCTGCAGGCGCGGCTGGGTGAAGAACACCTTGGGCTGGTGCTCCTTGACCAGCGCTTCCAGCGCCGCCAGGTCGTAGCCGTCGGGCGTGCGCGGCACGCCGATCAGGCGCGCGCCCAGGAAGCGCAGCGAGAACAGCATGTTCGGGTAGCCGGGGTCGTCCACCAGCACCGCGTCGCCCGGACGCACCAGGCGGCGTGCGACCAGGTCCATGGCCTGGCTGGAGCCCTGGGTCAGCAGCACCTGGTCGGCGCTGACGGCGATCTCCTGCTCGGCCAGCAGGTCGCGCACCAGCTGGCGCAGCGGCATGAAGCCCTTGGGTTCGCCATAGCCTCCCAGGTCCACGTTCTCGGCCGCCAGCGTGCGCAGGCTGCGCCGCATGCCTTCCTCGAACAGCCAGTCGCCGGGCAGCCAGCCGCAGCCGGGCTTCATCTTCAGAGCCCGCGCCTCGAACACGCGGCGCAGGTACCACATCGAATCGAAGTTGTAGTTGGCCGCTTCGGCCGGTGCGTTGCCGGCGCTCAGCCGGGCCAGGGCTTCGCGCTGGCGCACGAAAAAACCCGAATGCGGGCGCGAGACGAAGTAGCCCAGGGCCACCAGCCGGTCGTAGGCGTCGACAACTGTATAGGTGCTGACACCGTGCGCGTGCGCAAACTGGCGGATGGAAGGGGCCTTGGAGCCGGGGCGCAGACCCCCGCCCTGGATGGCGGCGCGGAAACCCTCGACGATCTGAACCACCAGCGGGGTCGCGCCTTTCGGGTTAAGGGAAAACATGGACGAGGGGAATTGGGGTTTGTCTGTACAGGACAACAGAGCTATACAGTGCATCGCTGTACAGCCAGTGTCTGTATATGTTAGCCGCCGGCTTTGGCGCCTACAGTGCGCCCCAGTCTGAAACTTGTTCACGAACGGAGCCCCAGCATGCAACGCGAACCCCACTTCACCAACGCCGCCCTGATGGCCCGCCGCCGCGCCGCTCTGCCCAACGGGCTGGGCCAGGGCTTCGAAATCTTCGCCGACCGCGCCGAAGGCGCCGAGGTCTGGGACGTCGAAGGCCGTCGCTACATCGACTTCGCGGGCGGCATCGCGGTGCTGAACACCGGCCACCGCCACCCGGCGCTGGTCAAGGCCGTGGCCGAGCAGCTCGAGCGCTTCACGCACACCTGCTTCCAGGTGCTGGCCTATGAGTCCTATGTGGAACTGGCTGAGAAGCTCAACGCCATGGCGCCGGGCAACTTCGCCAAGAAGAGCTTCTTCCTGACCACCGGCGCCGAAGCGGTGGAAAACGCGGTCAAGGTGGCCCGCGCCTACACCAAGCGCTCGGCCGTCATCGCCTTCGGCGGCGGCTTCCACGGCCGCACCCTGATGGGCATGGCCCTCACCGGCAAGGTCGCGCCCTACAAGGCGGGTTTCGGCCCCTTCCCGGCTGAAGTCTTCCACGCCAAGTTCCCCAACCCGCTGCACGGCGTGAGCGAAGACGACGCCATCGCCTCGGTGGAAGCGCTGTTCAAGTACGACGTGGAGGCCTCTCGCGTGGCCGCCATCATCCTGGAGCCGGTGCAGGGTGAAGGTGGCTTCTACGCCGCGTCGCCCGCCTTCGCCCAGCGCCTGCGCGCCCTGTGCGACCAGCACGGCATCCTGCTGATCGCCGACGAAGTGCAGACCGGCGCCGGCCGCACCGGCACCTGGCTGGCCTGCGAGCAGTGGGGCGTGGCGCCCGACGTGATCACCATGGCCAAGTCGCTGGCCGGTGGCATGCCGCTGTCGGCCGTGATCGGCAAGGCCGAGGTCATGGACGCCGCCGCCGTGGGCGGCCTGGGCGGCACCTACGCCGGCAACCCGCTGGCCTGCGCGTCCGCGCTGGCGGTGATCGAGACCTTCGAAAAGGAAAACCTGCTGGCGCGCAGCCGCGCCGTGGGTGAGCGCCTGACCAGCCGCCTCAAGGCCCTGCAGGCGCAGCACAACTGCATCGCCGAGGTGCGCGGTCTGGGCGCCATGGTGGCCATCGAGCTGTGCAAGAACGGCGACCCGCACCAGCCCGACGCCGAACTGACCAAGCGCATGGTGGCCGAGGCGCAGAAGCGTGGCCTGATCCTGCTGAGCTGCGGTGTGTACGCCAACGTGATCCGCGTGCTGGTGCCGCTGGTGGCCAGCGACGCCCTGCTCGACGAGGGTCTGGACATCATGGCTGCGTCCCTCGCTGCTGCGCTGGCATGACGGCGCCGGATCGCATGAGCGCCCAGCCGCCCCGGCCGCTCGAGGGTGTGCGTGTGCTCGATCTGTCGCGCGTGCTGGCCGGTCCCTGGGCCGGCCAGATGCTGGCCGACTACGGCGCCGAGGTGCTCAAGGTCGAGCGCCCAGGCGCCGGTGACGACACCCGCACCTGGGGCCCGCCGTGGTGGGGCGAAGGCGAGGCGCGCGTGGCCGCGTACTTCGTCTGCGCCAACCGCGGCAAGCGCTCGGTGGCGATCGACATCGCCTCGCCCGAAGGCATCCAGACCGTGCGCGAGCTGGCGCGCGAGGCGGACGTGCTCATTGAAAACTACAAGGTCGGCCAGCTGGCGCGCTACGGCCTCGACGCGGTGAGCCTGCAGGCCATCAACCCGCGCCTGATCTATTGCTCCATCACCGGCTACGGCCAGACCGGGCCACTCGCTCACCGCGCCGGCTATGACTTCGCCATACAGGCCGAAGGCGGCCTGATGAGCATCACCGGAAACAAGGGCGAAGAGCCGCAGAAGGTCGGCGTCGCCGTGACGGACCTGATGACGGGCGTCTACGCCACCACCGCCATCCTCGCCGCGCTGCACGAGCGCGCACGCACGGGCAAGGGCCGGGTGATCGACGCCGCACTGTTCGACGTGCAGGTGGCCATGCTGGCCAACCAGGCCAGCAACCAGCTCATCGGTAACAAGACCCCGACGCGCATGGGCAACGCGCACCCGAACATCGTGCCCTACCAGGTGTTCCCCACGCGCGACGGCCACATGGTGCTGGCGGTGGGCAACGACGGCCAGTTCGCCAAGTTCTGCGACGCCGCCGGGCAGCCCGCGGTCTCGCGCGACGCGCGCTTCTCGACCAATCCGGCGCGCGTCGAACACCGCGCCACGCTGGTGCCGCTGATCACCGGCTGGACGATGACGAAAGACACGGCCGAATGGGTCGCCCTGCTCGACCAGGCGGGCGTGCCCTGCGCACCGATTCTTGACATTGCTCAAGTCATGGAACATCCGCATGTGGCGGCGCGCGGAATGGCGCTACAACCACGCGACGCGTCGACCCCACCCATGGTCGCCAACCCCATGCTGTTCGATGGCCAGCGCCCGGTCGCCGACCTGCCGCCGCCCGCACTGGACGCGCATCAGGCACGGTGGTTGCATACCTCCTGATGATCCGCCCACCGGGCCCGCTCCCACACACAACCCAAGCGTTCATGACCACCAGCTCCGCACTCGTCACCTTCACCGGTGTGCAGAAAACCTACGACGGCAACACCCTGGTGGTGCGCGACCTCAACCTCGAGATCCAGAAGGGGGAGTTCCTCTCGCTGCTGGGCCCGTCGGGCTCGGGCAAGACCACCACGCTGATGATGCTCGCCGGCTTCGAGTCGCCGACCTCGGGCGAGATCGCACTCAACGGCGTGCCCATCACGCGCACCCCGCCGCACAAGCGCAACTTCGGCATGGTGTTCCAGAACTACGCACTGTTCCCGCACATGACAGTGGCCGACAACATCGCCTACCCGCTGACGGTGCGCAAGCTCGACAAGAACGAGATCGACACCAAGGTCAAGCGCGCGCTGGACATGGTGCAGATGGGCCACATGGGCCAGCGCTATCCGTCGCAGATGTCGGGCGGCCAGCAACAGCGCGTGGCCCTGGCGCGCGCCCTGGTGTTCGACCCGCAGCTGGTGCTGATGGACGAGCCGCTGGGCGCGCTGGACAAGCAGCTGCGTGAGCACATGCAGATCGAACTGAAGGCCCTGCACCGCAGCCTGGGCGTGACCTTCGTCTATGTCACGCACGACCAGAGCGAAGCGCTGACCATGTCCGACCGCGTGGCCGTGTTCAACGAGGGCGTGATCCAGCAGATCGACCAGGTCGACCGCCTCTACGAAACGCCCGCCAACCGCTTCGTCGCCGGCTTCGTGGGCGACAACTCCGTGCTCGACGCGCGCGTGATCCACAACAACGGTGACACCTGCGAGGTGCAGCTGGCCGATGGCACGCACCTGCACGGTGTCAACGTCAACCACGCCCAGGTCGGCGACACGGTGCAGTGCAGCGTGCGGCCCGAACGCATCGCCGTGGTGGACGCCGGCCACAGCGCCGGCAACCGCGTGGCCGCGACGATCTCCGACGTGATCTATTTCGGCGACCACCTGCGCCTGCGCTGCCAGGTGCCCGAGCAGCCCGAGATGAGCGTCAAGGTGCCGCTGCAGCACCTGGGCCACATGCAGGCCGGGCAGACGGTGCACCTGCACCTGCCGCCCACCCATCTGCGCGTGTACCGCTGAGCCCTTTCCCCCGTTCCTCAACCCATGGAGACCCTCCAGATGAAACTCAAACCTGTACTGATTGCCGTGGCCGCCCTCGTGGCCCTGCCCGCCATGGCCCAGAGCCTGACGGTCGTCAACTTTGGCGGTGCCAACGGCGCCGCGCAGAAGAAGGCCTACATCGATCCGTTCGAGAAGACCGGCACCAAGGTCACCATGGTCGAATACAACGGCGAACAGGCCAAGATCAAGGCCATGGTCGAAGCCAAGAAGGTCACCTGGGACGTGGTGGAAGTCGAGAGCCCGGACCTGAGCCGCGGCTGCGATGAAGGCCTGTTCGAGAAGCTGGACTGGGCCAAGATCGGCAACAAGGCCGACTTCCAGAAAGCCGCCGTGCACGAGTGCGGCGTGGGCACCTTCGTGTGGTCCACCGTGATGGCCTACAACGGCGACAAGCTCAAGGACGCTCCCGTCACCTGGGCCGATTTCTGGGACACCAAGAAATTCCCGGGCAAGCGCGGCATGCGCAAGGGCGCCCGCTACAATCTCGAATTCGCCCTGATGGCCGACGGCGTCAAGCCCGCCGACGTCTACAAGGTGCTGGCCACCAAGGACGGTGCCGACCGCGCCTTCAAGAAGATGACCGAGCTCAAGCCGAACATCCAGTGGTGGGAAGCTGGCGCGCAGCCGCCCCAGTTCCTGGTCGCCGGTGACGTGGCCATGACCACCGCCTACAACGGCCGCATCGACGCCGCCCAGCGCGAAGGCAAGAACCTCAAGATCACCTGGACCGGCGGCATCTACGACCTGGACTACTGGGTCATGCCCAAGGGCACGCCCAACAAGGACGCCGCACTGAAGTTCATCGCGCTGGCCAGCTCGGCCGACACACAGGCCGAGTACGCCAAGAACATCAGCTACGGCCCGACCAACACCAAGGCCCTGGGCAAACTCGACGCCAAGGTGCTGAGCCAGCTGCCCACGTCTGCGGCCAATGCCAAGGACGCGCTGCAGTTCAACGTGGGCTTCTGGGCCGACCAGGGTGAAGCCCTGGAGAAGCGCTTCTCGGCCTGGGCAGCGCAATGATGATGGCCGGCGGAACCCTGGACCTGGCCACGCAGCTGCGCCGCGCCGAGCGGCGCCGCAAACAGCGCGCGGTGGCGCTCACGCTGCCGCTGCTGGCGTTTCTGGTCGTTTTTTTCCTGGTTCCGCTGGCATCGCTGCTGGTGCGGGCGGTGGAGAACCCCGAGGTCGCCGACGCCCTGCCCCGCACGGGGCAGGCGCTGGCCGGCTGGGATCGACACAGCCCGCCCGACGCCGCCGCCTTCGCGGCGGTGATCGCCGACCTGTCGGCGATCGAGGACACCGCGCAGGCCGGCGTGCTGGCGCGGCGCCTCAACAGCGAAGTCCCTGGTGCACGTTCGCTGGTCATGGGCACCTACCGTGCCGTGCAATCCGAAGACTCGGGCTTCAAGGACCTCGCCTCCGAACAGGCCAAAGCCAAACTGATCGAGCAGGACGCGCGCTGGGAAGAGCTGCCCTACTGGCAGGCCATCGCCCAGAACAGCTCGCGCTGGACGCCCGACTACCTGCTGGCCGCGGTCGACCTCAAGCGCACGCCGCTGGGCGACATCGTGCGCGTGTCCGACGACGAGGCCGCCTTCTCAGACATCCTGGGCCGCACCTTCCAGATGAGCGCGGTCGTCACCTTCTTCTGCCTGCTGCTGGCCTACCCGCTGGCCTACTGGCTCTCCACCCTGCCCGAGCGCAAGGCCAACATCCTGCTGATCCTGGTGCTGCTGCCGTTCTGGACCTCGGTGCTGGTGCGCATCGCGGCCTGGATCGTGCTGCTGCAGAACAACGGCCTGGTCAACCGCTTCTTCATGTGGATCGGCCTGACCGACGCGCCGATCCCGCTGCTGTTCAACCGCGTGGGTGTGATCATCGCGATGGTGCACATCCTGCTGCCGTTTGCCATCCTGCCGCTCTACAGCGTCATGAAGTCGGTGCCGCCCAACTACCTGCGCGCCGCCATCTCGCTGGGCAGCGCGCCGTTTGCCGCCTTCGTGCGCGTCTACCTGCCGCAGACCTACCCGGGCGTCGCCGCCGGCGGCCTGCTGGTCTTCATCACCAGCATCGGCTACTACGTGACCCCGGCCCTGCTGGGCGGCGCGGGCGACCAGATGCTGAGCTACTACGTCGCGCAGTACACCAACGTCGAAGTCAACTGGGGCATGGCCTGCGCGCTCGGCGGCGTGCTGCTGACCACCACGCTGATCCTGTATTCGATCTACCGCAAGGTCTCGAAAGCCGAGCTGAGCCTCGGCTGAGCGGGAGTCCAAGATGTTCAAACTGCCCGACTTCCCCGCCTACTACACCCTGTTCGACAAGCTCGGCTGGCTCGCCCTGCGCGCCGGTGGACTGGCCGTGCTGGCCTTCCTGCTGATGCCGGTGATCGTCATCATCCCGCTGTCCTTCAGCGATTCGTCCTTCCTCGCCTACCCCATCGAAGGCTGGTCGCTGCGCTGGTACCAGGAGATGTTCCACTCGGACGACTGGATCCGCGCCACCAAGAACAGCTTCATCGTCGCGCCGCTGGCCACGCTGCTGGCGACCACGCTGGGCACGCTGGCGGCCATGGGCCTGGCCAACACCAGGTTCCTGGGCAAGGGTTTCATCACCGGCCTGCTGATCTCGCCCATGGTCGTGCCCATCGTCGTGGTCGGCGTCAGCGCCTACCTCTACTTCGCGCGCTGGGGCCTGAACGACTCCTACCTCGGTCTGGTGATCGTGCACGCCGCGCTGGGCGCGCCGTTTGTCGTGACCACCGTGCTGGCGACGCTGCAGAGCTTCAACCACAACCTGGTCAAGGCCAGCCTGAGCCTGGGCGCCAGCCCGCTGGAGACCTTCTTCCGCGTCACGCTGCCCGTCATCGCCCCGGGCGTGATCTCGGGCGCGCTGTTCGCCTTCGCCACCTCGTTCGACGAAGTCGTGGTGACCCTGTTCCTGGCCGGCCCCGAGCAGGTCACGCTGCCGCGCCAGATGTTCACCGGCATCCGCGAGAACATCTCGCCCACCATCGCCGCCGTCGCCACGCTGCTGATCCTGTTCACGACCGCCTTGATGCTGACGCTGGAGTGGCTGCGCGGCCGCAGGAAATAACGGATGCCCTTCACCACCGACACCACCCTCGCCGGCCGCCACGTTCGCCTCGTTCCGCTGCGACCCAAGCACCACGACGACCTGGTCGAGGCGGTGCGCGACGGAGAACTCTGGAAGCTCTGGTACACCGCCATCCCCACGCCCGAGGGCATGGCGGCCGAGATCCAGCGCCGCCTGGGCCTGCAGAAGGCCGGCAGCATGCTGCCCTTCGCGGTGCTCAACCCGGAGGGCCAAGCGGTGGGCATGACCACCTACATGAACATCGACGCCGCCAACCGCCGCGTCGAGATCGGCTCCACCTGGTACCGGCAGGCGGTGCAGCGCACGCCGCTCAACACCGAGGCCAAGCGCCTGCTGCTGACCCACGCTTTCGAGACGCTGGGCTGCATCGCGGTCGAGTTCCGCACCCACTGGTTCAACCACGCCAGCCGCCGCGGCATCGAGCGCCTGGGTGCCAAGCTCGACGGTGTGCTGCGCAGCCACCAGATCAACAGACATCCGGAAGCACAAGGCGCGCTGCGCGACACCTGCGTCTACAGCATCGTGGCGCACGAGTGGCCGAGCGTGAAGGCCCACCTGGACTTTCAGCTGAGCAAGCCCCGCACCTGAAGACATGAGCGAACCCACCACCTTCAACCAGCCCCTCGGTGGCAATGAGATGCCGCGCTTCGGCGGCCTCGCCAGCATGATGCGGCTGCCCGTCGCGACCTCCGCCGTCGGCCTGAACGCCGGCTTCATCGGCGTCCCGCTGGACATCGGCACCAGCCACCGCCCGGGCGCCCGTTTCGGCCCGCGCCAGATCCGCGCCGAGTCCTGCCTGATCCGCCCCTACAACATGGCGACAGGGGCCGCGCCGTTCGACGCGCTGCAGGTGGCCGACCTGGGCGACGTGCCCATCAACACCTACAACCTGCTCAAGTCGGTCGACATCATCGAAGGCCACTACCGCCCGATCATCGACGCCGGCTGCATCCCGCTCACGCTGGGCGGCGACCACACCATCGCCCTGCCGATCCTGCGTGCCATGAAGGCCAGGCACGGTCCGGTGGCCCTGATCCACGTGGACGCGCACGCCGACGTCAACCCCGACATGTTCGGCGAGCGCATCGCGCACGGCACCCCGTTCCGCCGCGCCGTCGAGGAAGGCCTGCTGATCGGCGACAAGGTCTGGCAGATCGGCCTGCGCGGCAGCGGCTATTCGGCCGAGGACTTCGACTGGCCGCGCCAGCAGGGCTTCACCATCGTGCCGGCGCACGAGGTCTGGTGGCAGTCGCTCGCCCCGCTGATGGCCGACATTCGCGCCAAGATCGGCCCCGACACCCCGACCTACCTCAGCTTCGACATCGACGGCATCGACCCCGCCTACGCGGGCGGCACCGGCACACCCGAAATCGGCGGCCTGAACGTGCCGCAGGCGCTGGAGATCGTGCGCGGCTGCCGCGGCCTGAACCTGGTGGGCTGCGACCTGGTCGAGGTCTCGCCCGCCTACGACACCAGCGGCAACACCGCGCTGCTGGGTGCCAACCTGCTCTTTGAAATGCTGTGCGTCCTGCCCGGCGTTCACTACCGCTGAAACCGAGGAAAGTCCATGAGCCGTCCCCAGGCCATCCCCACCGTTCAGATCGACAACGACCGCGTGATCGTCACCGAATGGCGCTTCCCGCCCGGCGCCGAAACCGGCTGGCACCGCCATGCGCACGACTATGTCGTCGTCCCGATGACCGGCGGGGAGCTGCTGCTGGAGACCCCGGAGGGCAACCGCACCTCGCCGCTGGTGCCGGGCCAGTCGTACACGCGCCAGGTCGGTGTGGAGCACAACGTCATCAACCCCACCGGACACGAGGTCGTGTTCGTGGAAATCGAAATGCGCTGACGCCACGCCCATGCCACTTTCCAGACCCTTCCTGCTGCTGGCCCTGACAATTCCTGCGCTGGCCTCGGCCCAGTCCCAGCCCCTCGTGGTTGCCAACTTCGGCGGCGCCAACGGCAAGGCGCAGGAAGTGGCCTTCCTCAAGCCCTTCACCCAGGCCAGCAAGGTGCCGGCCAAGGGCGTCGAGTACGACGGCGACCTCGGCCCTGTGCGCAAGATGGTCCAGACCCGCAAGGTCGAATGGGACGTGGTGGAAGTCGAATCCTCCGAGCTGACCACCGGCTGCAAGGAAGGCCTGTTCGAGCCCTTCGACAAGAGCAAGGTGCCCCACACCTCCATGCTGCTGGCCGGCAGCGTGCAGGAGTGCGGTGTCGGCGCTTTCGTGTGGTCCACCGTGCTCGCCTACAACGGCGCCACGCTCAAGACCGCGCCGCGCAGCTGGGCCGATTTCTGGGACGTGAAGAAATTCCCGGGCAAGCGCGCCATGCGCAAGGGCGCGCGCTACAACCTCGAGTTCGCGCTGATGGCCGACGGTGTGCACCGCCGCGACGTGTACAGCCTGCTGGCCACCGAGCCGGGGCTGCAGCGCGCCCTGGCCAAGCTGCAGCAGCTCAAGCCCCACATCGTCTGGTGGGAATCCGGCTCGCAGCCACCCAAGCTGCTGGCTGCCGACGAGGTGGTGATGAGCACCGCCTACAACGGCCGCATTTCGGCGGCCGTGGCCGATGGCGCCACTCTGTCGACGGTGTGGACCGATGCCATCTACGACATCGACTACTGGGCCATCGTCAAGGGTTCGCCGCGTGCCGAACAGGCGCGCGCCTTCGTGAACTTCGCCACCACGGACGCCGCCCAGCTCGCGTTCTCGCGCGAAATCGCCTACGGCCCGACCCACTACAACGCCATCTTGCAGTACGACAACGGCCGCAAACGGGTCATCGACGACGCCCACCTCATCGACCTGTCGATGGCGCCCAGCGACCTGCCATCGGCGCCCGGAAACCTGCGCCGCTCGCTGGGCTTCAACCCGACCTTCTGGGTGGGCAATGGCGCGCAGCTTGAAAAGCGGTTCGCCGACGCGCTGAAATAGAGCATTCCACCCATTGCATTCAAGGAGACCCGCATGGACATGAAAACCTCCCCCCTGGCCCTGCTCAAGGACCCGACCCTGCTCAAGACCGACGGCCTGATCAACGGCGAATGGGTCCAGGGCGCCAGCCGCTTCGACGTGCTCGACCCGGCCACGGGTCTGAAGCTGGCCGACGTCGCCAACCTCGGCCCGGCTGATGCCGAGCGTGCCATCGCCGCCGCCAACGCCGCCTGGGCCGGCTGGAAGAACAAGACCGCCAAGGAGCGCAGCATCATCCTGCGCAAGTGGTACGACCTGCTGATGGCCAACCAGGACGACCTGGGCCGCCTGATGACGGCCGAACAGGGCAAGCCGCTGCCCGAAGCCAAGGGCGAAGTGGCGTATGGCGCCAGCTTCGTCGAGTGGTTCGCCGAAGAGGCCAAGCGCGTCAACGGCGAGACCCTGCCGCAGTTCGACAACAACCGCCGCCTGATGGTGCTCAAGCAGCCCATCGGCGTCTGCGCCGCCATCACGCCCTGGAACTTCCCGCTGGCCATGATCACCCGCAAGGTCGCGCCCGCACTGGCCGCCGGCTGCCCGGTGGTCATCAAGCCCGCCGAACTGACCCCGCTGACGGCCCTGGCCGCGGCCGAGCTGGCGATCCGCGCCGGCATCCCGGCCGGTGTGCTCAACATCGTCACCGCCGACGACCAGAACTCGATCGCCGTGGGCAAGGTGCTGTGCGCCTCCGACGTGGTGCGCCACATCAGCTTCACCGGCTCCACCGAAGTCGGCCGCATCCTGATGGCGCAGAGCGCGCCCACGGTCAAGAAGATGTCGCTGGAACTGGGCGGCAACGCGCCCTTCATCGTGTTCGACGACGCCGATATCGACTCCGCCGTCGAAGGCGCCTTCGCCAGCAAGTACCGCAACGCCGGCCAGACCTGCGTCTGCTCCAACCGCCTGTACGTGCAGGAAGGTGTGTACGAGCAGTTCGTCGAGAAGTTCGCCGCCAAGGTGAAAACCGCCAAGGTCGGCAATGGCTTTGAAGATGGCGTGAACCAGGGCCCGCTGATCGAGGAAGCCGCGCTGCAGAAGGTGGAACGCCACGTCGCCGACGCACAGGCCAAGGGCGGCCGTGTGCTGGTGGGTGGCAAGCGCCTGGACGGCCAGTTCTTCGAACCCACGGTGGTGGCCGATGCCACGGCCGACATGCTGTGCGCCCGCGAAGAGACCTTCGGCCCCTTCGCGCCGGTGTTCAAGTTCAAGACCGAGCAGGAAGCCATCGACGCCGCGAACAACACCGAGTTCGGCCTGGCCAGCTACTTCTACAGCCGCGACATCGGCCGCATCACCCGCGTGAGCGAAGCGCTGGAGTACGGCATGGTGGGCGTGAACGTCGGCATCCTGGCGACCGAGCACGTGCCCTTCGGCGGTGTCAAGCAGTCCGGCCTGGGCCGCGAGGGCTCGCACTACGGCATGGACGACTACGTCGAGATCAAGTACGTCTGCATCGGCGACGTGCTCAAGTGATCTGACCCCCGCCTACAGGATGCGTTGCTGCTGGCCGGCCTGGCCGATGGCAATGCGCCGGTAGGCGCAGCGCCCGACCTGGCGCAGGAACAGCGAGTTGGCGATCAGCCAGACCCGCACCGCCCGCTTGGCCTGGCCGCCGACGATGCGGCGGTAGTCCTCGTGCAGGTCGCGGCGCTCGTCGAAGGCCTTGCCCAGGTCGGCCAGCCCGCTGCGCTGCACCACATGGGTCTCCACCGCGTCCCAGCCCGGCAGCGGACAGCGGAACACCTGGCCCACCGGCAGGCTGGAACTCCACATATACGTAATGTCCTGGCCGTCGTCGAACTCCACCGCGATGGACAGGTAGTCGTGGGTCAGGATCTGGTCCTCGGGCAGGTGCGAGGGCAGGCGGTCCACCACCCACTGCCAGTCCAGCGTGAGCCCCGGACGCAGCGGCTGGTCGGCCAGCGGGTACTGCAGGATGCCGACGTTCTTGTGCGTCTCACAGTCGATGCGCTGGTCGGGCCCCTCGGTGAAGATGCCGCCGTCGCCGAACGCGAAGAAGTGCTGCCAGCCCGCCGGCATAAGCCGCGCCTGGCGCTGGCGCTGCAGCTCGGCGCGCACCAGGCCCTGCACATCGCCCCGGGCCGACAGGGCCAGCAGCCCGTCTTCGGCGCTGCCCTTCCAGACGATGGCCACGCCTTCGACGCGGCCCTCCCCCGCCAGGTACTGCGCCAGCGGCACCGCGAGATCGCCCTGCGGGTTGGCGAACTCGCCCGCCGAACGCGCGATCTGCAGGCGGCCGGTGCGGTCGGCCGTCAGCGTGCCGGTGTTCTGCATGGTGTTGTGGATGGCGCTGCTGCCGCCGCTGCCCGCGACGCGGGCGAAAAACACGAAACCCGGCTCCAGCCAGCGGCCGTGTTCCTTGCTGAACCACCACAGCCCGTTGAGGAAGAACGTGACCTGTTGCCCGGCCTGCAGCTCGCCGAGCGACTGGCTCCAGGGCAGGTTCGACGGCATGAGGGTGAAGGGTTCGATGCGGACCACCGCGTCGACACCCCGCGCCAGGTGCCGGAAGTCCTGCGCCAGCTCGGCCGCCGGGCGGATGGCCCCCGGCGCCGGCTTCGGGCTGTCGGCATGGGCCACGGCGCAGGGGCCCGCCAGCAGCGGCGCCGCGGCCAGCCCCTTGACCCACTGGCGCCGGCTGGCGCTGGGCATGGCTGGGGTGGCGTGTCCACCCACATGGTCGTGGGCACAGCAATGGTCGTGTGGACCGTGGTCGAGGGGCGCGGCGGGAACGGTTGTCGAGAGGGTCACGGTGGTCTCCTGAAGGGGTGGCTGCCCGCCGGAGCGGATGCCGGCGGGCTGGAACCCATGCTAGGAAGCACCACGGCCGCTTCGGACACGGCGGGCGTTTTGCCCGACCCCGTCCGGGACAGCGTCCCGGGTCAGGCGCTGGCCGGGTCGCTGCTGCCCAACAGCTTGAACTGCAGCGCCTTGCGCGTGAGCTCGATGTCGCTGCGCGCGCCCAGCTTGGCCTTGAGCTGGTAGTGGCCGTTGCGCACGGTCTTGGGACTGATGTGCAGCGCCAGGCCGATGGCATCCACGTCCAGCCCCTGCATCAGCAGCCGCAGGATGTCGAACTCGCGCGGCGTCAGTCCGGCGTGTTCGCCCTCGCCGTCCAGCAGCATGCCCGCCACCTCACCCGCGATGTCGGGGCTGAGCGCGCGCTGGCCGCGCGCCACCTGGTAGACCGCATCCACCAGCACCTGTGGCGCACTGCCCTTGGTCACGTAGCCGCGCGCGCCGGCCTTGAGCGCCTGCACCGCGTACAGCGGCTCGGCGTGCATGGAAAACACCAGCACCGCCGCCTCCGGGCTGTGGCGCAGCATCTGGGACAGCAGCCGCAGGCCACTGCCCGATCCCAGGCTCAGGTCCAGCAGGGTCACCTCGGGCTCGTGGGTCTTGAACTGCTCGTATCCCTCGTCGGCCGTGCCGGCCTCGGCCACGATGCGCAGGTCCTGGCGCCGCTCCAGCAGGCGGCGGTAGCCCTCGCGCACGATGGCGTGGTCGTCAATGATCAGCAGGCGCAGCATGGTGTCCCTCATGAACCGGCAGGTGGATGCGCAAGCGCAGGCCGTGCGGATCGGCCACTTCCAGCGCCAGCGTGCCGCCGAGCGCCTGCACCCGTTCGCGCATGCCCAGAAGACCCTGGCCGCCGCTGTCCGGCAGCGAAGGCGGCTGAGCCAGCGGGCCATTGTCCTGCACCTGCAGGTGCAGGCCGTCGGCGCGTTCGCTCAACACCACCGCGATGCGCGTGGCCTGGCCGTGGCGCACGGCATTGGTCAGGCCTTCCTGCACCAGCCGGAACACGCTGACCGAGAGCGTGTCGTCCCAGCGATCGACATCGCCGTCGATCTGCAGGCTGTACCCGCAGCGCCCGGTGTCGCGTCGACGCCAGCTGTCCACCAGCTGCTGCAGGCTGGCCTTGAGCCCGAAGGTCTCCAGCCCCGGCGGCCGCAGCTGCTGCACGATGTGGCGCACCGCGGTCACCATGCCCTCGCAGGTGCGCGTGAGCGCATCGGCGCTGGGCAGCAGCGCAGGCACCGACTCGCGCGCCACCTCGTCCACGATTGCGACCTCGGCCCGCATCGAGGTCAGCGACTGGCCCAGCTCGTCGTGCAGCTCGCGCGCGAGGTGGCGCCGCTCCTCCTCGCGCACAGACAGCAGCCGGTCGGCCAGCTGCCGCTGCGCGCCCACCGTGTCCTGCAGCCGGTCGGCCATGCGGTTGAACTGGGCGCCAATGCGCTGCAGCTCGCGGGGGCCCGCGGGCGGCATGCGGGCCGACAGGTCGCCCGCCTCTAGACGCTGCAAGGTGGCCAGCATGGCCCTGGTGGGCCTGAGCGCGCGCCGCGCCGCCAGATAGGCCAGTGCCGCCACCGCCAGCACGCCCGCCGCGCTCACCAGGGTCTGCCACCAGTGCTGCCACAGCAGGGCCGATTGCGCCGGCCAGTGCGGCGCCAGGGCCAGTTCGCCGACGCGGGTGCCGGGGTAGCGCACCAGCGGCAGCAGCGCGCCCACCTCTTCTCCGGCCGTGGCCCGCAGCAGCGACTCCACCCCACCGGGATGCGCCCCCGCCGTGCCCAGGCAGCGCTGGTCCACCGCCAGGCCGTGGATGTTGCGCACGGTCAGGCAGAACGGCACCAGCTCGCCCAGCCCGACCAGGTTCTGCAGCTCCTCGCCCGCGAGCGTGGCCTGGAACACGCCGGGCTCGGCTCCCAGTTCGTTCAGCCGCAGGCGTTCGATGGTCCGCGCCAGGCGCTGCAGCTGCGGGTCGACCGCCGAGGCCACACGCCACAGGCTCCAGCCACCCGAGGCCAGCAGCAGCAGCGCCGCCCCCGCCAGCAGCCAGGCGCCCAGGCGGCGCTGCAGGCGGTAGCCGGGGACGGGGAACAGGACAGAAGCGTGCTCAGCGGGCATGGGCCCGATTGTCGGGCCCGGCCTCCAGCCGGGCGAGGGCCTCGCGCGCCTCGTCCAGGCCCTCCTGCGCTGCGCGCTGCAGCCAGTGGCGCGCCTGCGCCGGGTCGGCCGGCACGCCCTGACCCTGCGCCAGCACCATGCCGTAGTGGTAGCGCGCCAGCGTTGCGTAGCCCGAGGTGTCGGGGTGCTCGGCGCCCTGGCGCAGCAGTTGCGCCGCGCGCGCCAGGTCCCTGGGCACACCATGACCGTTCTCCAGCAGATGCGCCAGCCAGATGATCGAGTACGGGTCGTTCCAGCGGCTGATGCAGTCCTCGAAGATGCGCACCGCCGCCGCGTGGTCGCCAGTCTTGTCTGCGGCGTAGCCGTAGAGGCACTTGATGCGCTTGTCGCTGTTCACGAACGCGCCGTAGCTCATGTCGTTGCCGGAGTCGTCGCGCGACACCGCGGCGGCCGGCGAGGCTGCGGGCGTGTCCCGGAAGCGCTGGCCGTCGGGTCGCAGCCAGGCGCCGTGGTGACCCAGGCGCAGGAACTCCTGCGCATCGGCCTGCCCTTCCCGGGCCAGGTCTTCAAACAGGCGGCGTGCGGCTGTTCGGTCGGGTGCCACACCCAGGCCGAAATGCAGCGCCGTCGCGTAGTGCAGCCGGGCCAGCCGGGCATAGCCCTCGTTGTCGCTGTCCATGGCCAGGCGCAGGAACTCCACCACCCGTTCGGGGCGCTTGGGCACGCCGTAGCCGAGGTCGAAGTACTGCGAGAGGCGGATCAGCCCGCCCGCATGGCGCCGCTTCACGCAGTCGGCCATGATCTGGAGCGCGGTGTCGAAATCGCCGCATTTCTCCAGTTCGAACAGCGCGGTGGAGAAATGGCCGGTGCTGTACTCGCAACTGGCGGGGATCTCGATCTGCGCCGCCTCGATCTCCTCGGCCGTCGGGTGGGGGCCGCGGCAGAGCTGATTGCTGGCGCGCAGCCCACCCGCGCGTTCGGCCAGCCGCTGCACCCACGCCGCAGCCTGGACCTGCGCCCCGGCGGCCGTGGCGGACCAGCGCAGGCGCGTGCCGCCGGTGCGGGTGTCCCAGTCCACATCCAGGTGAAGGTCGGACCCGTCCAGGGCTTCCGGCCGCAGGCGGGCTTCGTAGCGCGCGCCGTCCAGCACCAGCACCTCGGCGTGGTCCGCGCCGCGGTCGGCCAGCGCCTGCTGCACCGCCCGCCAGACCCGCTCCGGCGGCATGGGCAGCAGTTGTTCACCGGAGGTGCCGTCGGCGGCCCAGGCCGAAGGTGCCGCGAGAGCGGTGAGAAACAGGGCGGTGGTCACAAACCTGCGCATGAGGGCTCCTTCGTGTCGTGGGCTCCCGGGCTTGGGAGTGGCGCGATGCTAGGAAGGAACGCAGGGATTGTGGGCGGCCGAAGGCACACAGGGCACGCCGCCCGGGCGGCGGCGGGCAAAATGCCCGGTCGGCCATCGAGGCCCGGGCTGGCCCCGCTACAATCGCCACCCATTGCGGGTGTAGTTCAATGGTAGAACGGCAGCTTCCCAAGCTTCATACGAGGGTTCGATTCCCTTCACCCGCTCCAGAATGACAAAGGCCCCGCTGCGCAAGCAGCGGGGCCTTTGGCTTTGTGGGCCGAGCAGGGGATCAGATCAGCGGCACGCCGGTCTTGCTCTGGATCTCCTCGCGCGTCACGCCGTCGGCCAGCTCCACCAGCTTCAGACCCTCGGGCGTCACGTCCATCACGCCCAGGTCGGTGATGATGCGGTCGACCACGCCCTTGCCGGTCAGCGGCAGGGTGCACTCGGGAAGGATCTTCAGGTCGGTGCTGCCGTCCTTCTTCTTGGCCACGTGCTCCATCAGCACGATCACGCGCGGCACGCCAGCCACCAGGTCCATGGCCCCGCCCATGCCCTTGACCATCTTGCCGGGGATCATCCAGTTGGCCAGGTCGCCCGTGCCGGTGACCTGCATGGCGCCCAGGATGGACAGGTTGATCTTGCCGCCGCGGATCATGGCGAAGCTCTCGTGGCTGCCGAAGATCGACGAACCCTTGATGGTGGTCACCGTCTGCTTGCCGGCGTTGATCAGGTCGGCGTCCACCTCGTCCTCATAGGGGAAGGGGCCGATGCCCAGCATGCCGTTCTCGCTCTGCAGCCACACCTCGACGTGGTCGGGCACGTGGTTGGCCACCAGCGTCGGGATGCCGATGCCGAGGTTCACATAGAAACCGTCCTGCAGTTCCTGGGCCGCACGTGCGGCCATCT
The DNA here is from genome assembly GCF_002025745.1 of Hydrogenophaga sp. H7. Classification (NCBI taxonomy): domain Bacteria; kingdom Pseudomonadati; phylum Pseudomonadota; class Betaproteobacteria; order Burkholderiales; family Comamonadaceae; genus Hydrogenophaga; species Hydrogenophaga sp. H7. Next base: position 61,734 of record NZ_MCIC01000019.1, on the reverse strand, counting down.
GGTCTTGGGTCCATGCCATGTTCGTGCTCCTTACTTGCGGTCGCGGGTGGTGCGCTTCTCGATGCGCTTCTCGGGCGTCGGGTTGTGCACGATGCGGTGCACGTAGATGCCGGGCAGGTGCACGTCGTCCGGAGCGATCTCGCCGGTGGCGACGATGCGCTCGACCTCGACGATGCAGACCTTGCCGGCCATGGCCGCGGCCGGGTTGAAGTTGCGCGCCGTCAGGTTGAAGCGCAGGTTGCCCGAGCGGTCGGCCACGTCGGCCTTGACCAGCGCCACCTCGGGGAACAGCGCGTGTTCCATCACGTAGGTCTCGCCGTTGAACTCGCGCAGCTCCTTGCCCTCGGCCACGATGGTGCCGACGCCGGTCTTGGTGAAGAAAGCCGGGATGCCGGCACCGCCGGCGCGCAGCTTCTCGGCCAGCGTGCCCTGGGGCGTGAATTCCAGTTCGAGTTCGCCGGCCAGGTACTGGCGCTCGAACTCCTTGTTCTCGCCCACGTAGGACGAGATCATCTTCTTGATCTGGCGCGTTTGCAGCAGCTTGCCCAGACCGAAGTCGTCCACGCCGGCGTTGTTGGAGATCGCCGTCAGGTTCTTCACGCCCGAATCGCGCAGGGCGTCGATGAGGGCCTCGGGAATGCCGCAGAGGCCGAAGCCGCCGACTGCTATCAGCTGGCCGTCGGCCACCACGCCCTTGAGGGCTTCGGCCGCGCTGGGATAGATCTTGTTCACGTGAAAAGACTCCAGTGGTTGAACAAACAGGGATCGAGAAATCGGGTGGCGGAACGATACTACGTATCCACATACGTAGTTTGACCTAAGGACCAACCCGCACACACCCATGGACCAGATCGACTACCGCCTCGCCTTCGACCTGGCCCCGGTGGGCCTGGCACTCTCGCGCCAGCGCACCATGGTGGACTGCAACCAGGCCCTGTGCGAGATGTTCGGCGCCACGCGCGAACAGCTCGTGGGGCAGAGCTTCCTCATCCTCTACCCCAGCGCCGACGAGTACGAGCGCACCGGCGCGCGCATCGTTCCCATCCTGGGCCGCGGCGGCACCTACGCGGACGAACGCATCATGCAGCGGGTGGACGGCCGCTTCAAGGGCGAGACCTTCTGGTGCCACGTGACCGGCCGCGCGCTGAACCCGGCCGACCCGCACGCCGCCGGCATCTGGACCTTTGAAGACCTGAGCGCGCGCCGGCCGGTGGGCGCTGCGCTGACCCCGCGCGAGCGCGAGGTGGCCGCCTGCCTGATGGACGGCCTGACCAGCAAGGAAATCGGCAAGCAGCTGGGCATCAGCCACCGCACGGTGGAAATCCACCGCGCGCGGCTGATGCGCAAATACCAGGCGCACAGCACGCCCGATCTTGTCCATCGACTGATCGCGGGAAGCTGAAGCCCGCAACAGTTCACTGGGGCTGGTAGCCCGAGTCCTTGATGATCCTCGCCCACACCTCGCGGTAGGCCGTCTCGCGCTTGCCGAGCTCGGCACCGCTCATGTAGCCCACGGTCAGGCCCATGGCGGTCAGCCGGTCCTTCACGTCGGCCTGCGCGATCACCTTCTGCAGCGCGGCAGCCAGCTTGTCAAGTTCGGCCTTGGGCGTGCCAACGGGCGCGAACAGACCGTAGTACGGCACTTCCTCGAAGCCTTTGATGCCCAGCTCGGTGAAGGTCGGCACCTCGGGCAGCGCGGCCTGGCGCTGGGTGCCCATGACGGCGGCCACGCGCAGCTTGCCGGCCTTGTGGTTCTCGATGAAGTCGGGCACCGAGCCCACGCCGGCCGGGATGGTGTTGCCCAGCATGTCGGCCATCATGGGCGCGCTGCCACGGTAGGGTGCCGCCACCAGGTCCAGCCCGAACTGCTTGCCAATCACCTGCACCGCGAACTGCGGCGTGGACGCGGGCGCCGGGATGCCCATGGTCGCCTTGCCACCGGCCGCCTTCACGCCGTCGATCCAGGCCTTGAAGTCGCGCGCCGGCGTGCCGCCCGACAGCGCCACCGCGTTGACGAAGGTGGCGAAACCGGCCACCGGCACGAAGTCCTTGGCCGGGTCGAAGCCCGGATTCTTCATCGTCAGCGGCAGGATGGACACGCTGTGGTCGTGGCTCAGGAACAGGGTGTGGCCATCGGGCGCGGCCGCCTTGAGCGCCTGCGCCGCCAGCTGGCCGCCCGCGCCGGCCTTGTTGTCCACCACCACGCTGCTGCCCAGCTCGGCCTGCAGGCGCTCGGCCAGGATGCGGGCGATGGCGTCGGTGCCACCACCCGCCGGAAAACCGACCAGGATTCGGGTGGTTGGCGCCTGTGCGTGTGCCGTGAACGGCGACAGCAGGGCCGATGAAGTGGCAATTGCAGCGAACGTGCGCAGCATCCATGAACGGCGACTTGAGGTCATGACAAACTCCTTTTGATTGAACAACGTTTAAAGAATTGACATTTGTTTGATTTTTTGAGCCGCCAGGCATCACAGACCGTCCACCGGGACCACCTCGGCCGCTGTGCGGAAGGCCTCCACCGCCGTGGGAATGCCGCAGTAGACGGCGGCGTGCAGCAGGACCTCCTGGATCTCTGCCGGCGTGGCCCCGTTGTTCAGCGCGCCGCGCACATGGCCCTTGAGCTCGTGCTGCTTGCCCAGTGCGGTCAGCATGGCCACGGTGATCAGGCTGCGGGTCTTGCGGTCTAGGCCGGGCCGCTGCCAGACATCGCCCCAGGCGGCGCGCGAGATGTGGTCCTGGATCGGCTGGGTGAAGGGCGTGGCGCCCGCCAGCGCGCGGTCGACGAAGTCGTCGCCCATCACCTCGCGGCGGGTCTGGAGGCCTCGGTGGTACTGCTCGTCTTGCATGATTTGTTCCCCAGGTGTCAGAGTCGGTTCAAGGCGCGAGGATAAGCTGGCCTTTTGCCCAGAACCTGACCGGAGACAAACATGAGCGACCGCTACCCCCTGCCCGACCTGAACAGCCTGCCCGACGACCTCAAAGCCAAGATACTGGAGGTGCAGGAGAAAGCAGGCTTCGTGCCCAACGTGTTCCTGGCCCTGGCCCGCCGTCCGGCCGAGTGGCGCGCCTTCTTCGCCTACCACGACGCACTGATGGTGCCCGAGTCGGTGGGACGCAGCTCCGGGCTCACCAAGGGCGACCGGGAGATGATCGTCACTGCCACCAGCGCCGCCAACCATTGTCTGTACTGCGTGGTGGCGCACGGCGCCATCCTACGCATCTACGAGAAAAAGCCCCTGGTGGCCGACCAGGTGGCGGTGAACCATCGCAAGGCCGACATTCCGCCGCGCCAGCGCGCCATGCTCGACTTCGCGATGAAGGTCTGCCTGGCCTCGCACGAGATCGACGACGCTGATTTCAAGGCTCTGGCCGCCCACGGTTTCAGTGATGAGGACGCCTGGGACATCGCCGCCATCACCGCCTTCTTCGGCCTGTCCAACCGCATGGCCAGCTTCAGCGGCATGATGCCCAACCCCGAGTTCTATCTGATGGGGCGCACGCCAAAGCAGAAATAGTGCCCCCACGCTCCGCCGCTGCGCGGGTCGCTGCCCCCCACGGGGGCTGATCCGGCTTGGGGCGGCCCGGCGCCGGACCGCCGTCTTCAGCGCCCCAGCAGCGGCGGGTGGCCGGCGCCTTCGATCAGGGCGCGGGCTTGGTCGGACATGGGCACCGACTTCTGCCTGGGGAAGTCCACCCACACCACCGTCGCACCGCCATTGGCGCAGACCGTGGCCGGGTCGTCGGTGCGCAGCATCTCGTGGAAAGTGTCGAACGAGGTTCTGCCCATCGTGCCGACATAGGTGCGCACCAGCACGTCGCCCGGGAACTCGAACTGCCGGATGAAGTTGCAGAAGGCGTTGACGATCACCGGCCCCTCGCCCTGCGGGTCGGCCGGCAGGCCCAGGCCAAAGAACCAGTCCAGCCGCGCAATCTCCATGTAGCGGAAATAGATCGTGTTGTTGACGTGCCCCATGGCGTCCATGTCGCCCCAGCGGATAGGCACCACGATTTCATGCACCAGGCGTTTCTCGGCAGGCAGTTCGAGTTTCATGGGTTGTCCTTGTCATGTTCAGCGGTGGGCGCGGATGGAGGCCAGGATGCCGGCCACGAACAGCACGCAGGCCAGCAGCTGCGCGGTGGCCGGCCAGTCGCCGCTCCAGGCGAAGGCGTAGATCAGCGCAAACACGGTCTCGCTCACCACCAGCTGGCCGGCCAGGCTGGTGCTCAGCCGGCGGCTGGCGACGTTCCACATCACCGAAGCGATCCAGGCCGAACCGATGCCGGTGAAGGCGCACACGAACACGAACCGGCCGAAGCCAGGCCGGCCGGTCACTTCGGCCCAGCCGGTGCCCCAGCCCAGCCACAGCAACAGCCCGCCGAGCCCGGCGGCCAGACCCAGCCAGTTGGCCCAGGCGGTGGACTTCACCCCGGGGTGGCGGCGGATCCAGCGGGCATTGAGCATGCCGAAGGCCAGCCAGCTGAGCATGGCGCCTGCGGCCAGCAGCACGCCGCGCCAGAAGTTGCCAGCGCCGGAGGCGTTCACTTCTTCCGAGGTGGCGTCCATCATCAGCACCATGCCGGCCGCCGTGAGCAGCAGCCCTGGCAGCAGCGCCGCCCAGCGCAGGTGCGCGGGTTTGCCCAGCAGCATCATCCAGACCGGCAGCGTGCCGATGATCAGTGCCGGCAGCGCCGCGCCGGCGTCGGCAATGCCGTAGACCAGCAGCAGGTAGTAGCCGGTGTAGCCCAGCACGCTGAGCCACAGCGCTGCGCCGGCCTGGGCCGCATCGGGCCACTGCCCGGCGCGCTGTCCTGATGGCATGCGCAGCGTCTGCCACAACATCCAGGCCAGCGAGAACAGGCCGCAGGCGATGAAGCGTCCCGCCGTGTAGTCCACAGAAGAAAACCCGGGCGCCACCAGCGGCGCCACAAAGGTCGTGCCCCAGAACGCCCCTGCTCCCAGCCCGGCGGCGATGCCCGCCGCCATGCCGGGCGGCAGGCCCGCCGGCGCACGATCAGACACCGAAGCCGTCATCTGCCGCAATCACTGCACCGTTCACAAAGTGGCTCTCGTTAGACGCCAGCATGACCAGCACCGCATCCAGATCGGCCGGCTGACCCACGCGCTTGCGCGGCAGCATGCCGATCAGCTTCTGGCCCTGTTCGGTCTGCCAGTGGTGGTGGTTGATCTCGGTGTCGATGTAGCCCGGGCAGATGGCGTTCACGTTGATGCCGAACTTGCCCCACTCCACGGCCATGGCCTTGGTCATCTGCACCACGGCGGCCTTGCTCATGCAGTACACGCCGATCTGCGGCAGCACCTTGAGCCCCGCCATCGACGCGATGTTGATGATGCGGCCACCGACGAAGGTGCCGGGCGCCGCGCCCTTGGCGCGCGCCAGCATGCGTTTGGCCACTTCCTGGGCGACGAAGAAGGCGCCCTTGGTGTTGGTGTTGAAGACGTAGTCGTAGTCCTCTTCGGCCACATCCTGCAGGCGCTGCGTGGTGCTCACGCCCGAGTTGTTCACCAGGATGTCGATCGGGCCGACCTCGGTCTCGGCGTGGGCCACGGCCGCCCTGATCGAGGCGGTGTCGGTCACGTCCAGCGCCACCACATGCGCATCGCCTCCCTCGGCCTCGATGTGCGCGCGCAGGGCCATGAGGCGGTCGGTGCGGCGGCTGGCCAGCACGACGGCGGCACCGGCCTTGGCGAGGGTCTTGGCGAACTGTTCGCCCAGGCCGCCGGAAGCGCCGGTGATGAGGGCCACGCGGCCCGAAAGGTCGATCTGGTAGGTCACGGGATAATCTCCGGGCAGGTGCAAATTAGCACGATCGTTCGATTTTCTGGCGCCGCAGCAATAGAATGCTGTCCGCCCGACGACAGACGCCGCGCCAGGTGGCGGCAAAAGTACAAAACCATTATCCGCGAGACCCCCCATGACCTCTGAAGAAATCCTTGCCCAGTTCGGCCCGCGCGAAGCCATGGAATACGACGTGGTGATCGTCGGCGGAGGGCCCGCTGGCCTGGCCACCGCCATCCGCCTCAAGCAGCTGGCCACCGAAAAAGGCAGCGAGGTCAACGTCTGCGTGCTCGAGAAAGGCTCGGAGCCCGGCGCCCACATCCTCTCGGGCGCCGTGATGGACCCCAGGGCCATCACCGAACTGTTCCCGAACTGGAAGGAACTGGGCGCCCCGCTGAACCAGCCCGTCACCGGCGACGACCTGCTGGTGCTGTCCGAAACCGGCGCGCAGCGCACGCCCGACTGGCTGATGCCGCGCAACTTCCACAACGAGGGCTGCTACGTGATCAGCCTGGGCGCGGTCACCAAGTGGCTCGGCGAGCAGGCCGAAGCCCTGGGCGTGGAGATCTTCCCCGGCTTCGCCGCGGCCGAGGTGCTCTACAACGACGACGGTTCGGTCAAGGGCGTGGCCACCGGCAACCTCGGTGTGGGCAAGGACGGCGAGCCCATGGACAGCTTCCAGATCGGCATGGAGCTGCACGCGAAGTACACCGTGTTCGCCGAAGGCGCGCGCGGCCATCTGGGCAAGCAGCTGATCGCCAAATACAAGCTGGACGAAGGCAAGGACGCTCAAACGTTTGCCATCGGCATCAAGGAACTGTGGGAAGTGCCGGCCGACAAGGCCAAGCCCGGCCTGGTGGTGCACACCGCTGGCTGGCCGCTGAACGACGACGCCTTCGGCGGCGGTTTCCTCTATCACCTCGAAGGCAACAAGGTCACGCTCGGCTATGTGATCGGCCTGGACTACCAGAACCCCTGGCTCTCTCCGTTCGAGGAGATGCAGCGCTGGAAGACCCACCCCAGCATCAAGGCGCACATCGAAGGCGGCAAGCGCCTGGGCTACGGCGCGCGTGCGCTGAACAACGGCACGCCGCAGGCCCTGCCCAAGACCGTGTTCCCGGGCGGTGCGCTGGTCGGCTGCGACGCCGGCTTCCTGAATGCCGCCCGCATCAAGGGCAGCCACGCGGCCATCAAGAGCGGCATGCTGTGCGCCGAGGCCGCGTTCGAGGCCGTGGCCGCCGGCCGCCAGTCGGACGAGCTGACCGCGTTCGAGACCGGCTTCAAGGCCAGCTGGCTGCACGAAGAGCTCTGGACCTACCGCAACTTCAAGAACTGGTTCAAGAAGAGCCCGCTCATGGGCAAGCTCATGACCGGGGTCGAGCACTGGTTCCTGCCCAAGGTGGGTGTGAGCGTGCCGCCCTGGACGCTGCACAACACCGTCAAGGACCACACCAAGCTGCGCCCGGCGGCCGAGATGCCCAAGATCGCGTATCCGAAGCCCGATGGCGTGATCACCTTCGACCGCCTCTCCAGCGTGTTCGTCAGCAACACGAACCACGAGGAGCAGCAACCGGCGCACCTGACGCTCAAGGACGCCGGCGTGCCGGTGAAGATCAACCTGGCGAAGTACGCCGGCCCCGAGAGCCGCTACTGCCCGGCCGGCGTGTACGAGTTCGTCGAGAAGGACGGGCAGGACCAGCTGGTCATCAACGCGCAGAACTGCGTGCACTGCAAGACCTGCGACATCAAGGACCCGACGCAGAACATCGTCTGGGTCACGCCCGAAGGCGGGGGCGGTCCGAACTACGCCGGCATGTGAGCCCTGTGGCTTCCTGACACCAGCCGCCCTCCCGGGCGGCTTTTTTGTGCCCGCGCTTGGTTGCAAAAGGATACAGAACCCGTATCCTCGCCTTGGCTTTTGTCCACCATGACCTACGCCCACCTCTACCGCCACCGCTGGCTGCTGATCCGCCTGCCGATCGTGCTGGCCGTGGTGGTCATGGCTGCGGCGGCCTGGCGGTGGCTGTACCCGATGCCGCCCACCCAGCTGACGATCAGCAGCGGCCAGGCGGACGGTGCCTACCAGCGCCATGCCATGCGCTACGCCGAGGCCTTTTCCCGCCACGGCATTTCGCTGGAAATCCACTCGTCCGAGGGTTCTGCCACCAACCTGCAGCGCCTGCAGGCGCAGCCCCCCCAGACCGACCTGGCCCTGGTGCAAGGCGGATTTGGCTGGTCGTCGGCCGCTGGCGCGGCCCGCAGCGCGGCCGATGTCCAGACCCTGGGCAGTGTGGACATCGAGGTGCTGTGGCTGTTCAGTCGCGAACAGCCGATGACCTCCCTGCTTGACCTGGTGGGCAAACGGGTGGCCGCCGGCCCCGATGGCAGCGGACACCGGGCCATGCTTCAGCGCCTGCTGAAACAGATGCAAGTCGACCTGGGCCAGGTGGCGATGACCGCGCACAGCGGTGTGGCCGCGCGCGATGCCTTGCTGCGGCACGAGGTGGATGCGGTGTTCATGGTGGCTGCACCGAGTGCGCCCGGCATCGGCGCCCTGCTGTCCGCGCGGGGCGTTCACCTGGCGTCGCTTCGCCGCACAGCGGCCATCTCGGAGCGCAACAACTACCTGGAAAACCGGCTGCTGCCCGAAGACACGCTCGGCGCCGGACAACCACCGGGCGACACCCCGGTGCTGACCACACCGACGCACCTGCTGGTGCGCCAGGACCTCGATCCCGCCCTCAAGCGTCTCGCGGCCGCAGTGGCGATGGAGGTGCACGGCGGCGCGGATGCGTTCCATCGCGCAGGTGAGTTCCCGGCCCTGCGCTTCAGCGACTTCCCCTCGGCACCCGAAGCGCGCCGGGTGCTGTCCCAGGGCCTGGGCGGCCTGGAGGCACTGCTGCCCTTCTGGTGGGCGCAGGTGCTGCAGCGCCTGCTGGTGATCGGCGTGCCCATGCTGCTGCTGGCGCTGGTGCTCGCGCGGCTGGTGCCGGCCTGGGTGCGCTGGCGGCTGGAGAACCGGGTCACCCGCTGGTACGGCGAGCTGCGGTTCATCGAGAACGATCTCGCGAACAACGCCGTCAACCTGGGTGGCATGGACCTCAGCCGCATCCACGGCCGGCTCAACGGCATGGAGATGGCCATCGTCGGCGAGGGGCTGCCACCGGAACTGGCGCAGCGCTGCTACACCCTGCGCCAGCACGTGAACTTCGTGCGGCACCGGATCCGGGAGTACCGCGGGCGATGAAGATCCTGCTGCTCTACCAGCGCCGCTGGTTTCTCATCTACCTGCCGCTGCTGCTCCTGCTGTGCGCGGCGGTCGTGACCATCCTGTGGGTCTGGAAGCCACTGCCGCCCCAGCGCGTGGTCATCGGCACCGGCCCCGGGCAGAGCAGCTACCTGGAGCTGGCCCGCAACTACGCGACCCGGCTGGAGAACCTCGGCATCCAGGCCGACATCGTCGCCCACGACCGGCCCCAGGAGGCGCTGGACCGCATGGCCGCGGGCGGGCGCCGCATCGATGTCACCTTCGCCCAGGGCCTGTACGCGCCCAAGGGCCCCGCGGTGCAGGCTCTGGCCGTGGTGGGTCACGAAATCGTGTGGGTGTTTGCGCGCGAGGGCATCGACCACCTGGACCAGCTGCGGGGCGGGCGCGTGGCGGCCTCGGTCGAAGGCTCGTCCAACCGCATCGCGGCCGACCTGCTGCTGCGCCACGCCGGGCTGGCCAAGGACGAGGTGGCGTTCACGGACGACGTCGGCGACAGCGCGATCGACGCCATCACCACCGGTCGGGTGGACGCCGTGGTGCACGTGGCGACCGGCGACTCGCAGACCGCGGCCACCCTGGCGCGGCTGGACGGCGTGCGCCTGCTGGGCGTGGAACGTGCCGGGCAGCTGGCCTCGCGCGAGCCCCGGCTGCGCGCCCTGGTCATGCCCCAGGGCTCGATCGAACTGCGCGCCAACCTGCCGGCGGCCGACCTGCCCACCATGGTCACGCAGACCCATCTGATGGTGCGCGAGGACCTGCACCCCGCGCTGCAGCGCGCGCTGGTGGACGTGGCCGGCGAGCTGCACGTGATGTCCGGTTTCCTGGAAGGCCAGGGAATCTACCCCACCGCCATCGGCAGCAACTACCCGGTGTCCCCGGTGGCCCGAAAGGCGCTGCGCGGTGGGCGCCCCTGGATGGAAACCATCCTGCCCTACGGCATCGCACAATGGGCCGAACTGGTGCTCTACGCGCTGCTGCCCGTGGGCCTGGCGGGCACCATGCTGCTGCTGCGGGCACCCCGCTACATCGACTGGCGCGTCGATGCCGCCATCCTGCATTTCTACGGCGAACTCAAGTTCCTGGAGGAAGACCTCTCCAGGCGCCCCGACCCGGCCCGGCTGCGCGCCGCGGCGCGCCGCCTCGTGGTGCTGGAGCAGCAGGTCGACAAGATGGAACTGCCCGACCGCTACGCCGACCGCTGGTACACGCTGCGCGAACACCTGCATCAGGCGCGGACCCGGGTGCTGACCTCTCCGCAGACCGCCCCTCAGACCGTCCCGCAGACCTGAGCCGGCTGCGCTACATTGGCGCGCCATGACCGCTCCCCGACTGCACCCCGACCTGATCGAGCAACTTCATGCCCTGGCCGCTGGCCCCCGCCGGCTGCTGGGCGTGGTCGGCCCGCCTGGCGCGGGCAAGTCCACCCTGGCGGCGCTGATGGCGCAGGCGCTGGGCGAGCGCGCCCAGGCCGTGCCCATGGACGGCTACCACCTGGCGCAGATCGAACTGGAACGGCTGGGCCGCGCGCAGCGCAAGGGCGCGCCGGACACCTTCGACGCCGCCGGCTACGCCGCCCTGCTGCGTCGCTTGCGCCAGCAGGTCGCCGACGAGACGGTGTACGCGCCCGATTTCCGGCGCGAGATCGAAGAACCTGTGGCCGGCGCCCTGCCCGTCTTTGCGGCCACACCACTGGTCATCACCGAAGGCAACTACCTGCTGCTGGACGACGACCCGGCCTGGGCACCCGTCGCCGACCTGCTCGACGAGGTCTGGTACCTCGACGTACCTGCGGATTTGCGGCTGGAGCGGCTGGCCGCGCGCCACGTGCAGTTCGGCCGCACGCGCGAGCAGGCGCTGGCCTGGATCGCGCAGACCGACGAACCCAACGCGCGGCGCATCGAGGCCTCGGCCCACCGCGCCCGGCGCCGGGTGACCTGGGACGAGCCCAGCAGCCAGTTTGTGTGACCGCCGGGCGCGTGCACTGCGCCCGGCGCATCGCCTGTTTCTGCAGCGCAACATCTCCCCCTTCCGGGGTGCCCAGGCCCCAGGGTTCGTAAACGTCGCTTAAGTGACCCAACTTATCATCCTTAAGTTTTGTATCTCCTCGGCAGACCCCACGCTCCGAAGGGCGCCAGAGCAGATCCCGGACCGGGCCGGCAGGCACCGCCAGGGGACACAACAAACAAAACGGGTGGTCTTGCATGCATCAGGCGCTCACCAGCGAGCCAACAGGTCAATCCCCGCGCAAAGTGGCCCTCCGGTCGCTGGCCGTCGCCTTTCTTGCCATCCTCCTGGTCTTCCTGCAGGCCCGGCTCAGCCGCGATCTCCAGATCGTCTTTGACCTGCGGGTCGAGCGCCCCGGCCCCTACCAGCTCTACCTGGCCGACGACCTCGGCAACTTCAGCGAGCGGTTGAACTACACCCGCTCGACGCGGGCGGGCGAATGGCAGCGGCACACGATCAATGTCAACACGCTGCGCAAGGTGACCCAGGTCCGCATGGACCCGACCACCATGCCCGGCCGGGTGGACTTCGGCGCGCTGGAACTCAGAAGCCGATGGGGCCTGCTCACCCTGCAGGGCCCCACCCTGCGCGAGGCCATCCAGACAATGCACGGCCTGGAGGTGGTGGCGGTGGAGCCCGAGATGGTCCGCTTCCAGGCCACCGGCGCCGACCCCCACTTCGTGTACCGGCTGCCCAAGCAGGTCATCAGCCCGCCTACGCGCCAGATCTGGCCCGTGGCGCTGGGTTCAGCCTTGGTCGCCGGCCTGGTGTGGCTGGCCGCGGAACTGGCCCTGGGCTGGATGCGCCGCGAGCGCCCGCGGTGGCACCAGGCCCTGTGGCAGACAGTGGCCCGCGGCTGGCTGCTCCCGCTGGTGGTCTGCCTGGGTCTGACCTGGAAGGCCTCGGACCGCATTTCCAGCGACCCGATCGTCGGCGACGGCATCCAGAACATGCTGATGGCCGTGAACCTGTTCAAGCACGGCACCTTTTCGCTGGACAACAACAGCAGCCCCAACCCCCGGCCCACCAACTTCCGCGAGCCTCTGGACCCGCTGGTGGTGGCGCTGCACCTGAAGCTGGCCGTGCCGGACGCTGTGGACCGGCCCATGGCCGACTTCCGCTCCGGCGACCTCACGCGCACCATCAAGCTGAGCAACCTGCTGTGGGTGTTCCTTGGCCTCGCGGGCATCTGGGCGCTGGCGCGGCGGCTGGGCGGCAGCAACCTGGCGGGTGCCGTGGCCACCGGCCTGAGCTTCCAGATCTTCTTCCACGGCGGCACCTACATCGACACCCTCTACACCGAGCTGTCCACCGCCACGCTCATGATCTGGGGCACCTACGGACTGCTGCGGGCGGTGCAGCAGCAGTCGCTGGGCTGGTTCTTCGGGTCGGGCATGCTGATGGGTCTGCTGGCCCTGGGCAAGGCCGCGTTCGCCTACATCGGGGTCGTTGCCGTGCCGCTGCTGATGGCGGCCCTGCTGATCGCCCGGCGTCCCGACCGGTTTGCCTTCTCGCAGGTGATCGTGTGGGGGCTGGTGATGGGGTTCGCGTTTCTGCTCACCCTCTCGCCCTGGCTGGCGCGCAACTACGTGCACTTCGACAACTTCCGCATCAACGAGCGCGGCGGCCTGATCCTCTGGGGCCGTGCCCACATGAACAACATGAGCAACGAAGAGGTGCTCGGCCTGGTCTACGACCACAGCCCCACGCTGTACCGGCGCGCCGTGGCCGGCACCCACCTGGGTGAGAGGCCGGGCGACTTCGAGCGCGGCGGCCGCTGGCAGCGCATCAACCGCCACCTCTCCACCTTCTGGGAGTCCGACCGCCGCGCCGCCTATGCAGGCACTCCAGAACAAGCCATCAGCTTCCACTACAACCTGGCGGCGCAATACAACCAGCGGGTGTTCCGCAAGCGCGACCAGGGCCACCCCTTCCCCGACCAGGCCGTCGGCGACGAGATGAAGCGCGAGGCCATGGCCATGCTCAAGGAGCGCCCCTGGCGCCATGTGGCCATGACGGCCGCCTTCTTCTGGCACGGTTTCTGGAGCTTCAAGAAGGTCGAGGTGCCGCTGGTGTCCATCGCGACGCAGGACGCCATCGGCGAGCTGCTCAACCTGTTCGCTGGCGTGGCCCTGTTCGGCGTGTTCTGCTACGGCCTGTTCCGGCGGCACGCGCAGTGGGTCGCGGTGACCGTGCTGCCCGTGGGCCTGCTGGTGTTCTACGCCTTCCTCAGCCACAACATCCCGCGCTACTCGTCACCGGCCCATCCGATGATGCTGCTGGCGCTGGTGCTGGTGGTGCGCACGCTGTGGCTGCGCTGGCGGCGCCGGCAGCATCCCCCCGGCCCCGAGCGGATGGTCGGCTGACCCCCCTCATCCTGCAGGCGTTTCACGACAACGACATGAAACAGCGGCACAGTGCCCGCTTGTCGTTGGAGTGAACCATGCTGATCAAGACCGAAAAAGGTCGCCTTGAACTGCGCCCGGGCCACCGCAGCCTGGGACAGCGGGAGCGCGCCCTGCTGCTGGTGGCCGATGGCCAGCAGAGCGAATCGAAAATGGCCGGGCTGTTCCAGGGCGATGGCCGCCGCCTGATCGACCTGCTGCTGGCCCAGGGCTATCTGGTGCGGCAGGCGTCCGGCGCCGGCCTGTCGCCCGCGCCGGAGTCGCCACCGCAGCCCCAGACACCCGCGTCGCACGGCGAGCAGTTCGCCGGCACCCGCTCGCTGGCCTCCGCGCGCATGTTCCTGTTCGACCTGAGCGAGCGACTGTTCGCGCCACGCGACAAGGCACTGGCCAACCGCTACCGGGACGCCCTGCGCGAGGCGCGCGACCCCGAGGCCATGCTGGCCGTGGGCCGTGACCTGATCGCCGACGTGGAGGCCCTGGCGGGCAGCGAACGCGCGGACGGCATCAGCGAGCGCCTGGCCAAACTGCTGCCGGCCGGCCTGCTGGAAAACAGCATCTGAGCCCGGACAATGACCGCCCGGGCGGTCGATTCCGTTAAACTCGCGCGATCAGGAGAGCGCTCCCCCGTGGAGCCGCCGAAGGCGCAGGCGGTCGTTGCAACGGCCCTGAACGCTCAGGCAAAAGGACTGATGACCACCAGCCGCAAGGCCGGTGTCCCCCACTGGAGAGAGGTGGCCCTGGCGGCCATCCACCGAAGGAGCAAGTGCGGCATCGCCCGCGCGAATCTCTCAGGTAAAGCGGACAGAGGGGGCAGCACACGGATGCACCGTGTCGTCGCCGTGGCCCCGTGCCATGGCATCTGCCCCCACCACCGAGGTCCGCCCGTGTCCGCTCCTGCCGAATCCTCCGCCCTGCTCCAGACCCCGCTGAACGCCCTGCACATCGAACTCGGTGCGCGCATGGTGCCCTTCGCCGGCTATTCAATGCCGGTGCAGTACCCCGAAGGCCTGATGGCCGAACACCACCACACGCGCCGCTCGGCCGGCCTGTTCGATGTGTCCCACATGGGCCAGTTGCTGCTGTCCGGCCCGGACGCCGCAGCCGCTTTTGAATCGCTGATGCCGGTGGACGTGATCGGCCTGGGTGTGAACAAGCAGCGCTACGGCCTGCTGCTCAACGACGCGGGCGGCATCATCGACGACCTGATGTTCGTCAACCGCGGCGACCACCTCTACGTGATCGTCAACGGCGCCTGCAAGCACGGCGACCTGGCCCACATCCAGGCCCGCATCGGCGGCCGCTGCACCGTCACCCCGCAGTTCGACCGCGCCCTGCTCGCGCTGCAGGGACCGCTGGCGGTCAGCGCGCTGCAGCGTCTGCTGCCCGGCGTCGAGAACCTGGTGTTCATGACCGGCCATGCGTTCACCTGGAACGGCGCCGACCTCTATGTGACCCGCAGCGGCTACACCGGCGAAGACGGCTTCGAGATCTCGATGCCCGCCGCCAGCGCCGACGCCTTCGCCCGCGCCCTGCTCGCGCAGCCCGAAGTCAAACCCATCGGCCTGGGCGCGCGCAATTCGCTGCGCCTGGAAGCCGGCCTGTGCCTCTACGGCAACGACATCGACACCACCACCACGCCGGTCGAGGCCGCGCTGAACTGGGCCATGCAGAAGGTGCGCCGCACCGGTGGCGAACGCGCCGGTGGCTTCCCCGGCGCCGATGTGGTGCTGGCCCAGCTGGACGGCACCCGGCCCCTGACGCGCAAGCGCGTGGGCCTGGTCGCGCTGGAGCGCGTGCCGGTGCGCGAGCACGTCGAGCTGCAGAGCCTGGACGGCGCCAGGATCGGCGAAGTCACCAGCGGCCTGCTCGGCCCCAGCGCCGACAAGCCGGTCGCCATGGGCTACGTCACCCCAGAGTTCGCCACCGCCGGCACACGCGTGAACGCCCTGGTGCGCGGCAAGGCCGTGCCGATGGAGGTCGCGCCCATGCCCTTCGTTCCCAACCGATACTTCCGCGGCTGATTCAGCCCTTTTCAACCTTTTCACCGGAGCCACCATGACCACCAAGTACACCGAAGACCACGAATGGATCACCGTTGACGGCGGCGTCGCCACCGTCGGCATCACCCACCACGCGCAGGACGCGCTGGGCGACGTGGTGTTCGTCGACCTGCCCGAAGTGGGCAAGACCTTCGCCCAGAAGGACGTGGCCGGCGTGGTCGAGTCCGTGAAAGCCGCGGCCGACGTGTACATGCCCGTCAGCGGCGAAGTCACCGAGGTGAACGAGGCCCTGCGCGCCGACCCGTCCCTGGCCAACAGCGACCCGCTGGGTGCCGGCTGGTTCTTCAAGGTCAAGCTCAGCGACGCCTCGCAAGTCGACGCCCTGCTGGACGCCACCGCCTACGAATCGTTCACCAAGAACGCCTGATTGTCACGACCCGACCTGCCGAGAGCCGCGCCATGCTGATGCCGTCCGTCAAACCCCTGGGTGAACTCGAAAACGCCAGCGAGTTCATCGCCCGCCACATCGGCATCAGCGAAGCCGATGAAGCCCACATGCTGTCGGTCATCGGCGAGGCCTCGCGCCGCGCGCTGATCGACTCCATCGTGCCGCGCAGCATTGCGCGCAGCACCGGCATGGACCTGCCGCCCGCCGCCACCGAGGCCGCAGCGCTGGCCGAACTCAAGGCCATCGCTGCCAAGAACAAGGTCTTCAAGAGCTTCATCGGACAGGGCTACTACGGCACCCACACGCCGGGCGTCATCCTGCGCAACATCCTCGAAAACCCCGCCTGGTACACCGCCTACACGCCTTACCAGGCCGAGATCTCGCAGGGCCGCATGGAGGCGCTGGTCAACTTCCAGACCATGGTCACCGACCTGACCGGCATGGCGATCGCCAACGCGTCCATGCTGGACGAGGCCACCGCCGCCGCCGAAGCCATGACCCTGGCCAAGCGCTCGGTCAAGGCCAAGGGCCACACCATCGTGGTGGCCGGTGACGCGCACCCGCAGACCATCGAGGTGATCCAGACCCGCGCCAGGCCGCTGGGCCTGACCGTGAAGCTGGCGAACTCCGCCACCGAGTGGACAGAGGCGCTGAAGGGCGACGACTACTTCGCCGTGCTGGCGCAGTACCCGTCCACCAGCGGCCGCATCGACGACCTGCGCGCCGACGTGCAGACGGTGCACGGCAAGCAGGCCGCCTTCATCGTGGCGGCCGACCTGCTGGCGCTGACCCTGCTGGTGCCGCCGGGCGAGTTCGACGCCGACATCGTGGTCGGCACCACCCAGCGCTTCGGTATGCCCATGGGTGCGGGCGGCCCGCACGCCGCCTACATGGCCTGCCGCGACGAGTACAAGCGCTCGCTGCCCGGCCGCCTGGTGGGCGTGAGCGTGGACGCGCACGGCAACCCGGCCTACCGGCTGGCGCTACAGACGCGCGAGCAGCACATCCGCCGTGAGAAGGCCACCTCCAACATCTGCACGGCGCAGGTGCTGCCGGCCGTCGTCGCCAGCATGTACGCGGTCTACCACGGTCCGCAGGGCCTCAAGCGCATCGCCCAGCGCGTGGCCGCCTACACCGCCGTGCTGGCCGCCGGCCTGCAGCAGCTGGGCCACACGCTGACCAGCGAATCGGCCTTCGACACGCTGACCGTCAAGGCCGCCGACGCTGCCCAGGCGAAAGCCATCGTCGCCAAGGCCCTGTCCAAAGGCGCCAACCTGCGCCTGTCCTGGGGCCAGTACGTCAGCATGTCGCTGGACGAAACCACCACGCGCGAGGACATCGCCCTGCTGTGGTCGGCCTTCGCCGCCGACGGCCAAGCCTTGCCCTCGTTCGACGCCTTCGAGAAGGGCGTGGAGCCGCTGATCCCGGCCGAACTGCGCCGCACCAGCGCCTACCTCACGCACCCGGTGTTCGACAGCCACCACAGCGAAACCGGCATGCTGCGCTACATCCGCGCGCTGTCCGACAAGGACCTGGCGCTGGACCGCAGCATGATCCCGCTGGGCTCCTGCACCATGAAGCTCAACGCCACCAGCGAGATGATCCCCATCACCTGGCCGGAGTTTGCGGGCGTGCACCCCTTCGCCCCAGTCGATCAGCTGCAGGGTTACCAGGAGCTGGACGAGCAGCTGCGCGCCTGGCTCTGCCAGGCCACGGGCTATGCCGGCATCAGCCTGCAGCCCAACGCCGGTTCGCAGGGCGAATACGCCGGCCTGCTGGCCATCCAGGGCTGGCACGCCTCGCGCGGCGAGAGCCACCGCAACATCTGCCTGATCCCCTCGTCGGCCCACGGCACCAACCCGGCCAGCGCCCAGATGGTGGGCCTGCAGGTGGTGGTGACCAAGTGCGACGAGAACGGCAACGTGGACATGGCCGACCTGAAGGCCAAGTGCGAGCAGCACAGCGTGAATCTGGCGGCGGTGATGATCACCTACCCCTCGACCCACGGCGTGTTCGAGACCACGGTCAAGGAACTCTGCGCCCTGGTGCACCAGCACGGTGGCCGCGTGTACGTGGACGGCGCCAACATGAACGCGCTGGTCGGCGTGGCGGCGCCGGGCGAGTTCGGCGGCGACGTGAGCCACCTGAACCTGCACAAGACCTTCTGCATCCCGCACGGCGGTGGCGGCCCGGGCGTCGGTCCGGTCTGTGTGGTCGAAGACCTCGTGCCCTTCCTGCCGGGTCACGGCCGCGGCGCCGAGCCGGGCGGCGTCTGCGGTGCGCCCGCATCGACCAGCGCCGTGGGCGCGGTCAGCGCGGCCCCGTTGGGCAACGCGGCCGTGCTGCCCATTAGCTGGATGTACATCCGCATGATGGGCGCCGACGGCCTGAAGCACGCCACCGAAGCGGCCATCCTGTCGGCCAACTACATCAGCAAGCGCCTGGCCGACCACTACCCCACGCTCTACGCGTCGGCCAACGGCCATGTGGCGCACGAGTGCATCCTGGACCTGCGCGGCTTCAAGGAGACCTGCGGCGTGATGGCAGAGGACGTGGCCAAGCGGCTGATGGACTATGGCTTCCACGCGCCCACGCTGAGCTTCCCGGTGGCCAACACGCTGATGGTCGAACCCACCGAGAGCGAGACGCGCGAGGAACTGGACCGCTTCATCGACGCGATGATCGCGATCCGCGAGGAAATCCGCCGCGTGGAAAAGGGCGAGTGGCCGCAGGACGACAACCCGCTGAAGAACGCGCCGCACACCGCGGCCAGCGTGCTCAAGGGCGAGTGGCCACACCCCTACTCCCGCGAAGTGGCGGTGGCCGCCCAGGGCGCCGCACTCAACACCAAGTACTGGCCGTCGGTGGGCCGGGTGGACAACGTCTACGGCGACCGCAACCTGTTCTGCAGCTGCGTGCCCGTCAGCGAACTGGCCTGAACGTCGGGCTCCATCAATGTCAACGCCGGTGGGGTTCGCCCTCACCGGCGTTGTCATTTCTGCGGCAGGCGCCAGCCGGGCAGCTGCCAGTCGAAGGCGACGGCCAGAAGGCGGCTGCCGGTGGCCACGGCGATGCCCGCCAGGCTCGCCAGCTCGGAACCCAGGCCCAGCACAACAACCAGCCCGATGTAGGCCAGGCTGCCCGCCACCGCACACAGCGCATAGGGCCGGTGGTCCTGGTACACCTTGGGCACCTCGTTGCACAGCACGTCGCGCGCCACGCCACCCACGATGGCGGTGGTGGTGCCCATCAGCACGCTCACGCCCGGCGACATGCCCGCCGCCACGGCGATGCTGGTGCCCGAGATCGCGAACAGCCCGAGGCCGAAGGCGTCGGCCCACTCCATCAGCCGCACGCCCGCGTCCTTGAGCACGGCCTTGAGCCACCAGGGCGCAGTGATGACCATGGCGAACACCAGCCAGAGGTAGGCCTCGTGCTCGACCCAGAACAGCGGCCGGCGGTCCAGCAGCAGGTCGCGCACCGTGCCGCCGCCGAAGGCGGCCACGAAGGCGACCGAGAACACACCCACCACGTCCATGCGCTTGCGCATGGCCTCGATCAGCCCGGACATGGCGAAGGCCACCGTGCCGCCCACCTCGATCGCGATCAGCAAAGCCGTGAGTTTCATGCGGCCCCATTCTGGACCACCCAGCGGCCCAGCCACTCGCGCAGGATGCGCAGCGCGGGCGCCTCCTGCCGCTGACTGAGCGTGACCAGGCCGAAGCGCGCGGTGGCGTCCAGCGCGGGCGCCATGCGCAGCGGCACCAGGCCCCGGGCGGCGGCGTGGGCGGTCAGCACGATGGCCTGGCTCTGGCGCGCCACCTCGACGATGGTCAGCGTTTCGTCGCTGCGCAGGGTCACCATGTCGTCCGGGTTGGCCTGCGGGCCGTAGCGCCCGATCAGGATGCGCGCCACCTCGTCGCTCAGCGGCGTGGAGGCGATGGGATAGGCCAGCACGTCCCCGATGGTGGCCGGCCGCCCGAGCTGCACCAGCGGGTGGTCCGGCCGCACCAGGAAGCCCGCCGCCAGTTCGAACACCTGCGCGACGGCCAGGTCGGCCGCAGGCCGCACCGAGCGCACGTCCAGCACGGCGGCGTCCAGCTGCTGCTCGCGCAGCGCGTCGACCAGCACGCTGGTGTTGCCGCGCGAGATCTGCAGCTGCAGCCTGGGGTGGTGCTCACCCATGTGCAGCATCAGCGGCACCGACAGCAGCGCACCCGGCCCCGAACTCAGGCCAATGCGCAATGTGCCGATCAGACCCGCATGCAGGCCCTTGCCGGTCTGCCTGAGCGCTTCGGCGTCGGCCACCAGCCGGCGCGCGCGCTGCAGCGCCTCCTGGCCGAACGGGGTGAGCGCGATGCGCCGGCCCAGCCGGTCGAACAGGCGGCCGCCCAGCTCGTCCTCCAGCCCCTGGATGCTGCGCGTCAGCGCGGGCTGCGTCAGGTAGAGCACCTTGGACGCCTGCACGAACGATCCTGCCTCCGCCAGCACCACAAAGTGCTTCAGCTGCACAAGGGTCATCCCCAATCTCCATCAAAAGTCATGGATCGTTGCACATCAATGCATTGGACTTTAATTCAGGCGCTTCCTAACATGCAACAAAGTTCATGTTTCAGGAGTGCTTTGCATGGATCGCCTCAGTGACGCCGCCGTCGAACAGTTCATCGCCGTCCGCCGCGACATCCACCGCCACCCCGAGCTGGCCTTCAGCGAGCGCCGCACCGCCGCGCTGGTGGCGGCCCAGCTGGGCGCCTGGGGCTACGAGGTCACCACTGGCCTGGGCGGCACCGGCGTGGTCGGGCAACTGAAGCGCGGAACATCGAACCGAACCCTCGGCCTGCGCGCCGACATGGACGCCCTGCCGATCGCCGAGGCCACCGGCGCGGCCTGGGCCAGCTGCGAGCACGGCGTGATGCACGCCTGCGGCCACGACGGCCACACCGCCATGCTGCTGGCCGCCGCGCACCACCTGGCGCAGCACGGCCGCTTCGACGGCACGCTGAACCTGATCTTCCAGCCGGCCGAAGAAGGCGGCGGCGGCGCGCTGAAGATGATGGAGGACGGCCTGTTCCAGCGCTTCCCCTGCGACGCCATCTTCGCCATGCACAACATGCCGGGCATCCCGCAGGGCCAGCTGGTGTTCCGCAGCGGCCCGGCCATGGCCTCGTCCGACTACGCGACCGTCACCCTGCACGGCCACGGCGGCCACGGCGCCATGCCGCACAAGGCGACCGACGTGGTGGTGGCCGCGGCCTCGCTGGTGATGGCGCTGCAGACCGTGGTCTCGCGCCATGTCGATCCGCTGCAGCCGGCGGTGGTCACCGTGGGCGCGATCCACGCGGGCGAGGCCAACAACGTGATCCCGGCCGAGGCGCGGCTGGAGATCAGCGTGCGCACGCTGGACCCGCAGGTGCGGCGCAGTGTGGAGCAGCGCATCCGCGAACTGGTGCAGCTGCAGGCGCAGAGCTTCGGCGTGCGTGCCGAGATCGCCTGGCGGCCCGGCTATGCGGTACTGGTCAACGACGCAGAGCAGACCGCCCGCGCGCTGGCAGTGGCGCGCAAGCACTTCCCCGCGGAACAGATCAACCCGCAGGGCCCGATGGTCAGCGGCAGCGAGGACTTCGCTTTCATGCTCGAACGCGTGCCGGGCAGCTACCTCTTCATCGGCAACGGCGCCGATGGCGAGCCCGGCGCGTGCATGGTGCACAACCCGGCTTACGACTTCAACGACCTGAACATCGCCCCCGGCGCGGCCTACTGGATCGCGCTGGTGCAGGACCTGCTTTCCCCCACCCCTTGAGAACCACAACAGGAGACAACACCATGAACGCCCGCATCCGCATCCACTTGGCTCTGGCCGCCGCCGCGCTGGCCACCCTCGGCTTGGCCGGCACCGCCGCCGCCCAGACCTTCCCGTCCAAGCCGGTCACGCTGATGGTGCCCTACCCCGCCGGCGGCCTGTCGGACGTGATCGCGCGCTCGGTCAACAACACCCTGGGCAAGCAGCTGGGCCAGCCGGTGATCGTGGAAAACCTCGGCGGGGCCAGCGGCTCCATCGCCGCGGCCAAGGTGCTCAACGGACCGAGCGACGGCTACACCATCTTCCAGGGCTCGCCCAACGAGCTGATCCTGGCGCCGCTGGCGATTTCGTCGATCAAGTTCAAGAGCGAAGACTTCCGCCTGGTGCAGATGATCGCCACCGCCCAGATCGCCTTCCTCGCCAAGAAAGACCTGCCGGTGAACAGCGTGGACGAGTTCGTGGAGCACGCCCGCAAGGCCGCCAAGGACGGCAAGCCGCTGACCTTCGCCAGCGTCGGCCCCGGTTCGTTCTACCACCTGCTGGGCGAGCACCTGTCCAAGGTCACCGGCATCCCTATGGTCCACGTGCCCTACAAGGGCGCCGCGCCGGCCGAGCAGGACCTGATGGCCGGCCAGGTGGACTTCTTCCTTGCGCCCTACGGCAAGAAGTACGACGAGATGCAGAAGCAGGGCCGCGTGAAGGTGCTGGCCATGCTGAATGGCGAGCGGCTGGAGAGCGTGAAGCAGTACCCGGCGATCAGCGAGAGCAAGCAGCTCAAGGACTTCACGTTCAGGATCTGGACCGGCTACTTCGTCAAGCGGGACACGCCCGAACCTGTGGTGGCCGCACTGCACAAGGCCATCACCGGCACGCTGGGCGACCCGGCCGTGCACGCCGCGCTGGAAGCCAACAGCCAGCTGCTGCCCAAGCCGCAGACCCTGGCCGAGGCCGACAAGGCGTATGCCGATGGCACCCAACAGTTCAGGGCCATCGTCAAATCCATCGGCCTGCAGGCACAATAAGCGCCTTCTTCCGCTGATCGGGAGAGACCGGCCCCACAGGGGAACCGGCGCCGAAGGAGCAACCGCCCCGGAAACTCTCAGGCAAAAGGACCGATCAGTGTTCAGCGCGCGCTCAGCGCAACACTCTGAAGAGCGGCCGGGATTCGTCCCCCGGCCCACCGCAGGAGCAAGCCCACCGGAATGGCGGGTGAATCTCTCAGGTCACAAACAGAGGGGGTCATGATCCGCACACGGTGTGCGGGTCGTGCCCATCCCTGTTTGACGGCTATCGAGAGAAACCCAATGGCACAGCTCATCGTCATCGGCGGCGGCATCACCGGCGTCACCAGCGCCTACGCCCTGTCCCGCGAAGGTCACGACGTCACCCTGATCGAACAGCACCGCTACGCGGGCATGGAAACCAGCCACGCCAACGGCGGCCAGCTGTCGGCCTCCAACGCCGAAACCTGGACCCACCCGTCCACCCTGCTCAAGGGCATCAAGTGGATGCTCAAGGCCGACGCGCCGCTGCTGGTCAACCCCAAGCCGAGCTGGCACAAGCTGTCCTGGTTCGCCGAGTTCGCGGCCGCCATCCCCAAGTACCGCGAGAACACCATCGCCACCGCCAAGCTGGCGATCGCCGCGCGCGAGCACCTGTTCGGCTGGGCGCAGGCCGAGGGCATCGACTTCGACCTGAAGCAGCAGGGCATCCTGCACATCTACCGCGACAAGGCCGGCTTCGACCACGCGGGCGAAGTGAGCAAGCTGCTGGCCGAAGGCGGCCTGCCGCGCCGCGCCGTCACCCTCGACGAGATGCGCGCCATCGAGCCCACCCTGGCCGGCGACTACTACGGCGGCTACTACACCGAGAGCGACAGCACCGGCGACATCCACAAGTACACCCACGGCATGAGCCTGGCCTGCGAACGCCGTGGCGTTCGCCTGCTGACGGGCCGCGCGGTGGCTCGCGTGCAGAGCACGGGCCAGACCGCCCACGTCACGCTGGCGGACGGCGAGGTGGTGAGCGCGGATGCGGTGGTGGTCTGCGCCGGCGTGCACAGCCGCGCCATCGGCGCCCAACTGGGCGATCGCCTCAACGTCTACCCGGTCAAGGGCTACTCCATCACCGTGATGCTGAACGACGAACAGAGCCAGGCCGCCGCGCCGAATGTGAGCCTGCTGGACGACGAGACCAAGCTGGTCACCAGCCGCCTGGGCGTGGACCGCTTCCGCGTCGCCGGCACGGCCGAGTTCAACGGCTTCAACCGCGACATCCGCGCCGACCGCATCAAGCCGCTGGTGGACTGGGTCAACCAGTGCTTCCCGGGCGTGAGCACGCGCCGCGTCGAGCCCTGGGCCGGCCTGCGGCCCATGATGCCGGACATGCTGCCCCGCGTCGGCCCCGGCCGCCTGCCCAACGTGTTCTACAACACCGGCCACGGCCACCTGGGCTGGACGCTCTCGGCCATCACCGCGCACCAGCTGGCCGGCCACGTGGCACAGTGGCAGGAGCAGCGGCGCCACACCCGCGTGGTGATGCCCGCACCCGCCGTCTGACCACCAAGGAACCGCCATGGCCGTCTCCGCGTTCGACCTGTTCAAGATCGGCATCGGGCCCAGCAGCTCGCACACCGTCGGCCCGATGCGCGCGGCGCGCCTGTTCGCGCACGGGCTGGAGTCCGCCGGCCTGCTGCCGGCCGTGGCGCGGGTGCAGGTGGGCCTGTACGGCTCGCTGGGCGCCACCGGCCGCGGCCACGGCAGCGACAAGGCGGTGCTGCTCGGGCTGTGCGGGCACGAGCCGGAGTCGGTGCCTATCGAATCGGTCGAACCCACCGTGCGCGCCATCCGCGAGCAGGGCCGCATCCCGCTCATGGGCACACACACCATCAGTTGGAACGACCGCGAGGACCTGACCCTGCACCGCCAGGCCCTGCCGCTGCACGCCAACGGCATGCGCCTGTGCGCCTGGGACGCGGCGGGCGCGGTGCTGTCCGAGCGCACGTTCTATTCGGTGGGCGGCGGCTTCGTGGTGAGCGAGGAGGTCATGGCCGACGGCCAGCGGCAGAAGGTGATCGCACCCGACATCACACAACTGCCGATCCCGTTTCGCACCGGCGACGAGCTGCTGCAGCGCTGCCGCGAACACGGCCTGTCCATCGCGGGCGTGATGCGCAGCAACGAGCGCCACTGGCGGAACGACGAGGAAGTGCGCACCGGACTGCTGCGCATCTGGGACGTGATGCAGGCCTGCGTGCAGCGCGGCTGCGCCACCGACGGCGTGCTGCCCGGCGGCTTCAAGGTGCGCCGCCGCGCGCCCGCGCTGCACCGCGACCTTACCGGCCACCCCGAGAAGGCGCTGACCGACCCGCTGGCCGTGCTCGACTGGGTCAACCTCTACGCGCTCGCGGTGAACGAGGAAAACGCCGCGGGTGGCCGCGTGGTCACGGCGCCCACCAACGGCGCGGCCGGCATCGTGCCCGCGGTGCTGCACTACTACCGGCGCTTCGTGCCGGGCGCCAGCGACGACGGCGTGGTGGACTTCCTGCTCACCGCCGCCGCCATCGGCATCCTCTACAAGGAAAACGCCAGCATCAGCGGCGCCGAGGTCGGCTGCCAGGGCGAGGTGGGCGTGGCCTGCTCCATGGCCGCCGGTGCGCTGTGCGCCGTGCTCGGCGGCACGCCCGAGCAGGTGGAGAACGCGGCCGAGATCGGTATGGAACACCACCTGGGCCTGACCTGCGACCCGGTCGGCGGTCTGGTGCAGATCCCCTGCATCGAACGCAACGCCATCGCGTCGGTCAAGGCCATCAACGCCGCGCGCATGGCGCTGCGCGGCGACGGCACGCACCACGTCAGCCTGGACAAGGTCATCAAGACCATGCGCGAGACGGGGGCGGACATGAAGACGAAGTACAAGGAAACGGCGCGCGGCGGGCTGGCCGTGAACATCGTGGAGTGTTGACCCCCACGCCCGCCGGACCGCCCCTTGTCGGCACAATCGGGGGATGACCGCAGCCGCCTTCCGCGTGCTGAGCCTCATCCCACCGATGACGCAGCTCAACACACCCTACCCCTCCACCGCCTACCTCACCGGTTTCCTGCGCTCGCGCGGCATCGACGCGGTGCAGGAAGACCTGGCGCTGGCCCTGGTGCTGCGGCTGTTCACGCCGGCCGGGCTGGAATCGCTGCGCGGCTGCGCGCTGGCGCAGCCCGAGGCGCAGCGCACGGCCAGCGTGCACAGCTTCCTCGACCAGTTCGAGGCCTACCGCACCACCATCGGCCCGGTCATCGCCTACCTGCAGGGTCGCGATTCGACCCTGGCCTACCGCATCGCCGCACGCGGCCTGCTGCCCGAGGGGCCGCGCTTTTCCGCACTGGACAACTATGTGGACGACGGCAGCGGCGACCCGCTGGGCTGGGCTTTTGGCGCGCTGGGTGTGCAGGACAAGGCGCGCCATCTGTGCACGCTCTACCTGAACGACCTGTCGGACGTGATCCGCGACGCGGCCGACGAGCGCTTCGAGTTCGTGCGCTACGCCGAGTCGCTGGCCAGCAGCCAGCCCAGCTTCGACCCGCTGGCCAACGCGCTGGCGGCGCCGCACACCCTGGTGGACGAGTTGCTGCACGACCTGACCCTGGCGGCCACTCACCGCCACCAGCCCACGCTGGTGCTGCTCTCGGTGCCCTTCCCCGGCGCCATGTACGCGGCACTGCGCATCGCGCAGACCATCAAGGCGCAGCACCCGCACATCCGCATCGGCCTGGGCGGCGGCTTCGTCAACACCGAACTGCGCGAGCTGAAAGACCCGCGCGTGTTCGACTTCGTCGACTACGTGACGCTGGACGCGGGCGAGCGGCCCGTGCTGTCGCTGATCGAGCACCTGCGCGGCGAGCGTGGCAAGCAGCGGCTGCAGCGCACCTTCCTGCGCGAGAACGGCGCCGTGAAGTACGTGAACCTCGCCGAGCCCGACGTGCCGTTCGAGGACGTGGGCACCCCCACCTGGGACGGCCTGCCCATCGACCGCTACCTCAGCCTGCTGGACATGCTCAACCCCATGCACCGGCTCTGGAGCGACGGGCGCTGGAACAAGCTGACCGTGGCGCACGGCTGCTACTGGAAGAAGTGCAGCTTCTGCGACGTGAGCCTGGACTACATCGGCCGCTACGAAACAGCGACTGCGGCCACCCTGGCCGACCGCATCGAGAAGATCGTCCACGAGACCGGCCAGACCGGCTTCCACTTCGTCGACGAAGCGGCGCCGCCCAAGGCGCTCAAGGCCCTGGCCGAGGAGCTGATCCGCCGCGACCTGCAGATCAGCTGGTGGGGCAACATCCGCTTCGAGAAAACCTTCACGCCCGAGCTGAGCGAACTGCTGGCGCAGAGCGGCTGCATCGCCATGAGCGGCGGTCTGGAGGTGGCGAGCGATCGGCTGCTGGCCCTGATGAAGAAGGGCGTGAGCGTGGAGCAGGTGGCGCGCGTGACCAAGGGCTTCACCGACGCCGGCATCCTGGTGCACGCCTACCTGATGTACGGCTTCCCGACCCAGACGCTGCAGGACACGGTGGACGCGCTCGAATACGTGCGCCAGCTGTTCGAGAACGGCTGCATCCAGAGCGGCTTCTTCCACCGCTTTTCCTGCACGGTGCACTCCCCGGTCGGCATGGACCCGACGGCCTACGGCGTCGAACTGGTCCCGCTGCCAGAGGTGACGTTCGCCAAGAACGACATCGGTTTCACCGATCCCACCCCCATGCCGCCCGGCGTGGACCACGACGTGCTGGGCCAGGGCCTGCGCAAGGCGATCTACAACTACATGCACGGCCTGTGCGTGGACGACGACGTGCGCCGCTGGTTCGAGCACCTGCCCTGCCCGGTGCCACGGCCCACGGTCAAGCGCGGCAAGATCGCCAAGGCGCTGGCGCAGCGCGGCTGAGTCCCCGGTCCGCACCCGGACATTGGGGGATGCGGTAGAACCGTCCGGTGCAAAAAGACTTCAAAGGCAACAAGGCCCACCTGCCCAGCAAACCCTGCGTGGTCTGCGGCCGGCCCATGAGCTGGCGCAAGGCCTGGGCGAAGAACTGGGACGCGGTGAAGTACTGTTCCGACGCCTGCCGGGCGCGCAAGAACACTGCGCCGCCGAATGCCTGAGATGCCCGCTGCGCCCATTCGCCACCTGGTCATCGTGCTGGGCGACCAGCTGGAGCACGGCAGCACCGCCTTCGACGGTTTCGACCCCGCGCAAGACCTGGTGTGGATGGCCGAGGTGGTGCAAGAGTCCACCCACGTGTGGTCGGCCAAGCCGCGCATCGCGATCTTCCTGAGTGCCATGCGGCACTTCGCGGCCGGGCTGTGCGAGCGCGGCCTGCCGCTGCGCTACACCCGGCTTCAGGACGCGGACAACACCGGCACGCTGGCGTGTGAACTGCAACGGGCCATCACCGACCTGCAGCCGCAAGCATTGATCCTCACCGCCCCCGGCGACTGGCGCGTGCTGCAAGCCCTGCGCGCCGTGGCGGCGCAGGCCGCATTGCCGCTGGAGCTGCGCGACGACACGCATTTCTTCAGCACCGTGCGCGAGTTCGCCGCCCACGCCCAGGGCCGCAAGCAGTTGCGCCTCGAATACTGGTACCGCGCGCTGCGACAGAAACACGGCGTGCTGATGGACGGCCAGCAACCCGCAGGCGGGCAGTGGAACTTCGACGCCGACAACCGCGAGAGCTTCGGCAAGGTCGGCCCGCAGAACGTGCCGGCGCCGTTCTTTGTCGAGCCCGATGCGATCACACGCGAGGTGATCGAACTGGTCAACCTGCGCTTCGCCGACCACCCGGGATCACTGGACAGCTTTGCCTGGCCCGTCACCCGCGCCGACGCCCTGCGCGCGCTGGACAACTTCATTGAGCAGCGCCTGCCGCTGTTCGGACAGTTTGAAGACGCGATGTGGGTCGGCGAGGTCTGGCTCTGGCATTCGCAGCTGAGCGCCGCGCTCAACCTCAAACTGCTGAACCCGCGCGAGGTTGTGGCCGCGGCCGAAGCGGCGTACCGCAACGGCCACGCACCGCTGGCCGCGGTGGAAGGCTTCGTCCGCCAGATACTGGGCTGGCGCGAGTACGTGCGCGGCATCTACTGGACGCAGATGCCCGGCTACCTGGAACGCAACGCGCTGGAGGCGCAGGCGCCGCTGCCCGCCTGGTACTGGACCGGCGAGACCGACATGGCCTGCCTGCGCGAAGCGATCACGCAGACGCTGGCGCACGGCTACGCGCACCACATCCAGCGCCTCATGGTCACGGGTCTGTACACCCTGCTGCTGGGCGTGCGGCCGCAGGCCGTCCACGCGTGGTACCTGAGCGTCTATGTGGACGCGGTGGAGTGGGCGGAACTGCCCAACACCCTGGGCATGAGCCAGTACGGCGACGGCGGCCTGCTGGGCAGCAAGCCTTATGTGGCCACGGGCAGGTACATCCAGCGCATGAGCAACCACTGCAGCGGCTGCCGCTACGACCCCGCGCAGAGCACCGGGCCCAAGGCCTGCCCCTTCACCACGCTGTACTGGGACTTCCTGATGCGGCACGAGCCGATGCTGCGGCAGAACACGCGCATGGCCATGCAGATGAAGAACCTGGACCGGCTGGCGCCGGAAGCGCGCGAGGCGATTGCCGAACAGGCCCGGGCGCACCGGGACGCCCAGACCAGCTGAGCCGCCCGATCAGCCTTCCTGGGCGATCTGCCGCAGCGCCTGCTCGTAGGCCTCGGCCGGCTGCCCGCCCGAAATCAGGTGCCGGTCGTTGACGATCACCGCCGGCACCGAGTGGATGCCGTGGCCGGTGTAGAACTGCTCGCGCTCGCGCACCTCGTCGGCGAACTCGTCGCTGGCCAGCACCCGCTGCGCACGGTCCACGTCCAGCCCGGCCTGCTGCACCGCCGCCAGCAGCACCGCCGGGTCGGCCGGGCTTTCGGCGCGGCCGTGGTGCGCCTCCATCAGCGCCCGCTTGAGCGCCAGTTGCTGGCCCGGCGCACCTTCGGCCTCTGCCCAGGTCAACAGGCGGTGTGCGTCGAAGGTGTTCCAGATGCGGCCACGACCATCCTTGTTGAAACTGAAGCCGGCCGCCGCGCCACGCTGGCGGATGGTCTCGCGGATCTGCGCCTGCTGCTCGGGCGTGCTGCCGTACTTCCTGGTCAGGTGCTCGCCCACGTCCTCGCCCTCCGGGCCCATCTGCGGGTTGAGTTCGAAGGGCTGGAAGTGCAGCTCGGCCGCGATGTCGGGTTGCACACGTTCCAGCGCACGCTCCAGGCCGGCCAGGCCGATCGCGCACCAGGGACAGGACACGTCGGAGACGAAATCGATCTTGAGGGTCATGGTCATCGGGGCATGGTAGCCCCCATGCGCGACAATCGCAGGCTGCCTTTCCAAAGCCCCTGTTCCCTCCCGCGCCCCGCACCATGACCGACCGCTACGCCGTCATCGGCAACCCCATTGGCCACAGCAAGTCCCCCCTGATCCACGGCGCCTTCGCGCAGGCCACCGGCCAGGACATCGAATACACCGCCATCGAAGGCCCGCTCGACGGCTTCAAGGCCACGGTCCAGGCCTTCATCGCCAACGGCGGCCGGGGCATGAACGTCACCATCCCCTTCAAGCTGCAGGCCTTCGAGATCGCCACCGACCCGATGGAATCGGCCCGCTTGGCGGGCGCGGTCAATGCGCTCAAGTTCGAGGGCGGCCGCATCTGGGCGCAGAACTTCGACGGCCTGGGCCTGGTCAACGACATCCAGCGCAACCTGGGCGTGTCGCTGGCGGGCAAACGGGTATTGATCTGCGGCGCGGGCGGTGCCACGCGCGGCGCCATCCTGCCGATCGCGGCGCAGAAGCCCGCGGTCATCGCGATTGCCAACCGCACCGCTGCCAAGGCCCACGGCCTCAAGGCCGACTTTGCGGCCCACACGGCGCTGCAGACCGGCGGCTACGACGAACTCGCTGGCGAGGCCTTCGACGTGGTCCTCAACGCCACGTCCACCGGCCTCTCCAAAGACGAGTTGCCGCTGCCCGCGGGCGTGTTCGCGCCCGGCGCCCTGGCTTACGACCTGGTCTACGGCAAGGGCCTCACACCGTTCCTGAAACAGGCACAGGCCGCTGGTGTGACGCAGCTGGCCGACGGCGTGGGCATGCTGGTGGAACAGGCGGCCGAGGCCTTCGAGTGGTGGCGCGGTGTGCGGCCGGACACGAAGCCGGTGATCGCGCGCTTCACGATCCCTCTGGTCTGATTTCAAAGTGAGCTCTCTCCGCTGGGCACAGGCCGTGCCCCTGCTGGCCGTGCTCGGCTCGGTCGTGGCGCTGGGCATCGGCACCTCGTTTGGCAAACAGCTGTTCCCGCAGCTCGGGGCGCTGGGCACCACCGCGCTGCGCGTGGGCTTCTCGGCCCTGATCCTGCTGCTGATCTGGCGGCCCTGGCGCTGGACCACCTCGCGCGCCGACGCCAGAAGCCTGGTGCGCTACGGCATGGCCCTGGGCTGCATGAACCTGATGTTCTACCAGTCGCTCCAGACGATCCCGTTCGGCGTCGCGGTGGCCATCGAGTTCAGCGGGCCGCTGGCCGTGGCCTTCTTCACCTCGCGCCGGGCCATCGACTATCTCTGGATCGCCTTCGCCATCGTGGGCCTGGGCCTGCTGCTGCCACTGGGCCACGACGTGACCCGCCTGGACCCGGTGGGCGTGATGTTCGCGCTCGGCGCGGCCGTGTTCTGGGCCGCCTACATCCTGTTCGGCAAGAAGGTCGGCCACCTGCACGCCGGCCATTCGGTGGCGCTGGGCCTGACCATGGCCGCGGTCACGGTGGTGCCCTTCGGCGTCTGGCACGCCGGCAGCGCGCTGCTGCAGCCTGGCATCCTGCTGTTCGGCTTGGGCGTGGCGGCCGTCTCCAGCGCCATCCCGATCTCGCTGGAGATGGTGGCGCTCAAGCGCCTCACGCCCGCCGCCTTCGGCGTCATGGCCAGCATGGAGCCGGCCGTGGCCGCACTGATGGGCGTGCTGGTGCTGGACGAGCACCTGACCGGCCTGCAGTGGCTGGCCATCGGGCTGGTGATGTGCGCCGCCGCGGGCAGCGCCGCCACCGCCAAACCCGACACGCACCGCGGGCCGGCCGACGAAATCGTGCAGTGAGGCCACCCGGCGCCGCCGGAGGGCTTCAGACCTCGCCCAGATGGCCGCGCGCGATGGCCGCAGCCTGGTCTTCGAAGATGGCCATGCCGGTCAGCAGGCGCATGAAGCCGAGCCGACGGTAGAAGTCTTCCTTGCCCGGCACCGCGTACAGGATGATCTTGCGGTGCCCCTTGCAGTGGTCCAGCAGCCGCTGCACCACCGCCCGCCCGAGCCCCGTGCCCTGGTGATCGGGCATCACCGCCACATCACACAGGTAGGCCCAGTCCGCACCGTCCGATAGCACGCGCCCGGCTGCGACCAGCCGGCCCGCTTCGTCGCGCACAAAACACTTGAAACGGCTGTTCGTGAACACCGTCTGCAACAGCTCGACCGACTTGTCGCCCAACGGGGCCAGGCGGTAGAGGTTCTGCAATTCGTGCCAGTTGATCGTGTCCTGGCTGTCGCTCCATTCGAGGCTCATGGGGGTGTCTGTCTCGGTGTGGGTCCGGCACCCACTGTGGCGCCCACGCAATCTGGCGGACGAGCGTCACTGGCCGTGCGAGCAGCGCCGCGACAGCACGGAACGAAGCCAGGGTCATTCGTTGCTCAGTCGCTGAGCTCTTCACCAAAGCGGATGGCGTTGCCAAAAGGGTCGTCCACCTGCATCTCGTGCATGCCCCAGGGCTGGCGCGTCAGGCCATAGCGAAATGGCGCTTGCAGCTGCACCAGCTCCTGGTGCAACTGCTCGATGTGCTGAACCCGGATGTAGCAACTGCTGGCACTGCCATGGTGCCGCGCCTCGTCTTCCGACGCGGCCAACCAGAAGTGGATCTCTGCCGATCCACGCCGGACGATGAGGTGCCCGTGCTCGGGAAACAGCCTGAAGTCCGTGAAACCCAGCCGGTCACGGAAGAAGTCGGCCGTGCGCTGCAGGTCTCCGCTTGGAAGTTGCGGAATGGCGGGGTGCAGGAAGGAGGGGGATGTCATGGGTTGTGGGCGCGTTGAGGAATTGTTGGTTTGCCAGGGATGGCAGGTCGAGGCTGTTCTCGGACATTCGTCGTGGAGGTTTCGAACTGTCGCGACGGCGATCACCGGTCATTGCGCCAGAACGCACTCGAACGGCGGATGAGCTTTCCAAACCTGTCATTGAAGTTGCCCCCGCTAGGTCAAGCGCTGGCACCAACGCTCAACGAACCTGCTCCAATTCGCGCTCTTGGCAGGTTAAAGTGCCTTGATCAGCTCGGGCACGGCGGTGAACAGATCGGCCTCCAGTCCGTAGTCGGCTACCGAGAAGATCGGTGCCTCAGGATCCTTGTTGATCGCCACGATCACCTTGGAATCCTTCATGCCGGCCAGGTGCTGGATCGCGCCAGAGATGCCGCAGGCCACATAGAGCTGAGGCGCCACGATCTTGCCGGTCTGTCCCACCTGCCAGTCATTCGGTGCGTAGCCCGCGTCCACCGCAGCGCGGCTCGCGCCCAGCGCGGCACCCAGCTTGTCGGCCAGCGGCGTCATGACCTCGTTGAACTTCTCGGCACTGCCCAGCGCCCGGCCACCCGAGACGATGATCTTGGCAGCGGTCAGTTCGGGGCGGTCGCTCTTGGCGATCTCGCTGCCCATGAAGGTGCTCTTGCCGCTGTCGGCTTGTGCTGCCTGGGTTTCCACGGCAGCGCTGCCACCGGTGGCGGCGGCCGGGTCGAAGCCGGTGGTGCGCACGGTGATGACCTTGATGGCGTCGGTGCTTTGCACCGTGGCCACGGCGTTGCCCGCGTAGATCGGACGTTCAAACGTGTCGGCGGCGATCACCTTGGTGATGTCGCTGATTTGGCCCACATCGAGTTTGGCGGCCACGCGCGGGGCGATGTTCTTGCCGCTGGCGGTGGCGGGGAACAGTATGTGGCTGTAGCTCGATGCGATGGCCAGCACCTGCGCGGCCATGTTCTCGGACAGGCCGTGTGCCAGGTATTCGGCGTCGGCGTGGATAACTTTGGCGACGCCGGCGATCTGGGCCGCGGCTGCGGCGGCCGGGCCGGCGTTGTGGCCGGCGATCAGTACATGCACATCACCCCCGCACTGGGCGGCGGCGGCGACGGTGTTGAGCGTGGCGCCCTTGATGCTGGCGTTGTCGTGTTCGGCAATGACGAGTGCGGTCATGTTGTTGTTCCTCAGATCACTTTGGCTTCGTTCTTCAGCTTGTCGACCAGGGCGGCGACATCGGCCACCTTGATGCCCGCACCGCGCTTGGGCGGCTCGCTGACCTTCAGGGTCTTCAGGCGCGGGCTCACGTCCACCCCGAGGTCTTCGGGCTTGACGATGTCCATTTGCTTCTTCTTGGCCTTCATGATGTTGGGCAGGGTCACGTAGCGCGGCTCGTTCAGGCGCAGGTCGGTGGTGACGATGGCCGGCAGGCTGAGGCTCAGGACTTCAAGGCCGCCGTCGACTTCGCGGGAGACATTGACCTTGCCATCGACCACTTCGACCTTGCTGGCGAAGGTGCCTTGCGGCAGATCGGCCAGCGCGGCCAGCATCTGGCCGGTCTGGTTGCAGTCGTCGTCGATGGCCTGTTTGCCCAGGATCACGAGACCGGGCTGTTCCTTGTCCATCAGGGCCTTGAGCAGCTTGGCCACGGCCAGGGGCTGAAGTTCTTCAGCTGTTTCCACCAGGATGGCGCGGTCGGCGCCGATGGCCATGGCGGTGCGCAGGGTTTCCTGGCACTGGGTGACACCGCAGGACACGGCGATGACTTCGGTGACCACACTCTTTTCTTTCAGGCGCACGGCTTCTTCCACCGCAATTTCGTCAAACGGGTTCATGCTCATCTTGACGTTGGCCAGGTCCATGCCGGACTGGTCGGCCTTGACGCGGACCTTGACGTTGTAGTCCACCACGCGTTTGACGGGGACAAGGATCTTCATAGGATTTTCACTTTTGATATCTTTTAGCTGTACACAGTAGTCTTGTTTTCGACAGATCCAGAAAGCCGAGCTCAGAAGTGCATCACCGCTTCAATTGCACCCAGCACAAACAGGGCGATCCAAACAGTCGTGATGAACATCAGCGCCGCAGGCCTCCAACCCGTTCGGGCCAGTCCAACGAACGACGTCTTCATACCCAGTGCGGTCACACCAACCATCAGACACGCTCGTGAGGTCGCTGCCATGCTCTGCTGCAAAGAGGGAGACATCCAGCCTGCCGAGTGAACGCCAACCAGGATCACAAACAGCACCAGGAAGCTGGGTACAGGAAGGCTGAATTTTCCAGTTGCCTTCTTCGTGGCCGCTTGTGACGGGAGACGGCCAACAACAATCGATATCACCAAAACGACCAGCACCAATAGGCTTACCCGAAGCAGCTTGACGATGGATGCGGTATCACCTGCTTCTTGGCCAAGCGAGTAGCCTGCCACGACAACCTGCGCAACATCGTGAATCGTTGCTCCCATGAAAACCCCGGCCCACAGCGGCGGCAGCGCCAGCGCACTGGCCACTAGCGGGTAGAGCAGCATGGCCACAGTGGACAGCACGGTGGCCAGAACCACAACGCTCAAGGTATTGCGCTCGCGGTGTTCGTCTTGAGGCAGCACGGCGGCAATGGCCAGTGCAGCCGCGGCGCCGCAAATGGCCGTGGCGCCACCGGCGAGCAAGCCCATGCTCCACGACAGTCGCAGCCAGCGCGCCACAAACAAACCACACAAGACCGTGCTGACCACCGCCAGGACAACGATGAGACCGGTGACCCAGCCCAGACTTTCGATCTGGCCGACCGTGATGCGCGCCCCCAACAATCCAATGCCCAGTCGAAGAACCACCCGCATGCACGCGTCCACGCCGGGTGCCGTGCGAGGATCGTGGCTCTGGTAGTGGAACGCGGCACCCATGAGCAGGCCATACAGCATGGGCGGGCCACCGTGTATGCCTGAGACGAACACGGCTGCCAGTGCGATCACGGCACACAGCGCCACCCCGGGCCACAGCCTGAAAAGGTGGTCGGACCGCGCGTGCCAGTAACTTCCCTGACTCAAGCGAAGCATCAGTGCGCGCACAGCGAATGCCTCACTTGTCCACGAAGGCACGTTCGATCACGTACTGTCCGGGCTGGCTCATGTTGCCTTCGCGCAGGCCCAGCTTGTCGAGCAGGTCGCGGGTGTCGCGCAGCATTTCCGGGCTGCCGCACATCATGAAGCGGTCGTCCGAGGTGCTGAGCGGAGGTAGGCACAGGTCGTGTGGAAGGCGTCCGGTTTCCAGCAGTGTGGGGATGCGCCCCTGGTGGCGAAACGCCTCGCGCGTGACTGTTGGGTAGTACAACAGCTTGGCGCGCACCTGTTCGCCAAACCACTCGTTGCGGGGCAGTTCATGGGTGATCAGGTGCTCGTAGGCGAGCTCGTTCACCTGCCGGCAGCCGTGCACCAGCACGATCTTGTCGTACAGCTCGTACACGTCGGGGTCGCGGATCACACTCATGAACGGCGCCAGGCCCGTGCCGGTGGACAGCAGGTAGAGGTGGCGCCCGGGCGTGAGGTTCTGCGTGAGCAGCGTGCCAGAGGCCTTGCGGCCGACCAGCACAGTGTCGCCCACCTGGATGTGCTGCAGTCGTGAGGTCAGCGGACCATCGGGCACCTTGATGCTCAGAAACTCCAGCGTCTCTTCGTAGTGCGGGCTCACCATGCTGTACGCGCGCAGCAAGGGCCTGCCGTCGACCATGAGGCCGATCATGGCGAACTGGCCGCTCTGGTAGCGGAAACCCGGGTCGCGGGTGGTGGTGAAGGAAAACAGGCGGTCGGTCCAGTGGTGAACGGTCAACACCTGGGCTTCAAACAGATTGCTCATGGTCGGGCTTCCGATGCATGGGTGGATGAAAGTTCGCGCAGGTAAGGCCAGGGGTAGATGCCGCGGTCGTGGCCATCGTCAAAGCAGAGCTGGAGACCGAACTCCCCTACGGGGTTCAGTTCGGTCATGCGGGTGGTGTCTGGCGACATGGGGCCAAGGCCGTCGCGCCGCAGCTTCACGCACGCCGCGCAACGGCAGGCCCCGCGCAAGGCGTGTGAGCTTATGGAGGCCTGCAGGCCGTCGCTCCAGCCAATGTCGAGCTGGCCCGACGCCTGGTGGTGAACGATGTCCACCGGGTGCACGCTGTCAGCGCTCATTCGATGGCTCCTTCCACACCCTGCGGCCCCATCTCGACGCTGAGACCAGCCAGGCCACCTTCCTTGAGCTCACCGCCCATGGCGGCCAGGCTCTCTTCGCGAATCAGCCCCTTGATGGTCTGGACCATGGCGGCGAACTCGGGCGTGGCCGTCATCTCCGGAGTGCGCGGCCGGGGCAAGGGCACCACGATCTCGGACTTCACGCGGCCCGGGCGCGCCGTCATCACGTAGATGCGGTCCGACAGGAAAATCGCTTCGTCGATGTCGTGGGTGATGAACAGCACCGAGATGCGCAGGCGCTGCCACATGTTGGTGAGGATTTCCTGCATCACCACCCGGGTCTGCGAATCCAGCGCACCGAAGGGCTCGTCCATCAGAAGAACCTGTGGACTCGTGGACAGGGCCCGCACGATCCCCACGCGCTGCTTCATCCCACCCGAGAGCTGGTCAGGGTAGTGGTTCTCGAAATGCAGCAGGCCCGCCAGCCCGAGCAGGGTACGCGCACGGGTTTCGCGTGCGGTGCTCGACACTCCCTGGATCTTCATGCCGAACTCGACGTTCTTACGCACCGTCATCCAGGGAAACAGCGAGTACTGCTGAAACACCACGCCGCGGTCGGCGCCAGGCTCCTTGATGCGCACGCCATCCAGCCGGGCTTCGCCCGCACTGGGCTGCACAAAGCCAGCCGCAACGTTGAGTAGGCTCGACTTGCCGCACCCTGACGGGCCGATGAGCGAGACGAATTCGCCGGGTTGCACGTGGATGGAGACTGAATCCACCGCCTTGACCGCCGAACCCTTGACCTTGAACTGGACGGACACGTCCTGCATTTCCACCAGTCCACGCACCGCCGCTTCGGGTTGGGACATGACCGCGCTCATGAGCGTTCTCCCTGTGAAACCGATGCCTGCCAGGGCATGGCGAGGCGAGAGGTCAGGCGAATCGCGCTGCTGCACAGCAACCCCAGGATGCCGATGGTGATCATGCCCAGGGCGATTTCGGGATAGGAGATGAGCGAATACGCCTCCCAGGTGAAATAGCCGATGCCGAACTGGCCCGAGATCATTTCCGCTGCAATCAACGACACCCAGGCCACCCCCATGCCCACGGCCAGGCCTGTGAAGATGTGAGGCAAGGCAGCGGGCAGCACCACCTCGAACAGCAGCGTGGGTTCGCGTGCCCCGAGAGAACGGGCAGCACGCAGCAACACCGGGTCGATCGCTTCCACACCATGGATGCTGTTGAGCAAGATGGGGAAGAAGGCGCCAAGGAAGGTGATGAACACGATGCTGACCTCATTGCTCGGCCACAGCATGATGGACATGGGCACCCAGGCAATGGCGGGAATCGGTCGAAACACCTCCAGCGCGGGCATGCTGATCTGGCGGAACCACCGGTAGCGACCGATCAACAAGCCCAGGCTGATGCCCAGCACCCCGGCTATGGCAAAGCCGTAGAGGATGCGGCGCACGCTAATGCCGATGTTGTTGACGAAGGCCGTGGATTGGTTGACCTCGAC
The DNA here is from genome assembly GCF_002025745.1 of Hydrogenophaga sp. H7. Taxonomy (NCBI): domain Bacteria; kingdom Pseudomonadati; phylum Pseudomonadota; class Betaproteobacteria; order Burkholderiales; family Comamonadaceae; genus Hydrogenophaga; species Hydrogenophaga sp. H7. The sequence goes on along the minus strand of NZ_MCIC01000019.1, from coordinate 23,208 downwards.
CACCTTGGCGAACACCTCCGCCGGGCTGGGGATGTTGCCAAAGCGCACATAGAAGTCGAGTCGGTAGTGCGTGGCCATGTGCCAAGCCAGCAACACACTGCCTATGGAGATCACAGCCATGATCCAGCCGGTCAGTCGGGCCCTCACGAAGGCAACCAGGAGGGCCATGCCAGCGGTCTCGGCACCCGCGCCGCGTTCAGATACAGCCTGGCTTTTCACGCCGTCTAACGCAGCCACCTGGGCATTGGCGGCTGGCGCATCCAGCGTCTCGGCGGGACGCGCTAGCGGGTTGGAGGTGTTGGGAAGGTAAGCCATGCGGTCATGGCTCGCGTCAAGCAAGGAGGCGGCGCGCATGGCTTACTTCCCGCTCATGGCCAAGTCACTAGCGGGTATCGCCAGCGCAAGCGCTTCGACATAAGTGGCCAGCTTGCCGCCACTTTGGGCAGCGAAGGCTTCGGCGTCCTTCTTCAGTAGAAATGGCACCACCGCAGGGGCTTTTGGCTTGCTCAGGTTGACCGAGTAAAAGGCCTTGTCGGCGAACAGCTTGATGCCCAGCGACTTGTCAAAGAGGTAAGCCACCGACACCTTCTTGCCTTCGGCCTGGTACTGGCGAACCCCCGCCAGCAGGCAGGCGGGTGAACTGACGGGCACCAGACCCGCGCCCTCCAGCCAGATCTCACCCGCATCCTTAGGGTTGCCCACCATGCGGTTGCAAATGGGGTCGCGGCCCGTGATGTCGTAGTTGGCCAGCGTCTGCTTTTGCGCGTCGTAGTCCTGACCGCGCTCTTTGAAGGCCTGGCGCACATAGGTCTCGTTGACCCAGGCGTTGATGTCGAATTCCTTCACGCGGCCCAGTTTGGACAGCACGCCGTGAGCGAGCTTGATGGTCTCAAGCCAGCGCGGCTTGATGGTCGGGTCCAGCGTGTGGATACCGTTCGGGCCAAGGAACATGTAGCCCACTTCCTTCTCGATTTTGGTCCACTCCTCCACCTTCTGCATCGCCATGCTCGGGTTCTTGCGCACCCAGTCGTTGGCCTCCATCAAAGCCTTGATGTAGGCCACCACGGCCTCGGGGTAGGCGTCGGCGAAATCCTTGCGAACCACCACACCGTGAAAGGTGGGCACCTTCGTCTGCGCGCCGTCAAAGATCTTTCGGGCGAAACCGCGGTAGGGCAGCAGGTCGGCGAAGGGCACGAAGTCGCCGTGCGCGTCGATCTTCTTCTCCTGAAGGTTGGTGGTGCCCACCTCGGGGCTCTGACTCACCAGGTTCCAGTAGTCGTTGGGCCAGCCACGTTCCTGCATGGCCTGCAGCATCATCCCGTGGGCCGCCGAGCCGAAAGGCACGGACACCGTCTTACCCTTGAGGTCGGCCAGCTCGTAGTAGGGGCTGTCCTTGTGCACCACCACGCCGTTGCCTGAACCGAAGGCGTTGTACGCAATGATGGCGACCAGCTGGGTTTCGTTGCCACGGTTTTGCTGACCGGTGGCGCCGTTCACCAGCAGCGGATAGTCGCCCATCATCCCGATCTGCAGCTTGTTGGCCACCATGCCATTGGTGACCGGCGGGCCGGAGGTGAAGTTCTGCCAGTCGAGCTTCCACGTGATGTTGGCGTACTTTCCGGTCTTGGGGAGGTGCTTTTCCAGCAGCTTGAGCTCTTTGAGCACGATGCCACCGGTGACTGTGTTGGTGGTCGTGTTCTGCGTGCCAATCCCGATCATGACTTCTTTCTTGGCCTGTGCCAGCGAGACAGAAGGCAAGAGGGCCAGCGACAGCCACATCGAAGGGATCAAGGGGTGGAAGAACCAAGGGGGCCGTGGGGCGCGGGTGATAGCAGTCATGAGAACCTCCAGGTGGGTTGATTGATTCAAACAAGGGGGGGTCGGGGTGTGGCCTTGAGCGTGTGGCTCAGACGGTTTCGCTCAGCAGACTGCGCTTGTCTTTGCGCTCGGCCCATTGCGCCGCTTCGGGCAGGGGCTCTTGTGTAGTGGTGATCACGGGCCACTTGGGTGCGAGCGCGGCGTTCAGCGTCACGTACTCCAACTGGTCGGGACTCAAATCTTTCTCCTCCAGAATCGCCTCCACCGGGCACTCAGGAATGCAGACGCCGCAGTCGATACACACGTCGGGGTCAATCACAAGGAAGTTCGGTCCCTCGTGAAAACAGTCCACCGGGCACACCGCGACACAGTCGGTGTATTTGCAACCGATGCAGGCTTCCGTGACAACGTGGGTCATGACGCAGCTCCCGTGTTGCCGTTCATCTGGATCGATGTGAGCGCGAGCTTGGCCAGCTTGCGCACGTCGGGATCGCTGTCTTTCAAGGCGCGCTCCAGCGGGGCAATGCCGCGTGTGTCGCCCAGCTCACCCAGCGCAATCACCGCTTCCTTGCGCAGGTTGCTGACAGCGTGGGTGGTGGCCTCGCCCAGCACATGAACCGCCGCCGTGGCCTTGAGCTTGCCCAGGCTGCGCGCCGCCTTCACGCGCACCTGCCAGTACCCGTCGTCCATCGCGTGGATGAGGTCGGGCACGCCGAGCGCGGAGCGCGTTTTGGCCAGCGTGGTGGCGGCCTCCTCCCGCACCTGCCAGGCGCTGTCGACCAGGGCACGGCTAAGCGCGGGGTAGACGCTCACCGTGACGGACTCGGTGGCATAGCCCAGCGCGCCGACTGCCACGCGTCGCACCTCGGCGTCAGTGTCGTGCGCCGCCACCTGGGTGAGCGCCGCAATGGCCTGCGTGCGCTTGAGGTAGCCCAGCACGCCCACCGCTTCGCGGCGCACCGCCGGCTCGGCGTCGCTCAGCGCCTGCAGCGCGGGCTCGAAGGCCTCTTCCACCCGCAAGGCTCGCACGGCATGCAGAGCCGCCGCTTTGACGCCGGGGTCGGCATCCACCAGGTACGGCAGGATGGGGCCGGCCGAAGCGGGCTCCTTCAGCTCGGCCAGGGTATAGGCCACCGCCGCGCGCACATCTGGGTCGCTGTCTTTGAGCAGCGGCACCAGGGCCGTCAGCACGTTCATATCTTCATGGCCTTCGAGCGCTTTGGCGGCTTCCAGCCGCACTTGCGCGCTGCTGTCGCCGAGCGCCGCCGTGAGCAGGGGCGCCACATCGTCTTCTTCGTCGGTGTAGGGCAGATCGATGACGGCGACGCGCCGCACGCCCGGGTCGCTGTCTTGCAGACGCTGGTGAATGCTTTGGTGAAGGATCTGGCTCATGCTCACCTCACCAGGTAGGGAATGTTGACGTGCACAGCGCCGGTGGGGCAGTCTTTCTCGCAGGGCATGCAGTACCAGCATTCGTCGAACTTCATGAACGCCTTGTTCTTCACCAGGTCGATGGCAAGCACGTCGAGTGGGCAGACGTCGACGCAGACGGTGCAGCCCTTGTCGGCAATGCACTTGTCGTCGTCAACGACAACAGGTGCCTGGGTTCGGGTGGTGGTGATGGTCATGGGGTTGGCCTTTCGGTGGGTGATGCGGTTCAGGCGGCTTTGGCGGTGGCGGGGCTGGCCACGCGAAGGCGCTGGTAGGCCACCTTCTCCTGGTCGTTCAGTTCGACCACGTAGGGCTCCACCTCGCGCTTGCGGAACTTGGCGTTGCCGTTGCCGTCGCTGGTGACGTTGGTGTGGCAGAACCAGTTCTCGTCGTCTTTTTCCGGGTGGTCCACGCACAGGTGGTACAGGCCCCAGCGGCTCTCGGTGCGAAACAGCGACGCGCGCACGGCCAGTTCGGCGCAGTCGCGGATGGTGTGGGCTTCCATGGCCCGCATGAGCTCGTGCGGGTCCTCGGCCACCATGTGGTCCAGGTCTTCGCGGATCTCGTCAAAGCGCTGCAGGCCGATCTCCATCTTGCGGGTGACCTTGGGTGGCTGCAGGTAGTCGTTGACCACACGACGTGTCTTGTATTCGACCTGGAACGGTGTTGGTCCTTCGCTGCGCGACAGCGGTGCAGCAACGCGCTCGCGCTCGATCTGCACGCGGTCTTGATCGATGCGCGGATCGCTGGCACCGGCCACATAGTCGGCCGCGTTTTCGCCGCAGAACTTGCCGTAGACAAATGCACCCAGCATGTAGTTGTGCGGAATGCTGGCGCAGTCGCCCGCCGCGTACAGGCCGGGGATGGAGCACTCGCCGCGCTCGTTGGTCCAGATGCCGGAAGCGCTGTGCCCACTGCAGAAGCCGATCTCGGAGATGTGCATCTCGATCATGGCCTTGCGATAGTCGGTCCCGCGCCCCTCGTGGAAGCGGCCACGGCTGGGCCGCTCGTTGGTGTGCAGGATGTGCTCGATTTCGCTGATAGTCTCTTCGGCCAGGTGGTCGAGCTTCAAGAACACCGGGCCCTTGCCACCTTCGAGTTCGTTGAAGAACTCCATCATCATCTGGCCACTCCAGTAGTCGCATTCGATGAAGCGCTCCCCCGCGTTGTTCGAGGTGTAGCCGCCGAAAGGGCCGGTCACATAGGCACAGGCCGGGCCGTTGTAGTCCTTGATCAGCGGGTTGATCTGGAAGCACTCAAGGTTGGTGAGTTCGGCGCCAGCGTGGTAGGCCATCACATGACCTTCGCCGGTGTTGGTCGGGTTCTCGTAGGTACCAAACATGTAGCCGGAAGCCGGCAGCCCCAGGCGACCGGCGGCGCCGGTGCAGATCACCACCGCCTTTGCTTTGATCACGTAGAAGTCGGCTGTGCGGCAGTCAAAGCCCATCACGCCCGTGATCTCGCCGCTGGCGCCAGTCAACAGCCGGGTGGCAACCACGCGGTTGGTGATTTCCACGCGCGCCTTCTTCAGCTGGCGGTACAGCACGCGCTTCATGTGGTGGCCTTCCGGCATGGGCAACACGTAGCTGCCGATGTGGTGCACCTTGCGCACGGCGTAGTCGCCGGTCTCGTCCTTCTCGAACTTGATGCCCCACTTGTCCAACTCTTCGATCATGGCGAAGCTGTTGGAGGCGTAGGCGTACACCCCCTTCTGGTCCACGATGCCGTCGTTGGCTACCGTAATCTCCTTGGTGTACTGCTCGGGCGTGGCGTGACCAGGGATCACCGCGTTGTTCAAGCCGTCCATGCCCATGGAGATGGCGCCGCTGCGTTTGACGTTGGCCTTGTCCAATAACAAGACGCGCAACTTAGGATTTTTTTCCTTGGCTTTCACCGCGGCCATCGGGCCACCGGTGCCGCCACCGATCACCACAATGTCGTACTCTAGTTCGATGGTTTTCATGTTGACCTTTCGGGGTTGTTAAAGTTAAGAAGGCGGTTCAGATGGGCGCGCGATCGACGCGCACCTTGTACTGAAACGCGTCGCCGCGGTAATAGAGGTGCTCGTAGTCGATGGGGGTGCCGTCAGTGGTGTGGGTGGTTCGCTCGATGACCAGCACTGGCGAGCCCTCTTCCACTTGCAGTTGCCCGGCCAGGCGCTCGTCAGCCAGCGTGGAGCCGATCTGCAGATCGGCATGGCCCAGCGACATGCCGTAGTCGTTTTCCAGAATGACGAAGACGTCGCGACTGGCGAGGTCTTCCTTGGCCAGTCGCGCACCAATGGCCACAGGCAGGTAGGTGATGTCCAGCGAGATCGGTTCGCGGTTGAGGAAGCGCAGGCGCTGCAACTCGGTAACCCTGGCCCGCTTATTCAATTGCAGGCGCTCCTGCACTTGGGCCGAAGGCACCACCGTGCGCATGGACACCACGCGTGCAAACGTCTCGTAGCCCATCTGCCGCATGGCCTCGCCAAACCCCTGCAATTTGCCCAGGTCTTGAAACGCCTTGGGCTTGGCCACAAAGGTTCCCTTGCCGTGGATGCGGAACACCAGGCCTTCGTTCTGCAAGTCGTTCAAGGCCTGGCGCACCGTGATGCGACTGACGCTGAAGGCTGTCATCATTTCGCTCTCGGAAGGCATCTGCTCGTGGGGCTTGTAGGTGCCATCCAGCACACGAGCGCGCAAGATTTCCTTAATCTGCTCGTACAGCGGCGTGGGTGACGACGGCTGAATTTCGTCCGCCGGGCGGGGTAAAGGCAGATTGGTGACGACAGCGCGTAAACCGTTGGAGGCCATGTTTTTGCTCACTTCCTGATGACTCGTTATGACGTGTCATGATGAGCAAAAGCAATGCCAACCAAATCCCGTGAATCTGCACGACAAACAAGCTAAAACCGTTCTCAATGAGCCGTGAAGAGGCGGTCGTGGTGCGCGCACATCCCTCAACTGGTGCGCCCAAGCGTGTTGCGCACTATCCAGTCGCACGTCTTCTTGGATGAAGCGACCGGCAGTGAAGGCCATCACGTTGTACACGCCCAAGCGGATCGCACATGCCAGCTTTTCCACGTTCAACACTAGTTGCTGTCCGCGCACCAACCCAAGTGGGGACTGTTGCTTGACTACGATCGGTCCCTAGATCCCTGAGCTTGAGCAAGCAACAGGACCTCGGTGCACTTGGGGATATGGTTGAGCGCCGCTTTGACTGCTCCAAATAGCCGGCATCTGAGGCAAAAGCATGAGTACGGCCGCCGAGCATGAAGGACGGGAAGCGCTGCATATCGACCTAGTATGGCGCTGCAGCCATCGGCTGATCAGGGTCGGTCCGCCATTCCAAGTGGTGTGAGAGCGGTCGGTGGCCTGGCGCCAGCTCGGTCGCAGAAGCCCTATGACCGCAGCGCCTCGTACAGCCGCCATTCGAGCCAGCGCCGGTCGCCAAACCCAACAGCCGCTTCGTTGGAGTCAGCGTGAGCACGCCTGGCAGTACCCACCGACGGCACACGCTGCAGAACAGTTGCTCGGTCCATTGCGAGTGCCCGCGCCGGAGCGCGGCCAGAGAAAGAAATCGTCCGGTACGCCCGACGATGGATGCTCAGTAACCGCGCAGCCGGTCCACCGCATGCAGCAGCGCCCGCCTCGCCAGCGCCCGCGCGGTGTTCTCCACGATCTGCCCCACGATCACCTCGGCGGACGCGGACGAGGCCATGTGCGGGGTGATGACCACGCCAGGCTCGGTCCACAGCGGGTCGTCGGCCGGCAGGGGTTCGTGTTCGAACACGTCGAGCACCGCGCCACGCAGGTGGCCGCTGCGCAGGGCATCCTGCAGCGCCGGCACCACCAGTTGTTCGCCCCGGCCACAGTTGACGAACACTACGCCCGGTTTCAGCGCGGCGAACCAGTCGGCGTTGAACAGATTGCGCGTCTCGGGTGTGAGCGGCAGCAGCGAGACCACCATGTCCAGCCTCGCCAGGAAGGGGCGCATCGCTTCCGGCCCGGCCCAGGTGGTCACGCCGTCCAGCGCAGCGGGCCTGCGCGCCCAGCCGTGCACATCGAACCCGTGCGCGGCCAGGATGCGGGCCACTTCGGTGCCCATGGTGCCCAGGCCCATGACGCCAATGCGGTAGGCGCTGGCCGGGCGCTGCGCCGGCATGCGCCATTCGCGGCACGCCTGTTGGGCCAGCAGGCGGTCGAGGTCGCGGTGAAAGTGCAAGGCCGCCCACAGCACGTACTCGGCCATGCCGCGCGCCTGCGCCGGGTCGACGATGCGGGTGACTGGCAGATCGGGGGGCAGGTGCGGGTCGCGCAACAGGTGTTCCACCCCGGCTCCGATGGAGGCCAGCAGCTGCAGGCGCGGCAGGCGCGCAGGCAGACCCATGGGCACGAACCAGCCCGCGATGGCGACCACGCTTTGCAGTTCGGTGGTCGGGGTGTCCGGCGTCCAGCACCGCACGCGCAGGCCGGGGCAGTCCCGCGCGGCGGCGCGCTCGAATTCGCCACACAGGCCCGAGAGGTCGTCGGTCTCGCTGCACAGCAGCAAGGTCGGCGCGGCGTCATTCACAGGCGGTAGTCCGGTTCGCTGCGGTCCAGGTCGCGCAGCCACGCGGCCCAGACCAGCTGGCGCTCGTGTTCCACGCCGCGGAACTGCTTGCGCACATGGGCGCTGAGCGCGGGCGGTATGCGCGTGACCGGCCCGGCGATGCTGGCCAGTTGCGCGGCGGCGAGCTGGATTTCGCAGGCCTTGTTGAGGTAGTACATGATGCAGAAGGCGTCGGCCACGGTGGGCCCCACGCTGAGCAGGCCGTGGTACCGCAGGATCAGCGCCATGTTGTCGGCCAGCGCGGCCTGGATGCGGCTGCGTTCTTCGAGGTTGAAGGCCACGCCTTCGTAAGGGTGCACACCCACGGACTGGTGGAACTCGGCCGAGATCTGGTTGAGTTGCAACAGCCCCTGTTCACACGCGGCCACCGCCATGCCCGGCACGGTGTGGGTGTGGATGACGCAGTGCGCGTCGTCGCGCGCGGTGTGCACGGCACTGTGGATGGTGAAGCCGGCCGGGTTCATGGCGGCGCCGCCCTGCACCACTTTCCCTTCGAGGTTGACCACGATCAGGTCGCTGGCGCGGACTTCCTTGAACATCAGGCCGAAGGGGTTGAGCAGGAAGCGCTGCTGACCCTTCCTGCCGCCGGGCAGTCGGGCCGAGAAGTGGGTGTAGAGCGTGTCGTCCCAGTCGAAGCGGGCGGCCAGCCGGTAGGCGGCGGCCAGGTCGCGGCGCAGGGTGGCCTCTTCGGCCTGGGTGGTGTGGGGCATGGGGTCTTTCGTGAATCAGGCCGGAACGGCGGGGCCGGCTTCCAGGCCCATGAAGCGGCGCACGCGTTGCAGGGCGGGCTCGGCGTCGTCGGCTTGCTGCAGACGGGCCGGCGCTGCGTCCAGCAGCAGCTGGCCGTTTTCCATGAACACCACGCGGTCGGAGATCTGCAGCGCGAACTCCATCTCGTGCGTGACGATGAGCATGGTCATGCCCTCCTCCGCCAGGTCGCGGATCACCTTGAGCACTTCACCCACCAGCTCGGGGTCCAGCGCGGAGGTGGGTTCGTCGAACAGCATCACGTCCGGCCGCAGCGCCAGCGCGCGGGCGATGGCCACGCGCTGCTGCTGCCCGCCCGAGAGCTGGTGCGGGTACTTGTGCAGGTGCGCCAGCAAGCCCACCTTGTCCAGCAGGCGCTGCGCGGTGTGCAGGCGGGTGATGGCGTCGCCCTGGCCGTGCAGGCCGGGCGCGAGCAGGATGTTCTGCAGCACCGTCAGGTGCGGGAACAGGTTGAAGCCCTGGAACACCATACCGATGCGGCGAATGCCCTGGCGCACGCGGGTGGCGTCCTGCGGCGCGGCGCCGAGCAGGTAGCTCTCGCCGAACAGCACGATCTCGCCCTGGTCCAGGCTCTCCAGCGCGTTGATGGTGCGGATCAGCGAGGTCTTGCCCGAACCGGAGGGGCCGATGATCGAGATGACATCGCCGGCGCCGACCCGCAGGTTCACCCCCTTGAGCACGGCGTGGCTGCCGTAGGCCTTGTGGATGGCCGTGAGGTCCAGCGCGGGCGGCGCGCCAGGCCCGCGTTCGGCTGGCGTCACCACCGGCGCTTCGGGCAGGCTGGCGCGCAGCCGGGCCAGGTCCGCCTCGTCCACCGGGCCGGGCTTGCGGCGCTGCAGGTCCAGCCGGCGCTCCAGCGCGTTGAGCACCGCGCCGAACACGGTGACGATGGCCACGTAGTACACCGCCACGGCCAGCAGGGTTTCGAGGATGAGGAAGTTCTGCGTGTACAGGCGCTGCCCGGTCAGCAGGAGTTCGGGCAGCGAGATCACCGACACCAGCGAGGTGAGCTTGATGATGGTGACGAACTCGTTGATGAGCGAAGGCAGCGCGATGCGGAAGGCCTGCGGCAGCACGATGCGCGTCTGCGTGGCGAACCAGCCCAGGCCCAGGGCGTGGCCGGCCTCGCGCTGGCCCTTGGCCACCGACAGCAGGCCACCGCGGTGGATTTCGGCCATGTAGGCGGCCTCGGTCATCACCATGCCGGTCAGGCCCGCCAGAAAGGGAATGCCCAGCACCACGCCAGTGGCCGGGAAGATCTGCGGCAGGTTGTAGACAAAGACCAGCAGCACCAGCAGCGGCACGCTGCGGAAGAACCAGACATAGGCCTTGGCCGGCCAGCGCAGCCAGAGGTGGCGCGAGCCTTCGGCCTGGGCCAGGCCAAAGCCCAGCACCAGGCCGAGCAGCCAGGACAGCGCGCCGAGCGCGATCACCATCGCGCTGGCGCGGTAGAACGCCCCCATGGAAAAGAGCGAGAAGAAGTAGGTCCAGTCCAGTTCCATGGGCGGCGTCCTCGGGGCGTGGGCAGCGGCTTACTTGACCGGGGTCAGCTCGTACTTCTTGATCAGCGCGTCGTATTCGCCGGTCTTGCGGATCGCGGCCATCGCGGTCTCGAACGACTGCTTGAGCGCGGTGTTGCCCTTCTTGACGTAGATGCCCAGGGTCTGCGGGTAGACCAGGTCGGGCGAGCTGATGGCCACGCGGCCCTTGGTCTTCTCCACGATCATCTTGGCGGCGCCGGCGATCTCCAGCTGCGCGTCGACGTTCTTGGACATCATGGCCTGCGACACCTCGGGCGCGGTGGGGAACTCCATCACCGTGATGGCGCCCTTGTTGGCGCTCTTGCAGTAGTCGTCCGACAGGGTCTTGAGCAGCTTGACCCACGAGGTGCCGGCCTGCAGACCGACCTTTAGACCGCACAGGTCCTTCTCGGTCTTGGGTTGGGCCTTGCTGTCCTTGGCGACCATGATCAGCGCACCCGAGCTGGCGTAGGGAACGGCGTCGGCCTGGGCCAGGCGTTCGGGTGTGATGTACAGGCCCGAGATCACGGCGTCGTGCTGGCCGGCGGCCAGGCCGGGGATCAGGTTGACGAACTTGGTATCGGTCAGTGCGGGCTTGAGCTTCATCTCGCGCGTCAGCAGCGCGGTCAGGTCGGGGTCGAAGCCGACGATCTTGTCGCCGTCGTAGGACTCGAAGGGCGGGTACGTGGCTTCAAGGCCGACCTTGAGCACGCCAGGGGCCATGGTCTGCGCCTGGGCGCCGGCGAGGCAGCCCAGACCCACCAGGGCGGCCAGGGCGTTGCGGGTGAAGGATGTGGTCAGTGGGGACATGGCATGAACTCCTGAGAGGAAGGGAAGGAACGGGAAAGGCACGTGGAACGGGAAACGGTGGTGGCGGGCATCAGGGCGTCGCGGCGGGCTCGGCAGGCGCCGGGTCCAGCGTCTTGAACTGGCCGAAGCTGGTGGTGCTGCGGGCGTTGGCGGGCAGCTGCAGTTCGCCGCGCGCCACCTTCTCGCGCAGGTAGCGGTAGGTCTGCAGCGCCATGCTCCACATGTGTTCGCCGATGGCGAGGGGCGCGTACTGCGCGGCCTTCTCGCCGGTCGGGTCGAAGGCCGGCAGCGGCGCGATGCGGGTGGCGTAGTCGCAGGCGAAGAACAGCGGGAACGAGTAGCGCTCGTGCCGCACCTTGCGCACACGGTGCGTGGTGGCGATGAAGGCGCCGGCGGTCATCACCTCCAGCATGTCGCCCACGTTGATGACGTACAGCTCTTCGCCGTCGATGGTCAGCGGCGGCGCGTCGACCCAGCGGCCCTGGTCGTTGAGCACTTCCAGCCCGGCCTGGTCGGCCAGCAGCAGGGTGAAGCACTCGTAATCGGTGTGGGCGCCGATGCCCGGCGTGTCCTCGGCCGCCGGGTCCACCGGGTAGTGGATCAGGCGCAGCTTGGACGGCGGGCAGGTCACGTACCGGTCGAGCGCGTCCTCGGGCTGGCCCAGTGCCAGCGCAAAGCCGTTCAGCAGCGTGCGGCCCAGCGCGAACACGCTGTCGTAGTAGGCCGAGACCGCCTCGCGGAAGCCCGGCAGATCGGGCCACTTGTTGCCGCCGATCAGCGGCTGGCCGGCCTGCACGAAGGGGTGGTCGTCGGCGGCCTCGAATCCGACGTCGAACGCCTCCTTGTGGTCGGGCTTGCCGGTGCCGTAGATCTCTTCGCCCTCGGGCACGAAACCCTTGTGCCCGCGGCCCAGGCCGATGTGGTGGCGCATCTTCCAGTCCAGGTCCTGCGCGAACAGCTGCTCGGCGGCGCGGCGCAGGCCGGCGATCTGTTCGCGCGGGATGCCGTGGCCCCTGACGTAGAAGAAACCGACATGGCGGGCCGCGTGGCCGAGCTGGTCGGCCACGGCCTGGCGGTCGGCCAGCGTCGGGCTGAACAGGCCGCGGATGTCGATGACGGGCAGCGATTCGAAGTTGGCGGTGGTGGTGGACATGGCAGGTGGTCAGGGTTCAGGAAAGGGGGACGGCAGCGGGGTCGGACTGGGCGGCGCGCCACTGCGCGAAGTGCTCACGCTCGGCACGGGCCATCCACTGGTTGAGACCCCAGGTGTCGGCGACCGGCGCCTGGGTGAAGGGCAGCAGGTGCGTGTAGCCGTCGGGACCGAACTCGGGCGTGAGCGTGGTCACCGCTTGGCCGCGGGCGTGCTGGGCGGCCCAGATGCGTTCCCACACACCCTGGTGGAAGGCGAGCGCGCGGGCGTGTTCGGGCGCGGCCGGGTGCGGCACCTGCGGCCCCTGGTCGTAGCCCACGCGGGCCTGCACGTGGTGCACCCGTTCGATGAAGGGTGCCAGGTCGTCGGCCGGGTCGTCCAGCAGGCGCTCGCACACCACCACCCAGTGGCTGATGTCGGCGGTGAAGCGCAGCTGCGGCAACTGGGCGATCACGTCCAGCGCGACCCAGGGGCTGTAGAGCGAGGTGGCGCGGTGGATCTCGAAGCTGCACACCGCGCCGGCCGCGTCGGCCAGGGCCTGCGCGCGGCCGAAGAACTCGACCTGTTTCGCCAGCGGCCAGCGGTCGTTGCCCGGCAGCACGTTCAGAAAGCGCGCGCCCACGGCCTGCGCGCCGTCGATGCTGGCTTCCAGGCGGTCCCAGTGCTGCTGCAGCGTCCAGTCCTGGCGCGGCACCACGTCGCCGCCGGTGAACACCACGGCGATGTAGTCCAGCCCTTCCTGCTGCAGGCTCTGGCGCAGCGCGCGCTGGGCGAACGGATCGCCGGGCAGCCGGGCCTCCACGCCGACCGCGCCCATGCGGCGCACCTCGGCGGCGCAGATGGCCCAGTCGCCCTGCCAGCCCCAGAGTGAACGGAACAGGTCGAGCCTCATGTCCGTGCCCCCGGAGCCTGCAGGCGGCCCAGCCGGGCATGCGCCTCGGCCAGCAGGCACAGCAGCTCGAAGGCCATGGTCGCGCCCACCAGCGAGGTCACGCCACCCACGTCGAACGGCGGGCTGACCTCGACCACGTCCGCACCAATCAGGTGCAGCCCCTGCAGGCCGCGCACCAGGTGCTGCGCCTGCAGCGTGCTCATGCCGCCGATCTCGGGCGTGCCGGTGCCGGGTGCGAAGCAGGGGTCCAGGCAGTCGACGTCGAAGCTGATGTAGGTGGGCGCGTCGCCGACGATGGCCCGCACCTCGGCCAGCAGGTCCTCGTTGCTGCGGGCCGCCACCTCTTCCATGTGCACCACGCGGATGCCGACCGCCTTCGCGAAGTCGAGGTCCGCCGGATCGTAGACCGAACCGCGGATGCCGATCTGCACCGTGCGCTTCGGGTCCAGCAGACCCTCTTCCACCGCGCGGCGGAACGGCGTGCCGTGGGTGTAGCGCTGGCCACCGAAGTAGCTGTCGTTGGTGTCGGAGTGGGCGTCGAAATGCACCATGCCGACCGCGCCGCCGTGGGCGATGCCGCGGAACACCGGCAGCGTGACCAGGTGGTCGCCGCCCACCGACAGCGGCCGCACGCCGGCCGCGTGCACCCGGCGGTAGAAGGCCTCGATCAGGTCCAGCCCGAGCATCAGGTCCATGGGTGGCAGCGCCACGTCGCCCAGGTCGGCCACGCGCGCCAGGTCGTAGGGCGCGATGCGGCTGACGTGGTGCACCTTGCGCATCAGCGCCGACTGGTTGCGCACCTCGCGCGGGCCGTGGCGGGCGCCGGCGCGGTTGGTGGTGCCGGCATCCCAGGGCAGGCCGATCAGGCCGATGTCGACCGTGTCCAACCGGTCGGGCTCGACCAGCGGCAGGCGCATGAAGGTGGACAGGCCGGCGAAACGCGGCACCTGGGCGGCGTCCTGCGGCTGGGGAAACGGATGGCGGGCGTTCATATCAGAGACTCCTGGGGATTCAGCGCACGGGAACACCGGGCAGGACGCACAGCATTTCGTAGAGCAGGTTGGCGGCCAGCTGGGCGGTGTTGCCGCTCTGGTCGTAAGGGGGCGAGACCTCGACCAGATCGCCGCCGATGAGGTTCAGGCCGCTGCAGCCGCGCACGATCTCCAGGCCCTGGATGCTGGTCAGGCCGCCGACCTCGGGCGTGCCGGTGCCGGGCGCCCAGGCGGGGTCGATGCCATCGATGTCGAAGCTGAGGTACACCGGGCCGTCGCCCATGATCTGGCGCACCTCGTCCATCAGCGGCGCGAGCGGGCGGTACCAGCACTGCTCGGCGGTGAACAGGCGAAAGCCCTGGTCCACGCCCCACTGGAAGTCGGCGCTGGTGTAGCCCTGGGCGCGCTGGCCGATCTGCACCACGCGGCGGCAGTCCAGCAGGCCCTCTTCCACCGCGCGGCGGAAGGTGGTGCCGTGGGCGATCTTCTCGCCGAACATGTGGTCGTTGGTGTCGGTGTGGGCGTCCACATGGACCAGCCCCACCGGGCCATGCTTCTTCACCAGCGAGCGCAGGATGGGCAGCGTGATGGTGTGGTCGCCACCCAGCGTGAGCGGCACCACCTTGTGCGGCAGCAGGGCGTCGTAATGCGCCTCGATGATGCGCACCGACGCCAGCAGGTTGTAGGTGTTCAGCGGCACATCGCCGAGGTCGGCCACCTGCAGGCCATCGAACGGCGCGGCGCCGGTGGCCATGTTGTAGGGCCGGATCATCACCGACTCGTTGCGGATGCTGCGCGGCCCGAAGCGGGTGCCGGCGCGCAGCGAGGTGCCGATGTCCAGCGGCACGCCGATGAAGGCGGCGTCCAGCCCCTCGGGCGTGTCGGCGGCGGGCAGCCTCAGCATGGTGCCGCGCCCGGCGAAGCGGGGCATCTCGTTGCCCCCCTGGGGCTGGTTGAAGTGGTTGGTCATTCGGTTCCGGGTCGGTGGTTGTGTGCTGGTGCCCATTCTTCGGACGTCCCCTGGCACGACAAATGCTCAGAACCAAAAACTCACTTCAGACTTTTCACAACCATGCATCCCACCACCACCGCGCCGCTGCCGGACATGAAGCTGCTGCGCATCTTCTCCAGCGTCGCCCGCCACCAGGGGTTTGCGAAGGCGCAGCAGGAACTCAACCTCACGCTCTCGGCCATCAGCACCTACATGAGCCAGCTCGAAGGCCTGCTGGGTTTCAAGCTCTGCGACCGCGGCCGCCGCGGCTTCTCGCTCACGGAAAAGGGCGAGCTGCTGCTGGGCGAGGCGCAGCGCCTGCTGGGCGAGATCGACGGCTTCGGCAGCTTCGCTGCTTCGCTCAAGGGCGGCCTCTCGGGCACGCTGCGCATCGGCGTCATCGATTCCACCGTCACCGACAGCGCCCTGCGCCTCTCCGATGCGATCGGCGACTTCAACCAGCGCCATCCCGCCGTGCACCTGGGCCTGTTCGTCAAGAACCCCTACGACCTGCAGGAGGGCATCCTCAACAACGAGCTGGACCTGGGGATCGGCTTCTTCCCCACCCGCCCGCCGGGCCTGGTGTTCCAGCCCCTCTACCGCGAACAGCAGTGGCTGTACTGCAGCCACCAGCACCCGCTGTTCGCCCAGCGCCACATCACCGAAGCGCAGGTGTCAGAGCTCAACGTGGTGCGCCGCAGCTACTGGAGCAAGGCCGAGCTGGGCAAGCACGGCATGAAGAACAGCGTGGCCACGGTGGACAGCATGGAGGCCCAGCTGTTCCTCATCCTCTCGGGCGGCTACGTGGGCTACCTGCCCGAACACTACGCCCAGCCGTGGATGGACCAGGGCAAGCTGCGCGTGCTGCTGCCGGCCAGCTTCGGCTTCCAGTCGCCCTTCATGCTGGCCACGCGGCGCGGACGCGGCCGCGAGGCGCCGATCCAGATCATGCGCGAGCTGCTGCTGCGCAAGATGCGGGGTTGACCGGCGCCGCATGGGCCAGCAGGAATTCCGCCAGCCGGTCCTGCGCGGCGCGCGCGCCCTGCTCCGGCCGCAGCACGCCGATGGGCTCCAGCGCCGCGCCAGTGTCCAGCGGCACCGTGGCCAACAACCCGTCGTCCAGCCAGGCGCGCACCGAGCGGTAGGGCAGCAGGGCCAGCAGCGGCCGCTGCCGCAGCAGCCAGACCAGCGCCGACAGCGAGCGCGTCACCACCGGGTGGGTGGCGGGCGCCGCGCCCGCGCCCCGCACCACCTCGTCGAAGCTCGCCCGCGCGATGCTGTCCACCGGCGGCAGCAGCCAGGTGGCCTTGAACAGCGGCGACCAGGACCGCACCCGCTTGCCCGCCAGCGGATGCGCAGGCCCGCACACCACCACCAGGTGGTCGTCCACCAGGCGGTCGAAGCGCCAGCCGCTGGGCACCACGGTGGGCCGGCGGCACACCGCCAGATCGGCCTGCCCGGACGTGACCAGCAGCAGCAGTTCGTCGCGCTCCAGCTCGCGCAGCTGCACGCTGATGCGCGGGTGCCGCTCGCCGAACGCGGCCAGGGCCGGCAGCAGCAGGCCATTGATCGCGGCGCCGGACGCCGCCAGCCGCACCATGCCCTGCCCCTGCTGCTGGCGCGCGGCCACCGCCTCGGCACCCGCGCCCAGGCCCGAGACGATCTGCCGCACCACCGGCAGCAGGTCCTGGCACACCTCGGTGGGTCGCACGCCGCGCGCGTGGCGGTGGAACAGCTGCGACTCCAGCAGCTGTTCGAGGTAGGCCAGCGACTGCGTCACCGACGATTGCGTCATGCCTATGGCGTCGGCCGCGCGTTGCACGCTGCCCAGCTCGGCCAGGTGCAGCAGCACTTGCGCATGGCGGAACTTGCCCCGGGCCAGGAGGCGGTTGAGCAGCACGGTGGAGGCGACGGACATGGTATTGAAGAGTCTAATGTCTTACCCTGATTTCTGTCTTGTTGCCGATGTCTTTTGCGCGGACCATGCAGTCACAACCACAGGAGACAGACATGCACCCATCCCTTCGGCTGAGCCGTCGCCAGGCCCTGGTCCTGGGCGGTCTCGGCGGCCTGCAGGCGCTTGCGCCCACCGCGGTCCGCGCGCAGGCCCCCTTCCCCAACCGCCCCATCCAGTTCATCGTCGCGGCGCCGGCCGGCGGGCCGTCCGACAACGCGGCGCGCATGATCGCCGACGAGATGGGCAAGCTGCTGGGCCAGCCCATGGTGGTGGTGAACAAGCCCGGCAGCGCCGGCGTGATCGCCGCCGAGGCCACGGCCCGCGCGGCGCCCGACGGCCACACGCTGATGCTGTCCTGGATCGGCAACGCCACCAGCCCGGGCCTGGTGGCCAAGCTGCCGTTCGACATCAACCGCGACTTCGTGCACATCGCATTCGCACTGGCCGGTGCAAACGCGCTGATCGTGCACCCCTCCACCGGCTTCAAGACCCTGGCCGATCTGGTGAAGCACGCCAAGGCCCACCCCGGCCGCCTGAGCTACGCCAGCTCGGGCAACGGGTCCTCGGGCCACCTGGCCATGGAGATGTTCAAGCAGCGCGCCGGCATCTCCATGCTGCACATCCCCTACCGCGGCGGCGCGCCGGCCCTCACCTACCTCATGGCCGGCCAGGTGCAGCTGATGTTCCTCAACCAGGACGCGGTCATCGCGCCCAGCGCGGCCGGCAAGGTCGTGCCGCTGGCCATCAGCAGCGCGCAGCGCAACCCGCTGCTGCCCCAGGTGCCCACGGTGGCGGAATCGGGCTACCCCGGCTTCGAGGCCACCGCCTGGGCCGGCATCTCCGGACCACAGGGCATTCCTGCGCCGGTGGTCGCCGCCATCGAGGCCGCTGCCATCAAGGCGCTGAACGGGCCGCTCAAAGCCCGCATCGAAGCCACTGGCGCCACCGTGGTCGCCGCCGGCAAGGACAGATTCACCCCATTCGTCCAGCGCGAAACCGAGACCTGGACCCAGGTCATCAAGACCGCCGGCATCAAGGTCGACTGACATGCTGCACACCCTTTCACTGGGCGCCCACCGGCTGTCCAGCGGCACCGAGCTGCCCGCGCTGGACGTGGCCTACACCACCTTCGGCCAGCTGGCGCCCGACGGCGGCAATGCGGTCCTCGTGACCCACGGCTACACCAGCGGTCCTTCCATGCTCGTGCCTGGCCACCATGTGGCCGAGAGCTCCTGGGCGCCGCTGCTCGGCCCGGGGCGGCCGCTGGACACCGACCGCTTCTTCATCGTCTGCAGCAACATGCTGGGCTCCTCCTTCGGCACCACCGGGCCGTCGAGCATCCACCCCGGCACCGGCCGGCCTTGGGGGCCGGACTTTCCCGCCATCACGCTGGAAGACATCGTGGCCGTGCAGCACCGCCTGCTGCAGCAGCTGGGCGTGCGCCACCTGCGTGCGGTCGTGGGCCCTTCCTACGGCGGCTGGCAGGCCCTGCAATGGGCGCTGTCGTTCCCCGACATGGTCGACGCCGTGGGCTCGCTGGTGTCCGGCCTCACCCACCCCAAAGGCCTGAGTTCAGAGTCCACGCGCCAGCGCTTTGCCGACCACCCGGCCTGGAACGGTGGCTGGCACTACGGCGATGCGCGCATGACGGACATGCTGACCGAGCTGCGCCGCCAGACCCTGCGCAGCTACGGACTGGAGACCCTGTTCGAAGCCCGCATGCCCGACCCGGCGCAGCGACAGGCCGCCATGGACCAGGCCTGCCGCCAGTGGGCCGAGCGTTTCGACCCCAACAGCATGGTCACCCTGGCCGCCGCGGCCGAGCGCTTCGACGTGCGCGAGCGGGTGGGCGAGATCCGCGCGCGCCTGCTGTTCATGGTCTGCACCACCGACGTGATCTTCCCGCCCGATCCCGCGGTGCGCGGCCTGCTCGGTGCCGTCCCCGGCCCGCTGCGCTACCGCGAGCTGGACAGCCCCTACGGCCACATGGCGTCGGGCGTCGAGTGGCAACGGCTGGAAGAGGACCTGCGCTGGCTGCTCGACCCCGCCTGATCCCCCACGCCCGCCCGGGGGCCGGCATGGGTGAATCGGTCAAGCGCCGTCAGTTCCCCGTGCGTTCCGGGTGCAGCGGCTTGAGCGCCGGCATGCGGAAGTTGCCCTTGCCGCGCTGGTCGTTCACGCTCGACGTGTTCATCGAGAACAGCAGCGTGGTGTAGGCCACCGCGTCGGCGTTGATGTCCAGTGCCGTGTCGCTGTTGTTGGCAAAGGTGTCGCAGGCCTGGTGGTAGCACGGGTCGTAGGCCGTGCCCGCCGTGCCGCCCCACAGCGCCGCTTCCTCCGCCGTCTTGATGCCTTCGGCGCCGGTGAACAGGCCGCCGGCCGGGATCAGGTTCTGGATGAAGGCGCGGTAGTCGGAGCGGCCGTCGAAGTCCGTGCCCTTGAACGGCACGCCGCGCTGCATGTAGAACGACTCGAACGCCTTCTCGATCTGGTCCGACCCGCCCGGGCCGGGGCCTTCGCCCGTGGCGTCCGAATCGTCGCCGTCGTAGACGAAGAAGACGTGGTTGGGCGAACCGATCATGTCGAAGTTCAGGTACAGCGCGATGCGGTCCTTCTCGGCCTGGGACAGTCCTTCCACATAGTTCGTGGAACCCACCAGCCCCGACTCTTCCGCGCCCCAGAGTGCGAAGCGCAGCTTGTTGCGCGGCTTGACCTTGGCCATCTGCACCGCGGTCTCCAGGATCGCCGCCACGCCCGAGCCGTTGTCGTTGATGCCGGGGCCTTCGTTCACCGAGTCGAGGTGCGCGCCGACCATCACCACGTTGTTCGGGTCGCCCGTGCGCGACTCGGCAATGATGTTGCTGGTGGTCGCCTCACCGCGGAAGGTGTCGGTCTTCAGGCGAAGCACCAGCCCCGGCGTCGCCGCCAGCTGCTGGCCCAGGGCCTGCGTAATGCCGGTCACGCCGATGTCCGCGGTGAAGGTTTCGCCCAGCGTGCCGTTGAGATCGCCGGTGGTGTTGTTGTAGATGACGACCCCGCTCGCGCCGGCCGCCAGGGCATTGGTGGCCTTGAGCGCGAAGGGGCAGGCGCCGCGGCTGATGAGCGCGATGTTGCCCGCGGGGAAACCGGCGAAGTCCGCCGCCTCGCAGCCCGGTGTGCCGTCACCCGGGGGCGGCATCAGCGCCGTCACGGAGGCGGTCACGTCGCCGCTGCCCGAGTACTCCATGATGTTGTTCGCCAGCGGGCCGGCCGGGCCGGGCGACACCTGCTCCAGCACCGTGGGCGAGAGCGTGATGAAGGTCTGGAACTGGAAGTCAGTGACGGTGACCAGGTAGCCCGCGTCGCGCAGCACCTGGGCCGCGTAGTCCACCGACGCGTCGTACCCCGGCGTGCCCGAGGTGCGGATGCCGTTGTTCTCGTTGGCGATGGTCTGCAGGGCCTGCTGATGGCGCCGGACACCGGCCAGGGTCACGCACTCCAGCAGTTTGTTGAACGTGTTGTTGACCCGGTTGAGGCAACTGGGAGATGACGATCCAGCGGCCGCCGCCCCTCCCGCTGCAGCCACCTCTGTCGTCAGCATCCGCGCGGTGGCGAGGTCGCCCCCGCTGTCGCCGGACGAGTCGCTGCCTCCGCCGCAGGCCGCCACGAGCAAGGTCGCCGCGAACGCCGCGCCCCATCGCCCCCGGGTCAGACGCCGCCCCTTCAAACCGGTCTTCTCCATGTCTGTCTCCTGTGTGTGTTGTTGATGCTTCGGATCCCGCCGCCGTCGAACAACTGGCACCCCGGCCCGTACCGACCGCGTGGGGAGGGGCAGCGTACTCCTCGCACCTCTGCGGCCACAAGACGACTTACAGAAAGACACGAAAGAAACGCCCGGGGCACCGGCCGCCTGCCCCTCGACGTCTGCCGCGCATTGCGGCTATCGTGGTCACCCCGTTTTCAGGAGACGCCCATGCCCGCCAAGAACACCATCTGCCTCTGGTTCAACGGCCATGCCGAAGAAGCCGCGCGCTTCTACGCCGCCACCTTCCCCGACAGCTCGGTGGGCGCGGTCATGCGCGCGCCAGGGGACTACCCCTCCGGCCAGCAGGGCGATGTGCTGACCGTCGAATTCACCGTCATGGGCATTCCCTGCCTCGGCCTCAACGGCGGCCCGGCCTTCCCGCAGACCGAAGCCTTCTCGTTCCAGGTGGCCACCGACGACCAGGCCGAGACCGACCGCCTGTGGAACGCCATCGTCGGCAACGGCGGCCAGGAAAGCGCCTGCGGCTGGTGCAAGGACAAGTGGGGCTTGTCGTGGCAGATCACCCCACGCGTGCTGACCGCCGCCATCAACGAACCCGACCGCGCAGCCGCCAAGCGGGCGTTCGACGCGATGATGGGGATGAGGAAGATTGATGTGGCGGGGATTGAGAAGGCTTGGCGGGGGTGACGCCGAATCTTCAGCGCACCGGTTGTGCCTGCCTCACTGCGCTACGCCGATAACTTTTCCGGCGGCCTATCTGCCGCTTGCAGCGTGTCGATGTCGTGACGCGGACTCCATGTCGGCATGCGCCATTGATGATCCCACTCCGCATGCCAGATATCTGACTGCAGATGCTCTACCCCAAGTTCCCCAATCGGTCAGTCTCTTGCTGTTGAGGGGCCGTCCATATACGAGGGGTTGGGCGTCACCTTCTCGGCAAGTAGTTCAAGAACCGCGAAAGAATCTCGCCAGACTGGGAGCCCTTCGCAAGTCTGAACACGAGCTCTCGATACTCCGCATGCTTCAGCCCAAGGCACGTCGACACTTGGTCTGCCAGCGACTTGCGGTTGTAGATCTTCAGAATGTCGTCGAGTTTTTGGTTTTGGAGCGCAGCTTGGAAGCGCGCTTCACAGTCCGCCACTATCGCCGGGATGTTCAGCCTTGCCAATAAAGCGTCTACCCCAGCTTGGAGTCCTGCCCGATCATTGGATAAAGGCGTGAAGCAGCTCAAGTGGTATCTAATCCGCCTCCCGGCAGACTGGGTGACTTGTAGTTCCAGCTCGGCGGTGAGTGATCTACTTACGTAGTCTGTGACAGCACGGACAGTTTCCGCTGGATCACGGGCAAGTACTTGTGAAGTCCCCTTGAAAACCTGAACCACCCGGAAGTAGAGAATTCCCCAAGACGGAGTCTCTACATGAAGAAATCCAGATTCAGCGAAGCGCAGATAGTCGGCATCCTCAAGGAGGTCGAGATGGGTGCCAAGGTCGGCGAGACGTGCAGGAAGCACGGCGTGAGCGAGCCGACCTACTACAAGTGGAAGAGTCAGTTCTCTGGCATGACGGTCTCGCACCTGGCGCAGCTTCGGCAACTGCAGGACGAGAACGCCAAGCTCAAACGCATGTATGCCGACCTGGCGCTCATGCACCACGCGCTCAAGGACGTTGTCGACCGAAAGCTCTGACCCCGGAGCGTCGCGAGATGGTCGTTCAAGCCCTCATGGCCGAGCACGGCATGAGCGAGCGCCGAGCCTGCCAGGCCAGCGGCATTGCCCGCTCCACACTGCGCTACCGACCCATTGCGCGCGACGACTCCGGGGTCATCACCTTCATCCAGATGCACATGGCGCTCAACCCGCGCCACGGCTTTGGCCTGCTTTACGACAGTGCCCGCCACCAAGGCAAGCCCTGGGGCAAGACGGTGCTTTGGCGCGTGTACTGCGAGCTGCGGCTGAACCTGCCACGGCGCGGCAAGAAGCGTTTGCCGGCGCGCATCAAGCAACCGCTGGAGGCTGCTGGCCAACCCAATCAGGGTTGGAGCTGCGACTTCATGGCCGATGCACTGTGGTCCGGCAGGCGATTCAGGACCTTCAACGTCATCGATGAGTTCAACCGCGAGGGCCTGCGTATCGAGGTCGACACCAGCCTGCCGGCAGCCCGTGTCATACGTGCCTTGAATGAGCTGGTGGAAGTGCGCGGAGCGCCGCTGTCGATTCGCCTGGACAACGGCCCGGAGTTCATCGCTCACGCTCTGTCCGAATGGGCGAAATCCAAGGGCATCGCGCTCAATCACATCCAGCCAGGAAAGCCCACGCAAAACGCCTATGTCGAACGATTCAACAAGACCTACCGAACCGAGGTGCTGGACTGCTATGTCTTCGAGTCATTGCAGGAGGTGCGTGATATGACGGCCGACTGGCTGCACCGCTACAACCACCAGCGCCCCCATGAATCTCTCGGCCGAATCCCACCGGTCGAGTACCGTGTCAAACTGTTCCCCAACCTCTACTTCTGACTGGCTCAGGAATTCGAGGGGACTTCA
>NZ_MCIC01000018.1:0-384218 GCF_002025745.1 Hydrogenophaga sp. H7 | reverse complement strand
GAGAAGAAGAACAAGCCCGAGCTGGCCGCCAAGCTGGGCAAGCTCTGCGACATCTTCGTGCACGACGCCTTCGGCACCGCGCACCGCGCCGAAGGCACGACCTACGGCATCGCCGAGACGGCACCCATCGCCTGCGCCGGCCCGCTGCTGGCGGCCGAGATGGATGCGATTTCCAAAGCGCTGGCCAACCCGAAGCGCCCGCTGGTCGCCATCGTCGCCGGCTCCAAGGTCTCGACCAAGCTGACCATCCTGCAGGCCCTGGCCAAGAACGTCGACGGCCTGATCGTCGGCGGCGGCATCGCCAACACCTTCATGCTGGCCGCGGGTCTGAAGATCGGCAAGAGCCTGGCCGAGCCCGATCTGCTGGGCGAAGCCACGGCGGTGATCGAAGCCATGAAGGCGCGCGGTGCCGAGGTGCCGATCCCCGAGGACGTGGTCTGCGCCAAGGCCTTCGCCGCGGATGCACCCGCGACGGTCAAAGCCGCCACCGAGGTGGCCGACGACGACCTGATCCTGGACATCGGCCCCAAGACCGCGGCCAGGCTGGCCGAGAAGCTCAAGGCCGCCGGCACCATCGTCTGGAACGGCCCGGTGGGCGTGTTCGAGTTCGCCGCCTTCGAGAACGGCACGAAAGAAATCGCCAAGGCGATCGCCGAATCGAGTGCCTTCAGCATCGCCGGCGGTGGCGACACGCTGGCCGCCATTGCCAAGTACGGCATCGAGAAGGACGTGGGCTACATCTCCACCGGCGGCGGC
This sequence comes from Hydrogenophaga sp. H7, assembly GCF_002025745.1. Lineage (NCBI taxonomy): Bacteria > Pseudomonadati > Pseudomonadota > Betaproteobacteria > Burkholderiales > Comamonadaceae > Hydrogenophaga > Hydrogenophaga sp. H7. The sequence continues at coordinate 383,462 of NZ_MCIC01000018.1, read as the reverse complement.
GCCTTCCTCGAAGTGCTGGAAGGCAAGACGCTGCCGGCGTTCGAGATCCTGGCAAAGCGCGCTGAACCCTGAGTTTTTCAATCCCACGGAGACAACCCCATGGCCCTCATTTCCCTTCGCCAGCTGCTCGACCACGCGGCTGAAAACAGCTACGGCCTGCCGGCCTTCAACGTCAACAACATGGAGCAGGTGCAGGCCATCATGCAGGCGGCCGACCAGGTGAACAGCCCGGTCATCCTGCAGGGCTCGGCCGGTGCGCGCTCCTACGCGGGCGAGCCTTTTCTGCGCCACCTGATCGCCGCCGCGATCGAGATGTACCCGCACATCCCCGTCTGCATGCACCAGGACCACGGCGCCACGCCGGGCGTGTGCTTCCGCTCCATCCAGTCGGGCTTCAGCTCGGTGATGATGGACGGCAGCCTGCTGGCCGATGGCAAGACGCCCGCGAGCTACGAGTACAACGTCAACACCACCAAGCAGGTGGTGGACCTGGCCCACGCCTGCGGCGTGTCGGTGGAGGGCGAGCTGGGTTGCCTGGGTTCGCTGGAAACCGGCAAGGCCGGCGAGGAAGACGGCCACGGCGCCGAGGGCGAACTGGACCACTCCATGCTGCTGACCGACCCCGACGAGGCGGCCGACTTCGTGAGCAAGACCCAGGTGGACGCGCTGGCCATTGCCATCGGCACCAGCCACGGCGCCTACAAGTTCACCAGCAAGCCCAGCGGCAAGGTGCTGCGCATCGACCGCGTGAAGGAAATCCACCAGCGCATTCCCAACGTGCACCTGGTGATGCACGGCTCGTCCAGCGTGCCGGAAGACTGGCTGGCCATCATCAACCAGTACGGCGGCGACATGGGCACCACCTACGGCGTGCCGGTGGAAGAGATCGTCGAAGGCATCAGGAACGGCGTGCGCAAGGTCAACATCGACACCGACCTGCGCATGGCCAGCACCGGCGCTATTCGGCGTCACCTGGCCGAAGACAAGAAGAACTTCGACCCGCGCAAGTTCTACAAGGAAGCCACCAAGGCCATGCAGGCGATCTGCGCGGCGCGCTACGAAGCCTTCGGTGCCGCCGGCATGGCCAGCAAGATCACGAAGGTGCACAGCCTCGAAGCCATGCAGAAGCGCTACGACAAGGGCGAGCTGGCGGCGAAGGTGGCCTGAGCGCTTCCAGAAAGGGCGCCATGGTGCGGGTCGAGCTGCCCGCGAGACAGGATTCGGCGCAGGGCCTGCGTTAGATTGCGGGGATGAACCGACCCCTGCACGCCGACCCCTCCGTCATCGATTCGCGCCAGGCCGCCTGGCGGCTGCTGGTGGCGCTGGGCCTGGTGGTGCTGGGCAACAGCAGCATGTACGTGGTGTCGGTGGTGCTGCCCACGGTGCAGACCGAGTTCGGCATCGACCGCGCCAGCGCCTCGCTGCCCTACACCTTCATGATGGTGTGTCTGGGCATTGGCGGCATCTGGACCGGCCGCATGGCCGACCGGCACGGCCTGATGAAGGTGCTCTGGGTGGGCGCGCTGGCGGTGGCGGGCGGCTTTCTCTGGGCTGCGCAGTCCGGCAGCATCTGGACCTTCGGTCTCGCGCACGGCCTGCTCGGCCTGCTGGGCGGTGCCTCCACCTTCGCGCCGCTGCTGGCCGACACCTCGCAGTGGTGGAACCGGCGCCGCGGCATCGCGGTGGCGATCTGCGCCAGCGGCAACTACATCGCCGGCGCGCTCTGGCCGCCGCTGGTGCAGCACGGCATCGAGACCATCGGCTGGCGCCCCACGTACACGATCATGGGTCTGGTCTGCGGCCTGGGCATGCTCGCGCTCTCGGGCCTGATGCGGCAGCGGCCACCGCTGGCGCTGCCGCAGCCCGTGGCCGCTGCGGGCGCCGCGCCAGCCGCCGACCGCAGCCGCCCCTTCGGCCTGAGCCCGTCCAGCGCGCAGTGGCTGCTGTGCGTGGCGGGCGTGGGCTGCTGTGTGGCGATGTCGATGCCGCAGGTGCACATCGTGGCCTACTGCACCGACCTCGGTTACGGCGCCGCGCGCGGCGCCGAGATGCTCTCGCTGATGCTGGCCAGCGGCATCGTCAGCCGCCTCGTCTCGGGCTTCATCTGCGACCGCATCGGCGGCATCCGCACCCTGCTGCTGGGCTCGGCGCTGCAGGGCGTGGCGCTGCTGCTGTTCCTGCCCTTCGACGGCATGGTGCCGCTGTACGTGGTGTCGGCCCTGTTCGGCCTGTTCCAGGGCGGCATCGTGCCGTCCTACGCGATCATCATCCGCGAGCACTTCGCGCTGCAGGAGGTGGGCGCGCGGGTTGGCGCGGTGATCATGGCCACCCTGATCGGCATGGCGCTGGGCGGCTGGCTCTCGGGCTGGATCTTCGACATGACCGGCAGCTACGACGCCGCCTTCATCAACGGCATCGCCTGGAACCTGCTGAACCTGGCCATCGCCGGCTGGCTGTACCGGCGGATGCGATCCGGCGCCGCTCAGCGCACCCAGGCCGGGAAGTAGCCCAGGGCGTCCTGCACGGTGCTGTCGTGAGCCGGAATCACGACCAGATCCGGGTCGGCCAGCATCAGCGCGCGGACCTTGTCCAGGCTGGCCTGGGTCCGCGGGGCGTCCCCGTCGACCAGCTTTCCCGCCACCCAGAACTTGGGTTCACCCTGCCGCAAGGCCGCCAGGGTCCAGGCCGCGTCCCCGATGAAGAAATACCGCCGGCCGGAATCGGTGGTGACGAAGAGGCCCAGCGAGCCCGGGGTGTGACCGGGCATCGGGACCAGCACCACGGAGCCGTCCTGGTAGAGGTCGAGGCTTTCGGGATAGCCCATGAACGGCACGGGCTGGAAGGCCAGATCCTCCCACCGGATGGTGTCCGCATCGACCTGTGAGGCCCAGGTGCCTCCGGGGCCGGTGCTCGGAGCGCGCAACCGGGGTCGCTCTGCCGCGGCAATCCCGATCCGCGCTTCCGGGAAGTCCTGCACGCCGCCGGCGTGGTCCCAGTGGCTGTGGCTCAGGATCACGCGCTGCAGCGGCGGCATGCCGGCCCTGTCCAGCTGCGTGCGCGCGCTCACCACCGGTTTGTCGTAGGTGAAGAAGGGCCGCCACCACAGCGGCATGCCCTGCTGGTACTGGGCATCGATCTGCTCGCCCAGGCCGGTGTCGAACAGCAGGTAGTCGTCGTGGTGCTTGACCAGGAACGCCGAGAAGTTGGAGTTCACCTGCCGGGTGATGTCCCCGCCCGGCACCAGCAGCGCCTGCGGCACGGCCACCTGCGAGGTCTTGATGATGGCGAAGCCGACCTTCGGCGGTGCGGCGGGGAAACGGTCTGGGCCTGCAGCGTGGCCGACATGACGACCGGCAGGAGGAGCGTGCACAAGTGCAGAAAGGATCGGAGCATTTTTCGTGGCCTGATGGATGGATCGGCCGAGCGTAAAGTCTGGTCCATGCTCCAATGTCAAGCGCCCGTTTCAAGGGTTTCAGCGCCTGCGCCACCATGAACATCAGCCAGTTCGCCCAGGCGGCCGGGGTGTCCACCGACACCGTCCGCTACTACGAGAAGCAAGGCCTCATCAACGCGCCACGGCGCCAGGCCAACCGCTACCGGAGCTACACCGACGCCGATGTCGCGGCGGTGCGGTTTGTGCGGGGCGCGCAGGCGCTGGGGTTCTCACTGGCAGAGATCCGGGCCATCCTGCCGCAGGTGGCCAAGGGTTCCTTCGGCCGCGCCGAGATCGAGCAACAGCTCCAGGCCAAGATGGCGCAGATCGACGCGCACATGGCGCAGCTCAGGACCTTGAAGAAGGAGCTGAAAGCCACCTTTGACGCGCTGCGGTGCGCGCCCACGCAGCCGGTGTCGACCGCGCAGGCCACGGCGCCCGACAGCGGCAGCGGAGCGGGCGCCGCGGTGGTGCGGCGCACCTTCTCCAGGCGCGCCACGCAGGGCTGAATTCAGCGGCGGAGCGTGGGGGCTTGGAATTCAGCGCCGGGCCGTCCCAAGCTGAATTCGCGCCCCCTCGGGGGGCAGCGACCCGCGCAGCGGCGGAGCGTGGGGGCTCGGAATCCAGCGCCGGGCCGCCCCAAGCTGAATTCGCGCCCCCTCGGGGGGCAGCGACCCGCGCAGCGGCGGAGCGTGGGGGTTCGTTTTATTTGCTGCTGACGTATTCCGCCACGGCCGCCATCTCCAGCTCCGTCATCTTCTCCACCACCGCGTGCATCACCGCGTTGTCGTTGGTGCGCTCGCGCTTGTTGAAGGACTTGAGCTGTGTGTGGATGTAGCCCGGGATCTGGCCCGCCAGGCGGGGCAGGTTGGCAGCGCCCTCGGCGTTGGTGCCGTGGCAGCTCACGCAGGCCGGCACGCCGCTGAACTTGTTGCCGTTGTGGAAGATGTAGCGGCCCATGGCGGCGAGCTGCGGGTCTTTGGCTTCTTCGCGCGGGAGCACGAACTTCTCGTAGTACTTGCCCAACGCCACCATCTCGTCCGGTGTGAGCTTGCTGACCATCTCCACCATGGCCGTGCTCTTGCGCGCGCCGCTCTTGAAAGCGGTGAGCTGCTTGGTGATGTATTCGGCGTGCTGCCCGGCCAGGCGCGGAAACACCTCGCTGGTCGACTCGCCCTGCGCGCCATGGCACAGGAAGCAGGAGCCGCCCGCGATCTTCTTGGCCCGCGCCTCGTCGGCCTGGGCCCAGGCGGTGGTGCCGGCCAGCGCCAAGAGGGCGAGCAGGGTGAGTCGGTGGGCCTTCATTGCATAACCTCTGACTGATATTTGTTTGCGAAAAAAAGCGCCCCGATGAGACACCGGGGCGCTGCGGGAGTCCGTCAGGCCAGGGTGTCGGCCCAGATGTTGCGCGCCCACGCGTGCGCGTAGCGGCCTTCGAGTTCGCTCGCGGCGGACGACACGCCGCCCGAGCCCGGCACGGCCAGCATGGTCTTCTTCTCGGCGTCGTAGCGGTGCACGCTGGCCACGTGCACCACGTCCTCGTCGGTCACGAAGCTGTAGCAGGTGTTGGCGTAGATCGGCAGCTGCGGCGGCTCCTTGCCCTGCAGCAGCGAGACCACGGCCGCGGCGCAGGTCTTGCCATGCTGGTTGGCCATATGGCCCGACTTGGGCATGCCCGGGGCGATCTGGATCGCGTCGCCCAGCACATGGATGTTCTTCTTCGCCTTCGACTCGAAGGTCAGGAAGTCCACCTCGCACCAGCGGTTGTTGGCGGTGGCCAGACCGGTGCGCACGGCGATGTCACCGGCGCGCATGTTGGGCACCACGTTGGCCACCGCGGCCTTGAAGTCGTCGTTGAACTCGAACTTCAGGGTGTTGGTGGAGGCGTCGACCTCGACCACCTTGTGCTTGGGGCGGTACTCGATGATGCCCTTGTAGTGCTCGTCCCAGGCCTTCATGAACAGGCCCTTCTTGGACTGGATGTCGTCGTTGGCGTCGAAGATCACGACCTTGCTCTTGGGCTTGGCCTTCTTGAAGTAGTTGGCCACCATGCAGGCGCGCTCGTAGGGGCCGGGCGGGCAGCGGTACGGGGCGAGCGGGATCGACAGCGCGTACACGCCGCCGTCGGGCATGGCCTCGAGCTGCTTGCGCAGCGCCACCGTCTGCGGGCCGGCCTTCCAGGCGTGCAGCACCTTGTCCTGCGCGCCGGGCTTGGTCATGCCGGCCACCGTGTCCCACATGAAGTCGATGCCGGGCGAGAGGATCAGGCGGTCGTAGGGCAGCTCGCCGCCGGCCGCCAGCTTGACCACGCGCTTCTCGGCGTCGATGCTGGTGACCATGTCGCGAACGATCTTCACGCCGTGGCGCTTGGTGAGGTTGTCATAGGGGGTGGTGACATCGGCGATGGTCTTGCTGCCCTGGATCACCAGGTTGGAGATGGGGCAGGAGACGAAGGCCGCGTTGGGCTCCACCAGGGTCACGTCGATGCCGTGGTCGGAGAACATGCGCACGTACTTGGCGGCGGTGGCGCCGCCGTAGCCGCCACCGACCACCACCACCTTGGGGCCGTAGCCGCCACCCGAGGCGCAGCCCGCGAGACCGCCGACACCCGCGAGGACCGAACCGGCGCCCAGGGTCTGAACAAATTGACGACGTTGCATGGTGGGCTCCTTATTTCTTCTGGGCGGCAAAGTAGGCGGCGAGGTCCTTGAGCTGTTCGTCGGAATAGCCCTTGGACAGCTGGTGCATGATGGTCGCGGGCTTGCGGCCGCTCTTGAAGTCCATCAGCTTCTGGTAGAGCTCGTCCTTGTCCTTGCCGGCCAGCGGCTCGTTGCCCTGCAGCGCACGGCCCTCGGTGCCATGGCAGTTGGCGCAGGCCGCAGCCCAGACGCGCACCTGGTTCACCTGGGCTTGCGCCCCCACGGCGGCGGCACACAGGGCGCCGGCCGTCAGCCACTTCATCGTCTTGACCATCGTTGTCTCCACTGGGGTTGGAAAGAGGTTCAAAAACTGTAGCAGAGCCCCCGGGTTTGCAGGCCAAGCATCAGTGATTTCGCATATTTAGATGATTGATGCTAGCACTCGCGAAAATCCAGCCTGAACGGTGAAAACCCTAGAGAAATCAAGGCGGATTTGACGGAGTTTGTCAGCCCATCGTCAGTCCGGTGGCGATGGGTGGGGTGGACCAGGGCCACGCGGGCCGCCTTCTGTCAGCGATCCGAAGGAATCCGGGTTTACACTAATCTGTATATAGGCAATCAATCATATAGTTGATTGATTGAAATCAAATTCTTCCGGAGACAGACCAGGTGGACAGCATGCAGTCGGTGTTCGAGTCGGTGGCGCGCTACTTCAGCGTGCTCGGCGAGCCCACGCGCCTGCGCATCCTCCATGCCCTGTGCCAGGAAGAGAAGTGTGTCAACGGACTGATCCGCGAAACCGGGCTGGCCCAGGCCAACGCCTCGCGCCACCTGGGCCTGATGTACCAGGCCGGCCTGCTGTCGCGCCGCCGCGAGGGCACGCAGGTGTTCTACCGCGTGGCCGACCCGCTCTACATCGAACTCTGCCGCACGGTCTCGACGCAGATGCTGGCCCGCGCCGACGCCGAGTTGTCCCTGCCCGGACAGGGCGCCGTTGCGGCGCCCCGCCCATTCCCCGCCAACGAAAAGGAACCCACCAGTGTCTAAAGACCTGAACGACGTGATCGGGCGCGTGCTGCCTGCGCCCGAGAATTTCCTGAGTGCCGAGAAGCTGGAACAGGCGCGCAAGGCCCGCCGCCGCTTCATGGGCAATGCCCTGGCCATGGGCGCCGGCGTCGCGGCCTCGGTCGGTGCGGCCAGCCGCGCGATGGCGGCCGGTGCGGAGGGCGAGGACGCCATCCTCAAGCTGCCCGAGCACAGCACGGGCCTGGGCCAGCCGGTGGCCATGGACCCGGGCTACGGCCAGCCCAGCAAGTGGGAAACCAACCTGCGCCGCCGCCAGAGCCCGGGCCTGACCCGCGTCGACCAGGCCTCGGTGAGCTTCACGCCGCTGCAGGGCCTGTTCGGCATCATCACGCCCAGCGGCCTGCACTTCGAGCGCCACCACCAGGGCTGGTGGGACATCGACCCGTCCAAGCACCGCCTGATGGTCAACGGCCTGGTCAAGCGTCAGCGCGTGTTCACCATGGACGACCTGATGCGCCTGCCCAGCGTCTCGCGCATCCACTTCATCGAATGTGGCGCCAACACGGCGACCGAATGGGGCAACGTGGCGGTGCCCACCGTGCAGTACACGCACGGCATGGTCAGCTGCTCGGAGTTCACCGGCGTGCTGCTGTCGACACTGCTGGAGATGTGCGGCATCGACAAGAAGAAGGCGAAATACGTGCTGGCCGAAGGCGCCGACGGTTCGTCCATGACGCGCACCATCGACATCGAGCGCGCCATGGACGACTGCATCGTGGCCTGGGGCATGAACGGCGAGATGCTGCGGCCCGAGAACGGCTACCCGCTGCGCCTGGTGGTGCCGGGCATCCAGGGCGTGAGCTGGGTGAAGTATCTGCGCCGCATCGAGGTGGGCGACCAGAAGTGGGCGACCAAGGACGAGGCGGTGCACTACATCGACCACATGCCCGATGGCACGCACCGCCAGTACACCGGCATCCAGGAGTGCAAGTCGGTCATCACCACGCCCTCGGCCGGCCAGACGCTGCTGGACAAGGGCTACTACAACGTCACCGGCCTGGCCTGGTCGGGCCGCGGAACGATCAAGCGAGTGGATGTGAGCGTGGACGGCGGCCGCAACTGGCGCACCGCGCGCATCGAAGGCCCGGTGCTGCCCAAGGCGCTGACGCGCTTCAACATCGACTGGGTGTGGGATGGCAAGCCCGCCATCCTGCAGGCCCGCGCCATCGACAGCACGGGCTATGTGCAGCCCAAGATCAACCAGCTGCGCGCGGTGCGCGGCACACGGTCGGTCTACCACCAGAACGCGATCCAGAGCTGGCTGGTCGGTGAAAACGGCGAAGTCTCCAACGTGCAGGTGTACTAAATGAAACCCACCCCCGTCGCTTATTCACTTCGTGTAAACGCATCCCCCCTCAAGGGGGCAAAGCCTGTCGCTCGGCAAAGCCGGTTCGACGGCTTTCTTGGCCTGTCTCGCGGCGTCGCTGCGCTCGCCTTGGGTCTGGCTTCGGCCTTTGCGTTTGCGCAGGACAAGCCCTGGGCGACCATGGGTCGCGACGCCACGCCGGCCGAGGTCAAGGCCTGGGACATCGACGTGCGCCCCGACTTCAAGGGCCTGCCGGCCGGTGCCGGCAGCGTGTCCCTGGGCGAGACCGTATGGGAGTCGCGCTGCGCCTCCTGCCACGGTGCCTTCGGCGAATCCAACGAGGTGTTCACGCCCATCATCGGTGGCACCACCAAGAAGGACATCGAGACCGGGCGTGTGGCCGCGCTGGTGGAGGGTGCCAAGAGCACCGCACCGCAGAAGACCACCATCATGAAGGTGGCCACGCTCTCCACGCTGTGGGACTACATCAACCGGGCGATGCCCTGGAACAACCCCAAGACGCTCAAGCCCGACGAGGTCTACGGCGTCACGGCCTACCTGCTGAGCCTGGCCGAAGTGGTGCCGCCCGACTTCACATTGAGCGACAAGAACATCGCCGAGGTGCAGCAGCGCATGCCCAACCGCAACGGCATGGTGTTCCACGAGCCACTGTGGAAGGTCAATGGCAAGGGCGACGTGAAGAACGTGGCCTGCATGAAGGACTGCGCGGTGGACCCCAAGGTGCATTCCTTCCTGCCCGACTTCGCGCGCGACGCGCACGGCAACATCCAGCAGCAGAACCGCGTGATCGGTCCGGTGCGTGGCGCCGACACCACCCAGCCCGCGCCCAAGGGGCTGATCGGTGCTGCCGCGGCCGCCACCGTGGCACCCGCCGCGCCGGCGGCCGGCAAGGGCACGAACGTCAGCAGCCTGCTGGCGGCCAACGCCTGCACCGCCTGCCACGGCGTGAAGAACAAGATCGTCGGCCCCGGCTTCAACGAGATCGCCGCCAAGCACAAGGGCCGGGCCGATGCCGAGGCCTACCTGGTGGGCAAGATCAAGTCCGGTGGTTCGGGGGTGTGGGGCGCGGTGCCCATGCCGCCCCAGCCCCAGATCAAGGACGACGACGCCAAGGCCATCGCGCAGTGGATCGCCGCCGGTGCGAAGTGAGTCAATGACAAGCCAGATTGAATATTCGGATTTACTCGTAAACCCCATTCTTCCCATCACAAGGAGCCACTACCCTATGACCATGCACCTTTCCCGAATCGTCGTGTCGGCGGCCGCGCTGCTGTCGTGTGCCGGCGCCTTTGCGGTCGACGCCGCCGCCGCCAAGGCCCTGGCCACCAAGAGCGCCTGCCTGGCCTGCCACGCGGTCGACAAGAAGCTGGTTGGCCCTGCCTACAAGGAAGTGGCCGCCAAGCACAAGGGCCAGGCCGACGCCGTGGCCGTGGTGGCCGCGCGCATCAAGTCCGGCGGTTCGGGTCTGTACGGCGCGGTGCCCATGCCGCCCCAGCCCGCCCTGAAGGACGACGAGCTGAAACTGCTTGCCGAGTGGGTGCTGGCCGGCGCTCCCGACAAATAATCTCCCATCCCTCTTTTCACCAGGAGTTCAAGATGAACCAATCCCGTCGCACCGCCCTCAAGTCCACCGGCGCGTTCGCCACGCTGGTCTCGCTGGGCATCGTCACCCAGAGCCAGGCCCAGGCCGCCGTCGACCAGGCCAGCTTCCAGGTCAAGACGCTGGAAGACGCACTCAAGGCCATCGGTGGCACGCCCGCCACCAGCGACCAGGTGTCGGTGGTGTCGCCCGACATCGCCGAGAACGGCGCCGTGGTGCCCGTGGGCGCCACCAGCAAGCTGCCCAACACCACCGAGATGTACCTGATCGTCGAGAAGAACCCGACCCCGCTGTCGTGCGGCTTCATGATCCCGGCCGGCACCGCCGCCGACGTGCAGACCCGCCTGAAGATGGGCCAGAGCACCAACGTGATCGCCGTGGTCAAGGCCGACGGCAAGCTCTTCTCGGCCACCAAGGAAACCAAGGTGACCCTGGGTGGCTGCGGCGGCTGACCGGCCCCGAACCTCCCGAACCTTCCCCCATTTCATTGAATTGACAGGAGTCCATCATGGCTGATCCGATGCGCATCCGTGCCGCCCTCGCCGGCGACGAAACCACCGTTCGCGTGCTGATGTCCCACCCCATGGAACCCGGTACCCGCAAAGACGCGGCCGGCGCCCTCATTCCCGCCCACTTCATCAAGGACCTGGAAGCCACCCACAACGGCAAGACCGTGCTCAAGGCCATGTTCAGCGGCTCGGTGTCGCAGAACCCCTTCCTGTCCTTCAAGTTCAAGGGCGCGGCCAAGGGCGACAAGGTCGTGGTGAAGTGGGTCGACAACAAGGGCGATTCGCGCACCGACGAAGCGGCGATCGCCTGACACCCCCGCCGCGCTTCGCGCGACCCCCTCCAGGGGGCGTCACCTGCGGCCCGGCGGAGCCGGTTCCGCGGTGACCGCTTGCAGCACGCCGCTGCCACTGCCTTCCACAACAACAGGAGATGACCCATGAAATTCGACGCTCGCCACGCTGCCCTTCTGATGGGTGGCGTTTTCGCGCTGGGTGCGGTGCATGCCCAGGGCAACGCCGCGCTGGACGGCATCAACAAATACCGCGAGATGCTGCAGGACGGCAACCCGGCCGAACTTTTCGAGATGAAGGGTGAGGAACTGTGGAAGCAGAAGCGCGGGCCGAAGAACGCCTCGCTGGAGCAATGCGACCTGGGCAAGGGCCCCGGTGTGCTCAAGGGCGCCTTCACCGAGCTGCCGCGCTACTTCAAGGACACCGGCAAGGTCATGGACCTGGAGACGCGTCTGATCCACTGCATGGTCACGCTGCAGGGTCTCAGCGAGGCCGAGCTGTACAAGGCCGCGCCTTCGATCGGAAAAGGCGAGGGCGCCAACCTGGTGGCCATCACCACCTATGTGGCGACCCAGTCCAAGGGCGAGCGGTTCAATCTGTCGCAAACGCATGCCCAGGAAAAGACCATGTACGAGGTGGGCAAGCGCCTGTTCTTCCAGCGCGGCGGCCCGCACGACTTTGCCTGCTCGTCCTGCCACGGCGTCGACGGTGGCCGCATCCGCCTGCAGGAGCTGCCCAACCTGACCAAGAACCCGGGCGACGGTGTGGGGGTGGCCGCCTGGCCGGCCTACCGCGTGTCGAACTCGCAGATGTGGACCATGCAGAAGCGCCTGAACGACTGCTACCGCCAGCAGCGCTTCCCCGAGCCCAAGTTCGGCAGCGACGCCACCATCGCGCTGCAGGTGTACATGGGTGTGAACGCCAAGGGCGCCGAGTCCATCGTGCCGGCCATCAAGCGCTGATCCGCAGGAGACGACCCATGAAAAAGACCTTTGCCATCGCCCTGTTCCCCCTGACCGTCCTGGCGCTGGGCGCCTGTTCCACCGGCGGTGCCGGTGCCGACTACGACCAGGTGCACGCCAGTGTCGTGAAAGCCTCGTTCCAGCCCAACGGCATCGCCACGCTGGACTACCTCAAGCAGGACGAAGCCAACCGCCTGTGCAGCGCCGCCGACGTGGCTGGCAAGCCGCTGGACGAGAAGACCGCCAAGGCCATTGAGGCCGACGCGCTCAAGACCATCAAGATGCCCAGCGACGGCAAGTTCATCGGAGACTGGAAGGAGGGCGAGAAGATCGCCCAGAGCGGCCGCGGCCTGACCTGGACCGACAAGGCCACCGACGTCAACGGCGGCAACTGCTACAACTGCCACCAGATGGACAAGAAGGAAATCTCCTTCGGCAACCTCGGCCCCAGCCTCTACAACTACGGCAAGCTGCGGGGCGTGAGCGATCCGGATGCGCCGGCCTCCAAGGCCATCGTGGAATACACCTGGGGCAAGCTGTGGAACTCGCGCGCCTACAACGCGTGTTCGCAGATGCCGCGCGCCGGCCACAAGGGCATCCTGAGCGAGAAGAACCTCAAGGACGTGATGGCCCTGCTGCTGGACCCCAAGTCGCCGGTCAACCAGTGACCGGCCGGGCCCGCGCCGGTGCAAGCCGGCGCGGGCCCTCCGGCCAAAAAAATTTGACTCAAATATCAGTGTGCAATTGAGAAGGAATGTTTATGAGCTTCAGCCGTCGTGAATTCATGCAGGTGCTGGCCGTCGCCAGTGCGGGCGGCATGGCCCTGAACCACAAGGACGTGCTGGCCGCCAAGCCTGGCGCGGGACAGGCGCTGTACGACCTGCCGAAGTTCGGCAACGTCAGCTTCCTGCACTTCACCGACTGCCATGCGCAGCTCATGCCCATCCACTTCCGCGAGCCCAACGTGAACCTGGGCGTGGCCGACGCCGTGGGCCGGCCGCCGCACATCGTGGGCGAGGCGCTGCTCAAGCACTTCAAGATCCGCCCCGGCACCGCCGAGGCGCACGCCTTCACCTACCTCAACTTCGAGAAGGCCGCGAAGACCTACGGCAAGGTCGGCGGTTTCGCGCACCTGGCCACCCTGGTCAAGATGCTCAAGGCCAGCCGTCCGCACGCCATGCTGCTCGATGGCGGCGACACCTGGCAGGGCAGTGCCACCGCGCTGTGGACCAATGGCCAGGACATGGTCGACGCCTGCAAGCTGCTGGGCGTGAACGCCATGTGCCCGCACTGGGAGTTCACCCTGGGCGAGCAGCGCGTCAAGGAGATCATCGAGAAGGACTTCGCCGGCCAGCTGGACTTCCTGGCGCAGAACGTCAAGACCAACGACTTCGGCGACCCGGTGTTCAAGCCCTACGTCATCAAGGAAATGAACGGCGTGCCCGTCGCCGTGATCGGCCAGGCGTTCCCCTACACCCCGATCGCCAACCCGCGCTACATGGTGCCCAACTGGGAGTTCGGCATCCAGGACGAGAACATGCAGAAGATGGTCGACGAGGTGCGCGCCAAGGGGGCGCAGGCCGTGGTCGTCATCTCGCACAACGGCATGGACGTGGACATCAAGATGGCCTCGCGCGTGACCGGCATCGACGCCATCCTGGGCGGCCACACGCACGACGGCATGCCCGCACCGCTGGTGGTCAAGAACGCCAAGGGCCAGACCCTGGTGACCAACGCCGGCTCCAACAGCAAGTTCCTCGGTGTGCTCGATTTCGACGTGCGCGGCGGCAAGGTGCAGGACTTCCGCTACAAGCTGCTGCCCGTGTTCGCCAACCTGCTGCCGGCCGACAAAGAGATGCAGGCCTACATCGACAAGGTGCGCGCGCCCTACAAGGCCAAGCTCGACGAGACGCTGGCGGTGTCCGAAGGTCTGCTCTACCGCCGTGGCAACTTCAACGGCTCATGGGACCAGCTCATCGTGGACGCGCTGATGGAAGTCAAGGGCGCCGACATGGCGTTTTCGCCGGGCTTCCGCTGGGGCACCACCATCCTGCCGGGCCAGAGCATCACACGCGAACTGATGATGGACCAGGTGGCCATCACCTACCCGACCAGCACGCTGACCGAGATGAGCGGCGAGACCATCAAGACGGTGCTGGAAGACGTCTGCGACAACCTGTTCAACCCCGACCCGTACTACCAGCAGGGCGGCGACATGGTGCGCGTGGGCGGTCTGGCCTACACCTGCGACCCGAACGCCGGGGCGGGCAAACGCATCAGCAACATGGTGCTGAACGGCAAGCCCATCGAGGCCAGCAAGACCTACAAGGTCGCCGGCTGGGCGCCGGTGGCCGAAGGGGCCAAGGGCGAGCCGATCTGGGACGTGATGGAGGCCTACTTCAAGAACCACAAGACCATCGCACCGCGCAAGATCAACACGCCCAAGCTGGTGGGCATGCAGGGCAACCCGGGCATGGTGGTCTGAGGTTCAGTCGCGTGATTCCAGCGCGCGGTTCAGGCGCAGCGCGCCCAGGGTGCAGGCCGCGCCCGAGAGCAGGTACAGGCTGACGAAGGCCAGCCCGAAGTGGGCCGACAGGCCCAGCGCCACCAGCGGCGCAAAGGCGGCGCCGAACAGCCAGGCCAGGTCGGACGTGAGCGCCGCACCGGTGTAGCGGAAGCGCGGCGCGAAGTTGGCCGTGACCGTGCCCGAGGCCTGGCCGTAGGACAGGCCCAGCAGCACGAAGCCTATCAGGATGAACAGGTCCTGGCCCACTTCGCCCCCGTTGAGCAGCATCGGCGCGAAGCCGCTGAACACGCCGATCAGCACCGCCAGGCTGCCCAGGGTCGTGCGGCGGCCGTAGCGGTCGGCCAGCCAGCCCGAGGCGACGATGGCGCCCGCGCACAGAAACGCGCCCACGATCTGCACCACCAGGAAACCAGTCACCGGCTGACCGGCGTAGATGTGGATCCACGACAGCGGGAACACCGTGACGATGTGGAAGAGGGCGTAGCTGGCCAGCGCGGCGAAGGCGCCGATGAACACGTTGTGGCCCTGCGAGCCCAGCAGTTCACGGGTGGACACGGGCTCGAACTCCTGCCGGTTCAGCAGGCCTTCCTCCTCATGCGCGCTCACCAGCTGCAGGCGGGCGAACAGCGCGACCACGTTGATGGCGAAGGCCACGAAGAAGGGGTAGCGCCAGCCCCAGCTGAGGAAGTCCTCCTGCGACAGGCTGCTGGTGAGGTAGGCGAACAGGCCGGCGGCCAGCACGAAGCCCAGCGGCGCACCGAGCTGGCCGAGCATGGCGTACCAGCCGCGCCGGCCGGCGGGTGCGTTCAGCGCCAGCAGCGAGGGCAGGCCGTCCCATGAGCCGCCCAGCGCCAGGCCCTGGCCCAGACGCAGCACGGTCAGCAGCACGATGGCGGCGGCGCCCAGGCTGGCGTGGCCCGGCAGGAAGGCCATGCCGGCGGTGCAGGTGCCCAGCACGAAGAGGGCGAGGGTGAGCTTGGTGGCGCGGCCCCAGCGGCGCTGCACCGCCATCGACAGCACCGTGCCGATGGGGCGGGTGACGAAGGCCAGCGCGAAGATGCCGAAGGCGAACAGGGTGCCGTCCAGCCGGCTCAGGTGCGGGAAGAACACCGCCGGGAACACCAGCACCGAGGCGATGCCGAAGACAAAAAAGTCGAAGTATTCCGAGGTCCGTCCGATCACCACGCCGACGGCGATGTCGCCCGGGCTGGTGTGTTCGTGGGTCGGGGCGGCGGCGGGCTGGCGGGGCGCGGCGCCGGGCTTTTCAAGGGTGTGGCTGGGCATGTGGGGACTCCGGAGGGCCGGTTTTGAGCGACCCCTATATCGTGACTCGAAGTCCGGCGCATTGACATAGGACAAAACGTCCAATCGAAAACGCTGCGGAAAGCCGATACATTCCCGCCGGTTCCGCAACTGGGGTTTTCCCGGTTCGGCTGGTCGAGAACTTGTCCTGCTCCACATGCGCCCTACCACACCGCTCCGCCTCGCCGCCTTGCCCCTGCTCGCCAGCCTGCTGACGGGCTGCAGCAAGCTGGTCGTGCTCAACCCCGCCGGCGACGTGGCGGCCCAGCAGGGCGACCTGGTCGTGATCGCCACCGTGCTGATGCTGCTGATCATCGTGCCGGTGATCGCGCTCACCCTGTGGTTCGCCTGGCGCTACCGCCAGGGCAGCCGGCACGCCGAGACCGACTACGCGCCCGACTGGCACCACTCGACCAAGCTGGAGCTGGTGATCTGGGCCGCGCCGCTGGTGATCATCATCGCGCTGGGGGCCATCACCTGGATCACCACCCACAAGCTCGACCCCTACCGCCCGCTGGACCGCATCTCCGAGCAGAAGGCCCTGCCCGAGAACGTGAAGCCGCTGGAGGTGCAGGTGGTGTCGCTGGACTGGAAGTGGCTGTTCGTGCTGCCCGAGCAGGGCATCGCCACCGTCAACGAGCTGGCCGCGCCGGTGGACCGCCCGATCCGCTTCACGCTGACCTCCAGCACCACCATGAACGCGTTCTACGTGCCCGACCTGGCCGGCATGATCTACACCATGCCCGGCATGCAGACCGAGCTGAACGCGGTGATCAACCAGCCCGGCGTGTTCCGCGGCATGTCCTCGCACTACAGCGGCGCCGGCTTCTCGGGCATGAACTTCCGCTTCCACGGCCTGAGCGAACAGGACTTCGAGCAGTGGGTGGCCAGGGCCAAGGCCGAGGGCCAGCCGCTGACCCGCCAGGCCTACCTGGCGCTCGCCAAGCCCAGCGAGCGCCACCCGGTGGAGCGCTTCTCGTCGGTCGAGGACGGCCTGTTCGACCGCGTGGTGGGCCTCTGCGTGGAAGAGGGCAAGACCTGCATGCACCAGGTGATGGCGCTCGACGCCTCGCGCAACCGCGCCCACCGCAGCGCCCGCGCCCTCGAAGCCGCCGCCGCGCAGGAGATCTGCTCCGCCGACGACACGCTGCCCACGTTCACCGCCCGCCCCTGAGCACCCACCGACCCGTTCACCCAAGACACCGCCATGTCCGCTGATCCTTCTTCCGTTACCAACCACTGGCTGCTGGGGCGCCTGACCTGGGACTCGATCCCGATGGCGCACGAGCCCATCCTGCTGTGGACCTTCGTGGCCGTGGTGCTCGGCGGCCTGGGCGTGCTCGTCCTGCTGACGAAATTCCGCCTGTGGGGCCCACTGTGGCGCGACTGGTTCTGCAGCATCGACCACAAGAAGATCGGCATCATGTACATGATCCTGGGCCTGGTGATGCTGCTGCGCGGCTTCGCCGACGCGATCATGATGCGCCTGCACCAGGCCATGGCCTTCGGCGACAACCTGGGCTACCTGCCGCCGCACCACTACGACCAGATCTTCACCGCCCACGGCGTGATCATGATCTTCTTCGTGGCCATGCCGCTGGTCACCGGGCTGATGAACTACCTGGTGCCGCTGCAGATCGGCGCGCGCGACGTCGCCTTCCCGTTCCTCAACAACTTCAGCTTCTGGATGACCACCGCCGGCGCGGTGCTGGTGATGGTCTCGCTGTTCCTGGGCGAGTTCTCCACCTCGGGCTGGCTGGCGCTGTCCAACCTCGGCGCGCAGAACCCCGGCGTGGGGCTGGACTACTACATCTGGTCGCTGCAGATCGCCGGGGTGGGCACCACGCTCTCGGGCATCAACCTGCTGGTGACCATCGTGAAGATGCGCGCACCGGGCATGGGCCTGATGCGCATGCCGGTCTTCACCTGGACCGCGCTGTGCACCAACGCGCTGATCGTCGCGTCCTTCCCCATCCTCACCGCCGCGCTGGTGCTGATGAGCCTGGACCGCTACGTCGGCACCAACTTCTTCACCAACGAGCTGGGTGGCAACCCCATGCTCTACGTGAACCTGATCTGGATCTGGGGCCACCCCGAGGTCTACATCCTGAT
Organism: Hydrogenophaga sp. H7; assembly: GCF_002025745.1. Lineage (NCBI taxonomy): Bacteria > Pseudomonadati > Pseudomonadota > Betaproteobacteria > Burkholderiales > Comamonadaceae > Hydrogenophaga > Hydrogenophaga sp. H7. Next base: position 365,674 of record NZ_MCIC01000018.1, on the reverse strand, counting down.
CCTGCCGGTGTTCGGCGTCTTCTCCGAGGTGGTCGCCACCTTCAGCGGCAAGCGCCTGTTCGGCTACACGTCGATGGTCTACGCCACGGTCTGCATCACCATCCTGTCCTACCTGGTGTGGCTGCACCACTTCTTCACCATGGGCTCGGGCGCCAGCGTGAACTCGTTCTTCGGGATCACCACCATGATCATCTCGATCCCCACGGGCGCGAAGATCTTCAACTGGCTGTTCACCATGTACCGCGGCCGCATCCGCTTCGAGGTGCCGATGCTGTGGACCGTGGGCTTCATGGTGACCTTCGTCGTCGGCGGCATGACCGGCGTGCTGCTGGCCGTGCCCTCGGCCGACTTCGTGCTGCACAACTCGCTGTTCCTGATCGCGCACTTCCACAACGTGATCATCGGCGGCGTGGTGTTCGGCCTGTTCGCCGGCATGGTGTACTGGTTCCCCAAGGCCTTCGGCTTCCGGCTCGACGACTTCTGGGGCCGCGTGTCCTTCTGGTTCTGGCTGGCCGGCTACTGGTTCGCCTTCACGCCGCTGTACGTGCTGGGCCTGATGGGCGTGACGCGCCGCGTCAGCCACTTCGAGGACCCGTCGCTGCAGATCTGGTTCCAGATCGCCCTGTTCGGCGCCGTGCTGGTGGCCATCGGCATCGCCAGCTTCCTGGTCTGCATCGCCGTCAGCTTCTTCCGGCGCGAGCAGCTGCGCGACCACACCGGCGACCCGTGGAATGGCCGCACGCTGGAGTGGGCCACCTCGTCGCCCCCGCCCCAGTACAACTTCGCCTTCACCCCGGTGGTGCACGACATCGACGCCTGGGCCGACATGAAGAAGCACGGCTACCAGCGCCCGCTGTCCGGCTTCAAGGCCATCCACATGCCGCTGAACACCGGTGCCGGTGTGGTGCTGTCGGCGCTCTCGCTGGTCTGGGGTTTCTCGCTGATCTGGCACATGTGGCCGCTGGCCATCGCCTCGTTCGCGGCCATCGTGCTCGCGGCCATCGTGCACACCTTCAACTACCAGCGCGACTACCACATCCCCGCGTCCGAAGTGACCGCCACCGAACACGCACGCACCCAACTGCTGGCCCGCCATGTCTGACATCGCCCTCACCCCCGGCGCCACGCGCGCCTACCACCTCGACCGCGAGCCGCACCCCGAGAACGGCACCGCGCTGGGCTTCTGGCTCTACCTGATGAGCGACTGCCTCATCTTCGCGGCGCTGTTCGCGACCTACGGCGTGCTCGGCCGCAGCTATGCGGGCGGCCCCGGTGGCGCCGAGCTGTTCGACCTCAAGCTGGTGGCGATCAACACCGCCTTCCTGCTGCTCTCGTCCATCACCTTCGGTTTTGCCATGCTGCAGAAGCAGCAGGGCAAGAAGGGGGGCACGCTGGGCTGGCTGGCCGTCACCGGCGTGTTCGGCCTGTGCTTCCTGGGTGTGGAGCTCTACGAGTTCGCGCACCTTATCCACGTGGGCGCCACGCCGCAGAGCAGCGCCGCCATGTCGGCCTTCTTCACGCTGGTCGGTACCCACGGCCTGCACGTCACCTTCGGCTCGATCTGGCTGGTGGTGCTGATGATCCAGATCGCCCAGCGCGGCCTGACGCGCGAGAACAAGCGCCGCCTGATGTGCCTCTCGATGTTCTGGCACTTCCTGGACGTGGTCTGGATCGGCGTCTTCACCTTTGTCTACCTGATGGGAGTGCTGTGATGAGCGCACACGACACCGCAATCCGCCACGACGGTCATCACGGTGACGACCACCACGACCATGACGAAGATGGCGCCCCGCACAGCAGCTTCTCGGGCTACATGGTGGGCTTCGTGCTCTCCATCGTCCTCACCGCCATCCCGTTCTGGCTGGTCATGGCCGGCGTCATCACCCACCGGCCCACGGCCGTGCTGGTGCTCGGGGCCTTCGCCGTTGCGCAGATTCTGGTGCACATGGTGTGTTTCCTGCACATGAACGGCAAGGTCGAAGGCGGCTGGACCCTGCTGTCCACCATCTTCACCGTGGTCTTCGTGGCGATCGCCATCGCTGGCACGCTCTGGGTCATGTTCCACATGAACGAGAACATGATGCCGGCGCACGGTGGCCACGCGGTCCACCCGCCCGCCGCGCCGCACAGCACCCCATGACGCCGCGACGCGCCCTGCTGTGGGGAGCGGGCGCGCTGCTGTGCGGGCTGTTCCTGGCGCTGGGCGCCTGGCAGGTCCAGCGCCTGGCCTGGAAGAACGATCTCGTGGCCCGCGTGGCGGCACGCGCACACGCCGAGCCGGCGGCCGCACCCGGCGCCGACACCTGGCCGGCGCTGCAGGCCGACCCTACCGCCGAGGAGTACCGGCGCGTGCGCCTCAGCGGCGAGTTCCTGCATGACGCCGAACAGCTGGTGCAGGCCGTCACCGAGCGCGGCGCAGGCTTCTGGGTGATGGCGCCGCTGCGCACGGCCGACGGCTCCCTGGTCTGGGTCAACCGCGGCTTCGTGCCCTCGGCTTCCCGGTGGCAGGCCACGTGCGAGGCCGCCCGCTGCACCGGCCCGGCGACCGTCACCGGCCTGCTCCGGCGCTCCGAACCCGGCGGCGGCTTCCTGCGCCGCAACGACCCGGCCGCCGGGCGCTGGTTCTCGCGCGACGTGCAGGCGCTGTCTGCGGCCGCGGGGTTGCCGCCCGCCGCGGTGGCGCCGTTCTTTGTCGACGCCGGTGCCGACACGCCCTGCGCCACGCCCGACGGGCCCGTGGGTGGGCTCACCGTGCTGCGCTTTTCCAACAACCACCTGGTCTACGCGCTGACCTGGTTCGCGCTCGCCGCGATGACCGCAGCCGCCACGGTCTTTGTGGCGCGGGACGGTGCGCGGCGGCGGCTTCCCGGACAATCCGGAGCCTCCTCCTGATGTGTCTGGTCGGCACCGCAAGCCCCATGGTGAATGTCGCTTCCCCGTCGCACGCCGCCGTCGGTCCGGACCAGGCGGCGGGCCTGAAGAACCTGCAGCAGCTGATCCAGCTGCGCTGGATGGCGCTGTTCGGCCAGATCGCGACGGTGGCGGTGGTGGCCCACGGCATGGACATCCCGATCCCCGAGCACATCATGTACGCGGTGCTGGCGGGTCTCGGTGCGTTCAACCTGCTCTCGCTGCTGCGCTGCCGCACCGCGCTGCCCGTGACCGCCACCGAGCTGCTGCTCACCCTGCTGGTGGATGTGGGGGCGCTCACCGCCTTGCTCTACCTCAGCGGCGGCACCACCAATCCCTTCGTGTTCCTGTTCCTGCTGCAGGTCATCCTGGGCGCGGTGCTGCTGCCGGTCTGGGCCACCTGGATCATGGTGGCCGTGACCACGCTGTGCTTCGCGGGGCTGGCCCTGTGGGCGCGGCCGTTGCCCCTGCCGCTGGACCACGACCAGGGTCTGGCCAGTCCGTACACCCAGGGCATGCTGATCTGCTTCGTGCTCAACGCCGTGCTGCTGGTGGTCTTCATCTCGCGCATCGTGGACAACCTGCGCGAGCGCGACACCCGCCTGGCCCTGCTGCGCCAGCGCGCGGCCGAGGAGGAGCACGTGGTGCGCATGGGCCTGCTGGCCTCGGGCGCGGCGCACGAGCTGGGCACGCCGCTGTCCACCCTGGCGGTGATCCTGGGCGACTGGCAGCACCTGCCGCACTTCAGCTCCGAGCCCGAGCTGGCCGACGACGTGGCCGAGATGCAGGCCCAGGTGGCGCGCTGCAAGGCCATCGTCAGCGGCATCCTGCTCTCGGCCGGCGAGGCGCGTGGCGAATCCTCCAGCGAGACCACGGTCTGCGCCTTCCTCGACAGCGTGGTCAACGCCTGGTGCGAGCGGCGCAACTGCAGCGGCTTCCACTACCACAACGCCTTCGGCGACGACCTGCCCATGGTGGCCGACTCGGCCATCCAGCAGATGATCGGCAACGTGCTGGACAACGCGGCCGATGCCTCGCCGCAGGCGGTGTGGTTCGAGGCCCGCCGCGAGGACGACGCACTGGTGCTCACCGTCTGGGACCAGGGCCCAGGCTTTGCGCCCCAGCTGCTGCCGCAGATCGGCAAGCCCTACCAGAGCACCAAAGGCCATCCCGGCGGTGGGCTGGGCCTGTTTCTGGTATTCAACGTGGCACGCACGCTGGGCGGCAACGTGGTGGTGGGCAACCTGCCCGAGGGCGGGGCGCAGGTCCGCATCACGCTGCCGCTGGCCGCCATCACCCTGGCCGAGGACGCGCCCCATGGCATCTGACGACACCGTTTCCCCGCAGCGCCTGCTCATCGTCGAGGACGACGCGGCCTTCGCGCGCACGCTCGCGCGCTCCTTCGAGCGCCGCGGCTACGAGGTGCGCGTGGCCGCCAGCCTCGACCAGCTCAGCACGGTGCTGGCCGGCGGCTACGCGCCGACGCGTGCGGTGGTGGATCTCAAGCTTCAGGGCGAGGCCTCGGGTCTGGCCTGCGTGCGCGCGCTGGTGGCGCACGACGACCGCATGCTCATCGTGGTGCTGACCGGCTTCGCCAGCATTGCCACCGCGGTGGAGGCCATCAAGCTCGGTGCCTGCCACTACCTGGCCAAGCCCTCCAACACCGACGACATCGAGGCTGCGTTCGGCCGCTCAGAAGGCACGACCGAGGTCGCGCTGACCAGCCGGCCCAGCTCGATCAAGACCCTGGAGTGGGAGCGCATCCACCAGGTGCTCGCCGAAACCGGCTTCAACATTTCCGAGACCGCGCGCCGCCTGGGCATGCACCGCCGCACGCTGGCGCGCAAGCTCGACAAGCAGCAGGTGAAGTGAGGGGCGGGCGCCGCCCTTCAGCGCTTCGCTTCCGCCAATCGCCGGATCTCCTCGGGCGTGCCGTTCCAGACCTCGAAGAAGCCCTCGCTCTGCTTGACCTGCATCCAGGTCGACCACTTGGTGCGCGCCAGCGACGGGTCGGTGACGGCCAGGTCCTTCTGCTCCACGCCCAGGGCCAGCGTGCCGCCGCGCTGGTAGCCCGGTTGCGCCTGGGCCTGCTTGACCATCGCCTGCACCTGCTTCAGCTCGGCCTGGGTGGCCGGCGGCAGGCTGTAGACCAGCCAGCGGCGGCCCGGGCCGGGCGCGTCCAGGCCCAGTGTGGCGCTGGTGGCGCTGGTCATGGCCAGCGGCAGCTTGCGGTCCACCGGCGCAAACGCACCCTCGACCCTGGGCTTGAGCTGAATGTGCAGCAGCGGCACCGCACCCGGCGGCGGCACCACGCGCGCGTCCACCTGCAACGCAACCATGAACTGCGCCGGGTCGGCCTCCAGCAACTGACCGGACAGCTGGGCCAGCCGGGGCAGGGAGGTGAGGGGAATGCCGCCGCAGGCCGCCAGCGCGGCGGCGGAGGCGAGCAGCAGGCTGCGGCGCAGCAGGAGGGAAGTGGGGTGTGACATGGGCTTGACTTTCATTGTTGATCGGTAAAAAATTATCATAAAACAATAAAAAGTAGTCAAACTCTTCTGAACGAAAGCGACCCATGAACACGGCTGAATTCCATCCCGTTTCCCTGTCCGCGCAGCGCGTGCGCCGCATCAGCCGCTGGATGGTGGCGGCCTGCTGGGCGCTGCTGGTCACCCTGCCATTGGCCCTGATGGTCTACTGGGCCACGGCCAGCGAGGCCCAGCTGGCAGGTCACGCCAACCTGCCAGTGCAGGCCATTGCCGCGCCGCTGGCGCTGTGGCAGCGCATCGCGGGGGCCGCGGTCATGGCGCTGCCGCTGGGCCTGCTGCTGGCGGGGGTGTGGCAGGCGCGGCGCTGCTTCGGCATGTTTGCGCAGGGCCAGGTGTTCACGCTGCAGGCCACCGCGCTGCTCGGCCGCTTTGCGGGCTGGGTGGCCTGGGCGGCGCTGGCGTCCATGCTGGCAGGCAGCGCCACCTCGGTGCTGCTGACCCTGAACAACCCGCCCGGCCAGCGCCACCTCTCGGTGGGCATCGGCTCGGACCTGGTGTTCACGCTGTTCTTCGCCGGCCTGGTGTGGCTGATGGCCGCGGTGATCGCCCAGGGGCAGACGCTGGCCGAAGAGAACGAGGGTTTCGTCTGATGCCCATCACAGTGCAGCTGGACGTGATGCTGGCGAGGCGCAAGGTCAAGTCGCGCGACCTGGCCGAATTCGTCGGCATCACCGAGGCCAACATGTCCCTGCTCAAGCAGGGCAAGGTCAAGGGCGTGCGCTTCGAGACGCTGGAGAAGATCTGCGAGTACCTGCAGTGCCAGCCGGGCGATCTGCTGGTGTACGCACCCGACGGCGACCCGCCGCCGGGCTGAGGGCCGTCAGAAGCGCAGGCCCAGGCTCAACGAGTAGCCGTTGACGCTGGCACCGCCGCTGTCGAGGTAGTTCATGTAGTCCACGCTCAGAGACAGGTTGCTGGTGGGCATCAGGCGCAGGCCGCCGCCGTAGGACAGCTTCTTGTCTTCGCCCGAACCCAGGCCCTGGAAGCTGAGCTTGGTGCGCGCCATGCCGACGCGGCCGAACAGTTCGACCGGGCCGAGGCCGATCTTGGGCGCCACGTACAGGCCGTAGAGCTGGTCGATCTTGCCGCTGTAGCGGGTGCCGGTGTTGCTGTTGGTGTAGGCGCTGCTGCCGGAGTTGACGGCGCCGATGGCTTCAAGCGCCAGGCCGTCGGTGAGCTGCAGGCCCACCAAGCCCCGGATCATGGCCGGGTTGGAACTGGCGCGCAGGCCGATGACGGGCACCGACAGCTTCATGGACAGGGCGGAATAGCCCAGCTCGCCGTACACGCTCTGGGCCATGGCCGCAGGGGTGGTGGCTGCCGCCAGCAGGGCAACCAGTGCCAAAGGTTTGAGTGTCATGTCCGCTCCGCTGATAAATGAATGTTTGTGAATTTCATTCTAGGAGCTTGGTTCCGTTTGTCGAGGGTGCGGATTCCATAATCCGTGCCTAATGCACACACTCGAACAACTGCGGCGCGGCGACCTGGCCGGCGCCACCCGCCTGGACCTCTCCTGCGGCCTGGACGAACTGCCCGCCGAGGTGCTCGGTCTGGCCGAATCGCTGGAGGTGCTCAACCTCAGCGGCAACCGCCTGACCACACTGCCCGCGTGGTTGCCGCGGCTGCAGCGACTCAAGGTCATCTTCGCCTCGGACAACCCCTTCACCACATTGCCCGAGGTGCTGGGCGACTGCCCGGCGCTGGAGATGGTGGGCTTCAAGGCCTGCCGCATCGCCCGGGTGCCCGCCGCCGCGCTGCCGCCGGCCCTGCGCTGGCTGATCCTCACCGACAACGCCATCGACACCCTGCCCGACGCGGTGGGCGAGCGGCCGCGGATGCAGAAGCTCATGCTCGCCGGCAACCGGCTGCAGGCCCTGCCCGAGGGGCTGGCCGGCGCGCAGCGGCTGGAACTGCTGCGCATCTCGGCCAACCGCTTCCAGCGGCTGCCCGACTGGCTGCTCCGCCTGCCGCGCCTGTCGTGGCTGGCACTGGCCGGCAACCCGCTGGGCTGGGCGGTGCCGCCGCTGCAGCTGCCGGTGGTGGACTGGGGCGACATCCGGCCAGGCGAGGCCCTGGGCGAGGGCGCGTCGGGCCGGGCCGTGCGCGCCACCGTCACCGGGTGGCCCGGTGAACTGGCGCTCAAGCTGTTCAAGGGCGCAGTCACCAGCGACGGCCTGCCCGAACACGAAATGGCCGCCGGCGGCACCGCCGGGGCACACCCAGCGCTGTGCACGCCCGTGGCCCGGTTGCAGGGCCATCCCGACGGCGTGCAGGGCATGCTGCTGCCGCTGATCCCGCCCGGGCATGTGCTGCTGGCGGGGCCGCCCAGCCTGGCCAGCTGCACGCGCGACGTCTACCCCGACGGCTGGCGCCTGGCCCCCGGGCCGGCGCTGCGCCTGCTGCGCGGCATCGCCGATGCGGTGACCCACCTGCACGGGCACGGCGTGGTGCACGGCGACCTCTACGCCCACAACATCCTGTGGCACCCGGCCACCGGCGACGCGCTGCTCAGCGACTTCGGCGCCGCGGCCCTGCTGCCGGCCGACCAGCCCGTGCTGGCCCGTGCGCTGCAGGCGCTGGAAGTGCGCGCCTTCGGTTGCCTGCTGGAGGAACTGGGGGATCGCCTGGATGTCACACCGGACGATCCGGTGCGTGCCATGATGACCGGCCTGGCCGCGTCCTGCCTGGACACCGACCCCGGCGCCCGACCCTCGATGGCCGAGGTGTCCCGCCAACTTTTCAAGGAGGTTTCATGCTCGTGCTGATCCTGGGTTTGCTGTTGTTTCTCGGCGTGCATTCGGTCGCCATCGTGTCGCCCGCCGGGCGCGACCGCCTGGTGGCGCAGATGGGCGAGGGCGCCTGGAAGGGCCTGTATTCGCTGGTCTCGGCCGTGGGCCTGGGCCTGATCGTCTGGGGCTACGGCCTGGCGCGCGAGAACCCGGTGCTGGTCTACAGCCTGCCGGGCGGCATGCGCCACCTGGCGGCGCTGGTGCTGCTGCCGGTGTTCGTGCTGCTGCTGGCGGCCTACCTGCCCGGGCGCATCCAGCGCGCCACCAAGCACCCCATGCTGCTGGCCGTCAAGCTCTGGGCGCTGGGCCATCTGCTGGCGCAATCGGTCACCGGCGGCAGCCTGGCCGATGTGCTGCTGTTTGGCGGCTTCCTGCTCTGGGCCGCGGCCGATCGCGTCTCGCTCAAGCGCCGGGCCCAGGCCGGCACGCTGCGCACCGTGCCCGCGCTGCCCGTCAGCGGCGCCAACGACCTGATCGCGGTGGTCGGCGGCTTGGCGCTCTATGGTTTGACGGTGATGTGGGCGCACGCCGCCCTGTTTGGCGTTCGCCCGTTCGGAGGATGACGAGATGACCCCCCTGCGCCGCTTCGCGTCTTCCCCCCTGGAAGGGGGGACAGCACCTGTGGCCCGGCTGAGCCGGTTCCACGGTGCTTGCTGGATGGGAACCTTGCTGTTCGCTTCGGTTCCTGTGTTTGCCGCCTCGCCCTCGGTCGAGGTGGTGGCCAACGGCCTGCAGAACCCCTGGGGCCTGGCCTTCATCGGCGACGGCCGCATGCTGGTCACCGAGCGCCCGGGCCGCATGCGCATCGTCGAGCCCGACGGCCACATCGGCGCGCCGCTGGCCGGTGTGCCCAAGGTCGACGCGGGCGGCCAGGGCGGCCTGCTGGATGTGGTGGCTGACAGCCAGTTCGAGCGCAACCGCACGGTCTACTTCTGCTTCTCCGAACCCGGTGCCGGCGGCAACTCCACCGCGCTGGCATCGGCCCGGCTGTCGGACGACGCCACGAGGCTGGAAGACGTGAAGGTGGTCTTCAGCCAGAAACCGAAGTTCGCCAGCCGGGTGCACTTCGGCTGCCGCATCGCCGAGGCCAAGGACCACACCCTGTTCCTCACGCTGGGCGACCGCTTCCAGCGCATGGACGACGCGCAGACCCTGGACAACCACCACGGCAAGGTGGTGCGCCTGCGCAAGGACGGCAGCGCGCCGCCCGACAACCCCTTCACCACCAAGCCGGGTGCTTTGCCCGAGATCTGGAGCTATGGCCACCGCAACCTGCAGGGCGCGGCCATCGGGCCGGACGGCCGGCTGTGGACCAGCGAACACGGCCCGCAGGGTGGCGACGAGATCAACCGCCCCGAGGCCGGGAAGAACTACGGCTGGCCGGTGATCACCTACGGCGAGAACTACGGCGGCGGCGCCATCGGCGATGGCCTCAGCAGCAAGGACGGCATGGAACAGCCGCTGCACTACTGGGTGCCCTCGATCGCGCCGTCCGGCATGGCTTGGGTCACCAGCGAGCGCTACGGCAAGGACTGGAAGGGCAGCATGCTGGTGGGCTCGCTCAAGTTTCGTCACCTGGTGCGGCTGAAGTTCAACGGCACCAAGCTGGTGAAGGAAGAGAAGCTGCTGCCCGACCTCAACCAGCGGGTGCGCGACGTGCGCCAGGGGCCGGACGGCCTCATCTACCTGCTCACCGACCACGTCCGGGGCCAGTTGCTGCGCCTGCAGCCCAAGTGAGGGCGCTCGACGGGGCGCTCCACCGGTGCCGGTGCTCAGCGCCCTACGCGTACCCCACCCAGCCCCGGAAGCTCAGCCCCGCGTAGAACAGCGCGACCCGCTGGAACCCGGCCTCCCGCAGGCGCGCCTCGTCCTCTTCCGGCGAGAGGATCGCCAGTTGCGATTGCATCGCCTGCTGGGAGGTCCCTGCGCTGGCGGCCGGCGTTCCAGCGAAGGCCAGGTGCCGCGACAGCCAGAGGGAGCGCTCGGGCTCGGCGGACGGGATGCTGATGTGCACCACGACAAAGGGGGCTCCGGCCCTGAGGCGCTGGCGGACCGCGCGCAGCGTCGCCAGCTTCTGCGCATGCGGGATGAAGTGGAAGACGAGCAGCGATGTCGCGCCGTCGAACGGCCCCGGCGGGGCCGCATCGATGCGGCCCTCGTGGAGGGCCACCCGGCCCTGGTGCGGCCGGACGGTCTGCTCGGCGAGCGCCAGCATGTCCCTCGATGGGTCGACGCCGTCGAAGCGCCAGGTGGACTGTTCGCGGGCCAGCGCGTCGATTTCCATGCCGCCGCCGGCGCCGAGCACGAGGATGCGCGCGTCGGAAGGCGCCTGCTCGGCGAGCAGCAGCCCCACCATGCGGTGCAGGCTGGCAAAGCCCGGTACCTGCTTTGGTGGCCCGTCCAGGTAAGGGTGGCTTGCTGTTGATGTTGCGGTGGTGGTCATGCGGTGGTGGTCTTCTTCATGAATCATCAAAAGACACTTGATCGTACATGATCAAATATCAGTTGATGTTTCATGATGGGAAAAGCGGATGAACAAGGACACACGCCTGTCCGACGTGCTGCATGTGCTGCTGCACCTGGGGCACGCAAAGGAGCCCATCACATCCGAGGTGCTGGCTCGGAGCATGGGGACCAACCCCGCCGTGTTCCGGCGGACCATGGCGGGTCTGCGCGCGGCGGGCCACGTCAGCGCCGAGAAGGGCCACGGCGGGGGGTGGCTGCTGGCCAGACCCCTGCACGAGATCTCCCTGCTCGACGTCTACGTCGCCCTGGGCCGGCCCACCCTGTTTGCCTTCGGCAACCGGGAGCGTGACCCGGCCTGCCAAGTGCAGGCGCGCGTCAACGCGGTGCTGGCGGACAGCATGGCGCAGGCCGAAGCGCTGTTTGTTCAGCGCTTTGCGGAGGTCTCTCTGGCCGAGCTCGCACCGAAGGCACTGTCGAAGGCCGCCAAGCCCTGCTGACCGGCGGGTGGCCTCATGCGGAGGGTCGCGCCACGCTCTCCAGATAGGCGCGGCACATCACCACGAGCTGGCGGCGCAGCTTGCGCGCTTCGGTGGGCCGCAGGTTGCGCTCGAAGGCGTTTCGCACCGCGCCGAACACGACGGTGACCAGCGTCAGGTTCACGTTCCTGAGGTCGGTGAACGTTGCATCGCTCGCGCTGGCGAGCATCGCCGAGGTGGCCGCGTTCGCCCGACTGGCGAAGGCATCGATCATCGCCTGGTTGTCCAGCTCGGCGACGGAGCGGTAGAGCGCACGGGTCACGTCCGCACGCTCCATCTTCGCGCGCCAGTAGGTGTCGATCCGCGCCTCCTTGTGCGGGAAGTACTGGTACATCGTGCCGACAGACACACCCGCCCGCTCGGCCACCTTGGTGGTGGTCAGGCGGTGCATGCCGTCCGCCACCAGAAGCTGAATGGTGGCCTCAAAAATCGCGTCCAGCGTGAACGCCGACCGGGCCTGGCGCGGCGTCCTTCTTGGGTTCAGCGAGCGTGCAGCGTTGGAAGCCAATGGTGCCAGAGACGACGACCGCGGTCGCGCCGCCGCCGCGCTGAGCATCCGCAACGAGCACGGCAGGCGGGACATCCTGGTGAACAACGCCGGCATCTTCGACCCGACCGATGGCCCGCCGGGCAAGGCCTCGATGAGCGCCGTGCGCCGGGTGTTCGAGACCAACTTCTTCGGTGCCCTGGCGGTGACGCAGGCGATGCTGCCGCTGTTCTTCGTCAAGACCGATCTGACCGGCTACGGCACCATGACCCCGGCCGAAGGCGCGAAGCTGCCGGTGCAGCACGCCCTGGCGGGTGAAGACAACGGGGTGTTCGTCGAGCCGGGGGGGCAGCACACCCTGGTAGTGCCCGACCCGGCCGGAGCACCGTTCAGCGTGCCGGATCGGTTCCGGGTCGGTGGCTCAGAGGTCTTTGGCCAGACGCAGGCCGTTGAACTGCCAGCGCGCCTCGGTCGGGAAGAAGTTGCGGTAGCTGGCGCGGATGTGCTCGCGCGGTGTGGCGCACGACCCGCCGCGCAGCACCATCTGGTTGATCATGAACTTGCCGTTGTATTCGCCCACCGCGCCGGCCCAGGGGCGGTAGCCGGGGTAGGGCAGGTAGGCGCTGGCGGTCCATTCCCACACGTCGCCGCCCATCTGCTGCAGACCCGGTTCGTTGTCCGCGCTGCGCGCGATCGGCACCGGGTGCAGGGCACCGCTGTCCTGGAAGTTGCCGCCGTCGGCCCAGCGCCCACCCATGCGGCGGGCGGCGTGTTCCCACTCGGCTTCGGTGGGCAGCCGGACCGGTGCGCCCTGCTGCGCTGCGCTCCAGCGCGCGTAGGCGTCGGCCTCGAACCAGCTGATGTGGACCACGGGCGCGTGCTGGTCGATGGGCACGCGGCCGTGCAGGGTGAAGGCGGTCCAGCCACCTCGCTGCTCGGAGTCGATGCCTGCGTCCTCGTTCTTGTGCCAGTAGAGCGGTGCGTTGATGCGCTGGGCGCGCAGCCAGTCCCAGCCGGCGGCCATCCACCAGCGCGGGTCGCTGTAGCCGCTGTCGTCCATGAAGGCCTGCCACTCGCCCTGCGTCACCAGCCGGTTTGCCAGCGCAAACGGACGCAGCAGCACGGCGTGGCGCGGGCTTTCGTTGTCGAAGGCGAAGCCCTCGCCGCCGTGGCCGATCTCGCCGACGCCGCCCTCGAACGCGCACCAGCGCAGGGGCTGCGGCGCCACCGAGGCCGGTGGCCGTGGCGGGTGGTAGACCGGGTCGGTCGGGTTGCACGAGAGCAGGTGCTTGATGTCGGTGAGCAGCAGCTCCTGGTGCTGCTGTTCGTGCTGCAGGCCCAGCTCGACCAGCGTGGCCAGCTCGGGCGCCAGGCCTAGCGCGAACAGCTTGTCGATGCGAGCGTCGACCTGCGCGCGGTAGGCGCGCACCTCGGCCATGCCCGGCCGCGTGATGAGGCCACGCTGGGGCCGCGGGTGCTGGTCGCCCACGCCCTGGTAGTAGCTGTTGAACAGCACGCGGTAGGCCGGGTCGAAGGGCTGGAAGCCGGGCTCGGCGCGTTCGAGGATGAAGGTCTCGAAGAACCAGGTGGTGTGCGCCAGATGCCACTTGGTGGGGCTGGCGTCGGGCATTGACTGCACCTGGCAGTCGGCCTCGGACAGCGGCGCGGCCAGCGCCAGGGACTGGTCGCGCACGGCACGGAAGCGGCGCTGCAGCGCCGACAGCGGGGTGGGGGCCGACGGTGCGTGTGCGCTCATGAGATCACCGCGTCATCCAGCGTCGCGCGCCCAGGCTGGCGGCGTCGACGATGGCCACCAGCAGCAGCATCGCGCCCAGCACGGTGGCGGTCTTGGGCATGTGGAACAGGCCCATGTGAAAGGCCAGCAGCTGGCCCAGGCCGCCCGCGCCGACCACGCCCAGCACGGCCGCGGCGCGGATGTTGTTCTCCCAGCGGTAGAGCGTGTAGCTCATCAGCTGGGGCAGCACCTGCGGCAGCGTGGCGTAGAGGAACACGCGGCCGTGGCCCACGCCCTGGGCACGCAGCGCCTCGGCCGGGCCGGGCGGCGCGTTCTCCACCGCCTCGGCGAACAGGCGGCCGAGCACGCCCGTCGTGTGCAGCGCCAGCGCCAGCGTGCCGGCCAGCGGGCCGAGGCCGGCCGAGATCAGCAGCAGCGCGGCCCAGACCAGCTCGGGCACGCTGCGCAGCGCGTTGAGCAGCAGGCGTGTGGGGGCGCGGGCCCGCGCCGCGTCGCCCGTGTGCAGCCGCGCGGCCGGCAGGGCCAGCGCGAGCCCGGCGATGGCGGCCAGCAGCGTGCCCACGGCCGACATGGCCAGCGTTTCCCAGGCGGCGACGGCGACCTTGTGCAGGAAGGCCGGCGAGGTGTCGGGTGGAAAGAACTCGCCCACGAAGCGGCCCATGCTGGTCACCGCCTCGGCCGAGAAGAACTGCGCCCACTGCAGGTCCAGCGACCAGAAGCTGGCGACCACCAGCACCAGCAGGCCGACCGTGAACCAACAGGCCTTGCAGCGCGCGTCGAACAGCGGCGGCGGCAGGCGGTAGACCTCGTTGGCGGCGCGGGGCTGCTTCATCCGAGCACCTTTCTGAGCCACGCACTGACCCGGTCGGCGAGGGCGACCAGGGTCATGAACACCAGCAGCATGGTCGCGACCTCGCCGCCGTTGAACATCTTCATCGAGTTGTCCATCTGCTGGCCCAGGCCGCCCGCGCCCACAAAGCCCAGGATGACCGAGGAGCGGATCGCGCACTCCCAGCGGTAGACGGTGTAGCTCGTCAGCTCGGCCGCGCTGGTGGGCAGCAGGCCGTAGAAGAAGGCCTGCAGGCGGCCCGCGCCGTTGCGCAGCAGGGCCTCGGTGGCGTGGGTCTCGCCGCTTTCCAGGATTTCGCCGTAGACCTTGCCCAGCATGCCGCCGTAGGTGAGCGCAATCGCCAGCACGCCGGCCGTGGGGCCGAGCCCGACCACGCGCACGAACACCAGCGCCCAAACCAGTTCCGGGATGCTGCGCAGCACGATCAGCAGCCAGCGCGCGAACTGGCGCAGCCAGAACGGCCCGTGCGCCATGCGGCCTGACAGCGCGGACACCGAGAGCACCCGTGTCGACAGCAGCGCCAGCGGCACCGCGATCAGCAGTGCCAGCGCCACGCCCGCGGTGGCCATGGCCACGGTGCGCCAGGTCTCCTTCAGCACCATGGTGAGGAACTCGGCCGAGTGCGCGGGCGGGAAGAAGCTGGCGATGAACTGGCCACTGACCCGCAGGCTCTGTTCTTCGAACATCACCCAGGGCCGGAACTCGGTGGCCACCAGCAGCGGCCACAGCAGCACCAGGCCGGTGCCGGTCCAGAACAGCCGTGGCAGCCAGGCCGGGTCACGGGCGGGCGCGGTGCGCGCGGGCAGGGCGGCGGTGGTCATGGCATCACCGGCAGTGCATGACCACGGGTTGCGGCGCCACAGACGCCACGTCTTCCAGCGAAGGCGCCGGGCCGGTCAGCTCGTGCTCGTGCTGCGCGTACAGCGCGGCCAGGCGCTCGCGGCCCACCTGCGCGGCCGGCAGGTCGAAGGCGATGGCGCCGTCGCGCAGGCCGACGATGCGCGGGAAATGCGCCAGCGCGACGTCCACCTGGTGCAGCGTGGCGACCAGGGTCGCGCCGCGCTCGCGCGCGGCCGTCAGTAGCGTGTCGATGGCCTGGCTGGCGCGGGTCGGGTCCAGGGCGGACAGCGGCTCGTCGATCAGCCAGAGCGAAGCGGGCGAGAGCAGCGCACGCGCCAAGCCCACGCGCTGGCGCTCGCCGCCCGAGAGTCGGTCGACGCGCTCGAACAGCTTGTCCGCCAGGTCGAAGCGGTCCAGTGCCTCGAACGCGGCGGGAATGTCCGCCGGGTAGAACAGCGAACGCAGGCTCTGCCAGGTGCCCATGGCTGGCAGGCGGCCGGCCAGCACGGCGGTGACCACGCGCTGGCGCGGCGGCAGCGGTGGCACCTGCGGCGCCAGGAACAGGCGCCCGCGCAGGCGCTGCAGCTCGGCGCGCGGCAGCTGCCAGGGCGACTGGCCGTCCAGCTGCAGCCCGCCGGCGCCGGGCGGCAGCGCGCAGGCCAGCAGCTGCAGCAGCGTGGTCTTGCCAGCGCCGCTGGGTCCGATCACCGCCACGTGCTCGCCGGCCGCCACCTGCAGTTCCAGCCCGCGCAAGGCGGGCGGGGTGCCGGGGCGGGCGGCCGGGTGCCGCGCCGTGGCGGCGTGCAGGGCGACTTTCAAGCGTTCACCCCTGCGCGGTCACAGCAGATCGGCGCTGCGCGCGGCGGCCTCGATGCCCTTGTAGTTCTCGGCCTTGGTCGGCACGAACTTGGTGGCGCGCTGCAGTTCCAGAATCTCTTTGCCCTCGGGCGTGGCCTTGCTCAGCGACAGGAAGGCGTCGGCCAGCTTCTGGCGCAGCGCGGCCGGCATGTCGGCGTGCACCGTCCAGTTGTAGTCGTAGTAGGGCGGGGTGGTGAAGAAGACTTTGACCTTCTCGGTGTCGACCTTCTTGTCGGCCACGAACTTGTCCCACACCGAGATGTTCAGCGCACCGGCCTGCACCTTGCCCGAGGCCACGGCGGCAATCGTCGCGTCGTGCGCGCCGCTGAAGGCCACGCGCCTGAAATCCTTCTCGGGGTTCAGGCCGGCCTGCAGCAGGAAGCTGCGCGGCATCAGGTGGCCGCTGGTGGAGCTTTGCGAACCGAAGGACACGTCCTTGCCCTTGAGGTCGGCCAGGGCCTTGATGGCGGGGTCGCTGGTGATGAAGACCGACTTGAATTTCTCGTCTTCCTCGCGCTGCACCAGCGGGATCACCTTGCCGCCGGAGCGCACGCTGGCCTGCACGAAGGTGAAGCCGCCGAACCAGGCCAGGTCGACCTTCTTGTTCACCAGCGCCTCCACGGACGCGGCGTAGTCGGTCACGGGCGTGAACTCGACCTTCATGCCGAGCTTGGCTTCGAGGTACTTCATCAGCGGCGCGGCCTTGCGCGCCAGCTCGGTGGGCGACTCGTCGGGGATCGCGGTGACGCGGAACACGGTCTGCTGCGCGTGGGCCAGCGGGGCGAGGGCGGTGGTGGCGAGCACGGCGCAGGTCAAGAGTGCGCGGCGGGTGCGGGAGGTGTTGCGGTTCATGGGGTATCCGGTGAAGGGGGATAGGGGGAGGTATTAGAACCCGGCGCCAGAGGGTTTGCACCGCTGCGGGGGCGGTTTATAAAGCGGGCCATGCCCGAGTTCGTGCAGATCCACAAGAACAACGACGCGGCCCTGCGCGCCGAGCTGGTCGCGGGCCTGCTGGCCGAGCCGCCGCGCGCGGCGCCCAAGTTTTTCTATGACGCGCTGGGTTCGCGCCTGTTCGACGCCATCACCGAACTGGCCGAGTACTACCCCACCCGGACCGAGGCGGCCATCTTCGCGGCCCACGGCGCCGCCATGGCGCAGCGGGTGCCCCCGCACGCGGTGCTGGTCGACCTGGGGGCGGGCAATTGCGCCAAGGCCGCGCGCCTGTTTCCGGTGCTTCGGCCGGGGGGCTACGTGGCGGTGGACATTTCGGTGGACTACCTGCGGGACGCCATGGGCGAGCTGCAGCAGCGGCATCGTCATGTGCCCATGCTGGGCCTGGGCATGGATTTCTCGGCGCGCCTGGCGCTGCCGCCGGCCGCGGCCGACTGGCTGGAGCGGCACGACCTGGCGGCGGCGCCGCGCTGCGTGTTCTACCCCGGCTCCAGCATCGGCAACTTCGACCCCGGCGAATCGCTGGCCCTGCTGCGCCAGGCGCACGCGCTGTGCGCGGCCGGTGGTGCGGGCGGCGGCATCCTGATCGGTGTGGACCGGGTGAAGGACAAGGCGGTGCTGGAACCCGCCTACGACGATGCGCTGGGCGTCACGGCGGCGTTCAACCGCAACCTGCTGCTGAACGTCAACGCCTTGCTGGGCAGCGACTTTGCGCCCGCGCGCTGGCGCCACGTGGCCTTCTACGACGAGGCCGCCTCGCGCATCGAGATGCACCTGGCTTCGGACGGCGCACAGACCGTGCGCTGGCCCGGCGGCGAGCGCCGCTTTGCCGACGGCGAGCGCCTGCACACCGAAGACTCCCACAAGTGGACGCCCGAGGCCTTCGAGGCCCTGCTGCGCGAGGCCGGCTTCGGCCCCGCCACGCACTGGACCGACGGGCGCGGCTGGTTCAGCGTGTTCTGGGCACCCGCTTGAAAGCTCGGACGGCCGTTGGATGCGGGTGGGTTCAGCGCCCGAGCGTGGGTGAGGCCCATTGCTCCTGCTGACGTTTGTCGCTTGCGGCCTCGGCCTCGATGGAATCCTGCGGCAACTGTTTGAGACATTCCTCGTAGGCGGCAGGGTCCAGCTTCACCGCCACCGCCTGCTCGGCCACCACCTGAGGTGTTCGGCCGTCCCACACGAAGCGGTTGCCATGCTGTGGCGGGTCGGGTTCGCAGTCGTTCTTGTAGAGCGGCGGGGTTTCGGCGGTCCAGGGGGCGAAGACGATGGTCTTCTCGAATACCAGGGGCAGGCCGGTGGGCGTGGGCGGCAGCGGTGGCATCTGCCGCACGGCCGCGCGGGCGCGCTGCTCCACCGAGGGTGAGGTGGACCAGATTGTGTCCAGCCGCGCCAGCTGGCCATCGGGCGCGATCTCGATGCGAAAGCGCACTGCGCCCTGGTCGGGGCCCTCGTGCGCGGTGCCCATCAGGCTGCGCAGGTGCTGGCCCCAGTGGTGCCGGTAGCGCTTGGCGTTCTTGAGGGTGTAGGTGGCGGCCTGGGCCCATTCCTGGGCGGTTGGCGCTGGTGGGGCGTCCATGAAAGCCCTGCCTGGCTGCGAGGTGGGGACCGGCGCCGGGCGGGCGGGGGGCGTCGGACCTGCCGGTGGTTTGGCGGGCGGCGCAACCGGAGGGGCTGGTGCGGTACGGGGCGGTTCGGCGGGTGGGACCACCACCGCGGTGATGACCACGGGCTGGTCAGGCACCGCCGGCGGCCGCGTCTTGAAGGCGGGCAGCAGCACGCCGAGCGCGATCAGGTGCAGCGTCAACGATCCGGCCACTGCCCAGCGCAGGCCCATGGGCCTGCGGGTGATCTCGGGCGGCGGATGCGTTGGCAATGAATGGCTTTCCGTGGATACAATCTAACGAACTTTGGATTGTATATATGAATGAACGTGATCTGAAGTCCGAGTTGTACGAGCAGATGGCCCGCATCGGGCAGGCCCTGGCCAGCCCCAAGCGGCTGGAGTTGCTGGAGATGCTGGCGCAGGGCGAGAAGCCAGTGGAGGGGCTCGCGCGGCAACTGGGCATCGACATGCGGTTGACGAGCGCCCACCTCAAGGTCCTGCGCGAGGCCCGGCTGGTGGAAGGCCGGCGCGACGGGAAGTTCATGGTGTACCGGCTCACCGGGGCAGACGTGGCGGTGCTGGGCGTACAGCTGCGTGCGGTGGCCGAAGCCCATCTGCTGGAGTTCCAGAGTGCGTTCGCCCGCTTGGTGGCCTCGCCCGCCCAACTGGCCCCGACCGACCGCAAGACCCTGATGACCCAGGCACGGCGCGGTGAGGTGGTGGTGATCGACGTGCGGCCGGCCAGCGAATACGCCAGCGCCCACCTGCCTCATGCGCGCAGCGTTCCGCTGGACGAGTTGCGCCAGCGCCTGGCCGCATTGCCCCGGGACCGGGAGATCGTGGCGTACTGCCGCGGGCCGTTCTGTCTGATGTCGGACGAGGCGGTCAAGATCCTCCAGGCCGAGGGTTTTCAGGCTCGAAAGATCCTGGACGGGGTCAGCGAATGGCGGGCGGCCGGTCTGGCCGTGGCGGCCTGAAACAGGAGGTGATCATGGCGCTGGAAACCTGGGTGATGGCTCACGAGCCGCTGCTTCGCGTGGGGTTCTTCGTCGGTGTGTTCATGCTGGTGGCGTTGTGGGAACTGGTGTCCCCCCGGCGCGCGCTCAGCTTGACGCGCCGGCAGCGCTGGAGCGCCAACCTCGGCATGGTCCTGCTCAACACGGTGCTGGTGCGGGTGCTGTTTCCCACCGCGGCGGTCGGCATGGCAGCCCTGGGCGCCGAGAGAGGCTGGGGGTTGTTGAACAACTTTGCCGTGCCGTTCTGGCTGGCGGTGCCGCTGGCCGTGGTGGCGATGGATTTCGTCATCTGGCTCCAGCACGTGATGGTGCATGCCGTGCCCGCGCTGTGGCGCCTGCACCGGGTGCACCACGCCGACCTGGACTACGACCTCACCACCGGCACGCGCTTCCACCCCCTGGAGATCGTGCTGTCCATGGGCATCAAGTTCGCCAGCATCGCACTGCTGGGTGCGCCGGTGCTGGCCGTGGTGGTTTTCGAGGTGCTGCTGAGCGCCTGCGCCATGTTCAACCACGGCAACATCCGCCTGCCCGAGCGGGTGGACCGCGTGCTGCGCTGGTTCATGGTGACGCCCGACATGCACCGGGTGCACCACTCGGTGGAAGACGACGAGACCAACAGCAACTTCGGCTTCAATCTGGCCTGGTGGGACCGGCTGTTTGGCACCTACCGCGAGCGGCCGCGTGCGGGGCAGCAGGGCATGCGCATCGGCATACGCGACCACCGTGACCCGCACGAAGTGGCGCGCCTGCCAGGCATGCTGGCCTTGCCATTCCGGAGCGCGGTGGATGGCTACACCATCAACCGCCGACGCTGGAGCGACGCGCCCGACCCGGCCCCTTGAAACACCGCGCTAAAGCGCCGCGCTGCGGAACCCGGCCACGATGTCGTTGCGTTCGGGCGTGAAGTAGTTGCGGTACTGGGGGTGGCGCATGCGCGGCACGGTGAAGGCACTGGCGCCTTTGAGCACCGGCCGGCCGTCGAACCAGGGCTGCGAGTAGTCCACGTAGGGGTGGGGCGTGAAACCGGGGAAAGGCGCGAAAGGGCTGGCGGTCCATTCCCAGACCTCGCCCCATCGGAAGCCGGGCTGCTGCGACGCCAGCTCCCACTCGGCCTCGGTCGGCAGCCGCCGCCCGGCCCAGGCACACCAGGCCTGCGCTTCGAAGGCGCTGAGATGGCGGGCCGGGGCGGACAGGTCCAGCGCCTCCCATTGGCCAAAGCGCTGCTGTTCCCAGCCCTGTGGTGTCTCGCGCAGGTGGCGCGGTGCCTGCCGTTCGCCCAAAAGGCGCCAGATCCAGCCCGGCGCGCTCCAGAAGCGGCGCTGCGCGTACGAGCCGTTTTCGACAAAGGGCAGGAACTGCGCCCAGCTCACCGGCTGCGCGTCGATTTCGAAAGCGCCGACGGGCACCGGGTGTGCGCCGAGCTCGTTGTCGAAGGCGAAGCCCGGGCCGCTGCGGCCCAGCGTCCAGGTGGTGGCATCGACGCCCAGCGAACGGGTGCGGTGCGCAGCGCGACCGGCCTGCGGCAGCCGGACCCCGGGATCGAAGCCCAGCGTCTGCGCCATGTGCATCGCGGCCTCGGCGTGCATGTCTTCGTGGAACAGCGCGAGCCGGAAGAAATAGAGACCGTCGTCGTCTTCGGGCGCTTCGTCCAGCAGTGCCAGCGTGTCGGCCAGGCTGGCCAGGAGGTCGGCGCGCACGGTCTCGGCATCGGGCAG
Source organism: Hydrogenophaga sp. H7 (assembly GCF_002025745.1). Lineage (NCBI taxonomy): Bacteria > Pseudomonadati > Pseudomonadota > Betaproteobacteria > Burkholderiales > Comamonadaceae > Hydrogenophaga > Hydrogenophaga sp. H7. Next base: position 344,348 of record NZ_MCIC01000018.1, on the reverse strand, counting down.
CGGCAGGTGCCAGCGGCGGTCGTGCGGCACCTCGCTGGAGTTGTAGAGCGCGTCCGCGTCGACGCCCCGGGTGGCCTGGCGTGCGGGTGAGCGTGGTGCCTTCGGGTCGGCCGCCACGCCCAGGTGGCGCTGGGGGTAGCGCGCCAGCCACCAGTCCGCGAACCAGCCGATGTGGCCCAGCTCCCAGAGGGGCGGGTTGAGCTCGGGCGTGCAGGGCACGCGCAGCCCGGGGCCGAGCGCAGCGAGGTAGGCGTCGAACAGCGCCAGGCTGCGTTTGCGCGCGTCCTGCAGTGCCTGCGCCAGCACAGCCTTGCCGCCACAGCGCAGGGATTCTGCTTCGGACACAATCGCTGAGCTCTGTGGTTCCGTCATGAAAAAACCCTCCCTGTGTCTCGTGACGCCTGCGCTGGCCGATGCCAACAACGGCAACTGGCAGACCGCGCACCGCTGGGCGCGTTTGCTTGCGGGCCATTATGAGGTTCGCGTGGTGAAAGCGTGGCCCGATGACCGCATGGCCGACAACGGTACCGACCTGCTGCTGGCGCTGCACGCGCGGCGCTCGGCCGACAGCGTGGCCGCTTGGGCCCAGGCCCATCCCGACCGGCCGCTGGTGCTCGCGCTCACCGGCACCGACCTCTACCGCGACATCCGGACCGACGCCAGCGCGCAGCGCTCGCTGGTGCTGGCGCACCGCCTCATCGTGCTGCAGGAGCGGGCACCGCTGGCCCTGCCCGAGGCCCACCGCGGCAAGTGCCATGTGGTGTTCCAGTCGAGCACGCGCCGCCAGACCCTGGTCAAGACGCGCCAGCATCTGCGCGTGGTGGTGGTGGGACACCTGCGCGAGGAAAAATCGCCGCAGACCGTGTTCGAGGCCGCGCGGCTGCTGGCGCCCGACGAAGGCATCCTGATCGACCACATCGGCGACGCACTCGACCCTGCACTGGGTGATCTGGCGCGCGCCACGGCCACGGCCTGCCCGCACTACCGCTGGCTCGGCGGCCTGCCGCACGAGGCCACGCGCCGCCGCATCCAGCGCGCCCACCTGCTGGTGCACCCCAGCCGCATGGAAGGTGGCGCCCACGTGATCATGGAAGCCGCGCTCAGCGGCACGCCGGTGCTGGCCTCGCAGATGGATGGCAACCTGGGCATGCTGGGGCCGGACTACGGCGGCTACTTTCCGGTGGGCGATGCGGCGGCGCTGGTGGCGCGGCTGCGCGAATGCCGCAAGGACATCGCGGGGGCCGGCGATGCCCTGGCCGCCCTGCAAGCACAATGCTCGGCCAGAGCGCCGCTGTTCGAGCCGGCCGCCGAACGGGCCGCCCTGCTGCGGGCACTGGCCGGGCCGCGCTGAAACCGGCCGGCCTGGCCCGCTGGATCGATTTGTCCCAACCCACGGAGACCCCGAATGAACGCCCCGTCCACGCCCGCCCACACCCAGCCCCGCCTGACCAGCCTCTCGCACGGCGGCGGCTGCGGCTGCAAGATCGCGCCCGGCGTGCTCAGTGAAATCCTCAAGGGCACCAGCGCCATGCCCATTCCGAAAGAGCTGCTGGTGGGCATCGAGACCGCGGACGACGCCGCCGTCTACCAGCTCAACGACGAGCAGGCGCTGATCGCCACCACCGATTTCTTCATGCCCATCGTCGACGACCCGTTCGACTTCGGCCGCATCGCCGCCACCAACGCCATCAGCGACGTCTACGCTATGGGCGGCACGCCCATCATGGCGCTGGCCCTGGTGGGCATGCCGATCAGCGTGCTCTCCACCGAGACCATCGGCAAGATCCTCGAAGGCGGGCGCGCCGTCTGCGCTGCGGCGGGCATTCCCATCGCGGGCGGCCACACCATCGACTCGGTCGAACCGATCTACGGCCTGGTCGCACTCGGCCTGGTGCACCCCAAACGCGTCAAGCGCAACGCCGACGCCCGGGTGGGTGATCGCCTGGTGCTGGGCAAGCCGCTGGGTGTGGGCGTGCTCTCGGCTGCGCTGAAGAAGGACGCGCTCAGCGCCGACGGTTACGCGCAGATGATCGCCAACACGACGAAGCTCAACACGCCGGGCCCCGACCTGGCCGCCATCGACGGTGTGCACGCACTGACCGACGTGACTGGCTTCGGCCTGGCCGGCCACGCGCTGGAAATGGCGCGCGGCTCGGACACCACGGTGACGCTCGACATGGCCCGCGTGCCGCTGATCGGCGGTGTGCGCGACCTGGCGGCGCAGGGCATGGTGACCGGGGCCAGCGGCCGCAACTGGGCCGCCTACGGCAGCGAGGTGCGGCTGGCCGAGTCGCTGCAGCCGGTCGACCAGGCCCTGCTGACCGACCCGCAGACCAGCGGCGGCCTGCTGGTGGCCTGTTCGCCCGACGCGGTGGACGAGGTGCTGGCGGTGTTCCACCGGCACGGCTTCGGCGCCTCGGCGGAAGTGGGCGAGATCGTGGCCGCGCAGTCCGACGGCGTGCGCCTGCGCGTGCGCTGACCCGTTCGGCGAGCTTTCCAACCCAGCGGTGTACCTGATGAAACCTCCACGCATTCTCGTTTTCGACATCTTCGGCACCGTGGTCGACTGGCACGGCTCCATCGTGCGCGAGCTGGGCCAGCGCTTTCCGCAGGTCGACGCCGACGCCTTCGCGCTCGCCTGGCGCGCGGGCTACCAGCCGGCGATGGAGGCGGTGCGCTCGGGCGGGCGTGGCTTCGTCAAGCTCGATGTGCTGCACCGCGAAATCCTCGACGGCCTGCTGCCGCGCTTCGGTCTGGCGCACCTGGGCGAGGCCGAACGCGCCGACCTCAACCGCGTCTGGCACCGGCTCGCCGCCTGGCCCGACAGCGTGGCCGGGCTCACGCGCCTGAAGTCGCGCTTCACCATCTGCAGCCTGTCCAACGGCAACCTGGGCCTGCTCACCGACATGGCCAAGGCGGCCGGCCTGCCCTGGGACTGCGTGCTCAGCGCCGAGGTGTTCCGCGCCTACAAGCCCGACCCGCGCGTCTACCTCGGCGCGGCCGACGTGTTCGACGCCGCACCCGGCGAGGTGATGATGGTCGCTGCCCACCACGAGGACCTGGCCGCGGCGCGCGACTGCGGCCTGATGACCGCCTACATCGAGCGCCCGCTGGAGTTCGGCGCGGCGCACATCAAGGACGTGTCACCGGTCGCGGCCAACACCCTGCACGCGAGAGACCTGCTGCACCTGGCCGACCAGATGGGTTGCTGACCGGCGCCGGGTCCGTTCAGGACGGCGACACGGACGCCTTGATCTGCCGGATGGTTGACACGTCGCCCAGGAACACCTGGAGCACGTCCTTCTCTTCGGGCGTCAGGTCCTTGCTCTCCAGCAGCTTCAAGCGCCGGACGACCAGCTCCAGCGCCTCGGCCAGGTGACCGATCTGGCGGCCGTAGCTGCCCACCCGGGCCAGCGCCGCCTGCTCGACCGCCGGGTTGGACGAGGCGCCGAGGTTCACGTTGAACAGGTGGAACTGCCAGTTGGGCAGGATGGGCTGGGTCAGGCTGGTCGGTGCCAGCTGCCAGGTGAGGGGCACGGTGACTTGCTGCGGCATGGTGGGCTCCCGGTGTGGGCCGCCGGACGGCGGTGCAGGGACCATACAAGAGCCGTGCCAGTGCGCGTGTGACGCATCCTCTTGACGGGGGTCAAAGCGGACGCTGGGCAGGCGCCTAGAGTGGAAATTCCCACCCCACCGGAGACATCTCCATGAACAGCCCGCACACCACCCTCAAGGCCCTGGTTGCACTGCTTCTGCTGGCCTGCGCCAGCATCGCCGCCGCCCAGCCGAAGCTCACCAACGGCGTCCTCACCGACGAGAAAGGCATGAGTCTCTACGTCTGGGACAACGAACTGACCGCACCGGGAAAGATCCTGTGCACCGGGCCCTGCACCATCACCTGGCCACCGATGCTGGCCAAGGAAGGCGCCAAGGCCTTCGACGACTTCACCCTGATGACCCGCGACGACGGCACCCTGCAGTGGGCCTACAAGGGCCGGCCGCTGTACCACTCGGCCAACGACAAGCAGCCGGGTGACCACAGGGGCGACGGCTTCCGCGGCATCTGGCACCTGGTCAAGCCCTGAGGGCGATCACCCGCCGACCGGCGTGCACAGCTCCACCAGAATGCCGTCCGGGCAACGCACATAGGACACCACCTGCCCCCAGGGCTTCTGCGACGGCGGCGCCATCTCGCGCGCGCCGGCCGCCACGGCCCGGGCGTGCGCGTCCGGCACATCGTCCGTGACCAGCGCGATCTCGAAGCCCAGCGGCTGGGCCGAGGTGTCGGCGTGCACGTGGCCACCGGCGAAGTTCATGTCGCCCAGCTCGTGCGCGGCGAAGGCCAGCGTGGTCTCGCCGGTGTCGAGCTCGCCATAGGTGCCGCTCTCGTGCAGGAAGCGGCGTTTCAGGCCGAAGGCCTGCTCGAAGAAGGCCAAGGAGGCCGCGACGTCGGGGACGTAGGTGATGGTGTAGCCGAGTTTCATCTCGTGTCCTTCGCGTGATCAGGCCGCCATGGCCCACCCGATGGTGGCACACCCCGCCACCACCGCCCACGGCGGCCATTTCCATTTCATCAGTGCCAGCAGCGCCACTGCCGCCAGCAGCGCGTCGCCCACCCCGCGGATGCCGCTGGTGATCACCGGGTTCCACAGCGCGGCCAGCAGCAGGCCGACCACGGCGGCGTTGATGCCCATGAGCGCGGCGCGCACGCGGGGCTGGGCGCGCAGGCGTTCCCAGAATGGCAGCGCACCCACCACCAGCAGGAAGGCCGGCGCGAAGATGGCCGCCAGCGCCAGCAGTCCGCCGGCCCAGCCGGAGGGGTCGCTCTGCATGCTGGCACCCAGGAAGGCCGCGAAGGTGAACAGCGGGCCGGGCACGGCCTGCGCCGCGCCGTAGCCGGCGAGGAAGGCGTCGTTGTTCACCCATCCGGTGGGCACCACACTGGCCTGCAGCAGCGGCAGCACCACATGGCCGCCGCCGAACACCAGCGCACCCGCGCGGTAAAAGGCGTCGACCACGGCCAGGGCCTGCGAGGGCAGGGCTGCGGCCAGCAGCGGCAGGCCCACCAGCAGCGCGGCGAACAGCAGCAGCCACAGCGCGCCCGCCCGCCGGCCGACGGGCACGGGCAAGGGCTCGTGGGCGGTGTCGGATGGCGGACGCATCGCCGCGAGGCCGATGACAGCCGCGACGCCGATGACCAGCAGCTGCAAGGCCGTGCCGGGCCAGGCGATGAGGACCGCGGCGGCACCCAGCATGAGCGCGCGGCGCGGTGTGTCCGGGCAGAGGCTGCGCGCCATGCCCCAGACGGCCTGCGCCACCACGGCGACCGCCACCACCTTCAGGCCGTGCAGCAGGCCCGCGCCCGCGCCGCTTTGCAGCGCGTCGCCCGCCTGTGCCACGCCCAGCGCCAGCCCGATCAGGGCCAGGGCCGAGGGCAGGGTGAAGCCGGCCCAGGCGGCGAAGGCGCCTGCGTAGCCGGCGCGCGAGAGGCCCAGCGCCAGGCCCACCTGGCTGCTGGCCGGGCCGGGCAGGAACTGGCAGAGCGCGACCAGGTCGGCGTAGGCGGCCTCGCTGAGCCAGCGGCGGCGTTCGACGAACTCGTGGCGGAAGTAGCCCAGGTGCGCCACCGGGCCGCCGAAGCTGGTGAGCCCGAGCCGCAGGAAGATCAGGAAGACCTGCCAGGCACTGCGGTCGGGTGTGGTGTTCATGTCGTGGGCAGGGTGTATCGGGCCATGAAGGCGCGGTCGATGTGGTCTTTCCAGCGCCACACCCAGCCGCCCTCGGCGTGCAGCGGCCCCCAGCTGGCGATGGCGTGACCGGCGCCGCAGGAGATCAGGTTCAGAGTGTTCGCGGGCGGGTGGTGCGGCTTGAGCGGCTGGCCTTCGTGGGCCGCGAGCAGGTTGTCCGCCAGCGGCGGGCCGGCGCGCACCGCGTAGACACCGTTCCTGGGGTGCGGCCGGTCGGTGCGGGCGCACACGTCGCCCGTGGCGAACACCTCGGGGTGGCTGGTGCTCTGCTGGAACTCATTGACCAGCACATGCCCCGATTCGCTGAGCGCCAAACCGCTGCCCTGCAGCCAGGGCGGCGCGTGGGCGCCGATGGCGAGGATGGGCACGTCGCAGGCCAGCTCGGAGCCGCTGCCCAGCTTCACCACGCCCGGCGCCAGGCCGACGCAGGTGTCGCGCAGCACGGTGATGTTCAGCCGCCTGAGCCGGCGCAGCACGCGCGCCTGCAGGCCGGCGGGGTAGCTGGCAGCCGGCTCCACGCCGCCGGTGATGAGGGTGAAGCGGGCGCCCGCCGCACCGTGCGTGCGCAGGCACTGCTCGGCCGCGAACAGCAGTTCCAGCCCGGCCGCGCCCGCGCCGATCACCGCGACCGACAGCGCGCGTTCCTGCGCCTGTTCCACCACCTGGGGCCAGAGCGAGGCGAAGACCTCGATCGGTCGCACGATCAGCGCGTTGTCCGCCGCGCCGGGCATGTCTTCTTCGAGCCGCTGGCGGTCGATCACCGGGCCGGTGTCGATGGACAGCAGGTGGTAGGGCAGGTCGGGCGGCAGGATCTCGTCCTGCGAGCGGCTCTTGCCGGCCGGGCTCAGGCGCGCCCGTCGGCCGGCCGCGTCGATGCCGCTGCAGCGCGCACGCACCCACTTGGCCCCCGCGGCGCGGATCAGCGGCTCCAGCGGAATCTGGCAGTCGGTCTCGCTGTAGTGGCCCGCCACCAGGCCCGGCACCATGCCGCTGTAGGTCTGGTACGGGTAGGGCGTGACGACCGTGATGTCCAGATCGGCCGGCCGCTGCTGCGCCAGGCGCGACAGGACATGGACATGGGCGTGTCCGCCGCCGAGCAGCAGCAGCTTCTTGATTCCGTGGTGCATGGGCCCCGATGTTACGGGGTGTGACATCAGGGGCCGGTGGTGGTGGTCCAGCGCAGGTCGGCCACCCAGCCGCTGCTGCGGCTGGCGGTGTTGTCGCTGTCGGCGCCGATCAGCACGGTGGCGACCCTGGGCAGCTCGCCGCGCGGCGTCTGCGCGCCCTGCGGCAGTTCGTCGCCGAACAGGGTGACGAAGTCCTGCGCGAGATCGCGGTTCTCCGCGACCCACTGGCCCGCCGCGGTCTCGCTGCCGCGCAGGCTGATGTAGCGCACGCGCCGTGAATAGGGGTTGGCGCCCTGCAGGCCGGCGGCACGGCCGCTGTCCCACACATAGCAGACCGTGGCGGCGGGCAGGGCCTCGCCGCTGACGCTGCGCGCGATGCGCAGCACAGTGCGCTCGACGAAGGGCACGCGTTCCAGCGGGTGATCGAACATGGCGCAGACCTTCAGCGCCGCGTCGTCGCCGGCCTTGGTGGTCAGGTCGGGTGCGGCCTGGCCGCCCGAGAGGGGCTGGTCCAGCCGCCAGCGCCACTGCAGGCGCGCGGGCGGCGCGTCCTGCAGGTCGTGTACCAGGCTGCCGTAGGACGACGCGGTCACCACCTTCACCGCGGGCTGGCCATCGACCTGGCCGGCCTCGATGACGGTGGGCGGGATCGGCGCCTTCTGCTGGGGAAAACCGACATAGCGCCAGCCGGGGTGCAGCGCGCCGTCGGGCTGGGTCAGGGGTGGCAGGGTCTGTGCGTGTGCCCCCGCCAGCGCGCCGGCCAGTGCGGTGAGGAGGGGGGCGGTGGTCCAGGTGTTCATGTCCGCTTCCAGTCGTGGTACTTCTTCACCCAGGCCAGCAGCTTCTCCGGCTGGTGCGCGCGTTTCCACTCGCCGGCCGCGTACTTGTTGGCCTCGGCCAGCGTGGGGTAGGTGTGGATGGTGCCCAGGATCTTGTTCAGGCCCAGGCCGTGTTTCATGGCCAGCACGTACTCGGCCAGGAGGTCGCCCGCATGCTCGCCGACGATGGTCACGCCCAGGATGCGGTCCTTGCCCGGCACGGTCAGCACCTTGACGAAACCGTGCGCCTCGCTGTCCGCAATCGCGCGGTCCAGGTCGTCGATGCCGTACTTGGTGACTTCGTAAGGGATCTTCTTTTCTTTCGCTTCCTGCTCGTTCAGGCCCACGCGCGCCACCTCGGGGGCTATGAAGGTGGCCCAGGGGATGACGCTGTAGTCGGCCCTGAATTTTTTGAGGTCACCGAACAGCGCGTTCACCGCGGCGTACCAGGCCTGGTGCGCGGCCGTGTGGGTGAACTGGAACGGCCCGGCCACGTCGCCCGCGGCGTAGATGTTGGGGTAGATGGTCTGCAGGTACTCGTTGGTCTCGACCGTGCGGTTCGTCGGAATGCCCAGGTCTTCGAGGCCGTAGCCGGTGAGCCGCGCCACGCGGCCGACGGCACACAGCAGCTGATCGAAGGCGATGCGCTGCTCCGCGCCCCTGTGTTCCACCACCAGCGTTTTCTCGCCGTCCACCAGCTCGCAGCGCAGCGCCTTGTGGCCGGTGAGCACGGCCACACCGTCGGCCTCCAGCGAGGCCTTGGCGAGCGAGGACACTTCCTCGTCCTCGCGGACCATGAGGCGCTGCGCCATCTCCACCTGCGTCACCTGCGCGCCCAGGCGCGCGAAGCTCTGCGCCAGCTCGCAGCCGATCGGGCCGCCACCCAGCACCACCAGGCGCTTGGGGACTTCTTCGAGCTTCGCGAATGCGTCCCACAGCGTGTCGCTGGTGACATAACCAACCTCGTCCAGCCCCGGCAGCGGCGGCACGAAGGGCCGGGCCCCGGCGGCGATGACGATGCTGCGGGCGGTCAGTCGCTGCGTCCCGCCGCTGTTGAGGGCGATCTCCACGGTCCACGGATTCACCAGCTTCGCGTAGCCCTGCAGCACCTCCACACCCAGGCCGGTGTAACGCTCCACGCTGTCGTGGGGCTCGATGGCGGCGATCACGTCGTGGATGCGCTGCATCACGGCCTTGAAGCTGAAGGCGGGCGTGGCGTCGGACAGGCCGTAGTGCGAGGCGTGCCGCATCTGGTGCGCCAGCTTGGCACTCCTGATCAGCGCCTTACTCGGCACGCAGCCGTAGTTCAGGCAGTCGCCGCCCATCTTGTGCGCCTCGATCAGCGTGACCTTGGCCTTGACCGCGGCGGCGATGTAGGCCGAGACCAGACCACCCGCGCCCGCGCCGATGACGATCAGGTTGCGGTCGAAGGTCCTGGGCCGCACGCCGGCCCACTTCGCGTAGACCTTGCGTTTCTGCACCGCCTCGACGATCTTGCGCGCGATCAGCGGGAACAGGCCCAGCAGTACGAAGCTGCCCAGCAGGCCGGGACTCACGATGCCCTGCAGCGATGTGAGCTGTCCCAGTTGCGTGCCCGCGTTCACATAAACGGCAGTGCCGGCCAGCATGCCGATCTGGCTGACCCAGTAGAAGGTCCAGGCCTTCATCTTGGTCAGACCCATCAGCAGGTTGATGACGAAGAAGGGCACGACCGGGATCAGCCGCAGGGTGAACAGGTAGAAGGCGCCGTCCTTCTGTATGCCCTTGTCCACCTCGGCCAGACGCTGGCCGAAGCGGCCCTGCACGCTGTCGCGCAGCAGGAAGCGCGCGGTCAGGAAGGCCAGCGTGGCGCCGATGCTGGAGGCGAACGACACCAGTAGAAGACCCCAGCCCAGACCGAAGATGGCGCCGCCCGCCAGCGTGACGATGGTGGCGCCGGGCAGCGAGAGCGCGGTGACGGCCACATAGAGCAGGAAGTAGCCCGCAGCCAGCGCCAGCGGTTGCTGCGCGCGCAGCTCGGCGAAGCGCGCCTGGCTCTGCTGGAGGAATTCCAGGCTGAAGAAGCGGCCGAGGTCGAATGCGAAGAAGGCCACGATGCCGAGCACCACGGCCATCAGAAGCAGGAGTTTGCGCAGGTTCATGGGGTCTCCTCAGGCGCCGTCGCGCAGCCGTTGCCAGCCCCAGCCGATGCGCAGCGCGGTGGTGATGACGCACAGCGCGGCGAAGCCGTAGGCGATGGGGCCAAACCACTGCGGCCACAGGCACATGGCGGCGAAGGCGGCGATGGTCTCGGTGGCTTCGGTGAGGCCGCCGAGGAAGTAGAAGCTCTTGCCCGGTAGCGCGGTATCGGCCAGGCGGCGCTTCTCGGCCAGCGCAGCGAAGGCCAGGAAGCTGCTGCCGGTGCCGATGAAGCTGGCCAGCAGCACGGCGGCGGGCAGGGCGTTGGCCGCGGGGTCGGCGAACGCAAAGCCCAGCGGGACCGCGGCGTAGAACAGGAAGTCCAGCGTGATGTCCAGGAAGCCGCCGCGGTCGGTGGGGGTCGAGGCGCGCGCCACCGCGCCGTCCAGACCGTCGAGCAGGCGCGAGAGCAACAGCAGCACCAGCCCGGCCACGAACTGCCGCAGGCCGATGGCCAGCGCCGCCGCCATGCCGGTGACGAAGCCGGCCAGCGTGACCGCGTCGGCGCCCACACCCAGCCGAACCAGGGCGGCGCCGGCACGGCCGAAGGCCGGTCGCAGGGCCTGCTGGATCGCCCTATCCAGCATGGTGGTGGCGCAGGGGGTGGGTGGACGGTGTCGACAAGCAGGGTCTCCGGGGCGGCGGGGTTGCGCGGCATGCACCGCTGCGCGAGCTTACCTGCTGGTCTGCGGTGTCAGCCAGCCGTTCACCCGGGGCTTGAGCCAGGCGCAGTCCATCGACCAGCGGCCCACGCCATACAACGCGAGCGCGGCCAGCAGCACGCCCCAGGTGATGTGCTGCTGCAGCGCAGCCGGCGCGATCTCGCTGAGGCTGAGCACCGCCACCACGTTGACCACGCTCAGGCCCAGCGCGGCAAAGCGCCCGGCCAGCCCGAGCAGCAGCATCATCGGCAGCACCAGCTCGCCCGCGGTGCCCATGACCGCCGCGACACCGGGCGAGAGCAGCGGCACGCGGTATTCCTCGGTGAACAGCAGCAGGGTGGTGTCCCAGTCGCGCAGCTTGGTCAGGCCGGACAGGAAAAACACCTGGGCGAGGTAGGCCCGTGCCGCCAGCGCGGCCAGCGGCTGGGCGCCGTCGAGGGCGGTGGTCAACGCATTCCAGAGGCGCAGGCCGCGCTGCAGCAGGGTCGTGTTCATGGGGTCATCTCCAGGTGGGGGCGGGGTCGGTCAGGCGCTGCACGCCGATGACCAGCCCGTCGGTGACGGCGGCGGTGAGCCAGGCCGAAAAGTCGAAGGACGGCGGTTCGGTGTCGGCGGCGCAGGCCGCATCCAGCGCGCCGGGCAGGTCGGCGCCGGCCTGCAGTGCCTGCACCAGCGCGGCGGCCGAAAGGTCGATGGCGGCGATGCGCGGGCGCAGCCCCTGGCGCCACACCAGGGCCAGTTCGCCAATCCCGTCGCGCAGCCGCTGCGCCGCCTCGGCCAGGCAGGGGTCGCCAAACAGGTGCGCGGTGACCAGGCTGGCGACCGGAAAGCGGCTGCCGATCACCGTGGCGCCGGGGCTGAGACTGAGCGTGAGGCCGTGTGGGTCTTCGCTGGCCAGCCGCGCGAAGCTGGGCAGATCGGGCTCGGCGTCGGCGGCGCTGGCGGCGCGGTGCAGTGCCCACTCGGCGCGCGCCACGTCGCCCAGGTACGGCGCATCGGACAGCGCGTCGCTCGCCTGCAGGAAGCCAGACAGGGCGGCGCCCCACTGCGCGAGGTCGCCCCCGCGGGGCGGGTGCGTGTGCCAGAGGTCGCGCGCGAGCAGGTCGAAGTTCTGCTCGCCGAACATCGCGGCGATCACCGGGTAGGCGGCGCGCAGCGCGCGTTCGGCCATCGCATGGCCGTTGCTGCGGTAGGCCGCCAGGCCTCGTGCGGACTGGGGATGCCACACATCGAGCTGAGTGTTCAGGCGCGCGTCGGCCGCATGCCTGCCATCGCCCGGTCGCGCGAACAGGGCGTCCAGCAGAAGCTGCTGTTGCTGCGCCAGCGTCAGGGTGTCCAGGGTGTTCATGCGGCGACCGCCTGTGTGTCGGTGGCCGGGGCCAGCACCTGCGCCGCGGCTTCGCGGGCGCGGTCGGCTTCGTCCAGCAGCACGGACAGGTCCGGGATGTCCGTGTCCCACTCGATCAGCGTCGGCACGGCGCCGAAGCGGCCGACGGCGTGGCGGTACAGCGCCCAGACCCGCTCGCCGACGCGGCTGCCGTGGTCGTCGATCACGATGTCGCCGCAGTGCCGGTGGCCGGCAAGGTGGATCTCCGCCACGTGGTCCGGCGCGATGGCGTCCAGCCAGCGCCGGCACGCGCCCAGCGGGTCGCCGTGTTCGCCACGCAACTGGCCATTGAGGGCGTTGACAAAAATGTTGTTCACGTCGACCAGCAGGCCGCAGCCGCTGCGCCGCGCGAGCGCGTTGAGGAATTCGGGTTCGTCCATATCGGCCTCGCGCCACTGCACATAGGCCGAGAGGTTTTCCACCGCGATGGGGCGGCGCAGGCGGTCCTGCACGCGCTGGACGTTGGCGCACATGGCGTCCAGCGCCGCGCGGCTCATCGGCACGGGCAGCAGGTCGGCCGCGTGCACCACCGCACCGCGCGCGAAGCTGGCGTGGTCGCTGACCCGCACCGGGTCGATGGCCTGCACGAGCCGCGCCAACTGGTCCAGGTGCGCGGTGTCGATGCCCTGCGCCGACCCGAGCGACAGGCCGACGCCGTGCAGGCTCACCGGGCAGTGCGCGCGCCCTTCGCGCAGCACGGCCAGGGCCGCGCTGCCGGGGGCGAAGAAGTTCTCCGAATGGACTTCGATGAAGCCGAGAGCAGGCCGCTGTTCCAGCAGCGCTGCGTAATGGGGGTGCCGCCAACCGATGCCGACCTCGGGCGCTGCGGCATGAGGCCGATGAGCGTGTGCGGTCATGGTGGCGGGCTTTCTTGTGCGAGGGTTGGCCGCGGATCAGGACTTCTTCATGCCCATCTTGGCGTCGTCCATCGACATGCCGCCCATGGTCTTGCAGGTGCCCGCAGCGACGTACTTCCATTCGCCCTTGTCGTTGTCGACCTTGGACTGGCCTGCGCAGGAGTGCGAGCCGGAGAGGTTGGCGCAGTCGTTCTGCCCGGCCTTGGCGATGCCGAAGCATTTTTCCTTGGCGGCGTCCTGGGCCATGGCGGGGCTGGTGAGCATGGCAAGGCTCATCAGCGAAGCGGCGGCGGTGGTGATCATCTGGCGCTGGTTCATCGGTTTTCTCCTGAATGAGGTGGGGGTTGAGAGTCAACCGGTGCGTGTCGCGGGGCGATGTTCACCGGTTGGGCGTCAGTCAGCCGATGAGGATCGGTTCTTACACGCCGCACAAAAAATATTCCTCGGTCCTCCGCTGGCCGGGTCTTTACACTCGCAGCGAATCGCCGAATGCCCATGACCCAGAACCCGCCCGACTTCACGACCCAGGTGGCCGAGTGCCGGGCCTACCTGCTGCGCTTCGCGCGCCTGCAGCTGCGCAACGACGCCTGGGCCGAAGACGCCGTCTCCGAGACCGTGCTGGCCGCGCTGGCCCGGCCGCAAGCCTTCGAGGGCCGTTCCCAGATGCGCACCTGGCTGGTCGGCATCCTCAAGCACAAGATCATCGACATCCTGCGCCAGCGTCAGCGCGAGGTGACGCTGGACAGCGGCTCTGACGACGACAGCACCGATCCGCTGGAGCACATGGCCTTCAAGGCCGATGGCCATCACGCCCAGATGCCCGTCGACTGGGGCGATCCCGAGCAGTCGCTGGGCAGCCGCCAGTTCATGGCCGTGCTCAACGCCTGCACCGAAAAACTGCCGCCGGTGCAGGGGCGCCTGTTCCTGATGCGGGAGTGGCTGGAGCTCTCCAGCGACGAGATCTGTAAGGAACTGGGGCTGACGCCGACCAATCTCTATGTCCAGCTCCACCGGGCCCGCCTGCGCTTGCGGGAGTGCCTGGAACTGAACTGGTTTGGACGAACACACACGACATGAAGGCCGCTTACCCGTTTCGCCGCACCTGCAAGGAGGCCACCGCACTGATGGTGGCCCGTGAAGACCGCCAGCTGCCGTGGGCAGACCGCGTCGGGCTGCGCCTGCATCTGATGGTGTGCAAGGCCTGCCCCACGTTCGAACGCCAGATGCTGACGATGCGCCACGCGATGAAGCAGTGGCGCGGCTACACAGAAGAAGAGTAGCGACCTGCGCAGCGGCGGAGCGCGGGAGTCACATCCCTCAGTTCAACAGCGCCTGCGCAAACTCGCGTGCGTTGAAGGTTTCCAGGTCTTCGAGCTTTTCACCGACGCCGATGAAGTAGATCGGCACCGGCCGCTCGCGCGCGATGGCGCAGACCACGCCGCCCTTGGCCGTGCCGTCGAGTTTGGTGATGACCAGGCCGGTGAGTTGCAGTGCCTCGTCGAAGGCCTTGACCTGCGTCAGCGCGTTCTGGCCGGTGTTGCCGTCGATGACGAGCAGCACCTCGTGCGGCGCCGTGCCGTCGGCCTTCTGCACCACGCGCTTGATCTTCCGGAGCTCTTCCATCAGGTGCAGCTGCGTCGGCAGGCGGCCGGCCGTGTCCACCAGCACCACGTCGCGGCCGCGCGCCTTGCCGGCGCTCACGGCGTCGAAGCTCACGGCGGCCGGGTCGCCGCCTTCCTGCGTCACGATCTCCACCGTGTTGCGGTCGGCCCAGACGGCCAGCTGCTCGCGGGCCGCGGCGCGGAAGGTGTCGGCAGCGGCCAGCAGCACGCTGGCGCCTTCGTTCGCCAGATGGCGCGTGAGCTTGCCGATGGAGGTGGTCTTGCCGGCGCCGTTGACGCCCGCGACCATGATCACAGTCGGCTTGTGCTCGCCGATCACCAGCGGCTTCTGCAGCGGCGCCAGCAGGTCGGCGATGGCGTCGGCCAGCAGGCCCTTGACGGCCGCCGGATCGGTGGTCTTGCTCTCCTTGACGCGCTTCTTCAGGTCGGCCAGCAGGTGCTCGGTGGCCTTGACGCCGGTGTCGGCCATCAGCAGCGCCGCCTCCAGCTCTTCATAGAGCGCGTCGTCGATCTGCGTGCCGGTGAAGACGGTGGCGATGCTGGAGCCGGTCTTGCGCAGGCCGGCCTTGAGCTTGTCGAGCCAGCCCTTGCGCTCGGGCGGCGCTGCGGGAGCAGCCGGCGGGCTGACGACGGCCGGCAGCGTGGCCGGCGCAGCGACCGGTGCCGACGGGGCGGGCGCGGCGGCGGGGACCGGTTCAGGGACCGGTGGGGGCGCAGGCGGTTTTTTTCTGAAGAACGAGAACATGTTTCAATCTTTGGAATCCACAGGATTCTATGAAACGAGCTTTCTCCTCCCTGATGCGGGGACTGGTGGTGCTGGCCATGCTCTGGTCCGCCGCTGCGTCCGCCACCGAAACCGCCCGGACCTACACCCTCTCCAACGGCATGACCTTGCTCGTGCAGCCCGACCGGAGGGCGCCCACCGTGGTGCACATGCTCTGGGTGCGCGTGGGGTCGATGGACGAGGTCGACGGCACCTCGGGCGTGGCCCATGTGCTGGAGCACATGATGTTCAAGGGCACGCCCAGCCTGGCGCCGGGCGAGTTCTCCCGCCGCGTCGCAGCGCTGGGCGGGCGCGAGAACGCGTTCACCAGCCGCGACGCCACCGCCTACCACCAGCAGGTGCCGGCGCGGCACCTGGAAGCGGTGATGAGGCTGGAAGCCGACCGCTTCGAGAACAACCGCTGGAGCGACGATGAGTTCCGGCGCGAGATCGAGGTGGTCAAGGAAGAACGGCGCCAGCGCACCGAGGAATCGCCGCGCGCCCGCATGTTCGAGGCCTTCGGTGCGATGGCGCTGCAGGCGCACCCCTACCGCCGGCCGGTGGTGGGCTGGATGAGCGATCTGGAGTCAATGACACCGCAGGACGTGCGGGACTTCCACCGCCGCTGGTATGTGCCGGGCAACGCGGCGGTGGTGGTGGCGGGCGATGTGGAGCCTGACGCGGTGCATGCGCTGGCGGAGTCCATCTACGGCCGCATTCCGGCTCGCGCGCTGCCCGAACGCAAGCCGCGCGAGGAACCGCCGCAGAACGGTCAACGGCGCATGGAATACCGCGCCGCGACCGAGCAGGCGATGCTGGCCATGGCCTGGCCCATGCCGCGCCTGAAAGACCCCGGCGCCCGCGATGACGAGTCTCGGGATGCGCTGGCGCTGATCGTGCTGTCCGCGCTGCTCGACGGTTACAGCGGCGCCCGGCTCGACCGCGCGCTGGTGCAGGGCACCGCGGGCACCCGGCTTGCCGACAGCGCCGGGGCCGGCTACGGTGCGCTGGGGCGCGGGCCCGCGCAGTTCACACTGACCGCGGTGCCGGCGGCCGGGGTGGCCGTGGCCGAGGTCGAGAAGGCGCTGCGTGCCGAGTTGGACCGGATCGCGCGCGAGGGCGTGAGCGAGGCCGAATTGCAGCGGGTCAAGACCCAGTGGGCGGCGGGCGAAATCTACAAGCTCGACTCGGTCTACAACCAGGCGCAGGAGCTGGGCACCTGGTGGGTCAACGGTCTCGGCCCCGGCAGCGCGGCGCGACTGATGGACGCCCTGCGCGGCGTCACGGCCGAACAGGTCCGTTCGGTGGCGCAGCGCCTGTTCCCGGAGGAGCGGCTGAGCGTGGCCGTGCTGGTGCCCGATCCGTCGCAACGCAGCGCACCGGCCCGGACCGGTCCCCGGCCCGCGCTGGGCCGCCACTGACACCTGGGTGATCCAACGATGAAGAACGTCTTCCGTCTTGTCCTGCTGTGTCTGTTCTGTGCGCCGGCCTGGGCCGTGATTCCGATCCAGCACTGGACCCATGCCAGCGGTGCCCGGGTCTATCTGGTGGCGAGCCCGTCGATCCCGATGCTGGACGTGCAGATCGACTTCGACGGCGGTTCGCGCCGCGATCCCGCCGACCGCGCGGGGCTGGCCACCGCCACCGCCTCGATGGTGTCGGCCGGCGTGGCCGCACAGGGCGCGCAGCCGGCGCTGGATGAGAACGCGCTCAGCGAGGCCTGGGTCGACCTGGGCGCACAGCTGGGCGTGAGCGCGGGGCTGGAACGTTTCAGCGTGTCCCTGCGCACCCTCACCGAACCCGAACTGCTGGAACGCGCCCTGGCGCTTGCGGCCCGCCAGCTGGCCGCACCCGCGTGGCCGGAGGCCGTCTGGCAGCGCGACCGTCAGCGCTGGCTGGGCGCCCTCAAGGAGGCCGAGACGCGACCGGGGACCCACGCCGGGCGTGCGTTTGCCCAGGCGGTGTACGGCGACCACCCTTATGGCCGCGAGGCCACCGCGACCACGCTGGAGTCCATTTCCGTCGACGACATGCGCAGCTTCTACCGACGCCATGCGGCCGCCTGCCGGACCCAGATCGTCATGGTGGGGGCGGTCGACCGCGCCATGGCCGGTCGCATCGCCGACCGCCTCGTGGCGGCCCTGGCCCCGAACGGTTGCGAGACCCTGCCCGCAGTGGCCGAGGTCGCGCCCCTGGCGGGCGCCGTCGAGCGGCGCATTCCCTTCGACGCCGCACAGGCCCAGGTGCTGATCGGCCAGCCGGGCCACCGGCGCAACGACCCGGACTTTTTCCCGCTGTTCATCGGCAACTACATCCTGGGCGGTGGCGGCTTCGTCTCGCGCCTGACCACCGAGGTGCGCGAAAAGCGCGGTCTGAGCTACAGCGCCTACAGCTACTTCGCGCCTGGCCTGCACGCCGGCGCCTTCCAGCTCGGCCTGAGCACGCGACCGGACCAGGCGGATCAGGCGATCCAGGTGGCGCGCGAGGTCGTGCGCCGCTTCGTCGCCGACGGCCCCGCCGAGGCGGAACTGCAGGCCGCCAAGGACTACCTGGTCAACGGTTTCGCCCTGCGGTTTGACAGCAACCGAAAGCTGCTGGACAACGTGGCCAACATCGCCTGGAACGGCCTGCCGCTGGACTACCTGGAGAGCTGGACCCGCCGCGTCGAGGCGGTGACGGCGGCCGACATCCGGCGGGCGTTTGCGCGCGTGCTGCAGCCTGAGCGCATGGTGACGGTAGTCGTCGGCGCCAAGCCCTGACTGGTTAAGCTCGGCGCATGAACAAAGCACCGCCACGCCCCGCAGCCCAGGCCGCGCATGAGGTCCGCATCATTGGCGGCCTGTGGAAACGAAGCAAGCTGCCGGTGGCCGACCGGCCCGGCCTGCGGCCCACGCCTTCGCGCGTGCGCGAGACGCTCTTCAACTGGCTGGGCCAGGACCTGAGCGGATGGCGCTGCCTGGATGCGTTCGCAGGCACGGGTGCACTCGGGCTGGAGGCCGGTTCGCGCGGCGCAGCCGAGGTGACGCTGGTGGAGCAGGATCCGGCGCTGTGCAAGTCCCTGCAGGCCACCGTGCAGCGGCTCAAGGCGGGGTCGGTGCGCGTGGAGCGTGGCGATGGCGTGGCCTCGCTGCGCCAGCGGGCCGGGCAGGGGCTGGACCTGGTGTTCCTCGACCCGCCGTTCGGCGATGGCGGCAACGAGGTCCTGTTCGGCACGGCGCTGCGCCTGGCCCGCCTGGTGGTGGCCGACAACGGCCTGATCTACCTCGAGGCGCCGCGCACCTGGGGTGACGACGAGCTGGCGCAGATCGGCCTGCAGACGCACCGCCACGGCCGGGCCGGGCAGGTGCATTTCCACCTCCTGCGCCCCTTGCCGCCTCAGTGACAAGCGGTGGGGGCAGGGACCGCGGGTGACCCTTGGCCGATAATCCCGCCATGTCCGATTCCGCCTCTCCCTCTCGCCGCATCGCGGTCTACAGCGGCACCTTCGACCCGCTCACGCTCGGTCATGAGGACGTGGTGCGCCGCGCCGCCGGCCTGTTCGACGAACTGATCCTGGCCGTGGCCATCGCTCACCACAAGAAGACGCGCTTCTCGCTGCACGAGCGCATGGAGATGGCGGCGGAGGCAATGGCCGGCCTGCCGGTGCGAGTGCTGCCGTTCGACGGGCTCATCATGGACTTCTGTCGGGAGCAGGGCGCCTGCGCCGTGGTGCGCGGCATCCGCAACATGACCGACTTTGACTACGAAGCCCAGATGGCGGCCATGAACCGCAAGCTGCTGCTCACCGTGGAAACCGTGTTCCTGTTGCCGCAGGCCGAACTGCAGTGCATCTCCAGCACCCTGGTGCGCGAAATATCGACGCTGGGGGGCGATGTGTCGCAGATGGTCAGTCCGGGTGTGGCTGCCCGCCTCAGACCGCAACCTCTTCAGGCGTGAGGACAGCATCATGGCCCTGATGATCACCGCCGAGTGCATCAACTGCGACGTCTGCGAGCCCGAATGCCCCAACCAGGCGATCTCGATGGGCGAGGACTTCTACCAGATCGACCCCAACCGCTGCACCGAATGCGTGGGGCATTTCGACGAGCCGCAGTGCGTGCAGGTGTGCCCGGTCGAGTGCATCCCGGTCGACCCCGCCCACACCGAGAACCACGAGACGCTGTGGCAGAAGTACCAGCGCCTGCAGGCGGCCGGTCAGTCGCTGGCGTCGCCCGGCCCGGCGGTGTTGCCGCCTTCCGCTGGCTGAGCCGGGGTTGCCGCCGGCACTGGCTTCGGTGGTTTGGGGCGTGGAGGCTTGCTGGTGTGGATCAGGGCCGTGGCCTTGTCCATATTCCCCGCGATCAGCTGCGGCAGTGCCTTGAGTGAACGGTCCAGCGCCTGCACGATGGCGATGCGGTCGTCCAGCGATGGCTTCTTGAGAACCCAGTTCGCGACCTCGTTCCGGTTGCCAGGGTGGCCGATACCGATTCGCAGCCGCCAGTAGTCGGCACTGCCCAGCTGGGCGTGGATGTCGCGCAGGCCGTTGTGGCCGGCGTGGCCACCGCCCTTTTTGAGCTTGGCCTCGCCCGGCGGCAGGTCCAGTTCGTCGTGCACCACCAGCACCTCTTCAGGCGCGATCTTGAAGAAGCGCGCGAGCGAAGCCACCGACTTGCCCGACAGGTTCATGTAGGTCTGCGGCTCCACCAGCCAGACGCTCTGGCCGGCCACGTTGGCCCGAGCCACGAGTCCGAAATGGCCGCGCTCCATCTGCAGCGACGTCTTTAGCAGGCGCGCCGCCTCGTCCACGAACCAGAAGCCTGCGTTGTGGCGGGTGTCGGCGTATTCGGGGCCTGGATTGCCCAGGCCGGCGATGAGTCGGATCATGGCGTTGGATTATCAGGGGCACCAAAGACAAAGGCCCGCATGGAGCGGGCCTTTGAGAGGGGGACCAAGAATTACTTCTTGCCCTTGCCCTTCTTCTTGTCGTCGGCGGCAGCGACCACGGGAGCGGCCACCACTTCTTCCACCGGCTCAACGACTGTGGCGATGGTGATGTCCTTGCGGCCGTGGGTCACGATCTTCACGCCAGCGGGCAACTTCAGGTCGCCAGTGTGGATGGTGGCACCCTTTTCGGCGGAGCTGAGGTCGACCTCGATGAATTCCGGCAGTTGCATGGCCAGGCATTCGATCTCGATCTCGGTCACGATGTGGTTGACCAGGCACTTGTCGGTCTTGACAGCCGGCGAGTTCTCTTCGCCCACGAAGTGGATCGGCACCTTCTTGTGCAGGCGGGTCTTTTCGTCCACGCGCTGGAAGTCCACGTGCAGGACTTGCGGCTTGTAGGGGTGGTACTGCACATCGCGCAGCAGAACCTTCTGGACCTTGCCGGCCAGCTCCATGTCCAGGATGGAGGCGTGGAAGGCTTCCTTCTTCAGGGCGTGCCACAGCGCGTTGTGATCGACTTCGATCGTCACGGGCGCGGTGTCACCACCGAAAACGATACCGGGCGCGCGACCGGTGATGCGCAGACGGCGGCTCGCACCCGTACCCTGCTTGGCGCGCTCAAAAGCGACGAATTGCATGACTGACTCCAGTGGAGGGGTTCCGCGACCAGAACGCCTCAGGTTGAAAAAGGCCGCACCACATGGCACGACCTGGCTTTTGTTGCCTCAGAACAGGTTGTCCTGATCGGCGAACAAACTCATGACCGACTCGCCCGAGGCAATGCGCGCGATGGTCTCGGCCATCAGAGGCGCCACGGAGAGCTGGCGGATCTTGGCGCAGGCCTGGGCGGCCTGCGACAGGGGGATGGTGTTGGTCACGACAACCTCGTCCAGGGCCGAGCCCTTGGCGATGCGGTCGATGGCCGGTCCCGAGAAGATGGCGTGCGTGCAGTAGGCGTAGACGTGCTTGGCGCCCCGCTCCTTGAGCACTTCGGCGGCTTTGACCAGCGTGCCGGCGGTGTCGATCATGTCGTCCATGATCACGCAGTTGCGGCCCTCGATGTCGCCGATCACGTGCATCACTTCCGACACGTTGGCCTTGGGGCGGCGCTTGTCGATGATGGCCATGTCGCAGCCCAGCTGCTTGGCCAGCGCACGGGCACGCACCACGCCACCGACGTCGGGCGAAACCACCAGCAGGTCTTCGTAGTTCTTTTGGCGCAGGTCGCCCAGCAGAACCGGGGAGGCATAGATGTTGTCGACCGGAATGTCGAAGAAGCCCTGGATCTGGTCGGCGTGCAGGTCCATGGTCAGAACCCGGTTCACACCGACGGTCTGCAGCATATTGGCCACGACCTTGGCCGAGATCGGCACACGGCTGGAGCGCGGGCGGCGGTCCTGGCGGGCATACCCGAAGTAGGGGATCACGGCCGAGATGCGTGCGGCGGAGGCCCGTTTGAGCGCGTCGACCATGATGATGAGTTCCATCAGGTTCTCATTCGTCGGCGCGCAGGTCGACTGGATCACGAACACGTCGCGAGCCCGCACGTTCTGGGTGATCTCGACCGTGACCTCTCCGTCCGAGAAACGACCTACATTGGCCGCACCCAGTTGGGTGTTGAGGTGCTGGGCAATCTCGGCCGCGAGGACCGGGTTGGCATTGCCGGTGAAGATCATGAAATCAGGGGGCTGAACTTGCATGGTGTTCCCGGCTGTTTCAACGACCAGTGCGCTGGCCGACAGCGGCGCGGCCGCTGGGTGTGTGGTTCAAAAAAATGGGTGGCAGGGGAGGAAGGACTCGAACCCTCGCATGCCGGAATCAAAATCCGGTGCCTTTACCAACTTGGCGACTCCCCTACTCAGGACATTCGTGAGGCTTGCGCTTCACGAACACCCGAAAAATGTCGCTGGTCACACATCCGTTGACCGGGCTGACCGACCCGATTTTACCCGGGACACCAGTCCAGCAATGGATGTGCATCCATGTTGCTGCATTCACGGACCGTCCAGTCGGCTGGAGCGCCAGAAAGGTCCGTTGCCTGCGGCAATTGCGCAAACACCGCGGTACCAGAACCGGTCATCCGTCCGTGGAGACCACGGGCCGACAGCCATTCCAGGCATCGCACCACGTCGGGACACAGTGTCTGTGCCACCGGCTGCAGGTCGTTGTGTCCGAAATCCAGAATTTTCTGAAGATCGCAGGCGATGCGGGCATCGCTATTCAACCGTTCTGCATTGGTGTTTGCAGCAAAGCCTTGGAGTATAGCAGTTTTTGTGTCGCGTTGAAGTTCTGGCGAACTGAAAATTGCGGGCGTCGACGCGCCGGTGGGTGGCTTGACCACCACGAAGCGGGCGGACGGCAGCGACACCGGGGTGAGCTGTTCACCCACGCCCTCGACCCAGGCGTTGTGGCCGCCGAGGAAGAACGGAACGTCGGCGCCCAGCTTCAGGCCGATTCTGGAGAGTTCCCTCCGTGTCAGTCCGAGCCCCCAGAGCCTGTTGAGCGCGAGCAGGCAGGTCGCTGCATCCGAGGAACCGCCTCCCATACCCGCTTCGGCAGGAATGCGCTTGTCTAGACGGATGTGGACGCCCAATGTACACCCCGTCGCTTCCTGGAGCGCCCGGGCAGCACGGACGCACAGGTCCTCAGGCGGCAGGCCGGGGAGGGTGTCTTCCCTGCTGATCCGGCCGTCCGGGCGCAGCTCAAAGTCCAGAAGGTCCACCCAGTCGATCAGCATGAACACCGACTGAAGGAGGTGATAACCATCGGCGCGGCGGCCCGTGACGTGCAGGAACAGGTTCAGCTTGGCCGGGGCGGGCACACCCTCCAGGCGTTGAAGCGGTTCGGTTTTTGGGGTCATGGCTGGAAAACCAGGCGCAGTTCGGCCGTGGGCAGGGGTTGAAGCCGGCGCGCAACCACGCGTCCTTCGCTGTGGCGGCTGAGATCTGCATTCCAGCCACTGGCATCGGCGGTCTGACCTTGCAGCCAGCCGAAGAGCGCGGCCACGGGCAAGGGGGTGCCTCCGAGGTCCGCCGTAAGTTCGTCCAGAGAGGGGCGGCGGGTGAGTTGTACGCCCTGTCGCAGCTCGGCGCCCTGCGGCGACCAGTGCACCGATGCCAGCACCGTTCCCAGCGGAGAGGTCAGCTGCAGTTCGCCCGCAGCAGGGGCTCCACGAAGTTCGAATCCGGCGGAATACGACTGCGGCGGCTCGCTGTGAACAGTCAACGCCAGGCGACCGCTCCAGAACGAGGTGTCCTTCGACGCTTTCGGTCGGGAGGTTGCACAACCCGCAAGCGTCATCGCCACCACACCCAGAAGGGCGAGGCGTCCACGATCCGCCCTGGTCATGGCTTGACGCGCAGACGCTGAAGGGTGTTTTGCAGCGTCTCGTTGTCGCTGGCCAGTAGCAGCCCCTCGCGCCAGATCTTCATGGCCTTGTCCCTATCGCCGCTGACCCACAGCACCTCGCCCAGGTGGGCAGCGATTTCCGCATCGGGGCGTTTGTCAAAGGCGGCCTGCAGGATCTGCAGGGCTCGGGCGATGTTGCCGTCGCGGAACTCCACCCAGCCCAGGCTGTCCTGGATGTAGGCGTCGTCGGGCGCCATGGACACGGCTTTTTCGATCAGCTGCCTTGCTTCGGTCAGGCGAAGGCCACGATCGGCCAAAGAGTAGCCCAGTGCGTTGTAGGCATGGTGGTGGTCAGGCTTGAGTTCGATCACCTGGCGGAACAGGCGCTCCATGTCGTCGATGCGGTTGAGCTTCTCCGCCATCATGGCCTGGTCGTAGATCAGGTCGCTGTCCTTCGGAAACCGGATGACCGCCTCGCCGTAGAGCTCGTAGGCCTGCTCCCATTGCTTGAAATCCCGCAACAGCTGCGCCTCGGCCACAAATTTCAGACGCGCATCCTCGGGGCGCCGCTCGGGGTGGTTGCGCAACAGTGCCCGGGCACGGTCCATCTGCCCCTGGTGGGCCAGCAGCGAGGCGCGGCGCATCTGTGCTGCCATGATGTCGTCGGCGTTCTCGATCCGGTCCAGCCAGGCGTTTGCCGCCTGAAAGTCTTTCTGCTGTTCGGCGATCTGGGCCATCAGCAGATAGGCCTGCGTCAGGCCGCGCGCGGCCCGCTCGTCACCAGACTGGCGTGCCAGGCCCATGTAGGTCTGCAGGGACTGCGTGGCGGCGGGCAGGCGTTTGTCTTGCACCTGCAGCGCTGCCAGCAGCAGCCAGGGTTCCATGGCCTCGGGCTGGATGCGGGTCAGGTTTTCCAGCAGGTTGCGCGCTTCTGCGTGGCGCTGAAGATCGAACAGGATTCGGGCATAGCCAAGTGCCACGGGGGCGGGACTGCCCGCCACCGGTGGGCTGGCTTTCAGCTGGCCACGAACCACGGCTTCCGCTGCAGTCTGCCCGCGTTCCATGAGGTCCAGGGCGAGCAGGGCGGGAAATGGCGAGGACTGGTCGGCGGCGTGCCCGTTCTGGGCGGATGTAAGCGCCTGGGTGGGCTGGTTGTTGCCCAGCTCCATGGCGCCGATCGTGGTCCATGCCGCTGCGGCATGCGGTCCCTGTTTGATCGCTGGAGCGAGGGCTTCGCGCACCACCTGAAGGGCGGCAGCCTTGTCCGCCACCCGTCCGTAGATGCGGGGGATTCCGTTGATGGCGTCGTTGCGGGATGCGGCAGGGGCCTGGTCGAGCAGGCGGCGCAGAACCGGACCGGTTTCGCCCACGCGGTTGAGCGCCAGCAGAATCTCGAGTTCGAAGCGGTCGGCCTCGGGTGAAACCGGGATGGCCTGCGACCATGCGCGCGCTGCTGCCAGCGCCGCGTCGCCCGAACGGGCCTGCAGGGCAATTTCCACGGCTCGGCGGAACAGGTCGGGGTCGTTCTGCTTGCGGGCAGCGTCCAGGATCAGCGAGTAACCGGTGCCGGGCTCACCGGAGGACACATTGAGCTCTCCGAGCAGCAGCTGATAGAACAAAGGAGCAGAAAGCGCGGAGTTGGCCGCCGGAGGCTCTGCAGGTGGACTGTCCTGGGCCAGCGCCAAGGTCGGCAGACCCGCCAGGAGGCCGAGACACAGCACTGCTTGTTGTACTGTCCGGATGCTCCGACGTTGCGGGCTGTGGTGGCTGCGGTCGGGCGGAGTATTCATCGAGCTCATGATAATGGAAGGGTCCAGGTCGGCAGGTCTGGGATTCCGGTGCCCGGTCGGGCGTTCCCTTCACCGTCAGAAATCACCAAGCCATGCCTGAACTGCCCGAAGTCGAGGTCACCCGCCGCAGCTTTGCTGACCGCATCGCTGGCGCGGAGATCCGGGCTGCGCTGATGGGCAAACCCCTGCGTTGGCCTTTGGGGGTCGATCCCACGATGCTGACCGGCCGCCATGTCCTGGCGGTCGGGCGTCGCGGGAAGTACCTGCTGATTCACCTGGATCAGGGGGTGCTGCTCGTTCATCTGGGCATGTCCGGTAGCCTTCAGTTCGCCAGCGAGCTGCCCGAGCGGGGTGTTCACGATCATTTCGAGCTTCACACCTCCCGGGGCGTGCTGCGTCTGCACGATCCCCGGCGGTTTGGTGCCGTGGTGCTGGTCGACTCGATGGAGGATCCGCGGGCCCGCAAGCTGCTGGACGGGCTGGGGGTCGAGCCTCTGGAGCCCGGGTTCGAGCCGGTCGGGTTTCACATGGCCTTGCAACAGCGGCGTGCCAGTATCAAGCAGGTGCTTCTGGCCGGTGATGTGGTGGTCGGCGTGGGCAACATCTACGCTTCCGAGGCCTTGTTCATGGCCGGCATTCGTCCGACGGTCCGCGCCGACCGCCTGAGCCGCCCGCGCGCGACCCGCCTGCATGGGGCGATCGTCCATGTGCTCCAGCGCGCGCTGGCGCTGGGGGGCAGCACGCTGCGCGATTTTTCCAGCGCAGATGGCCAGAGCGGCTACTTTCAGATGGACGCCATGGTCTACGGTCGGGAGGGGCAGCCCTGCAGGGCGTGTGGCACCCCGATACGGCAGCTGCGCCAGGGACAACGCTCGACCTATTTCTGTCCCCGTTGCCAGAAGCCGTGAGCGAGACGGGCGCGATGCTATATTGAATGGATTCACTCCCCCACCGGCCCATGAGCTTCAACCAGGAATTCGACGACCACGGCGTCTGGCGCAGGCAGTTTGCGTTGCGCCTCAAGCTCATGTCCGAATGGCTGCAGGACCACGAGTTGCTGGAGGCAGGGGTTCGCGAGCGGTTGGACCAGCTGCACGCGCAGGTCCGCAACGACAAGATCATGGTTGCGTTCGTGGCCGAGTTCTCGCGGGGCAAGTCCGAACTGATCAACGCGGTGTTTTTCGCGGGCTACGGACGCCGGATCATGCCGGCCAGTGCGGGCCGCACCACCATGTGCCCCACCGAGCTGGGCTACGACTCGGAAGTCCCGCCCTGCCTGCGCCTGTTGCCCATCGAGACCCGTTTGCAGTCCAAATCACTGCTGGAATGGCGCAACGCGCCGGACAAGTGGGAGCGGGTTGATCTGGACGTCAACGATCCCCAGCAGCTGGCCCGCGCCATCCAGAAGGTGGCCGAGGTGCGCCGGGTGACCCGTTCGGAAGCGACCGCGCTGGGTTTCTGGAACGATGAGTTGCCGGACGACAACCCTGTGATGGGCTCCGACGGGATGATCGAGGTGCCCAAGTGGCGGCATGCGCTGATCAACATGGCCCACCCGCTGCTCAAGCAGGGGCTGGTGATTCTGGACACACCGGGGCTGAACGCGATCGGAGCCGAGCCGGAGTTGACGGTGAGCCTGCTGCCCCAGGCGCACGCCGTGGTGTTCATCCTAGGGGCGGACACCGGCGTGACCAAATCGGACCTCGCCATCTGGCGCCAGCACATCGCCGGGCTCCCCGAAGGCCAGGCCAGCCGGCTGGTGGTGCTCAACAAGATCGACACGATGTGGGACGCGCTGAGCACCCCCGAGCAGGTGCAGCTGCAGATCGCCGCACAGCGCACCGAATCGGCCGATGTGCTGGGTCTGTCGCCGCTGCAGGTGATCGCGGTGTCCGCACAGAAGGGGTTGCTGGCCAAGGTCAGCCGGGACGAACGCCTGCTGCAGGCGAGCAACCTGATGGAACTGGAAACCGCGCTGGGCGTCGACCTGCTGGGCCAGCGCCGCCGGATTCTGGGCGCGGCGGTGGCCAGCGCGATGCAGGCTCTGCGCCAGGAGACCGGGCGTCTGGTGCACACCCGTGCCCGTGACCTGGTCGAGCAGGTCCAGGAACTCGAAGGCCTGCGCGGCAAGAACGCCGGGGTGATCAAGCAGATGCGGCTGCGCATCGAACAGGAGCAGGCCGAGTTCGATGCCAGTGGGGCCAAGATCCAGGCCGTGCGCTCGGTGCATCTGCGGCTGCTCAAGCACCTGTTCTCGCTGCTTGGACACTCCCATCTCAAGTCGCGGGTGACGGAACTGGCGCGGGCACTGAAGCAGCCCGGCATCAAGCTGGGCGTGCGCCGTGCCTACGGGCACACCTTCGAACTCCTGAGGGCCGACCTTCTGAAGGCAGATCAGCTTGCGTCTGAAATCCAGTCGATGCTCGAAGGCAGTTTCAAGGGGCTCAACGCCGAGTACGGCTTCTCCCTGCAGCCGCCCACGCCGCCGCAGCTTCAGCAGTACCTGAAAGACCTGGAGCTCATTGAAAAGAGCCACCTGCAGTACCTCAGTCTGGGCAACGCCCTGCGGCTCGCCCAGCCCGAGTTCGGCGAGCGCCTGGCGCGGGCGCTGATGAGCCGGTTGCGGGTGGTCTACGACACGGCGGTCAACGCCGTGGAACTGTGGAACAAGTCGGCCGCGGCCCAGCTGGATGCCCAACTGCGCGAGCGCCGCCGCAACTTCAGTCGACGCATTGAGGCGGTGTCGCGCATCCAGCAGGCCGCCAGCGGGCTGGACGAGCGGATTCGCGAGTTGCAGTCCCAGCAGGCCGATCTCAACCTGGTCGACGCCAAGCTGGTGGAGCTGACAGGCCAGTTGCTGGAATCTCCCGAGGCAGCCCAGGCCGAAGTCGTCGAGGCATGAAGGTTTCAGGCCCGGTGAGCGCCGGTTTTGCGCCGGCCCTGGTGCAATGGCAGCGACGCGACGGGCGGCATGGCCTGCCCTGGCAGGGCACCCGCGATCCCTACCGCGTGTGGTTGTCCGAAATCATGCTGCAGCAGACCCAGGTGAGCACCGTCCTGGGCTACTACCCGCGCTTCCTCGACCGGTTTCCCGATGTGCATGCCCTCGCCGCGGCATCCGAGGACGAGGTGATGTCCATGTGGAGCGGGCTGGGGTACTACAGTCGCGCCCGCAACCTGCACCGCTGTGCCTGCACCGTGGTGTCCGAGCACGGAGGGAGCTTCCCTGCCACGTCGTCGGTGCTGGCCACCCTGCCTGGCATCGGGGATTCCACCGCCGCGGCGATTGCGGCTTTCTGTCACGGTGAACGGGTGTCCATTGCCGATGGCAACGTGCGTCGGGTGCTCAGCCGCCTGCTGGCCTTCGAGGGGGATCTCTCACAGGCCCGAGCCCAACGGGAGCTGTGGCAACTGGCCCAGTCGCTGTTGCCCGAGCGCCCTTCGGCGGACGACATGGTGGCCTATACCCAGGGCCTCATGGATCTGGGGGCCGGTGTGTGCACGCTCCGGCAGCCCGCCTGCGAACGCTGCCCTGTGGCTGCGCTCTGCGAGGCGCGCCGATCAGGCACCACCGACCGGTTCCCGGTGAAGACGAAGCGGGTCGCACGTCGACACGAGAGCTGGTGGCTGCTGGTATTGCGCAAGACCGAGGCGGGGCAGTTGTCCATCTGGCTGGAGCGGCGGCCGCCGCGCGGCATCTGGGCAGGCCTGCACTGTGTGCCGGTGGCTGGAGACGACGCCCAGGCGCTGGCGGTGGCGGGTGAGCACGCGGGAGCGGCCCGGCACCTGCCTGCGCTGGCCCATGCGCTCACCCACCGCGAGCTGCGGCTGCATCCGGTGCTGGTCGATCTTGTTCCGGGCGCGGCGGAGCCGGTGATCCCGAACGGTCGCTGGGTGCCGATGGAGCAACTGAGCGACGTTGGTCTGCCCGCGCCGGTTCGAAGCCTGCTGCTGCAGCTTCCCGACTGAGGCTCGGTCAGGGGCTGGCTGAAGCGGAGCGCGCCGGTGGCGTGGGCCAGCCATCGATTTCGCGGTGGCGCAGCCGCGTGGACCAGGCGCTGGAAAAGGCCTTGGCCAGGCGTTCCACGAGGTACACCGACCGGTGCTGTCCACCCGTGCACCCGATGGCCACGGTGACGTAGCTCCGGTGATCGTCGAGCATGTGCGGCAGCCAGTGGCGCAGGAAGGTGTCGATCTGCTCTTGCATCGCCGTCACTTCGGCATGGCGCGCCAGGAAGGCCGCCACGGGCTCGTCTCGTCCGGTAAGCGGGCGCAGGTCGGGTTCGTAGTGCGGGTTGGGCAGCATGCGCACGTCGAACACGAAATCGGCGTCCATCGGAATGCCGCGCTTGAAGGCGAACGACTCGAACACCAGGGTGAGCGGGGCCTGCTGGGCGCCGATCAGCTCCTTGATGTGGCTGCGCAGTTGTGCCGGCCGGATCAGGCTGGTGTCGAGCACCTGGGCGCGGTCGCGCAGCTCCGACAGCAGCTCGCGCTCATATTCGATGGCGTCCGTGAGCGCCCGGTGCTCGTCGTTGGACGGCTTGAGCGACAGCGGGTGGCGGCGGCGCGTTTCGGAGAAGCGCCGCACCAGCGTGTCGGTGGTAGCGTCCAGGAACACCGTGGTGAGGTGGACATCCTGCCCGGGCTGGTGCCGGATCTCGGCCAGGCGCGCGGGCAGCCCGGGCAGCGAGGCCGCGCTGCGCACGTCCATCGCAATCGCCACCTTGCTGGCACGGTGGCTCTGCTCCAGGGCGATGAACGAGGCCAGCAACTCGGGCGGCAGGTTGTCGACGCAGTAGTAGCCGAGGTCTTCCAGCGCGGTCAGGGCGATCGATTTGCCCGAGCCGGACATGCCGGTGATCAGCACCAGCTCAATCGGCTTGAGGGGTTGGGCGGGGTCCGGCGTGTTCATGCGGTCAGCAGTTCTCGGGCGTGTGCCAGCGACACTTCCGAGCGGTCGTTGCCTCCGAGCATGCGCGCCAGTTCGCTCACACGTTGTTCGTGCGTGATCGGGGTGACGGTGCTGTGCGTGACCGAACCGCTCTGGCGCTTGCTCACCAGCAGGTGGTGGTCCCCGCAGGCAGCGACCTGGGGCAGGTGGGTGACGGCCAGCACCTGGCGGTCGCGGCCCAGCTGGCGCAGCAGTTGCCCCACGGTGTGCGCCACGGCACCACCGATGCCCGAGTCGACCTCGTCGAAGATCAGGGTCGGTGCCTGCCCCAGCCGGCTGGTGACCACCGAGATCGCCAGGGCAATGCGCGAGAGCTCACCGCCCGAGGCCACCTTGCCGACCGGGCGCGGGCTCACGCCGGCATGACCCGCCACCAGGAACTCGACCTGTTCCCAGCCGTGCGCCTGCGGTTCTTCCAGCTTCTGCAGGCCCACCTCGAAACGGCCTCCCTGCATGCCCAGGGTCTGCATGGCCTCGGTGACCGCCCGGGACAGCTTGGGCGCCGCCTGCTGGCGCAGCTTGCCCAGGCGCTTGATTTCAACCTCGAAAGCGCCCCAGGCCTTGCGCTCCGCCGCGCGCAGGGCGTCCAGATCCATGGCCTGGTCGACGCTTTCGAGCTCCTGCTTCCAGCCCGCGAGCAACTCGGCCAGCTCTTCGGGCGGCCGGCGGTAGCGGCGGGCCAGCGACATCCATTGCGACAGGCGCTGATCCAGTGCCTCCAGCCCCGATGGGTCCAGATCGGTGTGGCGTGCGTAGTGGTGCAGGCTGTGCACCGTGTCCTGCACCTGGGCCAGGGCCGCCTGCAGCGCCTCGATGGCGTCGTTGAAGGCCGGTTCCAGGTGGGCCTGCGCCTGCAGCGCGGACAGCGCCCGGTGGATCAGCGACGCGGCGCTGCTGTCCTCATCGTCCAGTGCCGCAGCGGCTTCGCGTGCTGCGTCCATCAGGCCCTGCGCATTGGCCAGGCGGCTGTGCTGCGCGTTGATGTCTTCCCATTCGCCGGGTTGGGGCTGCAGCTTGTCGAGTTCACCGATCTGCCAGGCCAGTCGCTCGCTTTCCTGCTGCAGTGTGTTCTGGCGCTCGGCCGCACTCTCCAGCGCCTTGCGGGCCTGGCGCCAGTCGGACCATAGCGACGCCGCCGCCGTAGCGTCGACGCCGGCGTAAGCGTCCAGCAGGCCGCGCACGGCTTCTGCGCGCGTCAGGCTCTGCCAGGCGTGCTGACCGTGGATGTCGACAAGGTGATCGGCCAGGGCCTTGAGCTGGGCCATCGTGGCCGCGCTGCCGTTGATCCAGCCGCGGCTGCGCCCTTCGGTGTCGACGGTGCGGCGCAGCAGCAGGCTGTCGTCGGCAGCGGCAAAGCCCTGCTCATCCAGCCAGGGCCGCAGAGAAGCAGGCAGGTCGAATTCGGCGGCGATCTCGCAGCGCGTGGCGCCTTCGCGCACCACGCCGCTGTCGGCGCGCGCACCGAGTGCCAGCTGCAAAGCGTCGATGAGGATCGACTTGCCGGCACCGGTTTCGCCGGTGAGCACGTTGAAGCCCTGGTCCAGATCGAGGTCCAGCGAGGGCACGATGACGAAGTCACGCAAGACGATGCGTCGGAGGCTCATGGCTTCGGAACAAACGAAAGGAAGGCGGCTATTTTGACCGCTCTCAGGCGCCCTCGTTCCAGTGCAGCTTCTTGCGCAGGGTGTCGAAGTAGCTCCAGCCCAACGGATGCAGCAGCCGCAGCGTGTGTTCCGAGCGGCGCACGACGATGCGGTCACCGTGGAGCAGGCTGGTGAGTGACTGCATGTCGAAGTTGGCGCTGGCGTCCTTGCCCGAGACGATCTCGACCGCCACTTCGCAGTGCGAGGGCAGCACGATGGGCCGGTTGGACAGCGTGTGCGGTGCAATCGGCACCATGATCCAGCCGCCCACAGACGGGTGCAGCAGCGGGCCACCGGCCGACAGCGCGTAAGCGGTGGATCCGGTGGAGGTGGCGATGATCAGACCGTCGGCGCGCTGGTTGGCCACGAAATGACCGTCCACCTCCACCCGCAGTTCGATCATGCTGGCCACGCCGGCCCGGTTGACGACCACATCGTTCAGTGCCGTCGCCTCGAACACGCAGCGGCCGTCGCGCCAGACGCTGGCCGCCAGCAGCGACCTGGGGTCTTCCTCGAACTCGCCGCGCAGGATGGCCCGCAGGTTGTCCTGGTAGGCGCCCAGTGGAATGTCTGTGATGAAACCCAGGCGCCCCTGGTTGATGCCCACCAGGGGCACGCCATAGCGGGCCAGTTGCCGACCAATGCCCAGCATGGTGCCGTCGCCGCCGAGCACCAGCGCCAGGTCGATGGACCGGCCCATGGCAGGGACGTCCAGCGCCGGGTATTGCAGCAGGCCGGTGTTGAGCGCGGTGTCCCGCTCCAGCGAGACGTCGCATCCTTCGTCATGCAGGAACTCGGCCAGTGTCTCGACCACCTTGCCAGAGCCGGGTGCCTGGTACTTGCCGACGATGGCCACATGGGCGAATCGCAGGTGGCGCTTCGGCGCAGAGGCCTCGTGGCGGCGGGTGTCTGGCTGGGTCATGTGCAAATTACAACATAGGGGGAAAGGGCAGTCGGCCCCCCGGAAACCCTTGTCCTCATTCCCTGTTTTCGGGTGGCACCGTCCGTAAAATGGGGCCATGCTGGACGACCGATCCAAACTTCTGCTCAAGACCTTGGTCGAGCGCTACATCGCCGACGGCCAACCTGTCGGTTCCCGTACGCTGGCCAAGGCGGCCGGCATGGAGCTCTCCCCGGCGACCATCCGCAACGTGATGAGCGACCTGGAGGAACTGGGGCTCATCGCCAGCCCCCACACCTCGGCCGGGCGCATCCCCACCGCCAGAGGCTACCGGCTGTTCGTGGACACCATGCTCACCGTGCGGCGCGAGGACATTTCGGGTGCAGAGAACATCGGCGCCACCGGCATCGAGGCGGGCGCTCAGCCGCAGCGCGTCATCAGCCACGCCGCCCAGATGCTTTCCAGCCTGTCGCAGTACGTGGGTGTGGTGATGGCGCCGCGGCGCGCTTCGGTGTTCCGGCACATCGAATTCCTGAGCCTGTCGGAGCGCCGCGTGCTGGTGATCCTTGTGTCGCCGGACGGGGATGTGCAGAACCGCATCATCCACACACAGGCGAACTTCACCCAGTCGCAGTTGCTGGAGGCGGCCAACTTCCTCAATGCCCACTACGCCGGCCTGACGATGGAAGAAGTGCGGGCGCGGCTGCGCAACGAGGTCGAGGCCTTGCGGGGGGAGATCGCGGCGCTGATGCAGGCCGCTGTGGACATCGGGGCCGACGCAAGCGCCG
The DNA here is from genome assembly GCF_002025745.1 of Hydrogenophaga sp. H7. Lineage (NCBI taxonomy): Bacteria > Pseudomonadati > Pseudomonadota > Betaproteobacteria > Burkholderiales > Comamonadaceae > Hydrogenophaga > Hydrogenophaga sp. H7. The sequence continues at coordinate 310,840 of NZ_MCIC01000018.1, read as the reverse complement.
AGCGTGAGGAGGTGGTGGTCTCGGGCGAGCGCAACCTGCTGTCGGTGAGCGAGTTTTCCAGCGACATGGGGCATCTTCGCCAGCTGTTCGACCTGTTCGAGCAGAAGACCCAGCTGATCCGCCTGCTCGACGTGTCTTCACAGGCCGATGGTGTGCGCATCTACATCGGTGGCGAAAGCCATGTCGTGCCATTTGAAGACCTGTCGGTCGTCACGGCGCCCTACGAGGTGGATGGTCAGGTGGTGGGCACGCTGGGCGTCATCGGCCCGCAGCGCATGCCGTACGACCGCATGATCCAGATCGTCGACGTGACCGCCAAGCTGGTGAGCAACGCCCTGAGCCACAAATGAGCAGGGCGTTACTGCGCCCTACAATGCGGGCCTCGTCGGGCCGTTAGCTCAGTTGGTCAGAGCAGAGGACTCATAATCCTTTGGTCGTTGGTTCAAGCCCAACACGGCCTACCAAAAAAACCGTGCTACAATGCATGTCTTCGCGGCTGTAGCTCAGCTGGATAGAGTACTTGGCTACGAACCAAGGGGTCGTGGGTTCGATTCCTGCCAGCCGCACCAAATGAAAAGCCCGCAGCCACAAGCTGCGGGCTTTTTTCTTTTTCGCTCCGAAGCGTTCTCCCCGGGCCGTTCCTTCATGAGCAAAGCATTCACCCGCGAAACCGACTCCGACGCAGACGACGAACTGCCCGAACCGGTGGTGCTGCCGACCGGGGTGAACTACATCACCCGAGCGGGTTACGACCGGCTGCGGACCGAGTTGATGGCGCTGATCGACGACGAGCGGCCCCGCATCGTCGAGATCGTTCACTGGGCCGCCAGCAACGGAGACCGGTCCGAGAACGGCGACTATCTGTATGGCAAGAAGCGCCTGCGCGAAATCGACCGGCGCATCCGCTTTCTCACGCGCCGGCTTGAAGTCGCCGAGGTGGTGGACTGCTCGCAGCACCATGGCGGCGACCAGGTGTTTTTCGGTGCCACCGTGACCTATGCGGACGATGAGGGCAGGGAGACCACGGTGACCATTCTCGGCGTGGACGAGGCAGACAGCTCCCGCGGCGAGATCAGCTGGGTGTCTCCCGTGGCCCGCGCTCTGCTGAAGGCGCGAGTGGGTGATCTGGTTCGGCTGGTGGTGCCCGGAGGAAGCCAGGAGCTGGAAATCCTTTCGGTCAGCTATCCCGCGCCCGGGGGCTGATGCGGCCGTTCAATTGGCGCGGAGTCGCTGCGCCTTGATCACCGAGGTGGTCCGCTTGAGGCTGCGCAGCACTTCGGCAAGGTGTACCCGGTCGCGCACGGCCACGGAGAAGCGGATGTCGGTGGCCGTCTGTGCGGGCTCGTCGCCCATGTCCACGTGGGTGATGTCCGCCTCGGCCGAGGCGATGGCGGAGGCCACGCGAGCCAGAACCCCCTTGCCGTTGGTCACGGTGACCACCACGGTGGTATCGAACGGGCGCGTGGGCTCATCGGCCCATTCGACCTGGAGGAACCGCTCACCGTCGCGCGCCAGCAGGCGCTTGCCGGTGGGACAGTCTTCGGTGTGCACCGTCAGTCCCTCGCCGCGGCCAAGGTAGCCCACGATGCGGTCGCCCGGGATCGGCTGGCAGCAGCGCGCGAACTGGACCGACAGGCCTTCGCTGCCATCCAGACTGACGACCCCCTGGGAAACCGAGCCGTCCTCACCGGCGGCGTAGCGCTCGGTGCTGATGAGCACCGCGTCGGGTTTGAGCCCGGTTTCGGCCAGCAGCACGGCGAGCTTCTTGCCCACCATGCTGGCGATGCGCTTGCCCATGCCGATGTCCGACAGCAGTTCCTCGCGCGACTTGGTGCCGGTGAAACGCAGCAGCTTGTCCCAGGTGGCCTTGTGCTCGCCACTGGCATCGGGGAGTTGGGCGATGCCTTCGGAGCGCAGTGCCTGCGCCAGCATGCGCTCACCGAGCAGATGTGTCTTTTCCTGTGCGAGCGTCTTGAGGTGGTGCCGGATCTTGGAGCGCGCGCGACCGGTCTTGACGAAGGACAGCCAGGCCGGGTTGGGCTCGGCGGACTCGCTGGTGAGAATCTCCACCACGTCGCCGTTGGCGAGTTCTGTGCGCAGCGGGCGTTGTTCGCCGTTGATGCGGGCGCCCACGGCGCGGTTGCCCACGCCGCTGTGGATGGCGTAGGCGAAGTCCATCACCGTGGCACCGCGCGGCAGCGCGAGGATCTTGCTCTGCGGCGTGAACACATAGACCGCGTCGGGGAACAGGTCGATCTTGATGTGGTCCCAGAACTCGCTGGCATCGTGCGTTTCCTGCTGGATGTCCAGCAGGGACTGCAGCCACTGTGTGCCCAGGCGCTGGGTGGTGTCGCTGTTGGGTTCGTTGGCCTTGTAGAGCCAGTGGGCTGCGACGCCGGACTCGGCCACCACGTCCATCGCGTGGGTGCGCAGCTGGAACTCGATGTTGGTGCCGAAGGGTCCGATCAGGGTCGTGTGCAGCGACTGGTAGCCATTGACCTTGGGTATGGCCACATAGTCGCGGAACTTGCCGGGCACCGGCTTGTAGAGCTGGTGCAGCAGGCCCATGCCGGTGTAGCAGTCGGTCAGCTCGGGCACCACGATGCGGAAGCCGTAGATGTCGGTCACCTGCGAGAACGACAGGTGCTTGCTGTCCATCTTCCGGTAGACGGAATAGAGCGTCTTTTCCCGACCGACGATGCGCACCTGCATGCCGTGGCGGGCAAACGCGCCTTCCACCTCTTTCTGCACGCGGGCGATGAGGTCCTTGCGGCGGTTGCGGGATTTGTTCAGCGCTTTGGACAGCACCTCGTAGCGCCAGGGGTGCAGGAAGCGGAACGAGAGGTCCTGCAGCTCGCGGTAGGTGAAGTTCAGACCCAGGCGGTGCGCGATCGGGGCGTAGATCTCCAGTGTCTCGCTGCTGATGCGCTGCCACTTGTTGCGCGGCATGTCGCCCATGGTGCGCATGTTGTGGGTGCGGTCGGCCAGCTTGATCAGGATCACCCGCACGTCCTTGGCCATCGCCAGCAGCATCTTGCGGAAGGACTCTGCCTGGTTCTGTTCGCGGGTGTCGAAGGCCAGCTTCTCCAGTTTGGTCAGGCCATCGACCAGGTCCGCGACCGGCGCGCCGAAGCGCTCAACGAGTTCGACCTTGCTCACACCGCAGTCTTCCATCGCGTCGTGCATCAGGGCCGCCATCAGCGCCTGGGCGTCCAGTTTCCATTCGGCGCACTGGGCCGCCACCGCAATCGGGTGGGTGATGTAGGGATCGCCGTTCTTGCGCAGCTGGCCCAGGTGGGCCTCATCGGCGAAACGGTAGGCACGCCGGATGGCCTCGATGTCGGCCGCACCCAGGTAGTCCAGCCGACCCAGCAGCGCGGCAAAGCTCGCCGCCGCCGCGCTGGCGGCGGGATGGGCCTGTGGTGCAGGCGGGGCGAGGCTGCCGGGGTCGGTGATCATCCCCTTACTGTAGCGCGAGACGTTCACCACCACTGCTGGTGCGGAAGATCAGCGCGCGGGAGGAACGAGGATGGTCGGACGGGCTTCCGGGAGCTTGTCCGGGTAGTCGCGGCTGTAGTGCAGACCGCGGCTTTCCCGGCGCAGCATGGCCGACATCACGATCAGGTCGGCCACCTGGACCAGGTTGCGCAACTCCAGCAGGTCGCGCGTGACGTGGAACTGGGCGTAGAACTCCTGGATTTCGCCCTGCAGCAGGGCAATCCGGTGGGCCGCGCGCTCCAGCCGCTTGTTGGTGCGCACGATGCCCACATAGTCCCACATGAAGCGGCGCAGCTCGTCCCAGTTGTGCGAGATCACCACCTGTTCGTCGGCGTCCGTGACGCGGCTGGCGTCCCACAGGGGAATCTCGGGCCGGGACGTTGTGGTGGCGGTGTGGATGGCCTTGACCGCGGCCTGGGCGAACACCATGCACTCGACCAGCGAGTTGCTGGCCAGGCGGTTGGCGCCGTGCAGGCCGGTGCAGGTGGTCTCGCCCACCGCGTACAGGCCTTCGATGTCGGTGCGGCCGGCCAGATCGGTCACCACGCCGCCGCAGGTGTAGTGCGCGGCTGGCACGACCGGGATCGGCTCCTTCGTGATGTCGATGCCCAGCTCGGCGCAGCGCGCCAGGATGTTGGGGAAATGCTCCTTCAGGAACTCCGGGCTCTTGTGCGAGATGTCCAGGTGCACGCAGTCCAGGCCGTGCTTCTTCATCTCGTAGTCGATGGCCCGGGCCACGATGTCGCGCGGCGCCAGTTCAGCGCGCGGGTCGTGGTCGGGCATGAAGCGGTGGCCGCCCAGGTGGGGCGGCAGCTTGAGCTGGCCGCCCTCGCCGCGCACGGCCTCGGTGATGAGGAAGTTCTTGACGTGCGGGTGGTACAGGCAGGTCGGGTGGAACTGGATGAACTCCATGTTTCCGACCCGGCAGCCCGCGCGCCAGCCGGCTGCGATGCCGTCGCCGGTCGCGGTGTCCGGGTTGGTGGTGTAGAGGTAGACCTTGCCCGCGCCACCGGTGGCCAGGATGGTGTGTGGCGCACTGAAGGTCTCGACCTCGTCGCGGTCCACGTCCAGCACATAGGCGCCGTGGCAGCGCTGGGTGGCGGTGCCGTGCTGCTGTCCGGGCAGCTTGGCATCGGTGATCAGGTCCACCAGCATGTGGTTCTCGAAGAACGTGATGCCGGGGGTCTTGCGCGCCAGGCTGCTCAATGTGGCCTGCACGGCGGCGCCGGTGGCGTCGGTGGCGTGCACGATGCGGCGGTGGGTGTGGCCGCCCTCGCGGGTCAGGTGCAGTTCGCCGTTTTCGGTGGAGAAGGGCACGCCCAGTTCCTGCAACCAGGCGATGGCCGCCGGAGCGTTCTCCACCGTGAACTGGGTGGCTTCCAGGTCGCACAGGCCGGCGCCGGCCACCAGGGTGTCGTCGACATGCGAGGCGTAGCTGTCGCCTTCGGCCAGAACGGCGGCGATGCCGCCCTGGGCCCAGTTGCTGGAACCGTCCGAGATGCCGCGTTTGGTCACGACCGCCACGCGGTGGGTGGGGGCCAGCTTGAGGGCGGCGGTCAGGCCGGCGAGTCCGCTGCCGATGATGAGGACGTCGAAATGGTGGGTGGTCATGATGCAGGGGTGTACGCCAGACGGACGTAGATCGGCGCGAAGGCCTCGGCCTGGGTCAGCTCGATCAGGGTTTCCTTGGCCAGTTCGAGCATGGCGATGAAGGTGACAACCATGACCTGCGGGCCGCGGGTGGTGTCGAACAGCTCGCCGAACTCGACGAACTTGCGGCCCTGCAGGTGGCGCAGCACGATGCTCATGTGCTCGCGCACCGACAGTTCCTCGCGGCTGATCTTGTGGTGCTGGACCAGTTTGGCGCGTTTCATGATGTCGCGCCAAGCCGACTGCAGATCCAGGGCACTGACATCGGGGAAGCGGGGTTGCAGCGCCTGCTCGACGTAGACCTGGGCGCGCAGGAAATCGCGGCCGTACTGCGGTACTTCGGCCAGGCGCTGGGCGGCCAGCTTCATCTGTTCGTATTCGAGCAGCCGGCGCACCAGCTCGGCGCGCGGGTCTTCGGCCTCTTCGCCCTCGGCCGTCTTCTTGGGCGGCAGCAGCATGCGCGACTTGATCTCGATCAGCATGGCCGCCATCAGCAGGTACTCGGCCGCCAGTTCGAGGTTGCTGGCGCGGATCTCGTCGACGTAGCTCAGGTACTGGCGGGTCACCGCCGCCATCGGGATGTCGAGGATGTTGAAGTTCTGCTTGCGGATCAGGTAGAGCAGCAGGTCCAGCGGGCCCTCGAAGGCCTCTAGGAAGACCTGCAACGCGTCTGGTGGGATGTACAGGTCGCGCGGCAGGTCGAACAGCGGCTCACCGTACAGGCGCGCCAGCGCCACCTGGTCGACCACGTCGGGCAGCACGGCATCCAGGCCCTCCGGGGGCGCATCGAGTGCGCCGGCCTCGTTGCTCATCGCAGTCTCGGGACGGCAGGGCTCAGTGCGGGTCGGGCTGGGTCTGGTAGACGTAGGGCTGCTGCGGCACGCGCGCGGCCTGCGCCTGGGCCAGCAGGTCGCGGTCGACCTGTTTGTCCCACAGGAGCGAACGCCCTTCGAGCTGCCCCTGCTCGATCTCGGGCCGGCTGGACTTGAGCTGGTCGATGAACTGGGTGGTGTCGGAGGTGTAGTGGGGGCGGCCGAAAATGCTCATGGCAAGAAGGCGCAGGGCGCCGGTCAGCGGAAAACCTGCCATTTTACTGGTCGGCCCGGCTCATCCGGCGTGCCGGTCGGCCGCCTCGCCGCGCAGCCGGGCGCCGAAGCCGGAGCGTTCGATCAGCGACTGCGGCTGCGGGTTCAGTTCGGTCAGCGCCAGGGTGCCCCCGCGTTTCAGGATGGCCTTGTGCAGCTGTTCCAGCGCATCCAGCCCGGTGGTGTCCAGCGAGATCAGCCGGCTGGCATCCAGTGTCACCGCCAGGCCCGCCGGCGCCCGCTCGACCGCCGCCACGATGGGGTCGATCTTGGCGACGGCGCCGAAGAACAGCGAGCCGTAGAGCCTGAAGTGGAGCTGCCCGGGATGCTGCTGGGGCACCGGGTCGGCGCGGAAGATGTCGCTCTGGCGCCGCACGAACAGCAGGCAGGCCAGCACCAGGCCCAGTTCCACCGCCACGGTGAGGTCGAACACGATGGTCACCAGGAAGGTGGAGACCATCATGAGGCGGTAGTGGTTGGTGAACTGCTTGAGGCGACCGAACTCGCGCCACTCGCCCATGTTCCAGGCCACGAACAGCAGCACGCCGGCCAGCACCGCCAGCGGGATGTGCTGCGCCAGCGGCGCGGCAATCAAGACCACGGCGGCCAGCGTGCCGGCGTGGACCATGCCCGCGACAGGCGACACAGCCCCCGCGCGGATGTTCGTCACCGTACGCGCGATGGTGCCGGTGGCTGGCATGCCGCCGAAGAACGGGACGGCGAAGTTCGCGACGCCCTGCGCCATGAGCTCCTGGTTCGGGTCGTGCTTGGGGGTGTCGCTGAGCTGGTCGGCCACGCGCGCGCAGAGCAGCGACTCGATCGCGCCCAGCAGCGCGATGGTGAGCGTGGGCGTCACCAGGAGCTTCACGGTCTGCCAGCTGAAGTCGGGCAGTTCGAACGCGGGCACGCCCTGCGGGATGCCGCCGAAGCGGGAGCCGATGGTCTCGACCGGCATCTGCAGCAGCCATGCCAGCAGCGTCAGCGTCACCAGCGCCACCACCGGTGCCGGCAGCCGCGATGTGGCCTTGAGTGCGCTGATGGTGTCGACCTGTTCCAGCTGACGTCTGAACTGCGAGTCCACCGCCCAGAGTCGCGGCCAGATGAACAGGCCCACCACGCACAGCGCACCCAGCAGGCAGGCGTAGGGGTTGAAGCTGCCCAGGTGCTGGGCGATGGTGGCGATCTGGCTGAAGAAGTCGCCCGGCATCTTGGCGATGTCCAGCCCGAGCCAGTCGCGCACCTGCGACAGCGCGATCAGCACCGCGATGCCGTTGGTGAAGCCGATCACCACGCTGACCGGCACGTAACGCACCAGGGTGCCCAGGCGGAAGAGGCCCAGCAGGAACAGCAGCACGCCGGCGCTGGCGGTGGCGATCAGCAGGTTGGCCACGCCGTAGCGCTCGACGATGCCGTAGACGATGACGATGAAGGCGCCGGCCGGGCCGCCGATCTGCACCGAGGTGCCGCCCAGGGCGGAAATGAGGAAGCCGGCGACGATGGCCGTCCACAGTCCCGCCTCCGGCTTGAGTCCGCTGGCGATGGCAAAGGCCATGGCCAGTGGCAGCGCCACGATGCCCACCGTGGCGCCAGCTCCCATGTCGCGCACCAGCTTCTCGCTGTTGTAGCCACGGATGTCCTGGAACAGGCGGGGCCGGAACGGCGCCAGCGGGGGCAGGTTGTTCAGCATCGCCAGATGTTACCGTTTGCACACCCCGTGCCGCGGCGCGGAGGCCGATGATCTCAGGGTTTACACTGAGTCTTTGCCTTCCCGGTGCGACCCATGACTTCACAGATGTTCAACCGCTTGGGATGCCTCCTGCTGGGGGCTGTGTTGCTGACGGCCTGCGACCAGCGCGCCATCAGCGAACTCGAAGAGGGTGTCTCGACCGAGGCGGATGTGCGCGAGAAGTTCGGGCCGCCCGAAGCCGTGTGGGACGGGTCGGATGGCGCCCAGATCTACGAGTACAACCGCCAGCCCGAGGGCTACCAGAACTACCAGATCACCATCGGCTCGGACGGCAAGATGGCGGCCCTGCGGCAGGTGCTCAACCCGAGGACCTTCGCCGAGATCAAGCCCGGCATGGCCATGGAAGATGTGCGCAAGTTGCTGGGCAAACCGATGAAGGTGACCGAGTACACCCTCAAAAAGGAGGTCCACTACGACTGGCGGTGGCGCGATGGCCCGAACGAAAGCGACAGCCAGGTGTTCACGGTCATCTTCAGCCCGGACCTGCGGGTGATCTCGACCGGGTCGGCGCGCGACCCGGCGCTGGACCGGGCCCGCTGAGACGGTCCCGGCGGTTCAGCTGGCGCGCAGGCGCTGCCAATCTTCCAGCAGCGGGCGCAGCACCAGCAGCAGCAGCGCGAGTGCCAGCGGCAGGGTGCTCACATAGCCCAGGTGCTTGAAGCCCAGGGCGCCAGCGATGCCGCCGACCAGGAAGCTGAGGACCAGCTGGGCGTGCACCCGCAGGCGTTCGCGGTCGGCGCGCACCGGCTGCATCTCCGGGTGCCGGTTCACGTACAGCAGCTTGCCCAGTTCGATGCCCAGGTCGGTGACGAGGCCGGTCACGTGCGTGGTGCGGATGCGGGCCTGCGAGATCTTGGTGATGACCGCGTTCTGCAAGCCCATGATGAAACACAGCAGCACCACGGTGACGGGCAGGAACACCGTCTGCCACAGGCTCATGGCGGCACCGAACAGGCCGAACACCAGCAGCAGGGCCGCCTCCAGCAGCAGCGGCAGCCCGTAGGCGCTGCGCAGCCGCAGGCGCATGCCCCAGTTGACGATCCAGGCCGTACTCATGGCGCCGAACAGGAAGGCCAGCACCGACGCAATGCCCGCGCCCACCAGCACGAACTGCCCGAGCACCAGGTTGTCGGCCAGTGCCGAGAGCATGCCGGTCATGTGCGAGGTGTACTGACCCACGGCCAGGAATCCACCCGCGTTGGCGGCGCCGGCCACGAAGGCCAGCACCGTGCCGAGCTTCAGGTCGGCCTGCGGCGTGCGCTGCAGGGCGGTGAAGCCGCGGATGGGGGCGAACACGGGCGGTGGCCGTTCAGTGGATGCGCATGCCCGGCTGCGCGCCCGGCCAGGGCTGCAGCACGTGGATGCCCGGCTGCGCCTTCTCGTCGGCGTGGCTGGCGGCCAGCACCATGCCCTCGCTGACGCCGAATTTCATCTTGCGCGGCGCCAGGTTGGCCACCATCACCGTCAGCTTGCCTTCCAGGTCCTCGGGCTTGTACATGCTGGCGATGCCGCTGAAGACGTTGCGGGTCTTTCCCTCGCCCACGTCCAGCGTCAGGCGCAGCAGCTTGGTCGAGCCTTCGACCGCCTCGCACTTGACGATCTGCGCGATGCGCAAGTCGACCTTGGCGAAGTCGTCGATGGAGATGGTGGGCGCGATCTCCTCACCGCCCGGCACGGTCTTGGGTTCTTCGGGCGCCGGCGGCGGCTCGAACAGGGCGTCGAGCTGCTTGACGTCCACGCGCTGCATGAGGTGCTGATAGGGCTGGATGGCCGCGACATTCGCAGCGTTGCGCCAGTCCTTCAGGTCGGCACCGGTGAGCGCCTGCACCTTGCCGGCGAGTTCGGGCAGCACGGGCGCGAGGTAGCGGGCCAGGGCGGTGAAGGCATTGACCAGCACCGAGCAGACCTGCTGCAGGCGCGCGTCGTTGGCGGCGTCCTTGGCCAGGTCCCAGGGCTTGTGCTGGTCCACGTAGGCGTTGACGCGGTCGGCCAGCGCCATGATCTCGCGCATGGCCTTGCCGTACTCGCGCTCGTTGTAGTGCGCGGCGACGCCGCCCGCCGCGGCCCGGATGTCGGCCAGCAGGGCTGCGCCCTGTTCGTCGAAGCTCTGCGTCAGCTGGCCGCCGAAGCGCTTGGTGATGAAACCGGCCGAGCGCGAGACGATGTTGACGAATTTGCCGACCAGGTCGCTGTTGACGCGCAGCATGAAGTCTTCGGCGTTGAAGTCCACGTCCTCGTTCTTGCCCGACAGCTTGGCCGCCAGGTAGTAGCGCAGCCACTCGGGGTTCATGCCCAGTTCCAGGTACTTCAGCGGCGACAGGCCGGTGCCCCGGCTCTTGCTCATCTTCTCGCCGTTGTTGATGGTCAGGAAGCCGTGCACGAAGACCGCGTTGGGCACCTTGCGGCCGCTGAACTTGAGCATCGCGGGCCAGAACAGGGTGTGGAAGGTGATGATGTCCTTGCCGATGAAGTGGTACTGCTCGGTGGACGGGTCGGACATGAAGGCCTCGTAGTCGCGACCTGTCTTGCCGAAGTAGTTCTTGAGCGAAGCCAGGTAGCCGATGGGCGCGTCCAGCCACACATAGAAATACTTGCCCGGGGCATCCGGGATCTCGATGCCGAAGTAGGGCGCATCGCGGCTGATGTCCCAGTCGCCCATCTTGGGCTTGCCGTCCTCGCCGGGCGCGATCCACTCGGTGATCTTGTTGAGCACCTCGGGCTGCACGGCGCCGCTGGTGGTCCAGCCCTTGAGGAAGTCCAGGCAGCGCGGGTCGGACAGCCTGAAGAAGAAGTGGTCCGAGTGCTTGAGCACCGGCGTCGCGCCCGACAGGGCGGAGTAGGGGTTCTTCAGTTCGGTGGGGGCGTAGACCGCACCGCAGACCTCGCAGTTGTCGCCGTACTGGTCTTTCGCACCGCACTTGGGACATTCGCCCTTGATGAAGCGGTCGGGCAGGAACATGTTCTTCTCGGGGTCGAAGAACTGCTCGATGGTGCGGGTCTCGATCAGGTCGTTGGCCTTGAGGGCGCGGTACACGTCCTGCGCCAGTTCGTGGTTCTCAGGGCCATCGGTGCTGTGCCAGTTGTCGAAACCGATATGAAAGCCGTTGAGGTACTGCGGCCGTCCGGCGGCGATGTCGGCCACGAACTGCTGCGGCGTCTTGCCGGCCTTCTCGGCCGCGATCATGATCGGCGCGCCGTGCGCGTCGTCGGCGCAGACGAAGTGCACCTCGTGGCCCTGCATGCGCTGGAACCGCACCCAGATGTCGGCCTGGATGTATTCCATGATGTGGCCGATGTGGAAGTGGCCGTTGGCGTAGGGCAGGGCGGTGGTGACGAACAGGCGGCGCTGGCTCATGTCGGAAGGCTTTCATTCGGGGGAACCCGCAATTTTAGGCGGGGCATGCCGGGGCCGTTAGACTTCGGTGCGATTCTTCATAACCTCACCCCAGTACCCGGAGAGCCCGTTTCATGGCCGTCGACACCCAAGCGCTCCTTGCCGCCCTGCAGGCGGTGACTGATCCCAACACCGGCAAGGACTTCGTGTCCACCAAGGCCCTGAAGAACCTGCAGGCCGACGCCGGCGATGTGTCCTTCGACGTGGAGCTCGGTTACCCGGCCAAGAGCCAGATTCCGGCGCTGCGCCGCGGGCTGATCGAGGCCGCCAAGAGCGTGCCGGGCGTGGAAAACGTGTCGGTGAACCTCACAGTCAAGATCATCCCGCACGCGGTGCAGCGCGGCGTGCAGCTGCTGCCCAACGTGAAGAACATCATCGCCGTTGCCTCGGGCAAAGGTGGTGTGGGCAAGAGCACAACCACCGTCAACCTGGCGCTGGCGCTGGCCGCCGAGGGCGCCAAGGTCGGCATCCTGGACGCCGACATCTACGGCCCCAGCCAGCCCATGATGATGGGCATCGAAGGCCGTCCCGAGAGCACCGACGGCCAGACCATGGAGCCGCTGGAAAACTACGGCGTGCAGGTCATCTCCATCGGTTTCCTGGTGGACAAGGACGAGGCCATGATCTGGCGCGGCCCCATGGCCACGCAGGCGCTGGAGCAGCTGCTGCGCCAGACCAACTGGAAAGACCTGGACTACCTGATCGTCGACATGCCGCCGGGCACCGGCGACATCCAGCTCACGCTGTCGCAGCGCGTGCCGATGACCGGCGCGGTGATCGTGACCACGCCGCAGGACATTGCCCTGCTGGACGCGCGCAAGGGCATCAAGATGTTCGAGAAGGTGGGCGTGCCCATCCTGGGCATCGTCGAGAACATGGCGGTCTACTGCTGCCCCAACTGCGGCCACACCGAACACATCTTCGGCGCCGAAGGCGGCAAGAAGATGGCGGCCGAATACGGCATGGACTTCCTGGGCGAGCTGCCGCTGAACATGAGCATCCGCGTGCAGGCCGACAGCGGCCGGCCCACGGTGGTGGCCGATCCCGAGGGCGAGATCGCCGGCATCTACAAGACGGTGGCGCGCCAGGTGGCGATCAAGATTGCGGCCAAGGCCAAGGACTTCTCCAGCAAGTTCCCGACCATCAAGATCTCCAAGGACACCTGAGTCCGACAGGCGCCGGGCTCAGTACCGCAGCTGCCCCTGGCCATCGATGATGGCCAGTTCCACATAGTCCGAACCATTGTGGGACTTGGGCGAGTACTTGGCGGTGAAGCGGCCGAACGCAATTTCGCCGGCGCTTTCAAGGGTGCGGGTGAACGACGCGGTGCTCAGGTCCCGGCCGGTGCGCCGCAGGCCTTCCACCAGCAGCCGCGCGTGCACGAAGCCCTCGAACTGTGAGGCCGATGGTGCGGCATCGGGGCTCTTGTCCTTGAGCAGCTTCAGGTACTCCGCCACCACCGGAATGGTGGCGTTGCGCAGCGACGGCATGATCTGCGCCAGGATGATGCCGCGGGCCTTGTCCTTGAGCTCCCGGTTGATCACGTCCAGGCTGGCGACCGAATAGCCATAGAAGGTGGGGCGCGCCGCCGTGGTGCCGACCGCCTTGACGTACTGGGGGAAGGTCAGGCCGGCGGTACCCACGATCACCGCCTGCGGGTTGACCTGCGCGGTGGCCGCGGCAGCGGCGGCAAAGTCCGGTGCGGCCGGGTCGACCTTGATCTCGGCTGCCAGCGGCAGGTTCAGTGCAGCGGACGCCTTCTTGACCTCGCCCAGCAGCGTCTTGCCCAGGCCGTCGTCCTGGTAGAAGAAGGCCACGCGGGTCACGCCGATCTGCTTGAGCTGGGAAAAGATGCGCTCGGTTTCGTTGGCGTAGCTCGCGCGCACATGGAACAGGTGGGGGTTGACGCCCTCGCGCATCGACGACGCACCGGTCACCGGCCCGAACAGGATGGTGCCGGACTCCTTGAGCAGGGGCAGCACGGCGGCGGTCTGCGCGGTGCCGGAGCTGTTGAACAGCATGAACACCTTCTGTTCCCCGATCAGCTTGCGTGTGTTCTCCACCGCCCGCTTTGGATCGAAACCGTCGTCCAGGGTGGTGAAGCTGATCTTGCGGCCGTGCACGCCGCCCGCGGCGTTGACTGCGTCGAACATCAGGCGGGCGCCCTCGCCGTATTGCAGGGTCTGCGGCCCCAGCGGGCCGGAGAGCACCTGCGAGGCGCCCAGCCGTATTTCGGTCGGTGTGACACCCTCGTCTCCTGCGTGCGCCGCCACCGCCGCCATCATCCACGCACACATCCCCAGCCATTTTCGAACCATCTCGACCCCTGTGTCTGTCTCCGGAAACGAACGAGTTTCGTTATGAATTGAAACCAGATCAAGCGCGTGGCGCCCGGGTTTACCCGGGGCAGGTGTCTCTGGCCGGATGGGCGGTGTCTGTCAGCGAATCAGCGGTGAACAAACAGGCGCTGGTTCTCCAGTTCGCGCAGCTTGAAGCGCTGGATCTTGCCGGTGGCGGTCTTGGGCAGCTCGCTCACGAACTCGATGAAACGCGGGTACTTGTAGGGCGCGAGCTTCTCCTTCACGAAGGCCTGCAGTTCGGCCTCGGTGGCGTGGTGGCCGGGCTTGAGCACCACGAACGCCTTGGTCTTGGTCAGGCCCTCGTCGTCGTTCTTGCCGATCACGGCGGCTTCCAGCACGGCGTTGTGCTGCACCAGCGTGGCCTCGACCTCGAACGGGCTGACGTAGATGCCACTGACCTTGAGCATGTCGTCGTTGCGGCCGGCGTAGGTGTAGTAGCCGTCCGGATCGCGCACGTACTTGTCGCCGCTCTTGGTCCAGGGCCCCTGGAAGGTGTCGCGCGATTTGGCGCGGTTGTTCCAGTACATCAGCGCGGCGCTGGGCCCCTGTATATAGAGGTCGCCGATCTGGTTGTGGCTGGTGATGACGCTGCCGTCTTCGTCGCGCAGCTGCACCTCGTAGCCGGGCACGGCCTTGCCGGTGGTGCCGTAGCGCACGTCGCCAGGGCGGTTGGAGAGGAAGATGTGCAGCATCTCGGTGCTGCCGATGCCGTCGATGATTTCGCAGCCGAAGTGCGCGGTCCAGCGCTCGCCGATGTCGCGCGGCAGGGCCTCTCCGGCTGAAGAGCACAGGCGCAGCGAGACCGCGCTTCTGGGCGGCAGGTCGGGCGCGGCCAGCATGCCGCCGTAGCCGGTGGGGGCGCCGCAGAACACCGTGGGCCGGTGCTCGGTCATGCGCCTGAAGCAGGCCTGCGGCGTCGGACGCTCGGCCATCAGCACCACGCTGGCGCCGACCGACAGCGGGAACGACAGCGCGTTGCCCAGGCCGTAGGCGAAGAACAGCTTGGCGGCCGAGAACACCACATCGCTCTCCTGCAGGCGCAGCACCCCCTTGCCGTAGAGCTCGGCGGTCCAGTAGAGGTTGGCCTGGGTATGTACCGTGCCCTTGGGGGCGCCGGTGGAGCCGCTGGAGTAGAGCCAGAACGCGGGTTCGTCGCCGTGCGTGTCGGCGCCTTCACCGGGGGCGGCGGACGCGACCAGCGCCGCCCAATCGTGGGCACCCTCGGGCAGCGGCTCCTTGCTGCGCGAGACGATCAGCTGTTTCAGCTCGTGTTTGCCATCGGACATCGCGGTCTGCAGCGTCGGCAGCAGGGCCGCGGACACCAGGGCCGCCTGGGCGCGGCTGTCGGCCAGCATGTAGGCGTAGTCCTTGGCTGTGAGCAGGGTGTTCACGCAGACCGGCACCACGCCCGCGTGCAGCGCACCCAGAAAGCTCACCACCCAGTCGCTGCAGTCGTGCATCAGCAGCAGCACGCGGTCCTCGCGGCGCAGCCCCAGGGCGGTCAGCGCGGCCGAGCAGCGCTGCACCTGGTCGGCCAGCTGGCCGTAGCTCAGCTGGCCGGCGTCGTCGATCAGCGCGGTCTTGGCCGCGCGGCCGGCGTTGGTCTCGATCAGGTGGCGGGCGAAGTTGAAGCGGTCCGGTGGCGGCGCGGTGTCTTTCTGGCTCATGGCTTGTCTCCTGTCGTGCGTCTCTGGCGGACTTCAGTATTTGAGGGTGGTCGCTGTGGCGGCCAGGGCGTCGAGCGCTGCGCTGCTGGCCTGCACGGCCGTGCGGCGGTGGTAGAAGCCCAGCGCGCGCAGGCCGCCGAGTTCCTCGCCACCGCCCGCGCGGCCTGGGCCGCCGTGCAGGCTCATGGGCATCACGTTGCCGTGGCCGGTCTGGCTGGCGGCGACGTCGGGGCTGATGGCGTGCACGCGGCCGTGGCTGTCGGCCAGTTCGGCGGCGGCGCGGGCGATGAAGGCCGGGTCCTCGCTGTAGATGGAGGCGACCAGCGAGCCCTCGCCGCGGCGCACCAGATCCCAGGCCTCGTCTTCGTCCTCGTAGGCCATCAGGGTGGCGACCGGGCCGAACACCTCGACCTCGTGCAGCACCTTGGCCTGGCCCGGGTCGCGGTGGCCCAGCAGGGTGGGCGCGACGCAGGCCGAGGCCTCGGGGTCGGTATCGACCAGGGGCACTTCGCTGCCATCGAACAGCACCAGGGCCTCGTGGCAGAGCGCCTCGATGCCGTGCAGCACGCTGCGCTTCTGTTCCTGGCTCACCAGCGCGCCCATGCGCACCGTCTCGTTGCGCGGGTTGCCGACGGTGACCTTGGCCAGCTTGGCGGAAATGGCTTCGGCCGCGTCGTCGAAGAGTTCAAGCGGCACGAAGATGCGGCGGATCGCGGTGCACTTCTGGCCGCTCTTGACCGTCATCTCGCGCACCACCTCGCTCACCATCAGCTTGAAGGCCTCGCTGTCCACCGTCGCCGACGGGTCGAGCAGGGCGCTGTTGAGGCTGTCGGCCTCGATGTTGCAGCGCACCGAGCGCTGGGCCACCGCCGGGTGGCTGCGGATGATGCGCGCCGTCTCGGCCGAGCCGGTGAAGCTGATCACGTCGAAGGGCTGGAGCTGGTCCATCAGGTGGGCCGACGAGCCACAGATCACCGACAGCGCGCCTTCGGGCAGCACGCCGGCCTTGACCACGTCTTCCACCATGCGCTGGGTCAGCCAGGCGGTGGCGGTGGCGGGCTTGACGATCACCGGCACGCCCGAGAGCAGGGCGGGCGCGGCCTTTTCCCACAGGCCCCAGCTCGGGAAGTTGAAGGCGTTGATGAACAGCGCCACGCCGCGCGTGGGGTTGAGCACGTGCTGGGTCTGGAACACCGGGTCCTTGCCCATGCGGATGCGCTCGCCGTCGAGCAGGCACTTGGCGTCGCCCAGGGCCTCGCCCTGCTTGGCGTAGTAGCCCAGGGTGAAGATGCCGCCGTCGATGTCGACCGCCGAGTCCTTGGTGGTGGTGCCGGAGTTGCGGGTGGCGATGTCGTAGTAGGCGTCGCGGTTCGCCTGCAGCACCTTGACCACCTCGCCCAGCATCGCGGCGCGCTGGCCGTAGCTCAGGGCGCGCAGCGCGGCGCCGCCGTGCTCGCGGGCGAAGACAAAACCTTCGTGCAGGTTCAGGCCGGTGTTGTCGACGCGCACCAGGGACTCGCCGGTCACCGCGTCCCGCAGGGTGGTGCCGTGGCCGTGGCCGGTCTGCCAGCGGCCGGCAAAGTAGTTCGGAAGCAGGGGGGTGTCGGGTGTGGTCATGGTCGGAAGCTGCAGCGCTTTGCGTTTTTGCCGTGGTCGTGGCGGGGGTTTGACGGTATAACTGCACTATCTTGCGTCCGGTGCAGTATGCAGTAAAGTGCATGTTTGTGGGGGCGCCGCTGGCTGGGGTTTACCCGCAGCCGCCCCCGCCAACAGACGAAAGGCGCCCGCGCCATGAGCAGCACCGAGACCCTTGCCCCACCCGCCGCCGCGCCCTCCGACGAGGAAGAGCGCCACCCCTTTCTGGTGGCGCTGGGCGAGCGGGTGCGCAACCTGCGCTCGCGCAAGGGCATGACGCGCAAGGCGGTGGCGATTGCGGCCGATGTGTCCGAGCGGCACCTGGCCAACCTGGAATACGGCACGGGCAACGCCTCCATCCTGGTGCTGCTGCAGGTGGCGCAGGCGCTGCACTGCTCGCTGGCTGAATTGATTGGCGACGTGAGCACCTCCTCACCGGAATGGCTGCTGATCCGCGAGCTGCTGCAGGGCCGCAACGAGGCCGATTTGCGCCGCGCGCGGCTGCAGCTGGTGGAGCTGCTGGGCGCCAGCGGCGGGGTCGACACGCAGGGGCGGCTGGCGCGCGTGGCGCTGATCGGCCTGCGCGGCGCCGGCAAGTCCACGCTGGGCCAGCGCCTGGCCGACGACCTGGGTTTTCCGTTCATCGAACTGAGCCGCGAGATCGAGCAGTTCGCCGGCTGCAGCATCAGCGAGATCCACAACCTCTACGGCGCCAACGCCTACCGCCGCTACGAACGCCGTGCGCTCGAAGAAGCGATCCAGATCTACCCCGAGGTGGTGATCGCCACGCCCGGTGGTCTGGTGGCCGACTCGGCCAACTTCAACCTGCTGCTGCAGCACTGCACCACGGTCTGGCTGCAGGCGGACCCGTCCGACCACATGGGCCGGGTGGCGGCGCAGGGCGACATGCGACCCATGGCCGCCAGCCGCGAGGCCATGGAAGACCTCAAGCGCATCCTGGAAGGGCGTGCCGCGTTCTATTCCAAGGCCGACCTGGCCTTCAACACCAGCGCCCAGCCGCTGGAAGAAAGCTTTGCGAAGCTGCGGCGCGAGGTGCGCCAGCTGCTCAAGCTGCCAGCCTGACCCGGGCATTCGGGTAAATACGGGGATACATGCATTAAATTGCATTTGACTGCGCCAAGATACATGCACTATTATTCACATCCATCGGATTTCCAGTGCATCCCGACCGGCCACCGCCCAGAACCCAGGAGACCACCATGACCGCCACCGCCAGCGCCCCCCGCGTCGACTACCAGACCGACCCGTCCCGTTACCAGCACATCCGCCTGTCGTTCGACGGCGCCATCGCCACGCTGTCGCTGGCCATCAACGAAGACGCCGGTCTGCGCCCCGGCTACAAGCTCAAGCTCAACAGCTACGACCTGGGCGTGGATATCGAGCTGCACGACGCGCTGCAGCGCATCCGCTTCGAGCACCCTGAAGTGAAGTCGGTGGTGGTCACCAGCCTGAAGGACCGCGTGTTCTGCTCCGGCGCCAACATCTTCATGCTCGGCCTCTCCAGCCACGGCTGGAAGGTCAACTTCTGCAAGTTCACCAACGAAACCCGCAACGGCATCGAAGACAGCAGCCAGCACAGCGGGCTGAAGTTCGTCGCCGCGCTCAACGGCGCCTGCGCCGGCGGCGGCTACGAGCTGGCCCTGGCCTGCGACGAGATCGTGCTGGTGGACGACCGCAGCAGCTCGGTCAGCCTGCCCGAGGTGCCGCTGCTGGGCGTGCTGCCCGGCACCGGCGGCCTGACCCGCGTGACCGACAAGCGCCATGTGCGCCACGACCTCGCCGACATCTTCTGCACCAGCGTCGAAGGTGTGCGCGGCCAGAAGGCGGTGGACTGGCGCCTGGTCGACGCCATCGCCAAGCCCGCCGTGTTCCAGCAGGCCGTGCGCGAGCGCGCCGAAAAACTGGCCGCCAGCAGCCACCGCGGTGCGGCCGGCGCCAAGCCCGTCGCGCTGACCCCGCTGAACCGGACCATCGACGCCGACCGCCTGGCCTACACGAACGTGACGGTCGAGATCGACCGCAGCAAGCGCACCGCCACCTTCACCGTCAAGGCACCGCAGGGCGCGCAGCCGACCGACATCGCCGGCATCGAGGCCCTGGGCGCGAACTGGTATGCGCTGCAGATGGTGCGCGAGCTGGACGACGCCATCCTGCACATGCGCACCAACGAGCTGGACATCGGCACCTGGCTGCTCAAGACAGAAGGCGACAGCGCCGCGGTGCTGGCCAATGACGCGCTGATGCTGGCGAACAAGGACCACTGGTTCGTCAACGAAACCATCGGTCACCTGCGCCGGACCTTCGCCCGCCTGGACGTGTCCTCGCGCAGCCTGTTCGCCCTGCTGGAGCCGGGCTCGTGCTTCGCCGGCACGCTGGCCGAGCTGGCCTTCTGCGCCGACCGCGCCTACATGCTGGTGCTGCCCGACGAGCCGCAGCGGCAGCCGGTGCTGACCCTGGGCGAGATGAACTTCGGCTACCTGCCGATGGTCAACGACCAGAGCCGCCTGCAGCGCCGCTTCTATGAAGAGGCCGGCCCGATGGAAGCCGCGCGCGGCGCCATCGGTCAGGCACTCGACGGTGACGCCGCCCTGAAGCTGGGCCTGGTGACCGCCGCGCCCGACGACATTGACTGGGCCGACGAGATCCGCCTCGCGCTGGAAGAGCGCGCCGCCATGTCGCCCGACGCACTGACCGGCCTGGAAGCCAACCTGCGTTTCGCCCAGAAGGAAAACATGGCCACCCGCATCTTCGGCCGCCTCACCGCCTGGCAGAACTGGATCTTCCAGCGCCCCAACGCCGTCGGCGAAAAGGGTGCGCTCAAGGTCTACGGCAAGGGCGACAAGGCCCAGTTCGATTTCAACAGAGTTTGACGCCCCCCGCGCCGCGCTGCGCGCGTCACCCCCCAGGGGGCGGCGCGAGTGGCCCGGCAAAGCCGGTACCACCGCACCCCTCGATTTGAAGCATCTTCACTCCACCACCACTTCAGGAGACCAGCATGTCCGGTATCAACTACAGCGAGAAGATCCCCAACAACGTCAACCTCAGCGAAGACCGCACGCTGCAGCGCGCGCTGGAACACTGGCAGCCCAACTACCTGCAGTGGTGGCAGGACATGGGCCCGGACGGTTCGCAGAACTTCGACGTCTACCTGCGCACGGCCGTCAGCGTGGACCCGCAGGGCTGGGCCCAGTTCGGCCATGTGAAGATGCCCGACTACCGCTGGGGCATCTTCCTCAACCCCGCCGAGCAGGACCGCAAGATTCACTTCGGTGACCACATGGGCGAAGCGGCCTGGCAGGACGTGCCCGGCGAACACCGCGCCAACCTGCGCCGCATCATCGTCACCCAGGGCGACACCGAGCCGGCTTCGGTCGAGCAGCAGCGCCACCTGGGCCTGACCGCCCCCAGCCAGTACGACCTGCGCAACCTGTTCCAGGTCAACGTGGAAGAAGGCCGCCACCTGTGGGCCATGGTCTACCTGCTGCACAAGTACTTCGGCAAGGACGGCCGCGAAGAAGCCGAAGCCCTGCTGGAGCGCAACAGCGGCAACGCCGACAACCCGCGCATCCTGCAGGCCTTCAACGAGAAGACGCCCGACTGGCTGAGCTTCTTCATGTTCACCTACTTCACCGACCGCGACGGCAAGTTCCAGCTGTGCGCGCTGGCCGAGTCGAGCTTCGACCCGCTGGCCCGCACCACCAAGTTCATGCTGACCGAGGAAGCGCACCACATGTTCGTGGGCGAGTCCGGCGTGGGCCGCGTCATCAGCCGCACCTGCGCGGCCATGAACGAGCTCAAGACGGACGACGTGGGCAAGCTGCGCGCCGCCGGCGTGATCGACCTGCCGACCATCCAGCGCTACATCAACTTCCACTTCTCGGTCACCATCGACCTGTTCGGCGCCGACCAGTCGTCCAACGCCGCCACCTTCTACAGCTCCGGCCTCAAGGGCCGCTACGAAGAAGGCAAGCGCACCGACGACCACGTGCTCAAGGGCAACACCTACAAGATCCTGTCGGTGGAAGAGGGCAAGCTGGTCGAGAAGGAGGTGCCGATGCTCAACGCGCTCAACGAGGTGCTGCGCGACGACTACATCAAGGACTCGGTGGGCGGCGTCGAGCGCTGGAACCGCATCATCGAAAAGGCCGGCATCGACTTCCGCCTGAAGGTGCCGCACAAGGCCTTCCACCGCAACATCGGCAGCCTGGCCGGCGTCAAGGTCAGCCCGGACGGCCGCGTGGTGACCGACCACGAATGGAACCAGCGCGTGGAAGAGTGGCTGCCCTCGGACACCGACCGCGCCTACGTCGGTTCGCTGATGGGCCGCGTGGTTGAGCCGGGCAAGTTCGCCAACTGGATCGCGCCGCCGGTCATGGGCATCAACCGCCAGCCGGTGGACTTTGAATACGTGAGATTCAACTGACCCTTGCCAGGCCCTCCGGGCTTTCACGCACGCGAGCCCGCGAGCGTGGGCCCGGGTGGCTGGCGCAGTGAGGTAAGAGGAGGAGCCGGCCGCAGGCCGGCGGGGGACACGAACGGAGTCAGCCACCCGGGTTCACGCGGTGCCACCACGAAGTCAACACCAGCAACACAATAGAGCACCACAAGAGCACAGCAACGGAGACCCAAGATGAACGCCCCCCTGGAAGCCGCCGTCATCAAGCAGCACCTGATCGACCCCGAGATCTGCATCCGCTGCAACACCTGCGAATCGATCTGCCCGGTCGGTGCCATCACCCACGACTCGCGCAACTACGTCGTCGACGTCAGCAAGTGCAACTGGTGCAACGACTGCATCTCGCCGTGCCCCACCGGCTCCATCGACAACTACCGCCGCGTGGTGCGCGCCAGGGCCTACTCCATCGAGGAGCAGCTCGGCTGGGACGTGCTGCCCGCCGAGATCCCGGCCGCGGACCTCGCCGCGGCGGCGGCCGATGCCGGTGAAACTGCGCCCGCCGCGGTGGCCGAACTCGAGCCGGCCCCCGCGGCCGACCCGAGCGGCCAGACCGCCTTCAACTCCGCCCAGTACGGCGCCACCATCCCGCCCTGGAGCGCGGCCCACGCCTACACCAACCTCTATGGCCCCAAGGCCGCGCAGAGGACCGTCACCGCCACGGTGACAGGTAACCTGCGCGTGACCGCCGTCGGCAAGGACTACGACACCCACCACATCGTGCTGGACTTCGGCGCCATGCCCTTCCCCGTGCTCGAAGGCCAGAGCATTGGCATCGTGCCGCCCGGGGTGGACGCCAGCGGCAAGCCGCACCACGCGCGCCAGTACAGCATCGCCAGCCCTCGCAACGGCGAGCGGCCCGGCCACAACAACCTGTCGCTGACCATCAAGCGCGTGCTGGAAGACCACTCGGGCCAGCCGGTGCGCGGGGTGGCCAGCAACTACATGTGCGACCTCCAGGTGGGCGACCAGGTGCAGGTGATCGGGCCCTTCGGCACCAGCTTCCTGATGCCCAACCACCCCAGGTCCAGCATCGTCATGATCTGCACCGGTACCGGCTCCGCCCCCATGCGCGCCATGACGGAATGGCGCCGCCGGCTGCGCGCCAGCGGCAAGTTCGAGGGCGGCAAGCTGATGCTGTTCTTCGGTGCCCGCACGCAGGAAGAGCTGCCGTACTTCGGGCCGCTGCAGAGCCTGCCCAAGGACTTCATCGACAGCAACTTCGCGTTCAGCCGCACGCCGGGCCAGCCCAAGCGCTATGTGCAGGACGCGATGCGCGAGCGCGCCGCCGACCTGGCGCAGCTGCTGCAGGACCCGAACGCCTGCTTCTACGTGTGCGGCCTCAAGGCCATGGAGGAGGGCGTGGTGCTGGCGCTGCGCGACATCGCCACCGGCGCTGGCCTGAACTGGGACGAGGTCGGCGCCGCGCTCAAGCGCGAAGGCCGCCTGCACCTGGAAACCTACTGAGCCTCGGTGGCCGCTTCGGCGGTCACGACCTGGCTCAGCGCCCGCGCCATCACCGGGCGGGTTTCGACCAGGCGCAGCCAGCGCTTGGCCATCAGCTTCTCGCAGCTGCGGCGCGTCATGGTGTGGGTGCGACCGCCCAGGCTGTTGAACATGAACAGGCTGGCCTTCTGGCTGCTCCAGACCAGATGCGCCCGCAGCCACTCGCCGCCAGAGTACAGGTCCACCCAGGTGCCGGTCGTCATGCGCGCGAGCAGCATCGCCGGTTCGACCGCGTCCGTGTTCACATCCGCATCGGTTGTGACTGCGATCTCCGCGAACGCCTCCACCACCTCCGCCGCTTCCGAGGCCTCGCTGCTGGTGAGCGGCATGGTTTCACTGAACCCGGCGCTGGCGAGTTCGCGCGCGCCGATCCAGGGCTGTTCGCGCGGGGTGGGTTTCTGCTGCTCGGGCGAGGCGGGTGCCAGCAGGGTGGCCAGCGCCTGCTGCTCCGACTCGCTGACCTCGGGTGTGAGCGCCGTGGCATGGCCGTCCACCCGGGCGCGGGCGCGCCGCAGCCGCAGCACGGGCTCATGCAGCTTGAGCAGGGCGTCGAAGAAGGTCCGGGTTTCGTCGGGTGACTGGCCCAGGCTCTCCAGCCCCTGGCGCAGGGTCATCAGCATGCCGGGCACGATCTGGAACAGCTGGCTGGGCTGGCGCAGGGTCACCTGGCTGCGTGTGCTCCACAGCAGGTGGCCGATGACCTTGCGGTAGCCAAACGGGTCCGGCCCCTTGCCGGGGTGCTGCAGCTCGGCCGAGGCGATCACCAGCGACCACGAGCCGTACAGGAAGTCGAGCACGATGGCGGGTGCGTCGTAGAGGTCGGGCCGGTGGCTGATTTCCCAGGCGATCTGGTCCGCCAGCTCCTGGCGCCGCTCGGCGAAGTTCAGTGCCTGCAGCTGCCGCTGGCGGCGCTGCTCCTGCGCCTCGTCGTCGCCCGCCCACTGCGCCTTGAGCTCGTCCAGGGCGGAGGCGAAAGGGCCGGCCTCCACCGACCCGCTGTCGTTGAGCGAACGGACCTGGGCGCGCACCGGTTCGAAAAAGGCTTCGAAGCCGGGTGAGAACTCGTCGTTGTAGCGGAAGCTGCGCTGGGCCACCGCCTCGATCCACAGGCGCGCGGGGTGGTCGCCGCGGCTGAAGTAGCGCGGCTCGGCCATGGCCAGGCGCAGCAGCGCTGGCTCCAGCGCCACCACCGCCTCGCGCACCGGCGCCAGCAGCAGCGGATCGCCCGAGACCTGGTTGACCAGCTTGCGCACCACGTCCAGACCAACCGCCTGCGACACCTTGTCGGCCTGGTGCTTGAGCTCCAGCAGGACGCGGGTGCGTTCGTGCGGCGCGGCGTAGTCGCCCCACTGGTCCGCATCCAGCGGCGAGGCCACGTCGACCGGTCGCGCCGGGCGTTCCACCGCGGGCAGGTCGCGGTAGCGTGTGCGCTCCTGCTCCAGTTCTTCGGGCGCGGGCTGGGGCAGCCGGGCCAGCAGGTCGACGTGGTGCAGTTCCTGGCGCACCTGCTCGAAATACGCGTTGTCCAGCGGGTGATCGAACACCGCCTGTTCGCCGGCCATGAAGGCCTGCAGTACCTCGTGCTGCAGCGGCGTCTGGGTGCGCGCCAGGTCCTTCATGCGCAGCGACATCGGCGGTGCGGGGGTGTCCAGTCCCTCCCGGGAAGGGGCCAGCCCGGCCCGCTCGGAGGGCGAGCCTTCCTCCAGCCAGCCCCGCGTGGACAGGTGCGTCGCGCTCTGGGGCGAACCGTCGGCCACCAGGCGGATGCGGTAACCCGCCTCCTGCACCCGCGCCTGCTGCAGCATCAGGGCCACCTGTCCGTAGAGCTGGCTCAACTCCTTCGCCAGCGGGGCGACGATCTTCTGCATCCACAGGCTGCGCAACTGCGGGTCGGACTCGCGCTCGGCCATCAGGTCGCGCAGTGTGCGCACGAACACCGAGGGCCGCAGCGGGTTTTTCTCGGCGTGCACGGTGTCCAGGCCGATGAGCGAGCTCATGCGGGCGTCCACCATCGACAGCGACTGTTCGACCACCGGCAGCAGCGCCTGCAGCATGCGGGCCGCCTCCAGCGACTCGTTGACCGAGTCGTCGTCCACCAGCGCCAGCAGGGACGAGTCGGACATGCGCCCCATCGACGAGGTGGGCCCGTCGTGGTCACCACGCTGGAAGGCCTGCTGCAGGCGCAGCGGGAACTGGGCGGTCAATGGGTTGCGCTGGCGTTCCAGGCTGAACCAGGCGCGGGCCAGCAGGGACCGCTGCGCCACCTCGCGGCTCTGGTTTTCCGCGTCCTGAAGCGCCGCCACCGTCGCGTTCAGGCTGCGGCCCAGCAAGGCTGGGGCTTCCCTGAGCACCCGGTCAAAGCATTGATCGAGCAACGACGGGGCTGAAGACATGGCAAGGCGGGGGAATGTGGGGTGTTGTTGTGCGAAAACTCACGCAGATTACACCGAGGCACGCCCTCCGTACAGGACGAACTGGTCATTCACCCCGCAGATACAGCCGTCCATCGCCTTGGCGTACAGTCCGTTGTCCTATGAATGCCGATGCACAAGTTTCTCCGACGCCATCCGGTCGTCCCTCTCTGCCGGTCGATGTGGTGATGCGGCGCGAGCCCGTCACGGGGCCGATGGCTCGGTGGCAGCGCTGGCGCTGGGTGCTGGCCGACGTGATGGCGGCCGGGGCCCCTGGCGAGGTGCCCGTGGGCGCCCCCGAGGCTGTGGCCGGCGCACCGCGCGAGGTCCAGCCGCTGCCGGGTGCGGTGGTGGTGGAGGGCGCACGGTACTGGCTGTTCAACGGCCTGCGCGCCACGCTGTACCGGGACGACGCAGAAGGCTATTTTCTGAACCTCAACAGCCCGTCGCCGTGCTTCTGGGTGTTCTGGCGCACCGACGATGCGCAGCTGATCGATGGCGAGCCCATGGCCGTGCCGCAGATCGCCACGCTCAGCTACCACGACGCTGGTCGCTGGCTTGATGCCCAGGAAAAGGTGGACCAGGTGCCCGCCTCGCCCGAGGTGGTCGAATGGCTGCAGGCCTTTGTGGCCGAGCACCACCATATCGAACCCAAGCGCCGCAAGCGGCCCGACAGCTTCAAACCACTGACCGACCGGTTCGGCCAGCCGGCCCGCGTGAGCACCGGCAAGGTGGGCCCGCGCCACAGCGGAGGAGAATCCAGATGATGCTTCGCATCGGCATCAGTGCACGCTTGCTGCACGAGCCCCCGCCAGGGCTGGGTCTGCCGCAGAAACGCCTGCAGTTCCTTGAAAGCTCCATGGCGCACTGGGTGATGGCCCATGGCGCGATCGCGCTCATGGTGCCATTCGTCGACGAAAACAGCCCCCACCTGGTCAACCGCGTGCCCGCAAGCGAGGTGGTGGACCTGCTCGACGGCCTGGTGCTGCAGGGCGGCATTGATGTCTGCCCCGAAACCTATGGTGGCACGCTGCTGCGGCCCGAATGGGCGGGCGATCCGGTGCGCGACCGCTACGAACTGGCCCTGCTGCGCGGCTTCATCGAGGCGCGCAAGCCGGTGCTCGGCATCTGCCGCGGAGCCCAGCTGATCAACGTGTACTACGGTGGCACGCTGCTGCAGGACATCCCTTCGCAGCGCCGCAGCCCGGTGCTGCACCAGGACCTGGCCCACTACGACCGGCTGCATCACGAGGTCCGTTTTGAACCGGGCCTGCTGCTCGACCGGCTGTA
The DNA here is from genome assembly GCF_002025745.1 of Hydrogenophaga sp. H7. NCBI lineage: Bacteria > Pseudomonadati > Pseudomonadota > Betaproteobacteria > Burkholderiales > Comamonadaceae > Hydrogenophaga > Hydrogenophaga sp. H7. The sequence goes on along the minus strand of NZ_MCIC01000018.1, from coordinate 284,123 downwards.
CGGCTCCTCGGTGCACAGCGTCACCAGCATCCACCATCAGTGCGTGGACCGTCTGGGCGAAGGGCTGATCGTCGAGGCCCGTTGCCCGCAGGACGATGTGATCGAGGCCATCCGCGCCACCGGGCCGGGCTTCGTGCTCGGCCTGCAATGGCACCCCGAGTTCCACCTGCTGCCCGCCGAGGCCCGCCAGGGCCTGATCGACAGCGGTCCGCTGATGGAAGCCTTTCTGCAGGCCACACGCGAACGGGCGGACCGCCACCGCAAACCCGCATGAGTGCCGCTGGCGACGACGGATTCTTCTCGCGCTGGTCGCGCCGCAAGGCGCAGGCCCGCGCGGGCGAGCCACTGCCAGAAGCGGCCGCGCCCGTGGCTCTTCCCGCGCAGTCCGCTGCTGCGGCCCCCGCAGCAGCGTCTCCTGTGCCTCCCGAAAATGTGGCCGCTGCGCCCGCGCCAGAGGCCGCGGAAACCCCACCGCCGCCCACGCTGGAAGACACGCGCCACCTCACGCCGGCCTCCGATTTCCGCCGCTTTGTGGCCAGGGACGTACCGCCCGAAGTGCGCAATGCCGCCGTCAAGAAGCTGTTCGCCGACCCGCACTTCAACGTGATGGACGGTCTGGACATCTACATCGACGACTACTCCAAACCCAGTCCGCTGTTGGCCGCCGACATGGCCCGGATGGTCAGCGCCCAGTTTTTGAAACTGGTGGACGACCCCGAAGACAACGACACAAAGAAGCCCGTGAACTTGGCCTCCGAAGCCATTGCCACGGACGCCAGAGCAGAGCCTCCACCGGCCACAGAAGACACCCGCGCACCAGACGCGGCCGCACCCGAAGAGACCCCCCACGATGACCACGCTGATCTGCAACTGCAACCAGACCATGCCCCTGGACCCCAAGGCCCTGGGCCGGGCGCTGGATGAAGACCTGAGCCTGCACACCACGCTGTGCCGGCGCGACGCCCCCGCCTTCCAGAAGGCCTGCCGCAGCCGCGACGACCTGGTGGTGGCCTGCACGCAGGAAAGCCGGCTGTTCGGTGAACTGTCGGCCCAGACCGAAGGCGCGGTGGACCTGGACGTTCGGCCGATCCGCTTCGTCAACATCCGCGAAACCGGCGGCTGGGGCCGCGAGGCCCCGCAGGCCACGCCCAAGATGGCGGCCCTGCTGGCGGCGGCCCGTCTGCCCGAGCCTGAACCGGTGCCCACCGTCACCTACAACAGCGAAGGCCGCCTGCTGATCATCGGCCCGCTGGAGCGCGCCGAAGCCCTGGCTGCGCTGGTCAGCGACGCGCTGGACGTGACCCTGCTGCCCACGGGCGGCAGCGGCCAGCAGACGCGCCTGTACCCGGTGCTCCCCGGCCAGCTGCACCGCCTGCAGGGCTGGCTCGGTGCGTTCGCCGTGACGGTGAGCGCCAGCAACCCGATCGACCTGGACCTCTGCACCCGCTGCAACGCCTGCGTGGCCGCCTGCCCCGAAGGTGCCATCGGCCTCGACTACCAGGTGGACCTGTCGCTCTGCAAGGCGCACCGTGCCTGCGTCAAGGCCTGCGAGGCCGTGGGGGCGATCAACTTCCAGCGCGAAGCGCAGGAACGCGAAGAGACCTTCGACCTCGTGCTCGACCTGCGCGACGCCCCCGGCTTCACCCAGCACGCGCTGCCGCAAGGCTATGTGCACCTGCCGGCCACGGCCGATGCCCTGGCCCAGGTGCGCGCCGTTACCCAGCTGCGCGACCTGGTGGGTGAGTTCGAGAAGCCCAGGTTCTTCACCTACAAGCAGAAGATCTGCGCCCACGGCCGCAACCAGAGCGTGGGCTGCAGCGCCTGCGTGGACGTGTGCTCGGCCTCGGCGATTTCCAGCGACCTCAAGCGCAACCAGATCGTCGTCAACCCCCACCTCTGCGTCGGCTGCGGCACCTGCACCACCGTCTGCCCCACCGGTGCGATCAGCTACGCCTACCCGCGCGCCACCGAGCAGGGCGTCAAGCTGCGCACCCTGCTGGCCACCTACGCCAAGGCCGGCGGCCAGGACGCCGCCCTGTTGCTGCACAGCCAGGAAGCGGGCGCAGCGCTGGTCAACGACCTGGGCCGTCTGGCGCAGCTCGACAAGACGGTGCGCGGCGTGCCCGCCCGCGTGATCCCGCTGCCGCTGTGGCACACGTCCTCCACCGGCATCGACCTCTGGCTCACCGCGTTCGCCTACGGCGCCCGCCAGGTCTGGGTGCTGATGACCGGCGAAGAAGCGCCGCAGTACCACGAGGCCCTGCGCGAGCAGATGGCGGTGGCCGAATCCATCGTGCAGGCGCTGGGCTACAGCGGCCGCCACTTCAAGCTCATCGAGGTGCGCGACGCGCGCGACCTGCCGCTGCTCGACGCCGAGCTGGGCGAAGCGCCCGCGCAAGGCGTCACCAAGGCGGCCAGCTTCGCGGTGCAGCCCGAAAAACGCGCCACGCTCGACCTCGCGCTGGACCACCTGCTGCAGGACAGCGCGAACCGCACCAGCCGCACGAAGGATGCGGCCATCGCGCTGCCCGCCGCATCGCCTTTTGGCAGCCTGAACGTGGACCGCGACGCCTGCACGCTCTGCCTGAGCTGCGTCAGCGCCTGCCCGGCCAGTGCACTGCAGGACAACGCCGAACGCCCGCAGCTGCGCTTCATCGAGAAGAACTGCGTGCAGTGCGGCCTGTGCGCCACCACCTGTCCCGAAAACGCCATCACCCTGCAGCCGCGCCTGCTGCTCTCCGATGAACGCCGTCAGCCGCGAGTGCTGAATGAAGCACAGCCTTACCAGTGCGTGCGCTGCGGCAAGCCCTTCGGCACGCTCAAGGGCATCGAGGTCATGCTGGCCAAACTCAGCGGCCACGCCATGTTCCAGGGCGAGGCGCTGGAGCGGCTGAAAATGTGCGGCGACTGCCGTGTGGTGGACATCTACTCCAACCCGGGCGAGACCCGCATCTCCGATCTGTGAACGATATGAACGAACCGATCCCCGTGTCCTCCGCCCTCGACGAAGAAACCGCCCGCGCCGAGGTGTATGGCCTGCTGGCCGCGCTGTACTACGCGCCGCCCGGCCCCGAACTGCTGGCCCAGCTGCGCGTGGCCGTGACCGAAGCGCCCGCGGCCGGCGGCTTCCTCGAAGAACCGTGGCGCCAGTTCGTCGGCACCGTGCGCGACCTCAGCGACGAGCAGGTGGCGAACGAGTACGACGCGCTGTTCGGTGGCGTCGGCAAGCCCGAGGTCTACCTGTTTGGCTCGTTCTACCTCAGCGGCTTCCTGAACGAAAAGCCGCTCGCCGCGCTGCGCAGCGACCTGGCCGCCCTGGGTCTGGCGCGCGACGAGGCCATGCCCGAAACCGAAGACCACTTCGCCTGTGTCTGCGAAGTCATGCGCTACCTCATCGCCGGTGACGACGTGGAAGTGGCCAACCTCACCCAGCAGCAGAAGTTCTTCAGCGCCCACGTGCAGCCCTGGGTGCCCGCCATGTGCGAGGCCATCAGCGCCCACCCCAAGGCCCGGTTCTACGCCGCGCTGGCCGGTTTCACGGCGGCCTTTGTCAGCGTGGAGTCGCAGGGTTTTGATCTGATGGTGTGAGCGTGACCACCCACTGAAAGCCCGCCTTGGAAATCACCCTGCTCTGGATTCTGTGTGCCGCCCTGATCGTGGCGGGCCTCGCCGGCACCGTGCTGCCGGTGTTGCCGGGCACGGTGCTGGTGTGGGCGGGCATCGTGCTGGGCGCCTGGATCGACGACTTCCAGCGCGTGGGCACGACCACCCTGGTGGTGGTGACGGTGTTGGCCGCGCTGGCCTGGGTGCTGGACTACGTGGCCGGGCTGCTCGGCGCCCGCAGGGCCGGCGCCAGCCGGCAGGCCCTGCTGGGCGCGGCCATCGGCACCGTGGCGGGCCTGTTCATGGGCGTGGTGGGTGTGCTGTTCATGCCCCTGGTGGGCGCGGCGCTGGGCGAGTACCTGGCGCAGAAAGACCAGACCCGCGCGGTCCGCGTGGGTGTGGCCACCTGGCTGGGCATCATGCTCGGTCTGCTGGCCAAGGTGGTGCTGGCTTTCATCATGGTGGGCCTGTTTGTCGCGGCGCTGCTGATCTGAGGCGCGCCGCCGGCGCATAGCCGGTGCTCAGGCGCCGACGGGTTCGCGGTCGGGCTGCAAGGTGGTGGCGAGCGTGCGCGCAAAGGTTTGCTCGCGAACCAGGAAGTCCCAGCGTTCGACGCGGCAGCGCTCCTGGGCCGGCGCCCAGCGCACGATGTTCACCGAGTTGGGCACCCCGGGCCGCAGGCGCGAGGACACGGCGGTGCCCGCCTGCACCACCCACAGCCGGCGCGCCTGCCCGTGCAGCGCCAGTGTGTAGGGCAGGTGGATGTGACCTCCCAGCAGCAGATCGGCCCCGGCCTCGGCCCAGACCCGCAGGGCCTCGTCGTGGCCGCGCAGCAGGTGGGGGCGGTCGCGCGGCTCGGTCACGGCCAGCGGCTGGTGCACCACCACCACGCGCAACTGGCCGGGGTCTGCAGAGCCCAGCAGTCTGGCCACGCGGTCGATCTGCGCAATGGACAGGTCGCCATTGCGGTGGCGCCAGGCCCGGGTGGTGTTCGCACCGATGACCAGCCATTCGGGCGCTGCGATCACCGGTTCGAGGTCGGCGCCGAAGGCCGCGGCATAGCGCGCGTAGGGCCGGGTCAGGCGCTCCCGCAGGTCCAGCAGCGGAATGTCGTGGTTGCCGGGGATGGCCAGCACCGGCGCGCCCAGCCGGTCGACGAAGGCCCTGGCCGCCTGGAATTGGGCCGGCCGGGCGCGCTGGGTGATGTCGCCCGAGAGCACCACCAGGTCTGGTTGCTGCTGCGCGGCCAGGTCCAGCAGCGCGGCCATCACGGGCGCCTGCTCGGTGCCGAAGTGGGTGTCTGAAATGTGCAGCAGCACGCTCATGAATCGGCCTGCAGCAGGTAGAGCGGCTGTTCGAGCACGCGGAAGTCGATCGGTGCGCGCATGCGCGTCACCTCACCGTCGAAGGCCACCATCACCTCCCGGCGGCCCGGCAGCAGCCGCGGCCGGGCCACCAGGTGGTGGAGCTCGAAGCTCTCGACACCAGCGGCTTCGCCCAGGCGGCCCATGGCGCCGTGCAGCAGCAGCCCGAGCATGGACAGGGTGCCGATGGGGCGCAGCATCAGCGCGGCCATGCTGCCGTGCCCGGGCGTGCCGGCGATGGTGTCTGCCGGGTGGGCGCCGAACTGATCCAGCTGCAGTCGGTTGTTGCCCACGAACAGGGTCAGGGTCTGCACATCGCGGACCTGGTCGCCCTGCTCGATGTGCAGGCGCAGCCGGCGCTGCGCACGCAGCAGCGTGGCGCAGGCCGCGACAAAGGCCACCCAGCGGCTGCGGCCGAAGCGCGCCTTGTAGGCCTCGCGGTCCTGCAGCAGCTCGGGGTAGATGCCCAGGCTGGCATTGACCAGGAACACCCGGTCGTTGATGGCGCCCATCTGCACCGGCTGCGGGCGGGCGTCCATCAGCAGCTGTGCCGCTGCGGCCGGGTCGGTGGGAATGCCATGGGTCCGGGCGAAGTAGTTGAAGGTGCCATAGGGGATCACCCCCATGGCGCAGCCGGCCGCGTGCGCCGCCTGGGCCACCGCATTGAGGCTGCCGTCGCCGCCCACGGCGACCACCGCCGAACGCTGTTGCACCGCGGCAGCCGCGGCCCGGGCCGCCACGCGCGGCAGCTCGGCCGGCTCACAGACCAGCAGTTCGCCCCGCCGACCGCGCGTCGCCAGGGCCGACTCGATCACGGCCCGTTTGGCGTCGACGTCCTGGGCGCCGGCCCCGGCATTGATGACGAACAGCAGCGGTGAATCGGGGTCGAAGGGGGGCACCGGCATGGTTGCGAGAGGGCGAAAGGACAGAGTGTGAGTCGGCACGGCTGCGCGGCGTTCAGTTTTTTTCGATCGACGCGTTCGGCCCAGGCTCCTTGCACCGCGCACCGCCAGCGGGCACAGTGCGGGTGTTTTTTCCTTCAGCGAGACCATGCGTCTCCTGGATCCCGCATGCCAGGCCAGCCATCCCCAACCCCGACACCCTCCGAGCTCCGCAAGGACCGGCGCCGCGCCACCGTGGCGCGGATTGCGGACGCTCATTTGTCCGCCATGGGTGGCACCCTGGCCGACACCATCGGTCACGACAGCCGGCAGCGCCTGGTCTGGCTGGCGCTGCTGGCCATGCCCCTGCTGTTTCCGGTGGCGCTGCCGGGCATGGGCTCGGCTGTCGGGGTCTTCTGTCTGGTGATCGCCTTCGGTCTCTGCGCCGGCCGGTCGGTGCCCCTGCCCGCTTGGCTCGGTGAGCGGACGCTGAACGACCGTGTCCGGGAACTGCTCACCCGCATGCTCGCCCGCGTCATCCATCTCATTGCGCGTCTGGGGCGGCCCCGGCTACTGGGCCTGAGCCACCACTCCGCGCGCTGGGCCAACGGCCTGATGCTGTCGGTGGCGGGGGTCTCCATGGTGGTGCCGGTGCCCGTCATCAGTTTTGACAACGTGCTGCCCGCCCTGGCCATGGTGCTGACGGCCTGGGGCCTGCGCCTGCGCGATGGCCTGATGCTGCTGGCCGGGCACGTGGCGACGCTGGTGGCCGCCGCGTCGGTGGTGCTGCTGTGGTGGGGAGGCTCGCAACTGGTGGTCGACCTGCTCACGAGACTTGGCGTCCCCGCCCTGCTGTGACCGCGTCGGGCGCCCGCGCCCGCTTCATCCGCCGGGTCGTCCGTCCCGTGTGTTCACCGCCGCCGGCGCCTGTGGCTCGGTCAGCAGCCGCACGCTGAACACGGCACCGCTGTGGCCATCCTCCCGGTTCCCCGCGACGATGCCGCCGCCGTAGCGCTCCACCAGCCCCAGGCTGATCCACAGGCCCAGGCCGTTGCCGTCGTTCTTGGTGGTGAAGAAGGGCCGGAACAGGCGCTCGGCCACGCCCGGTGCCAGCCCCGGCCCCGAGTCCTGCACCTGCAGCAGCGCACCGCACGCGCCCTGCTCGTCGGTCCAGTCCCGCGTGACCAGCCGCAGCGTGCCGCCCTGCGGCATGGCCTGGATGGCGTTGATGAGCAGGTTGATGATGACCTGCTGCAGCTCCTGCCGGTTCAGGCCCACGCGCTGCGTGGCCTGCAGGTCGCGCACGACCTTGATGCGGGTCTGCGCCAGCAGGTGCGCCACCAGCACCAGGCTGTCGTGCACGGTCTGGTTGAGGTCCAGCGTCTCCACGTAGCCGGCGTACTCGGTGGGCCGCGCGTACTGCAGCAGCTGGGTGACGATCAGGCGCATGCGCTCGACCTGTTCGTCCAGCAGCCTGAACTCTGCTGTCACCGGCTGGGCCTGCGGGCCCAGGGTGTCGCGGATCAGGTCGAGGTTGCCCTGCATCACCGCGATCGGGTTGTTGATCTCGTGCGCGATGCTGGCCGTGAGCTGGCCGATGGCGGCGAGCTTTTCGCTCTTGACCAGTTGCTGCTGCGCCAGCCGCAGCGAGGCGTTGCTCTCCTCCAGTTCGCGCGTGCGCTCGGCCACCTTCTGGTCCAGCTCTTCGCCCCAGCGGCGCAGCGCGGCGGTGTTCTCGTCGATCACGTCCAGCAGCTGGTCCAGGTGGCCGGCCAGGGCACCGAGCTCGTCGCGCGCCGGCAAGGTGCCCACACGGGCCGCGGCCTCGCCATCCTCCACGCGCTGCATGGTGCGGTTCATCTGCTCCACCGGTTTGAAGATGCTGCGCGCCCAGCGCACCGAGAACCAGGCCGACACCGCCATCACCGCCAGGAAGATCAGGCCCATGACGGCCAGCATGGCGTGGCGCACCCAGCGGAAGGGCGACTCCAGGAAACCCACGTAGAGCATGCCCACACGCTGTCCCGCGGCGTCCAGCAGCGGTTCGTAGGCCGAGACGTACCAGTCGTTGACAACAAAGGCGCGGTCCAGCCAGGTCTCGCCCTGTCCGAGCACCCGGTCGCGCACGGTCTGCGACACGCGGGTGCCGATGGCGCGCTGGTCCTGGAACAGGCGCACGTTGGTGGTGATGCGCACGTCGTCGAGGAACAGGGTGGCGGTGCCCTCGCTGCCGAAGGGCAGGGCGCCTTCGGGATAGACGATGCGGTTGATGTGGTCGATGAAATCCAGGTTCTGGTTGAGCAGCAGACCGCCCACCAGCAGGGCCTGAGGCTGGCCCGCGGCGTCCCGCACCGGCTGCAGCGCCAGCAGCACCAGGGCGCGGTCTTCCGTGGCGCGGGCATCGGGCGCGGCGTTGCGCGTGCTCACCAGCGGGATGTGCAGGCGAGGCAGCAACCGCGGGGCGAGGGCCGCGAGTTCGTCGCGCGAGAGGCGCACGATCTGCGCGGACCTTGCGGGCGTCGTCGCGGCCGTTTGCAGCAGCGACGCCACACCGGCGGGCAGGGTGGCGCTCGGGTCGTCCTGGCGCATGAGCAGCAGGAAGTCCAGCCCCAGCTCCTGCCGGTCGGCCGCCAGGCGTGCGGCCAGGTCACCACCGGCCATGGCCTGCAGCAGGCGCTGCGAACGCGCCACGCCGCGCGTGCCGCTGCCCACCTCGGCCAGGGTCTGGTCGAAGTAGCCGCGCGCCACGGCCAGATCGCTGCGCACCTTGGTGATCAGCAGCCGGTCGTAGGTGACGCTGCTCCACACCGCGATGGCCAGCACCAGGAGGGGGAACACCACCAGCAGCGGCAGCAGCGCCATGGCCAGCAGCTTGTTGCGCACCGAGGTGGCGAGCCAGTGCGGCGTGGGCAGCTTCATCAGCGGCCGAACGCCTGTGAGCCATGACCCCACTCGGCCACGCGCCGCTCCAGCGTGCGGCGCGACACGCCCAGCAGTTCGGCCGCGCGGGTCTTGTCGCCCTGCACCGAGTCGAGCACGCTGAGGATGTGCTGCTTCTCGAGCGTCGCCAGATCCATGGGGGCCCCTGCCTCGGTGCCGGCGCTGCGCACAGGGTCCCCGGGGTAGAGGGCCGAGATGTTGAGCGAACCGAGGATGAGCGAGCGCTCGATCAGGTTGCGCAGCTCGCGCACATTGCCCGGCCAGTCGTACTGCGCGAGGTAGTCGAGCTCCTGCGCACTGATCGCCAGCGGCGCCACGCCGAGCGCGGGCGCGAGCTGCTCCATGAAGTGCTGCACCAGGGCCGGGATGTCGGCCTTGTGCTCGCGCAGTGGTGGCAGGCTCAGCTCCACCACCTGCAGCCGGAAATACAGGTCCTTGCGGAAGCGGCCCGCGGCCACCTCGTCCGCCAGGCGGCGGTTGCTCGCGGCCATGATGCGCAGGTTCAGCGGCACCAGCTGTTCGCTGCCCACCGGGCGGATCTTCAGGTCTTCGATGGCCCGCAGCAGCGTGGCCTGGATCGGCAGGGGCAGTTCGGCCACTTCGTCGAGGAACAGCGTGCCCCCCTGTGCGTAGTGGAACAGGCCCTCGCGCGCCCGCGCAGCGCCGGTGAACGCGCCGCGGGCGTGGCCGAAGAGTTCGCTCTCCATCAGCTCGGGCGAGACGGCGGCGCAGTTGAGCGGCACGAAGGGGCCGTTGGCCCGCGGGCCGTTGGCGTGCAGGGTGCGGGCCACCAGCTCCTTGCCGGTGCCGGACTCGCCCTGCAGCAGCACGGTGCTGTCCACCGGTGCCACGCGAGCCACCGAGGCGCGCAGCCGCTGCATCGCTTCGGACGCGCCCACCAGCGCCTGGTTGCGGCCGTTGGAGCTGGCCACCGCGCGGCGCAGCACGAAGTTCTCGCGCCGCAGCCGCGAGCGCTCGAAGCAGTGCTTCACGGCGTTGAGGATCTGGGGTACGCGGAAGGGCTTGAGGATGAAGTCCGACGCACCGGCGCGCAGCGCCTCGATGGCGGTGTCCAGGTCGGCAAAGGCCGTGATCAGGATGACCTCGCCGCTGAAGCCCTGCTCGCGCAACTCCTTGAGCCAGGTCACACCGCTCTTGCCGGGCAGCGAGATGTCGAGGATGACCAGGTCGGCGTGGTGGCCGTGCAGCCAGTCGGCGCCTTCCTCGGCGCTGGTGGCGCTCATCACGAAGTGGCAGCGTGGCGCCAGCGTCTTGACGAGGAAATTGAGCATGCCCTGCTCGTCGTCCACGACCAGGATGGACCAGTCGGGCCAGCCTTCAAGGCCTTTGTCGGGGGAGGAGATAGGCGCAGGTGAGGTGTCCACCCGGCGGCATTCTACGGAGGAGGTGGAGCAATTCACTCGGATATTGGCGCCGATCCGACAACGTGGCCCACCGGAGCAGCGGTGATGGTGGGATGTGGGTCGCGACAAATTGTCGCGACTGGCCTCGACAGCTTGTCGGCGTGATGGGCGACTGCGGTGCCTGAGGTGCGGGTATTCCCTTGAATTCGGATGTTTCAAGGGCGATCAAGCGCCCCGGATACCGTCACAGGTGCTGGTGTCGGGTTGGCATGGTTCTCGCTGGGTTGTCGTCGCTTTCATGCCGGCGCAAATGGGGCGCGTCGGCCGGGTTGTCAACCCGCTCCGGCGCTGAGGGTCGGCACATGGCGTCGGCTTGCGCCGGCACTGGGCCTTGGTTAGATTCCACATATGCAAAAAGTCCACATGATGTGCCGTGCACGCCAGCCGGACGTCGTTCCACAGGAGACACGCATGAGCAAGCCCCAACCCGAATCCCGCGGCCGCCTGAGCCGCCGCACGCTGTTTGCGGGCGCTGGCACCGTCGGTGCGCTGGCCGCTGCGACCAGCCTGTTGCCCTCAGTGCAGGGCACGCCCGAACCCGAGGCTGCCGCCCGCCCGGCTCCCGAGCGGGGCGGTGGCTACAGCCTGACCGATCACGTCAAGCAGTACTACAAGACCACCCGGATCTGAACCCGAGGAGCCCCACGATGTTGCTCACCAAAAAAACCGCGGGCGCGGCCGCCACTGGCCGCAGCCACGCCTTTGTTCACAGCCTGCAGCGCGGCCTGGCGTCGGCGCTGCCCACCATGGACCGCCGGTCCTTCCTGCGCCGCTCGGGCCTGGGTGTCGGCGTCGGCATCGCCGCCTCGCAGCTGACCCTGGTCAAGAAGGCCAAGGCCGCTGCGGGTGGCTCGATCGACGGCACTGGAAAAATCGAGGTCCGCCGCACCGTCTGCACCCACTGCTCGGTGGGCTGTGCGACCGACGCCATCGTGGAGAACGGCGTCTGGGTGCGCCAGGAGCCGGTGTTCGACTCGCCGATCAACCTGGGATCGCACTGCGCCAAGGGCGCGGCCCTGCGCGAGCACGGCCACGGTGAATACCGCCTGCGCTATCCGATGAAACTGGTCGACGGCAAGTACCAGAAGATCAGCTGGGACCAGGCGCTGGACGAAATCACCGCCAAGATGAAGGCGCTGAAGGAAGCCAGTGGCCCGGATTCGGTCTACTTCATCGGCTCGTCTAAGCACAACAACGAACAGGCCTACCTGCTGCGCAAGTTCGTGAGCTTCTGGGGCAGCAACAACTGCGACCACCAGGCGCGCATCTGCCACTCCACCACGGTGGCCGGCGTCGCGAACACCTGGGGTTACGGCGCGATGACCAACTCGTACAACGACATGCAGAACAGCAAGTGCGCGTTGTACATCGGCTCCAATGCGGCCGAGGCGCACCCGGTGTCCATGCTGCACATGCTGCATGCCAAGGAGAACGGCTGCAAGATGATCGTGGTGGACCCGCGCTTCACCCGCACAGCCGCCAAGGCCGACGAATACGTGCGCATCCGCTCAGGCACCGACATTCCCTTCCTGTTCGGGCTGCTGCACCACATCTTCAAGAACGGCTGGGAAGACAAGCAGTACATCAACGACCGCGTCTATGGCATGGACAAGGTGCGTGAAGAGGTGCTGGCCAAGTGGACGCCGGCGGCCGTCGAAGAGGCCTGCGGTGTCAAGGAAGAGCAGATGGCCAAGGTGGCCAAGATGATGGCCGAAGCCAAGCCCGCCACCATCGTCTGGTGCATGGGCCAGACCCAGCACTCGATCGGCAACGCCATGGTGCGTGCATCCTGCATCCTGCAGCTGGCGCTGGGCAACGTGGGCAAGAGTGGTGGCGGCACCAACATCTTCCGCGGCCACGACAACGTGCAGGGCGCCACCGACGTCGGCCCCAACCCCGATTCGCTGCCGGGTTACTACGGCCTGGCCGCCGGCTCCTGGAAGCACTTTGCGGCCGCCTGGGGTGTGGAGTACGACTGGATCAAGGCCCAGTACGCCGAGGGCATGATGGAAAAGCCCGGCATCACCGTCTCGCGCTGGATCGATGGTGTGCTGGAGAAGAACGAGCTGATCGACCAGGAGAACAACCTGCGCGGCGTGTTCTTCTGGGGCCACGCGCCCAACTCGCAGACCCGCGGTCTGGAGATGAAGCGCGCGATGGACAAGCTGGACCTGCTGGTCGTGGTCGATCCCTACCCCTCGGCCACCGCGGCGATGGCCGCCATGCCCGGCAAGCCTGAAGACCTGAACCCCGACCGCGCGGTCTACCTGCTGCCGGCGGCCACGCAGTTCGAGACCAGCGGTTCCTGCACCGCATCCAACCGCTCCCTCCAGTGGCGCGAGAAGGTGATCGACCCGCTGTGGGAGAGCCGCAGCGACCACATGATCATGTACCAGTTCGCGCAGAAGCTGGGCTTCGACAAGGAGCTGTGCAAGAACTACAAGATGCAGCAGGTCAAGGGTCTGGACGAGCCCGTGCCCGAGGACATCCTGCGCGAGATCAACCGCAGCGTCTGGACCATTGGCTACACCGGCCAGAGCCCCGAGCGCCTGAAGGCCCACATGCGCAACATGGGCGCCTTCGACATCAAGACGCTCAAGTGCAAGGGCAAGGTGGTGGACAAGGAAACCGGCTACGACATGTCCGGCGACTACTTCGGCCTGCCCTGGCCCTGCTACGGCACGCCCGAGATCAAGCACCCGGGCTCGGCCAACCTGTACGACACCTCCAGGCACGTGATGGACGGTGGCGGCAACTTCCGCGCCAACTTCGGCGTCGAGCGTGAAGGCGTGAGCCTGCTGGCCGAGGACGGCTCGCATTCGCTGGGTGCCGAGATCACCACCGGCTATCCCGAGTTCGACCACCTGCTGCTCAAGAAGCTGGGCTGGTGGGACGACCTGAGCGATGCCGAGAAGGCCAAGGCCGAAGGCAAGAACTGGAAGACCGACCCGACGGGCGCCATCATCCGCGTGGCCATGGCCCACGGCTGCCACCCGTTCGGCAACGCCAAGGCGCGCGCGATTGTCTGGAACTTCCCCGACGGCATCCCTCAGCACCGCGAGCCGATCTACGGCATCCGTCCCGACCTGGTGGCCAAGTACCCGAGCCACGACGACCAGAAGAACCGCTGGCGCCTGCCCATCCTCTACAAGTCGCTGCAGCAGAAAAACGTCGAGGACAAGGTCCACGAGAAATTCCCGTTCATCATGACCTCGGGCCGGCTGGTCGAGTACGAAGGTGGCGGTGAAGAGACGCGTTCCAATCCTTGGCTGGCCGAGCTTCAGCAGGAGATGTTCATCGAGCTCAACCCGGCCGCTGCGGCGGCGCGCGGCATCCGCAACGGCGAGCGCGTCTGGGTCAGCACCCCCACCGGTGCGCGCCTGAACGTGCAGGCCCTGGTGACCGAGCGGGTGGACGAGCACACGGTGTTCATGCCCTTCCACTTCTCCGGCCGCTGGCAGGGTGAGGACATGAAGGCTTACTACCCGGCCGGCGCCATGCCGGTGGTGCGCGGCGAGGCCATCAACACCGCCACGACCTACGGTTACGACATCGTGACCATGATGCAAGAAACCAAGACGACGGTCTGCAACGTCGAAAAAGCATAAGGAGACGCGCGATGGCACGAATGAAATTCATCTGTGACGCCGAGCGCTGCATCGAGTGCAACGGCTGCGTCACCGCCTGCAAGAACGAGCACGAGGTGCCCTGGGGCGTGAACCGCCGCCGCGTGGTCACGCTCAACGACGGCGTGCCGGGCGAGAAGTCGATCTCGGTGGCCTGCATGCACTGCAGCGACGCGCCCTGCATGGCGGTCTGCCCGGTCAACTGCTTCTACCGCACCGACGAAGGTGTGGTGCTGCACGACAAGGATGTCTGCATCGGCTGCGGCTACTGCAGCTACGCCTGCCCCTTCGGCGCCCCCCAGTTCCCCAGCCAGGGCACCTTCGGTGTGCGCGGCAAGATGGACAAGTGCACCTTCTGCGCCGGTGGCCCGGAGGAGCACGGCAGCGAAGCCGAGTTCGAGAAGTACGGTCGCAACCGCCTGGCCGAAGGCAAGCTGCCGGCCTGCGCCGAGCAGTGCTCGACCAAGGCCCTGCTCGCGGGTGACGGCGACGTGGTGGCCGACATCTTCCGCAGCCGCGTGCTGCGCCGTGGCAAGGGCGCCGAAGTCTGGGGCTGGGGCACGGCCTACGGCACCGCACAGGGAGGGACCAAGTCGTGATGCGCAAGACCCTGACGATCCTCGGGCTGCTGGCGTCCGCCACGGTCCTCTCCGCCTGTGGCGAGAAGCCCAAGGAAACCACCGGTGTGCGCCAGGACACCGCGCCGTATGCCGGCGTCGGCAAGAGCCAGTACCAGCAGCCGGGATGGACGGTCGGCGACAAGGCCAGCTGGGAGCAGCAGCTCAAGGCGCGGGCCCAGTACGGCATGAACGACTACACCCGCGTCAGCTCTCAGTGAGGAACCGCGCATGAGCCAACCTACCTTTGCCCGACTGCGCGGCTGGGGCGTGGCGCTGTCGCTGGCCGGGACGCTGGGCCTGGTCCACGCACAGGCCGCCAGCACCCCGCCCGACGATCCCGCACCGCCCGCCACCCAGCAGGCGGCCCCGGCCGTGGGCGGCGTCAAGAGCGCGAACATCTTCGAGATCGCGCCCGACGCCAGCTCCGACCCGAACTACGCCAGCCAGACCAATGCCCAGCGCAAGCTGGTGCAGCCCGGCAACAACGCGCCCATGTGGCGCGATGTGGGCAAGGGCGTGACCGGCTACAGCAGCCTGCCGGTGACGCAGGCGCCCGAGGCCGGCAACCTGATCCAGCCCTTCGTGCAGTACCCGGGTTCGCGTCTGACGACCGCGGGCGAGGCCTGGCGCCAGGTGCGCAACGACTGGCTGATCCCCTACGGCGGTGCGCTGCTCTTCATCGTGCTGCTGACGCTGGCGATCTTCTACAAGACCAAGGGCCCGCTGGGCGGCCACCTGCCCGACACGGGCCGCAAGATCGAGCGCTTCACCCCGTTCGAGCGCGCCGCCCACTGGTCCAACGCAGGCGCCTTCATCGCGCTGGCGGTTTCGGGCATCGTCATGGCCTTCGGCAAGTTCTTCCTGCTGCCGGTGATCGGCAGCACGCTGTTTGGCTGGCTGACCTTCGCGCTGAAGAACGTGCACAACTTCGTCGGTCCGCTGTTCGCGGTGTCGCTGCTGATCATCGTGATCACCTTCATCAAGGACAACATCGCCAACGCCGCCGACTTCGTCTGGCTCAGCAAGGCCGGTGGCATGCTGAGCGACAAGGAAGTGCCTTCGCACCGCTTCAACGCGGGCGAGAAGGGTCTGTTCTGGTGGGGCGTGACCATTCCCGGCATCGTGGTGGTGGGCTCGGGCCTGTTCCTGGACAAGCTGCTGCCGGGCATGCTGTACCTGCGTGGCGACATGCAGATCGCCCACATGCTGCATCTGGTGTGCGCACTGGTGATGATGACGCTCATCATGGGCCACATCTACATGGGCACAGTCGGCGTCAAGGGCGCCTATGGCGCCATGAAGACGGGCTACGTGGACGAGGCCTGGGCCAAGGAACACCACGAGCTGTGGTATGACGACGTCAAGGCCGGCAAGATCCCCGCCCAGCGCAGCAAGTCCGGTCCGGCCGCACCGCTGCAGGCGCCCGCCAAGGCCTGATCCCGAGGACGACATGATGAAGAAGACATTCCTGCTGATGGCGCTGGTCGCCTTGTCCACGGCCGCGCTGGCCAAGTTGCCCGCCCCCGTGCTGGACGACGCCGCCAAGGCCAAGGCCGAGGAGGCCAAGGCCAAGACCGCACACGCCGGCAAGGTGGACGCCTACAAGCTCTGCCTGTCGATGGACAAGGCGGCGGCCAACCACCAGAAGACCCTGGCCGCCGCGGGCAAGGCGGCCAAGCCGGCCACGGCCACGCCGCCCTGCGCCGATCCGGGCCCCTTTGTCTGGCCGGCGCCGGCTTCGGCGGCGGCTCCTGCAGCCCCGGCGGCGCCCGCACCTGCCGCGGCAGCCCCTGCCAAGAAGTCCTGACGGCTGTCGCCGCCCGCGCGGCGGCGTATCCTCGACCGCATGAACCTGGCCGATCTGCCCCACGCCGTCGCTCCCGACCAAGCTGCTGCGCTGCGGCCGCGCCTGACGCAGGCCAATGCCGACCTCACCCGCGAGGTGACGGTGGTGGACGAGTCCGGCCAGCCGCGCGCCATCCGCATCCCGGCCGAGCGCGACCTCACGGTCTACGTGGACAAGCGCGAGCTGGTCACCCTCATGACCCTGGGGGCCAACCCCGAATGGCTGGTGCTGGGTTACCTGCTCAACCAGCGGCTGGTGGGTGGCGTGCACGACATCGAGTCCATCACCGTCGACTGGGACGTGGGCGCCGCCGCCGTGGTGACGCGCGCGGGCATCGACCGCATCGAGGAGCGCACCGCACGCCGCGTGGTCACCACCGGCTGTGGCCAGGGCAGTGTGTTCGGTGGCCTGATGGACGATGTGGACCGCATCGTGCTGCCGCCGCAAGCCACGCTGCGTCAGTCGCAGCTGTACGACATCGTCAACACCATCCGGCTGCACGACAGCACCTACAAGACCGCCGGCTCGGTGCACGCCTGTGCGCTGTTCGTCAACGAAGACCTGCAGCTGTTCGTGGAAGACGTGGGCCGCCACAACGCGGTCGACACCATCGCGGGCTGGATGGCCCTGCAGCAGCCGCTGCCCGCAGGCGAAAAGGTGTTCTACACCACCGGCCGCCTGACCAGCGAGATGGTCATCAAGTCGGCCCAGATGGGGGTGCCGGTGGTGGTTTCGCGCAGCGGCATCACCGAAATGGGACTGCACGTGGCCCAGCGCGTGGGCCTGTGCGCCGTCGGCCGGGCCACGCACAGGCGCTTCCTGTGCTTCTCGCACCCCCAGCGCATCGTCTTCGACGACATGCCGCCCCCCGCGGCATAAACTTGCGGCAGCGCCAGCCCAGGGTGGCTGGCCATTCATTTTTTCGAGTCCCCGTTCATGAGCCGCGACGTCCACATCATCGATCACCCCCTGGTCCAGCACAAACTCACGCTGATGCGCAAGAAGGACACCAGCACCAAGAGCTTCCGCGAGCTGGTGCACGAGCTGTCGGCGCTGCTGGCCTACGAGCTCACGCGCGACATGCCGATGCAGTTGATCGAGATCGAAACGCCGCTGGAGAAGATGATGTCGCCGGTGATCGACGGCAAGAAGATCGTGCTGGCCTCCATCCTGCGCGCCGGCAATGGCTTTCTGGACGGCATGCTGCAGGTGCTGCCCGGCGCCCGCGTGGGCCACATCGGCCTGTACCGCGACCCGGCCACGCTCAAGGCGGTGGAGTACTACTTCAAGATGCCCAGCGGCATGGAAGAGCGCGACGTGATCGTGCTCGACCCCATGCTGGCCACCGGCAACTCGGCTGTTGCCGCGGTGGACCGGCTCAAGGCCACGAACCCGCGCTCGATCCGTTTTGTGTGCCTGGTCACCTGCCCGCAGGGCATCAAGACCTTCCACGACGCTCATCCTGACGTGCCGATCTACACCCCGGCGGTGGACCGCGAGCTCAACGAACATGGTTACATCGTGCCGGGTCTGGGCGACGCGGGCGACCGGATCTTCGGCACGAAATAAGGTCCACCCCCATCGCCGGCTCACTGCGTGTAGCCGGCTCCGCCCCTCAAGGGGCAATGCCTGCGGGCCGGCGGAGCCGGACCCACGGCATTCTCGACGGGAATGTGCGCCCCGGCTGCGTTTCATGCTTATCCATACGGACGCGCGCGGTTGATGCGCTTGCGGTAAGGTCGCCGGATGGCTGCTGCTTCTGATTCCCTTCCGGTCTCGTTCTGGTCCCTGGGCTGGCGCTCGCTCTGGCGCGACTGGCGCGCGGGCGAGTTGCGGCTGTTGCTGCTGGCGGTGACGCTGGCGGTGGCGGCGCTGACGGCGGTGGCGTTTTTTGCCGACCGGCTGCAGGGTGGCCTGCAGCGCGACGCGCGGGCGCTGATCGGTGGCGATGCGGTGATCCAGAGCGACCAGCCGGCGCCCCCAGCGTTCGCCACCAAGGCCGCCGAGCTGGGCTTGCAGACGGTGCAGACCCTGAGTTTCCCGACCATGGGCAGGGCGCGTGACGAAGAGGGCGGCGCGGCGCGCCTCGTGGCGCTCAAGGTGGTGGCACCTGGGTATCCGCTGCGCGGCAGCCTGCGCGTGGCCGACGGCCCCGAGGCGGCCGACGCGCCCACCCGCGACATTCCCGCCCCCGGCACGGCCTGGGTCGACGCGGCCCTGCTGTCGGCGCTGCAGCTCCAGATCGGCCAGCCGCTGCTGCTGGGCGACGCGAGCCTCACGCTGGCCAAGGTGATCGTGGTCGAGACCGACCGCGGCGCCGGCTTCATGAGCTTCGCGCCGCGCGTCATGATCAACGCCGCCGACCTGCCCGCTTCCGGCCTGGTGCAGCCGGCCAGCCGCGTCGGCTACCGGCTGGCAGTGGCGGGTGCCGACCCCGCAGTGAAGCAGTACGTGGCCTGGGCAGAGGCCGAACTGAAGAAACCGGAGATTCGCGGGTTGCGGCTGGAGTCGCTCGAAGGCGGCCGGCCCGAGATGCAGCAAACGCTGGAACGCGCCGAAAAATTCCTCAACCTGGTGGCGCTGCTGGCGGCCCTGCTGTCGGCGGTGGCGGTGGCCATCGCGGCGCGCGGCTTTGCCCAGCGCCACCTGGACGACTGCGCCATGATGCGCGTGCTTGGCCTGTCGCAGGGCACCATGGCGCGCGCCTACGCCTTCGAATTCACCGTGGTCGGCCTGGTGGCCAGCGGCCTGGGGGTGCTGGCGGGCTTCGGGTTGCACTATGTGTTCGTGCTGCTGCTCTCCGGGCTGGTCGAGTCGGCCCTTCCCGCGGCCAGCATCTGGCCGGTGCTGCTCGGTCTGGGCATGGGCCTGACGCTGATGATGGCCTTTGGCCTGCCGCCGGTGCTTCAGCTGGCGCAGGTGCCGCCGCTGCGGGTGATCCGGCGCGACGTCGGACAGCTCAAGCCCGCCACGCTGGCGGTGCTGGGGCTGGGCGTGGCCGGCTTTGCGGTGCTGCTGCTGGCCGCCAGCCGCGACCTCAAGCTCGGCGGCATCGCGGTCGGTGGTTTTGCCGCCGCGGTGGCGGTGTTTGCGTTGGTGAGCTGGGCGGCCGTCTGGCTGCTGCGCCGCAGCGTCAACGAGAGCACCGCACCGCGCGCGCTGGTGCTGGCCACGCGCCAGCTCTCCGCCCGGCCGGCCTACGCCGTGGTGCAGATCAGCGCGCTCGCGGTGGGGCTGCTGGCCCTGGTGCTGCTGGTGCTGCTGCGCACCGACCTGATCGCCAGCTGGCGCAACGCCACGCCGCCCGATGCGCCCAACCGTTTCGTCATCAACATCCAGCCCGAGCAGGCCGATCCGTTCCGGCAGGCACTGACCGACGGCGGTATCGGCCAGTACGACTGGTACCCGATGATCCGCGGCCGCCTGGTGAGCGTGAACGGCGCTGCGGTGCAGCCGGAGAACTTCGAGACCGACCGCGCCCAGCGCCTGGTCGAGCGCGAGTTCAACCTCTCGCACAGCGCCCAGCCGCCGGTCCACAACGACATCGTCGCCGGCCGCTGGACGCCAGAGGAACAGGACGGGCTCAGCGTGGAAGAAGGGCTGGCCAAAGAACTGGGCCTCAAGCTCGGCGACCGGCTCGGCTTCGAGATGGCGGGCATCCCGGTCGAGGGCCGCATCACCAGCCTGCGCAAGGTCGACTGGGGTTCGATGCGGGTGAACTTCTTCGTGCTGTTCCCGGTGTCGCAGCTGCCCGATCTGCCGACCACCTACATCAGCGCCTACCGCGTGCCCGACGCGAACAAGACCTTCGACAACGCGCTGGTGCGCCAGTTTCCGAACATCACCAACGTCGACATGAGCCAGACCATTGCGCAGGTGCAGCGTGTGCTGGGGCAGGTGATCAGCGCGGTGGAGTTCCTGTTCGGTTTTGCGCTGGCCGCCGGCCTGGTGGTGCTGCTGGCCACGATCACGGCCACACGCGGCGAGCGCGAGCGCGAGTTCGCGGTGCTGCGCGCGGTGGGCGCGGGTTCGAAGCTGCTGCGCGACGTGCAGCGGGTCGAGCTGCTCGGTGTGGGCCTGCTGGCGGGCGTGCTGGCTTCGGTGGTGGCCATCGCCGTCGGCTGGGCGCTGGCGAAATACGCCTTCGAGTTCAGCTGGCAGCCGTCGCCCTGGGTGCCGTTGGCCGGCGGCCTGGCGGGCGGCGTGCTGGCGCTGGCGGCGGGCTGGTGGGGGCTGCGCAGCGTGTTGCGCACCCCGGTGGTCGAAACGCTGCGTCGAGCTGCAGTCTGAACTTCAAACAACATGAACGAACAAGAAACGCCCGTCCCCGTATCCCCCGCCACACCGTTCGAATGGATCGGCGGCGAAGCCCGTGTGCGCGCCCTGGTCGACCGCTTCTACGACCTGATGGACATCGAGCCGGGTTACCACGAGCTGCGGGTGGCGCACGGCAGCACGCTGGACGATGCGCGCCAGAAGCTGTTCTGGTTTCTCTGCGGCTGGCTCGGCGGCCCCTCGCACTACGAAGACCGCTTCGGCCACCCGCGCCTGCGCATGCGGCACATGCCCTTCAAGATCGGCATTGTCGAGCGCGACCAGTGGCTGGCCTGCATGGACCAGGCGATGGGAGAGACCGGCGTGCCTGAAGATCTGCGGTCCCGGTTGCGCGAGAGCTTCTTCAAGACCGCCGACTGGATGCGGAACACGCCGCAGTGAGTCGGCGGGGCTCAGCGCCCCACCGGCTTGAGCAGCACCACCAGCGCCCCGGCGCCACCCTCGGCCGGCCGCGCCTGCACGAAGGCCAGCACTTCCTTCTTCTGCACCAGCCAGCGCTGCACCCGGCCCTTGAGCACCGGCGTGCGGCCCGGCGAGCCCAGCCCCTTGCCGTGCACCACGCGCACGCAGCGCAGTCCCAGCTGGTGGGCCTCGCGGACGAAGCGGCCCAGCGCCTCGCGCGCCTCGTCGGTGCGCAGGCCGTGCAGGTCGATGTGCTTCTGGATGCTCCAGTGACCCTCGCGCAGCTTGCGCGTCACATCCGGACCCAGGCCCGGTCGGCGGAAGCTCAGCGCCTCGTCGGTGTGCAGCAGGGTCTCGACGTCAAACTCGTCCGACAGCGCCTCGCGCATCACCGCGTGCTCGTCGAGCTGCCGCTGCCGCGGCTCGGTGGAGACCGGCGCGGGTGGATGGATCACACGCCGGTGATGGGGCAGGGGCCGCACCGGGCCGACCGCCAGTTCAAACAGGCGCTTTTCGCGGTCCATGCGCAGCGCGTGCAGGCGCTCGGCCTCGCGCGCCGCGGCTTCGGCCGCCGCCCGCTGGGCGATCACCTTCTGCAGCGTCTTGAGGTCGGCGAGGGCGCGCACTTTCATGGTGGCGCGATTCTCGCCCAGGGGGCATGACCTGTCAGACCAGGCCCATTTCGGCCATCGAGGCGGCCTGGTCGCGGGTGACGATGAAGTGGTCCAGCACCCGCACGTCCACCAGCGCCAGCGAGGCCTTGAGCGACTGCGTCAGCGATTCGTCGGCGCGCGACGGGCGGGCTTCGCCACTCGGGTGGTTGTGGGCCAGCACCACGGCGGCTGCATGGTGGTGCAGGGCGCGCAGCACCACTTCGCGCGGATAGACCGAGGTCTGCGACAGGGTGCCGCGGAACAGCTCCTCCAGCGCCAGCAGCCGGTTCTGGCTGTCCAGGAACAGCACGCAGAACACCTCGTGCGCGCGGGCGCCCAGCTGCAGCTGCAGGTACTCGCGCACCGCCTTCGGGCTGTCGAACAACGGGCGCTGCTGCAGTTCCTGCGCCAGCGCCCGGCGGGCCAGTTCCAGCACCGCCACCACCTCGGCCCGCTTGGCCGGCCCCAGGCCCTTGACGGTCTTGAGCGCCTCCGCGCTGGTGTGCAGCAGCCCGCCGATGCCATCGAAGCGGTCGAGCAGTTCCTGTGCGAGCTGGATCACGTGTTTGCCGCTGATGCCGGTGCGCAGCAACAGCGCCAGCAGCTCGGCGTCTCCCAGTGCGCCGGGGCCCCGGCTGAGCAGTTTTTCGCGCGGGCGCGCGTCGGCGGGCAGGCTCTTGAGCCCGGTGGCGGCCAGTCCATTCATCTGTGTGTACTCCCTGTTGCCGCCGGGGCGGTCGCCGGTTTTTACAATAGAGGCCCTCGCCCGGCGCCGTCGCCCGGGCCGTTCTGTGCGCGCTGCGTTCGCCGCACCCCCTGTTTCATCCCCCATTTGTCCATGACACACGTCCAAGAAGGCTCCTTTCTCACCCTGCACTACCGCCTGTCCGGCCCGCAGGGCAAGGTGGTGATCGACACCTTCGAGCAGGGCCAGCCCGCCACCCTGAGCCTGGGCGCCGGCGAGCTCTCGCCCGCCATCGAGCAGCGCCTGATCGGCCTGGAAGAGGGCACGACCACGGTGATCGACCTGGCCGCTGGCGAGGCCTTTGGCGAACGGCAGCCCGAGATGGTCCAGTGGGTCGCGCGCAAGCTGCTCAACGAACTGGGCGACCCGCACGAGAAGTACACCGCGGGCGACGTGGTGCAGTTCCCCACACCCGACGGTCTGGGCCAGTACGCCGGTTCCGTGGTCGAGGTGCGCGAGGACGGTGCGGTGCTGTTCGACTTCAACCACCCGCTGGCGGGTCAGCCGGTGAAATTTGAAGTCCAGCTGATCGGGGTGCTCTGATGAGCGAAAAATCGAGCGCTGCGCCGGGCCGCCCCAAGCAAGCGAGGGCCCCCTCGGGGGGCAGCGAACCACACGAAGTGGGGAGCGTGGGGGCTGAGATCCTTCTGGCGGAGCCGCGCGGGTTCTGTGCCGGTGTGGACCGCGCCATCGAGATCGTCGAGCGCGCGCTGGCCAAGTTCGGCCGGCCCATCTACGTGCGCCACGAGATCGTGCACAACACCTACGTGGTCAACGACCTCAAGGACAAGGGCGCGATCTTCATCGAGGAGCTGGACGAGGTGCCGCCCGGCGCCACGCTGGTGTTCTCGGCCCACGGCGTGAGCCAGGCCGTGCAGAAGGAGGCCGAGCGGCGGGGCTTTCGCATCTTCGACGCCACCTGTCCGCTGGTGACCAAGGTGCACGTCGAGGTGGCCAAGCTGTTCAAGGAGGGCTACGAGTTCCTGATGATCGGCCACAAGGGCCACCCCGAGGTCGAAGGCACCATGGGCCAGCTCAGCGAAGGCATCCACCTGGTCGAAGACATCGACGACGTGGCCAAGGTGCAGCCGAAGCAGACCGAGCTGCTGGCGGTGGTGACGCAGACCACGTTGAGCGTGGACGACACGGCGGGCATCCTGGCCGCGGTGAAGGCGCGGTTCCCGAAGGTGCGCGAACCCAAGCAGCAGGACATCTGCTACGCCACGCAGAACCGGCAGGACGCGGTCAAGCTGCTGAGCCCGCAGGTGGACATCGTGATCGTGGTCGGCAGCCCGACCAGCAGCAACAGCAACCGCCTGCGCGAAGTGGCCCACCGCCTGGGCACCGAGGCCTACATGGTCGACAACGCCAGCGAGCTGAAGGCCGAATGGTTCAATGGCAAGCAACGTGTGGGCCTGACGGCTGGTGCCTCGGCGCCCGACATCCTGGTGCAGCAGGTGATCGACCGCCTGCGCGAACTCGGCGCGATTTCGGTGCGCAAGCTCGACGGCATCACCGAGACCATCAAGTTCCCGCTGCCCAAGGGGCTGAAGATCGACGGCGAGGGCGCCATCGACCATCTGCACTGAACCCGGTCCCTACAATTCCCCCATGCTAGACATCCTCCAACTCCGCAAAGACCTGGACGCCGTCGTCGCGCGCCTGGAAACCCGCAAGAACCCCCAGCCCTACCTCGACGTGTCCGCCTACCAGGCGCTGGAACACGAGCGCAAGGCGCTGCAGACCCGCACCGAAAGCCTGCAGGCCCAGCGCAACAGCCTTTCCAAGCAGATCGGCATGCTCAAGGGCAAGGGACAACACGCCGAGGCCGACGCGGTGATGGCCCAGGTGGGCGAGATGAAGGCCGAGCTGGAAGCCTCGGCCGCGCGGCTGGACGTGATCCAGGGCGAGCTGCAGACCCTGCTGCTGGCCGTGCCCAACCTGCCGCACGAGAGCGTGCCGGTGGGCGCGGGCGAAGAGGGCAATGTGGTGGTGCGCCAGTGGGGCACACCGAAGACCTTCGACTTCCCGGTCCGCGACCACGTGGACATCGGCGAGAAGCTCGGCCTGGACTTCGACACCGGCACCAAGCTGGCCGGCTCGCGCTTCACCTTCATGCGCGGCCCCATTGCCCGCCTGCACCGCGCGCTCGCCCAGTTCATGCTGGACACGCAGACCCAGCAGCACGGCTACACCGAGTGCTACACGCCCTACATCGTCAACGCCGACACCCTGCGTGGCACCGGCCAGCTGCCCAAGTTCGAGGCCGACCTGTTCGCGGCGAACAAGGGCGGGCAGGAGGGCGCTGAGGAGAACCAGGCGCTGTACCTGATTCCGACCAGCGAGGTGACGCTGACCAACGTGGTGCGCGACACCGTGCTGGCCGAGGCCGACCTGCCGATCAAGATGACGGCGCACACGCCGTGTTTCCGCTCCGAGGCGGGCAGCGCCGGACGCGACACGCGCGGCATGATCCGCCAGCACCAGTTCGACAAGGTGGAAATGGTGCAGATCGTGCACCCCGAGAAGAGCTACGAGGCGCTGGAAGAGATGACCGGCCACGCCGAGGCCATCCTGCGGGCGCTGGGCCTGCCCTACCGGGTGATGAGCCTGTGCACGGGTGACATGGGCTTTGGCGCCAGCAAGACCTACGACCTGGAGGTCTGGGTGCCGGCGCAGGGCACCTACCGCGAGATCAGCTCGGTGTCCAACTGCGAGGCCTTCCAGGCGCGTCGCCTGCAGGCGCGCTTCAAGAACGCCCAGGGCAAGAACGAGCTGGTGCACACCCTCAACGGCTCCGGCCTCGCCGTGGGGCGTGCGCTGGTGGCGGTGCTGGAAAACTTCCAGAACGCCGACGGCAGCGTGACCGTGCCCGTGGTGCTGCGGCCCTACATGGGTGGCCTGGAGCGCATCGGCGGCTGAGCCGGGCCATCAATTCAGCCGGAACCCCTTCGCCTGCATGCAGTGGCGAACCAGTTCTTCGGCCTGGTCGCCCTTGATCTTGGCAAGTCCGGTCTGGAACTTGCACTCCGACTCCACGTTGGCGGTGTCGAAGGCGCTCACACCTTCCTTCTGCCATTGCCGCTTGGTCGATGAGCACGCCGCCAGGGCGATGAGGACGGCGATGGCGAGCGGCAAACGGTACACGGGGCCTCCGGGGCGGACATTCGGGCAACAAGGGGAGCGCGCATTGTGCCCGCGGCGCTCCGGCCGGCCGCCATTCCCCGCCCCAAAAAACGGGATCAAGCGTGAATAAACAACGCCGGGTCCACCGAGGTCCGGTTGAGCAGCACACTCCAGTGCAGGTGCGGGCCGGTGACGCGGCCGGTGGCGCCCACCGCGCCCAGCGGCTGGCCGGCCGCCAGCGAATCGCCCGCCCGCACATCGGTGCGGCTGAGGTGGCACAGCATGGACAGCAGGCCACCGCCATGGTCCAGCCAGACGGTCTGGCCGTTGAAGAAGTAGTCGCCCGTGTCGGCCACCCGGGCCGCCAGCGGGGCCACCACCGGCGTGCCGGTCGCGGCCGCGATGTCCATGCCGCTGTGGGGCTGGCGCGCCTGCCCGTTGAACACGCGCCGCAGCCCGAAGGAGCTGGAGCGGCGCCCGTCCACCGGCGCCTGCATGCGCAGGTCGCGCGGCACCGGTTCGGTGAAGCGGGCGATGACGGCCTGCTGGTGGAGCCGTTCGCGCTCGTGCCGCGCCAGGTCCTTGGACGAGAGTTCGACCGTGCGTGGGGCCACCGTCAGGCGCTGCTCGGCGTAGGCCTTGGGGCCGATCCGGTAGGGCAGGGCGCGCCGACCCCCACCGGTCTCAACCTCGATCTGTGCGTCCCCGGGGGTGGCCGACAGCGGTATACCGACCAGCGCGGTCCAGCCCGCCGGATCGCCCACCACCAGCAGGGGCGCCTCGCCGGCCCAGGCCCTGGGCCGGTCCGTGGCTGGGCCGAGGGCCAGCCGGGCCACGCCGCCGGGCACGGCCGATGCCTGTGGCCAGTCGGTGGTCGGCAGACCTGTGGTGTCGGCCCGGGCCACGCTGAGCGCACCCAGACCCATGGCGGCCAGGGTGCCGAGCACCTGGCGGCGGGAGCGCGTGGGCCGCGTCATGCGGCCGTCCAGGCGCCACCGGCCTGCGCCGAGCGGATCACCGCGTCGACGAAGCGCATGCCCATCCAGCCGTCGTGCGCGTTGGGGAAGTGCAGGGCCAAGGGGTCGGGGTTCTGGCCGGTGCGCCGCGCCGCGATGGCCTCGGCCGCGTCCGAATAGAGGTTGGCGAAGGCCTCGGGGAAGCCCTCGGGGTGGCCGGCGGCCACGCGGGTGCCGCGCAGCGCCAGCGGCAGGGCGCCCGGGCCGCGCGGCGTCAGGCGCTGGGCGGGGGCGTCCAGCGGCTTGAAGTCCAGCACCTGCGGATGTTCCTGCTGCCATTCGAGCGAGCCGCGCGAGCCGCTGACGCGGATGCGCAGGCCGTTCTCCACCCCTGCGGCGGCCTGGGTGACCCAGAAGCTGCCGCGCGCACCGCCCGCCATGCGCAGCAGCACACCGGCGAAGTCGTGCGCGCTGCGCTCGGGCACCACGCAGCCGAGCTCGGCCGCGACCTCCCCGACCTCCAGCCCGCTGATGAAGCGCAGCAGCTGGTGGGCGTGGGTGCCGATGTCGCCCATCACCAGCGAAGGGCCGCCGCGCGCCGGGTCGGCCTTCCAGGCCACGCGGCCGGGGCCGGGCTTGGCACGCCCGCCCTGCACGTACTCCACCTGCACCAGACGGATCTCGCCGAGCTGGCCGTCGGCCACCATGGCGCGCGCCTGGCGCACCATCGGGTAGCCGCTGTAGTTGTGGGTCAGGCAGAACACCCGGCCGCTGGCCTGGACCTTCTCGAGCAGCGTCTGCGCCTCCGCCAGGGTGTTGGTCATGGGCTTGTCGCAGATGACGTCGAAGCCGTGCTCCAGCGCCGCCATCGCAGCGGGAAAGTGGCCGTCGTTGGGCGTCATGATCGCGACCGCGTCGATGCCGTCGGGGCGCTGCGATTCGACCGCCAGCAGGGTGGACAGATCGGGGTGGCAGCGGTCCGGGGCCAGGCCCATCGCCAGGCCGGCGGCCACCGAGCGCTGCGGGTCGGACGAGAGCACGCCGGCGACGATGTCGTAGCGGTCGTCCAGGCGGGCTGCCATGCGGTGGATGGGCCCGATGAAGGAGCCCGGGCCGCCGCCGATGACAGCGAGGCGAATGCGGCGCCCGAGCAGGGCGATGACGGGGTTGAGGTCGTTCACGGCAGGATCTAGAGAGGAAAGAACAAGAAACGACCTCCAGCATACGCAACCAAGGTGACAGCCGGCGGGCCTGCCACCGGTGATCCCCTCTGGCCGGACGAAGTCTTTCGGCGTACAAGCGGGGTCCATTCCAACACAGAGGAGTCCTGCCATGGCCGTTGCTTCCCGTCGCCTGCTGCTGTCGCTGTCCCTGGTGCTGCCCCTGGTGTCGTTGCCCGCCGCCGCGTTCACGCAGAACGTGTCGGTGCGCGACGACGACACGGCCGGTCCGTTCCCGAGCAACCGCCACACGGTGGTCGACTTCGGCAACGCGACCTTCCGCCGCGTCAACCTGCCCCGGCCCGACTGCGCGGTGCGGGTGAGCGACTGCCAGGACATCGACGTGATCAACACGCTGGACGGCTTCTCGACCCAGCCGCGCATCACGGTGCCGTTCACCGGCGACATCGATGTGGCCTCGGTCAGCAGCGAGACCGTGTTCCTCTACAACCTGGGCGACACGCAGACCCTGCGCGGTTTCGGCCAGAAGGTGGGCATCAACCAGGTGCTGTGGGACCCGGCCACGCGCACGCTGGTGTTCGAGCCCGACGAGCTGCTGGCCGAGCGCTCGCGCTACGTGCTGGTGGTGACCAACGGCGTGCGCGACACCAGGGGCCGGCGCATCGTGCCCGGTGCCGCGCTGGGCGGCGGGCGCCACCGCGCCGAACACCACCGCGAGATGCACGAAGGGGCGTCGGCGGTGCGCCTGGGGCGCGGGCTGGCGGTGGCGGCGGCCTCGGTGTTCACCACGCAGAGCGCCACCGGGGACCTGGTGAAGGTGATGCGCCGCATCAAGGCAACGAACCCGGCGCCGGTGGACTTCATGATCGGCAGCGCGGCCGGCGCACCGGTGCGCGCGGTGTTTCCGCTGAACGGTGTGGCGGCGGTCGACCTGCAGCGCCAGGTCGGGGCCGCCCCGGGCGCGCTGGCGCCGCAGGCCGTGCCGCTGGGTGCGCTCTATGTGGTGCCCGGCGCCGTCGGCCTGATCGCCTACGGCCGCTACCAGTCGCCCAACTACCTCGCCGCCGGCCAGTACATCCCCGCGACCCCGACGCTGGTGGGCCGGCCGCAACCGCAGGGCACGAACGAGCTGGTGTTCCAGCTCTTCCTGCCGGCCGGCGCCAAACCCGCGGCGGGCTGGCCGGTGGCCATCTTCGGCCACGGTTTCACCGACAGCATGTTCGGCGCGCCGTGGACGGTGGCCTCCGTGCTGGCCTCGCGCGGCATTGCGACGCTGTCGATCAACGTGGTGGGCCACGGCGGCGGCGCGGCCGGCGTGCTCAACCTGACCACCGCCGGCGGTGTGGTGTCGGTGCCTTCCGGCGGCCGCGGCTTCGACCAGGACGGCAACGGCGCCATCGACAGCACCGAGGGATCGAGCGCCGCGCCGCCGCGCACCGCGGTCTCCAGCCGCGACGGCTTGCGCCAGACCGCCATCGACCTGATGCAGCTGGTGCGCCAGGTGGAGGCGGGCATCGATGTCGAAGGCGATGGCAGCGCCGACCTGGACGCCCAGCGCATCTACTACGCCGGCCAGTCCTTTGGCGGCATCTACGGCACCATCCTGCTGGGCGTCGAGCCGTCCATCCAGGCGGGTGTGCCCAATGTGCCGGGCGGTTCGATCACCGAGGTGGCGCGGCTGGGCGCGTTCCGCGGCCTGACCGGCTTTGCGCTGGCCACCCGGGTGCCGCAGCTGCTGAACCTGCCGCCGTCGGCCAGCCTGCCGGTGCCGTTCAACTTCTTCGAGAACATGCCGCTGCGCGACCTGCCGCCGGTGGTCAACAACGTGCCGGGCGCAATGGAGATCGCGCAGGTGATCGACCGCTGGGAGTGGGTGCAGCAGGCGGGCAACCCGGTGTCCTACGCCCACCTGATCCGCCAGCAGCCGCTGCCGGGCAGCGCGGCCAAGCCGGTGATCCTGCAGATGGCCAAGGGCGACCAGACGGTGCCCAACCCGACCACCACCGCCATCGTGCGCGCCGGTGGCCTGCAGGCGCAGACCACCTACTTCCGCAACGACCTGGCCTTCGCCGCGAACCCGGCGGTGCCGAAGAACCCGCACACCTTCCTGACCGGGCTGGCGAGCCCGGCGGGTCCGACCATCGCGGTGCTGGCGCAGACGCAGATCGCGGAGTTCTTTCGCAGTGGCGGCAGCCTGGTGATCGACCCCGACGGGCCCGGGCCGCTGTTCGAGGTGCCGCTGGTGCCGCCGCTGCCCGAGGGGTTGAACTTCCTGCCCTGAGGCGCGGCCGCCGCCGCGCCGTCAGAGCGTCTGGCGGTAGCGCTCGAGCATCTGCTCCTGCGTTTCCGCGGCGACCTCCTCGCCGCGGAATTCGCGGATCTGGTCGCGCATCATCTCGGTCATGCTGGGCAGCGCTGAACGCTCGACCTGGTGTTGTGCGTCCCAGAGGTGCGAGCGCATCAGCGCCTTGGCGCAGTGCAGGTAGCAGGCTTGCACGGTGACCCGGATCGCGAGCTTGGGCAGGCGGTGCGGTTCGGCGCAGCGCTGCAGATCGTCCGGGTCGGTGCTGAGCAGGGCGCGGCCGTTCACGCGCAGGGTTTCGTCCACGCCCGGGATCAGGAACAGCAGCCCGACCGGCGCGCCTTCCTCGCCGCCGCGCACGATGTTCTCCAGCGTGTCCAGCCGGTTGTTGCCCGGCGCGTCGGGGATCAGCAGGGTGTGGACGTCCGGCGCGTGCACGAAGCCGGGCGCACCACCGCGCGGTGAGGTGTCCATGCCGTGCGCGGCATCGCCGCTGCCGATCACCACGAAGGGCGAAAGCCCGATGAAGCGGCGCGCGTGAGCGTCGAGCTGCGGAATCTCTTTCTTGGACGAGCGCTCGCGCACCGGGTCGTAGAGCGCGCGCAGGGCGTCGAGGGAGGTCAGGATGTTCATCGCGGGGAGCATACATTTGACGGATGTCTCCTGCCACCCCGGAAGCCGTCGCTCCCTCCTTTCCCCACGCGGTCGCGCGCCAGCGCACGCTGCGCCTGGCGGCGTCCAGCAAGCCCTATGTCGCCCGCGGCGCCGGCCTGGTGCGCTGCAGCGGCTGCCGCCTGCCCGCCACCCATTGCATCTGCGCGCTGCGGCCGGTGGTGCCGTCGAACGCGGGCTTCTGCCTGCTGCTGGGTGACATCGAGGCCCTCAAGCCCACCAACACCGGCTGGCTGATCGCCGACGTGGTGCCCGACACCTGGGCCTTCGGCTGGTCGCGCACCGAGGTCGACCCCGCCCTGCTGGCGCTGCTGGCCGATCCGCAATGGCGACCCCATGTGGTGTTCCCGACCGAGTACGCCGCGCCGTCGCGCGCCGTGACGGCGCCGGTGGTGGACGACGGGCGCCGGCCGCTGTTCGTGCTGCTGGACGGAACCTGGTCCGAGGCGCGCAAGATGTTCCGCAAGAGCCCCTGGCTGGACAGCGCGCCGGTGCTGGGGCTGCAACCGGCGCACGCCTCGCGCTACAAGCTGCGACGCTCGGCGCAGGACCACCACTTCTGCACCGCCGAGGTTGCGGCGATGTGCCTGGACCTGGCCGGCGATTACGCCGCCGCCGACGCGCTGGACGCCTGGTTCGGCCTGTTCAGCGAGCGCTACCTGAGCGCGCGGGGCCACCAGCCGCTGTCGGTGGACAGCGAGGCGACGCAGCGAGTGCGCGCGCTGCCCACGAAGTGAGTTTCGGCGCCGGGCCGCCCCAAGCCGAAACAGCCCCCTCGGGGGGCAGCGACCCGCGCAGCGGCGGAGCGTGGGGGCCTGTTCAACCCGGGATTTCGGGTTCGACCAGCTGGGCCAGCAGCGCCAGCGTCTCCTGCCAGCCGAGGTAACACATCTCGACCGGAATGGCCTCGGGGATGCCTTCCTGCACGGCCGTCAGCTCGGTGCCGCAGGAGACGGCCTTGAGGCTGATGGTGGTGATCATCTGGCCGGGCAGGTTGGGGTCGTCGAAGAGGTCGGTGTTGACGATCTTCTCGTTCGGCACCAGTTCCAGGTACTTGCCGCCGAAGGCGTGCGTGTGGCCGCTGGAGAAGTTGGTGAACTGCATGCGGTAGACGCCGCCGACGCGCGCGTCCATCTCCAGCACGCGGCCGGTGAAGCCGTGCGGCGGCAGGAATTTGGCCATCGCGTCGGGGTCGAGGAAAGCGCGGTAGACGCGCTCGGGCGGCGCCTTGAGGATGCGGTGGAAGCGGACGGTGCCGGTGCTCATGGGAAGCTCCTTTCAGGTGCCGCAGAAGGTGCGGTAACCCTGGGTCTGTTCGGGCGTGCCGGGCAGGGCGGCCGGGGCGTGTTCGCTGCGCTCGGTGTAGGGGTCGGTCACGATGGCCAGCAGACGCTCGAAAGGCCGCAGGTCGCCGGACTCGCTGGCGGCGTCCAGTGCGTTCTCGACCAGGTGGTTGCGCGGGATGAACAGCGGGTTGGTGGCGTCCATGCGGGCGGCCACTTCGTGCGCCGGCTCGCCTTGCGCGGTCAGGCGCTGCTGCCAGCGCGCCAGCCAATCGCCGGCGACGGCGGGCTGATCGCCCCAGAGCACGAGCCAGTCCCGCGGCGCCTCGCGCAGCACGGCCGAGAGGCGACGGAAGCCCAGCGTGAAGTCGACATGGTGTTCGTGCATGCGCTGCAGCAACTCGTTGACCAGGGCGCGGTCGGCCTCGTCGTCGGCGCTGTCGCTGCGCAGGCCCAGCTTGAGGCGGTGCAGGTTCAGCCAGTGCCGGTCGAAATGCCCGCCGAAGCCGTCCAGCACCCGGGTGGCGGCGGCCACGGCCTGCTCGTCGTTGGTGTGGAACAGTGGCAGCAGGGTTTCGGCCAGCCGCGCGAGGTTCCACTGCGCGATGCCCGGCTGGTTGCCGAAGGCGTAACGGCCGTGGGTGTCGATGGAGCTGAAGACCGTCTGCGGGTCGTAGGCCTCCAGGAACGCACAGGGGCCGTAGTCGATGGTTTCGCCCGAGACCGTCATGTTGTCGGTGTTCATCACGCCGTGGATGAAGCCGACCGACATCCACAACGCGACCAGTTTCGCCTGGCGCTGCACCACGGCCTCGTAGAAAGCGAGGAGCCGGTCCTCGCGGCCGACCAGCGCCGGGTCGTGGCGGGCGATGGCGTGTTCGGCGAGCTGCTGGACGCGTTCGGTGTCGTTGCGCGCGGCGAAGAACTGGAAGCTGCCGACGCGGATGTGGCTGGCCGCCACGCGCGTGAGGATGGCACCGGGCAGCGGGCGCTCGCGGCGGATGGTTTCACCGGTGGCCACGGCCGCCAGTGCGCGCGTGGTGGGGATGCCCAGCGCGTGCATGGCCTCGCTGATCAGCACCTCGCGCAGCACCGGCCCGACGGCCGCCTTGCCGTCGCCGCCGCGCGAGAACGGTGTGCGCCCCGAGCCCTTGAACGCGATGTCGCGGCGCTGTCCTCGAGCGTCCAGCACCTCACCCAGCAGCAGCGCGCGACCGTCACCCAGCTGTGGCGAGAAGCCGCCGAACTGGTGGCCGGCGTAGGCCTGCGCAATTGGCGTGGCACCCTCGGGCACGCGGTTGCCCGCGAACACCGCCAGGCCCTCGTCGGACGCCAGGGCATCGGCATCGAGCCCGAGTTCGTCGGCCAGCCCACGGTTCAGGTGCAGCCAGCGCGGCGCCGGCACCGCCGCCGGCTGCCAGGGCACGGACATGCCCTCCATCAGCGCGTAGGAGTTGTCGAAGGAGAAGAGGGGGGAGGACACGGGCAGGCCAAGAGCAGGAAAGCATTCATTGTGACCAGACCCCAAAAACCTTGAGGAACGCGTGTCTGCCTCCAGGGCACCCGTGGGACCGGCTCCGCCGGGCCACAGGGTGCGTCCCCCCTCCCAGCGCCGCAGGCGCGCCAGAGAGGGGGGAAGCCGCGCAGCGGCGCAGGGGGGCGTTACAGCGCTTTCACCACCGCGTCGCCCATCTCCACGGTGCCGACCTTGGTCGTGCCCTCGCTCCAGATGTCGCCGGTGCGCAGGCCCTGGGCCAGCACCTTCTGCACCGCGGCTTCGATGCGCTGGGCGGCTTCTTCCTGGTTGAGCGAGAAGCGCAGCATCATGGCAGCCGACAGGATGGTCGCCAGCGGGTTGGCGATGCCCTTGCCGGCGATGTCGGGCGCGCTGCCGTGGCTGGGCTCGTACAGGCCCTGGTTCCTGCTGTTGAGCGAGGCCGAGGGCAGCATGCCGATCGAGCCGGTCAGCATCGAGGCCTCGTCGGACAGGATGTCGCCGAACATGTTGCCGGTGACGACCACGTCGAACGCCTTGGGTGCCTTGACCAGCTGCATCGCGGCGTTGTCGACGTACATGTGCTGCAGTTCAACGTCGGGGTACTGGGCATGCACCTCGATCATGGTGTCCTTCCAGAACTGGAAGGTTTCCAGCACGTTGGCCTTGTCGACCGAGGTGACCTTCTTGTTGCGCTTGCGCGCGGCTTGGAAGGCGACGTGGGCGATGCGCTCGATCTCGGGCTTGGAATAGCGCATGGTGTCGAAGGCCTCGGGCGCGCCCTTGAACTCGCCGTCCGGGGCCTCGCGGCGGCCCCGCGGCTGGCCGAAATAGATGTCGCCGGTCAGCTCGCGAATGATCAGGATGTCCAGGCCGGCGATCAGCTCGGGCTTGAGGCTGGAGGCGCCGACCAGCTGCTCGTAGCAGATGGCGGGGCGGAAGTTGGCGAACAGGCCCAGGTTCTTGCGCAGGCCCAGGATGGCCTGCTCGGGGCGCAGCGGGCGGTCGAGCTTGTCGTACTTCCAGTCGCCGACGGCGCCGAACAGGATGGCGTCGGCTTCCTTGGCCAGCTTGAGCGTGGACTCGGGCAGCGGGTGGCCGTGCGCGTCGTAGGCGGCGCCACCGACCAGGGCCGATTCCATCTCGAACTTCAGGTCGAGCGCGTCGAGGACTTTGACCGCTTCGGCGACGATTTCGGTGCCGATGCCGTCACCGGGGAGAACTGCGATTTTCATTGTGTCTTGCTGTTGAAGTGGATTACATGGTGTGCGCGAGCCAGGGCTTGGTCGCCAGGCGCTCTTTCTCGAACGCCTCGATCTTGTCCTTGTGGCGCAGCGTCAGGCCGATGTCGTCCAGCCCGTTGATCAGGCAGTACTTGCGGAAGGCGTTGACCTCGAAGGGGATTTCTTCACCCTGCGGCTTGACGATGACCTGGCGCTCCAGGTCGATGGTCAGCTGGTAGCCCGGGAAGGCGTACACGTCGTTGAACAGCTGGTCCACCTGTGGCTCGCTCAGCACGATGGGCAGCAGGCCGTTCTTGAAGCAGTTGTTGAAGAAGATGTCGGCGTAGCTGGGCGCGATGATGGCGCGGAAGCCGTACTGGTCGATGGCCCAGGGCGCGTGTTCGCGGCTGGAGCCGCAGCCGAAGTTGCGGCGCGTGAGCAGCACCGAGGCGCCACGATAGCGCGGCTGGTTCAGCACGAAGTCCGGGTTGGGCTTGCGTGCGCTTTCGGGCACGCCGGGTTCGCCCGGCTGGTCCAGGTAGCGCCACTCGTCGAACAGGTTGGGGCCGAAGCCGGTCTTGCGGATCGACTTGAGGAACTGCTTGGGGATGATCGCGTCGGTGTCGACGTTCTCGCGGTCCATGGGGGCCACGAGGCCCTGGTGAATGGTGAATGTCTGCATGGTGTGGATGTTCAGTTGGTCGCGCCCTTGACGGCTTCGCCGGCTTTCTCCAGCCCGGAGCCGACCGCCTGGCCGGCGGACTTGCCGCCCTCGACGGCCTTGTCCTTGATCTCGATGGCCTTGTCGACCACCACGTCCTTGACCTCGATGGCTTTGTCCTTGACGACGTGGGCGTCCTGTTTGACACCTTGCACGGTGTTGGTGCTGCAGGCGGCCAGGGACATCAGGGTGGCGGTGGCGAGCAGGGTCTTGAACGAGGACATGGTGGGCTCCTTGGGAAAGTGCTCGGGAAAGACGTTCAGGCGATGGTGCGGATGTCGACGAAATGACCGTGGATCGCGGCGGCGGCGGCCATCGCAGGCGAGACCAGGTGGGTGCGGCCACCAGCGCCCTGGCGGCCTTCGAAGTTGCGGTTGCTGGTGCTGGCGCAGCGCTCTCCCGGCTCCAGCCGGTCGGCGTTCATGGCCAGGCACATCGAGCAGCCGGGCTCGCGCCATTCAAAGCCGGCGGCCTTGAAGATCTCGTGCAGGCCTTCGCGCTCGGCCTGTTCCTTCACCAGACCGGAGCCCGGCACGACCATGGCCAGCTTGATGTTCTTCGCGACCTTCTGGCCCAGCTTCTTGACGACCGCGGCGGCTTCGCGCATGTCTTCGATGCGGCTGTTGGTGCAGGAACCGATGAAGACCTTGTCGACGAAGATGTCGGCCAGCGGCTTGCCCGGTTCGAGCGCCATGTAGGTCAGCGCCCGCTCCATGGCGCCGCGCTTGCTGGCGTCCTTCTCCTTCTCGGGATCGGGCACGCGGGCGTCCACGCCCAGCACCATCTCGGGCGAGGTGCCCCAGGTGACCTGCGGCAGGATCTGCGTCGCATCGAGTTCGACCACGGCGTCAAACACCGCGTCGGCGTCCGAGTGCAGCGACTTCCAGTAGGCGACCGCCTGGTCCCACTCCACGCCGGTCGGGGCCAGCGGGCGACCCTTGACGTATTCGATGGTCTTCTCGTCCACGGCCACCAGACCGGCGCGCGCACCGCCTTCGATGGCCATGTTGCAGACCGTCATGCGGCCTTCCATGGACAGCGAGCGGATCGCGCTGCCGGCGAACTCGATGGTGTAGCCCGTGCCGCCGGCGGTGCCGATCTTGCCGATGATGGCCAGCACGATGTCCTTGGCGGTCACGCCCTTGGCGAGCTGGCCCTCGACCTTGACCAGCATGTTCTTGGCCTTCTTGGCCAGCAGGGTCTGCGTGGCCATCACGTGCTCGACTTCCGAGGTGCCGATGCCGTGCGCCAGCGCGCCGAAGGCGCCATGGGTGGAGGTGTGCGAGTCGCCGCAGACCACGGTCATGCCGGGCAGGGTGGCGCCGTTCTCGGGGCCGATCACGTGCACGATGCCCTGGCGCTTGGACATGAAGGGGAAGAACGCCGCAGCGCCGAATTCCTTGATGTTGCTGTCCAGCGTGGTGATCTGTTCCTTGCTGATCGGATCGGTGATGCCGTCGTAGCCCAGTTCCCAGCCGGTGGTGGGCGTGTTGTGGTCGGCGGTGGCGACCACCGAGCTCACGCGCCAGACCTTGCGGCCGGCCTGGCGCAGGCCCTCGAACGCCTGCGGGCTGGTGACTTCGTGCACCAGGTGGCGGTCGATGTAGAGGACGGACGTGCCGTCTTCCTCCGTGTGGACGACGTGTTCGTCCCAGATCTTGTCGTAGAGCGTGCGGGCCATGGGGTGGGGTTCTCCTGTGGGGCTTGAAATTCTAGGTCGGGGTTGCGGACCCGGCGGGCGGTGTGGACAGGTGGTCCACCAGCAGCCGGGCACTGACGGGCAGGCTGGAAAAGTCGCGCGCCACCAGGTCGATGTGGCGCGTGGCCCAGTCGTCGGTGAGATCGACCGCCTGCAGGTCGCCGGCGCCCTGCATCAGATCGAAGGCGCGGCGCGGCATCAGGCCGACGCCCAGTCCGTTGTGGATCATGCGGCACATGGCGTCCAGGCCCGAGACGCGGATGCGCAGCCGGATGTTGCGGCCGCTGGCGGTGGCGGCGGCGTGCATGGCACGGTAGATGGAACTGTTGGCGTGCAGGCCGACGTGGTCCCATTCGAGGCTGTCGGCGAAGGCCATGGCCGTGTGTCCGGTCAGCGGATGGCGGGCCGGCACGATCAGCACCAGGCGGTCCTGCCGGTAGGGCAGGGTCTGCAGGCCCTGGATCGGGTCGTCGCCGCCGACATGGCAGATGCCCAGGTCGGCCGCGCCTTCCTGTACCGCCCGCAGCACCTCGGTGGACAGGTGTTCTTCAAGGTCGATCTTGATCGCGTCGTGCGCGCGGATGAAACCGCCCAGGTCTTCGGGCAGGAACTGCACCGTGGCCGAGATGTTGGCGTGCACCCGCACATGGCCGCGCACGCCGTCGGCGTACTCCGAGAGCTCGCCCTGCATCTTGTCGAGGCTGAACAGCACCGAGCGGGCGTGGTGCAGCAGGCTCTGGCCAGCCGGGGTGGGCGTGACGCCGCGTGCGTGGCGCATGAGCAGCGGCGTGCCGACCGTGGTCTCCAGATCCGACAGCCGCTTGCTGACCGCCGACGGTGCCATGAACTCGGTCTCGGCCGCCTTGCCGATGCTGCCGCGCTCGCACACCGCCACGAACAGCTGCAGCGTGGTCAGGTCAAGTCGGCGGGTGAAGGCGCGGTCGGGGGCGTTCATGAGAAAGTCATCGTGTTTCAAGATGACTTCATGGATTCTCTTGATTTTGAGGTGACTTTGGCATCGTCATTGGCGATGTCAGGCCCCGCAAAAAACAAAACCCGCCAGAGGCGGGTTTTGTGGGGCAAGGCGGGATCAGCGCTTGAAACTGGCGGGGACGTCGCGGCGAGCAGCACCCGTGAACAACTGGCGCGGACGGCCGATCTTGTACTCGGGGTCGGCCAGCATTTCGTTGAGCTGGGCGATCCAGCCGACGGTGCGGGCCAGCGCGAAGATGCCGGTGAACAGGCTGACAGGAATGCCGATGGCGCGCTGCACGATGCCGGAGTAGAAGTCGACGTTCGGGTAGAGCTTGCGCTGCACGAAGTAGTCGTCTTCCAGGGCGATCTTTTCCAGTTCCTTGGCCAGCTTGAACAGCGGGTCATTTTCCAGACCCAGCTCGGCCAGCACCTCGTTGCAGGTTTCCTGCATCAGCTTGGCGCGCGGGTCGTAGTTCTTGTACACGCGGTGACCGAAGCCCATCAGCTTGACGCCGCTGTTCTTGTCCTTCACCTGGTTCATGAACTCGCCGACCTTGGCCACGCCGCCGTTGCGCTGGATGTCTTCCAGCATGTTCAGGCAGGCTTCGTTGGCGCCACCGTGGGCGGGGCCCCAGAGGCAGGCCACACCGGCTGCGATGGCGGCGAACGGATTGGTGCCCGACGAGCCGCACAGGCGCACGGTGGAGGTGGAGGCGTTCTGCTCGTGGTCGGCGTGCAGGATGAAGATGCGGTCCAGCGCTTTTTCCAGCACCGGGTTGACCTTGTAGTCCTCGCAGGGCGTGCCGAACATCATGCGCAGGAAGTTGCCCGAGTAGCTCAGGTCGTTGCGCGGGTACATGTAGGGCTGGCCCACACCGTATTTGTAGGACATGGCCACCAGCGTGGGCATCTTGGCGATCAGGCGGATCGCGGCGATGCGGCGGTGCTCGGGGTTGTTGATGTCGGTGCTGTCGTGATAAAAGGCCGACAGGGCGCCTACCAGACCGGTCAGCACGGCCATGGGGTGGGCGTCGCGCCGGAAGCCACGCAGGAAGAACTGCATCTGCTCGTTGACCATCGTGTGGTTGGTCACGAGCTTGTGGAAGTCGCCTCGCTCCGTCTCATTGGGTAGTTCGCCATTGAGCAGCAGGAAGCAGGTGTCGAGGTAGTCGGCCTGGGTGGCCAGCTGCTCGATCGGGTAGCCGCGGTACAGCAGTTCGCCCTTGTCGCCGTCGATGTAGGTGATGGCCGACTGGCAGGACGCCGTGGACAGGAAGCCGGGGTCGTAGGTGAACATGCCGGTCTGTGCATACAGCTTGCGGATGTCGATCACGTCCGGACCGATGCTGCCGCCGTACACCGGCATCTCGACGCTGGGGCTGCCGTTGGAGAACGACAGGGTGGCTTTGTTGTCTACGAGTTTCATGCGGTTTCCTGGTAGAGGTTAATCGGGTCGTCGGGCAGCGCGCAGCATGCCCAGCACCTGAGTGACGTCGTCACTGGCCTGTAGGCCCTCGGGCTTCTTGCGGCCGAGCAACAGATCAAGCAGATCGTTGTCGGAAAGGTCCATTAGAACCCCCAGAGCTTCGGCCTGCCTGACAGTCAAGCCAGACTCATGTCTGGCAAAGAACTGCTCGATGAACAGGTCGTTCTCGAGCAGCCCACGGCGGCAGCGCCAGCGCAGCTTGCTCAATGCCGGGGCATCGAGCACGGCGTCACCGGGGCTGGCATTCATGGTCATATAACGCGGGATCAGACGGCGCGGCGCACCATCAGTTCCTTGATCTTGCCAATGGCCTTGGTGGGGTTCAGGCTCTTGGGGCAGACGTCCACACAGTTCATGATGGTGTGGCAGCGGAACAGACGGTACGGGTCTTCCAGGTTGTCCAGACGCTCGGCGGTGGCCTGGTCGCGGCTGTCGGCGATGAAGCGATACGCCTGCAGCAGACCGGCGGGGCCGACGAACTTGTCGGGGTTCCACCAGAAGCTGGGGCAGCTCGTGGAGCAGCTGGCGCACAGGATGCACTCGTACAGGCCGTTGAGCTCTTCGCGCTCTTCGGGGCTCTGCAGGCGCTCGCGCTCGGGGGCGGGGGTCTCGTTGATCAGGTAGGGCTTGATGCTGTGGTACTGCTTGAAGAACAGCGTCATGTCCACGATCAGGTCGCGAACGACCGGCAGGCCGGGCAGCGGCTTGAGCACGATGTCGCCCTTGAGCGTGTTCAGGTTGGTCAGGCAGGCCAGGCCGTTCTTGCCGTTGATGTTCATGGCGTCCGAACCGCACACGCCTTCGCGGCAGGAGCGGCGGAACGACAGCGTGGGGTCCACGGCCTTGAGCTTGATCAGGGCGTCCAGCAGCATGCGCTCGGTGCCGTCCAGTTCGACCTGGATGGTCTGCATGTACGGCTTGGCGTCCTTGTCCGGGTCGTAGCGGTAGATCTTGAAAGTGCGTTGTGCCATTTTTCAGTGTCCTTGTGTTCGCTGATTCCGGTCAGAAGGTGCGGGGCTTCGGGGGCACCGTTTCGGCGGTCAGGGGCTTCATGCGCACCGGCTTGTAGTCCAGCTTGTTGCCGTCCTGGTACCAGAGGGTGTGCTTCATCCACTCGGCGTCGTTGCGGCCCAGCGGGCAGGTCGGGTGGTTGACGTCGTGTTCGTAGTCGCGCACCAGGTGGGCGCCGCGGCATTCCTTGCGGGCGGCCGCGCTGGTCATGGTGGCCTGGGCGGCCTCCATCAGGTTCTCGACTTCCAGCGCTTCGATGCGCGCGGTGTTGAACACCTTGGAGTTGTCCTTCAGGCCGATGGCGCCCACGCGCTCGCGCAGGGCGTTGATCTTCTGCACACCGGCGTCCATGGACTCCTGGCTGCGGAACACGCCCGCGTGCGTCTGCATGATGGCGCGCATGTCGTTGGCAACGTCCTGGGCGTACTCGCCGTTCTTGGCGCTGTCCAGGCGGGCCAGGCGGGCCAGGGTCTTGTCGGCGGCGTCCTTGGGCAGGTCCTTGTGCTCCTGCTTGGGGTTGACGTTGGCGATGATGTGGTTGCCGGCGGCCTTGCCGAAGACGAGCAGGTCCAGCAGCGAGTTGGTGCCCAGGCGGTTGGCGCCGTGCACCGACACGCAGGAGCATTCGCCCACCGCGTAGAGGCCGTTGACCGGACGGTCTTCACCGTTGAAGCGCTCGACCACCTGGCCGTGGATGTTGGTCGGGATGCCACCCATCTGGTAGTGGATGGTGGGCACGACCGGGATCGGCTCGCGCGTCACGTCGACGTTGGCGAAGTTCACGCCGATCTCATACACCGAGGGCAGGCGCTTGTGGATGGTGTCGGCACCCAGGTGGTCCAGCTTCATGTGGATGTAGTCCTTGTTGGGACCACAGCCACGGCCTTCCAGGATTTCCTGACCCATGCAGCGGGACACGAAGTCGCGCGGTGCCAGGTCCTTCAGCGTGGGCGCATAGCGCTCCATGAAACGCTCGCCATTGCTGTTGAGCAGGATGGCGCCTTCGCCGCGGCAGCCTTCGGTCAGCAGCACGCCCGCGCCGGCCACGCCGGTGGGGTGGAACTGCCAGAACTCCATGTCCTGCAGTGCGATGCCGGCACGGGCGGCCATGCCCAGGCCGTCACCGGTGTTGATGAAGGCGTTGGTCGAGGACTGGAAGATGCGGCCGGCACCACCGGTGGCCAGCAGCACGGTCTTGGCTTCGAGCACGTAGGTGTCGCCGGTTTCCATTTCGAGAGCGGTCACGCCCACCACGTCGCCGCTGGCGTCGCGGATCAGGTCCAGCGCCATCCACTCCACGAAGAAGGTGGTCTTGGCCGACACGTTGGCCTGGTACAGCGTGTGCAGCATGGCGTGGCCGGTGCGGTCGGCCGCGGCGCAGGCGCGCTGCACGGGCTTTTCGCCGTAGTTGGCGGTGTGGCCGCCGAACGGACGCTGGTAGATCGTGCCGTCGGGGTTGCGGTCGAACGGCATGCCGAAGTGTTCGAGCTCATACACGACCTTGGGCGCTTCGCGGCACATGAACTCGATGGCGTCCTGGTCACCGAGCCAGTCGGAACCCTTGACGGTGTCGTAGAAGTGGTATTCCCAGCTGTCTTCGCTCATGTTGCCCAGCGAGGCGGACACGCCACCCTGCGCTGCAACGGTGTGCGAGCGGGTCGGGAAGACCTTCGAGAGCACGGCCACCTTGAGGCCGGCGCGGGCCAGTTGCAGCGAGGCACGCATGCCGGAGCCGCCGGCTCCGACGATGACCACGTCGAACTTGCGCTTGGAAAGGGATGCGGTGGTGGTCATGGATCAGAGTCTCCAGAGAACTTGAACAGCCCAGCCCAGGCAGGCCACGAGCCAGACGATGGTGAAGATGTGCAGGGCCAGGCGGATGCCGGTGGGCTTGACGTAGTCCATCCAGATGTCGCGCATGCCGATCCAGATGTGATAGGCGATGGCGATGAAGGCCGCGAAGGTCAGTGCCTTCATCCACTGGGGGGCGAAGATGCCGGCCCAGCCCTCGTAGCCCAGAGGGCCGCTGGTGAGCAGCACCTTGGCCAGCACGATGAGGGTCAGCAGGGCGAAGAGCGCGCCGGTGATGCGTTGGGCGAGCCAGTCGCGCAGCCCGTAGTGGGCGCCAGTGACGACGCGTTTGGAACCGTAATTGACGGACATGTTGGTCTCCTTCTTTCGCGGGATCAGTACAGGCCGAACAGCTTGGCGCCGAGGATCAGCGTCAGTCCGATGGACAGGGCCAGCGTCACGATGGCGGAGGACTTGCCGAACTCCTTGGTCACCGAGTGCGTCATGTCCATGTACAGGTGGCGCAGGCCGGCAATCAGGTGGTGCAGGTAGGCCCAGATGATGGCCAGCACCACCAGCTTGAACAGCCAGCCGGGAACCAGTCCGATGCCGCCCGAGAAGGCTGCGCTGAAACGTTCGTAAGAGATCTCGGACGACACCGAGGTGTCGAACAGCCAGACGATCAGGGGCAGCAGGATGAACATCAGGCCACCGCTGGCGCGGTGCAGGATCGACACCCAGCCGGCCAGAGGCAGGCGGTAGGTGGTCAGATCCTTGAAGGCGTTGATGTTGCGGAACTCAGGCCGCTTCTTGGTCAACTCGGTCATGGTGGGGCTTTCTTCCGTGGGGTTCGGGGTTGGAAGGGAGCTTGTAACTCGGTGGTAACCCGAATTACAAACCTTGAAATTCTATTGCAACGCAGCATACCCAGGCCTGACATCTGGCCTTGGCATGTCGGGCTCCGGCGCGTTGGCGACTCAGTTCAGTTCGTTGTGATAGTGCCGGGTTTCCGTGCGGTAGAGGCCGCGCCGCAGTTCCATCGGCACGTCGTTGTAGGTGTAGGCCAGACGTTCCACGCTCAGCAGCGGGTGGCCCACTTCGACCCCCAGCAGTGCTGCGGCATCGGCATCGGCGGCCACGGCCTTGATCTTCTCGGTCGCGCGCACCATGCGCACGCCGAACTGTGCTTCGAACAGGGCGTACATGGGGCCCTTGTCGCTGGACAGGGTTTCGAGGCTCAGGCCCTTGAACGGCGCGCCGGGCAGCCAGATGTCTTCCAGGATGGCGGGCGTACCGGAGAACGAGAGCACGCGCCGGACCTGCACCAGCGAGTCGCCGCCCTTGAGGTCGAGTTGCCGGGCCACCTCGGCCGGCCCACGCAGGCGGCGGCATTCGATGATGCGGCGCTCGGCCGGACCCTGGGCTTCCGGCGCGCTCGCGTCGGGCAGCACGCGCAGGAAGCGGTACTGGATGTGCTGTTCGGCGTGGGTGGCGACGAAGGTGCCCTTGCCCTGGCGGCGCACCAGCAGGTTGTCGGTGGCCAGTTCGTCGATCGCCTTGCGCACCGTGCCCTGGCTCACGCGGAAGCGGGCGGCCAGATCGAACTCGCTGGGGATCATGTCGCCCGGTTTCCATTCGCCCGCCTGCAGGCTGCGCAGGATCAGCGACTTGATCTGCTGGTACAGGGGGCTGAAAGCTGGTGTTGGCGGAAGAGGCGCGGCCGGTCCGGTGCCCGCCGATTCGGCGGGCACACGCGAGTCCTCCGGGGACAGGTCGGGCTGCGAAGGGTGTGCGGAGGCCATGGTGTCGGTGGATGAACGGGCGAACGACCCAGCGTCGTGGCCCGCAGTTTGGTGTGCAATCATATCTTATATAAGACATAAGACAAATTGACGCCTACGGGTTTACGCGGGTACACTCGGGGGCTATCCAAGGGGTCACACCCCGCCGATTTTTCAACTTCCCAACGTCCCTTCTGGAGTTTTCACCATGAGCAAGAAGCCCGTCCGTGTTGCCGTCACTGGCGCCGCAGGTCAGATCGGTTACGCCCTGCTGTTCCGTATCGCCTCCGGCGAAATGCTGGGCAAGGACCAGCCCGTGATCCTGCAGCTGCTGGAAATCCCGGACGAGAAGGCCCAGAACGCGCTCAAGGGCGTGATCATGGAACTGGAAGACTGCGCCTTCCCGCTGCTGGCCGGCATCGAAGCTCACAGCGACCCGATGACCGCCTTCAAGGACACCGACTACGCCCTGCTGGTCGGCGCCCGTCCCCGTGGTCCCGGCATGGAGCGCGCCGACCTGCTGGCCGCCAACGCCCAGATCTTCACCGCCCAGGGCAAGGCCCTGAACGCCGTGGCCTCGCGCAATGTGCGCGTGCTGGTGGTCGGCAACCCCGCCAACACCAACGCCTACATCGCCATGAAGTCGGCCCCCGACCTGCCGGCCAAGAACTTCACCGCCATGCTGCGCCTGGACCACAACCGTGCCGCCAGCCAGATCGCCGCCAAGATCGGCTGCGCCGTGGGCGACATCGAGAAGCTGGCCGTGTGGGGCAACCACTCGCCCACCATGTACGCCGACTACCGCTTCGCCACGGTGAACGGCAA
Organism: Hydrogenophaga sp. H7; assembly: GCF_002025745.1. NCBI lineage: Bacteria > Pseudomonadati > Pseudomonadota > Betaproteobacteria > Burkholderiales > Comamonadaceae > Hydrogenophaga > Hydrogenophaga sp. H7. The sequence continues at coordinate 239,157 of NZ_MCIC01000018.1, read as the reverse complement.
GTCTGTCAAGGACACCATCAATGACCACGACTGGAACGCCAACGTGTTCCTGCCCACCGTGGGCAAGCGCGGCGCCGCCATCATCGCCGCCCGTGGCCTGTCGTCGGCTGCTTCCGCCGCCAACGCCGCCATCGACCACATGCGCGACTGGGCCCTGGGCACCAACGGCAAGTGGGTCACCATGGGCATTCCGTCCAATGGTGAATACGGCATCCCCAAGGAAGTCATGTTCGGCTACCCCGTCACCTGCGAAGGCGGCGAGTACAAGATCGTCGAGGGCCTGCCCATCGACGCCTTCTCGCAAGAGTGCATCAACAAGACCCTGGCCGAGCTCGAAGGCGAGAAGGACGGCGTCAAGCACCTCCTCTGAGCTGGTAACCGCCTGGTAACTCCGTGAAACCTCACCCGCGTGACATCCTTGCTGGGGCCCAGGCCGGTGCGTTTGCGCTGCCGGTCTGTGACCACTACAGCGGTGTCGAGGCGCGGATGAGGAAGAGCCTGCAGCTGCAGGCCGAACTGAGTGCTGAGTTCGGCGCCTGCGTCTTCGATGTCACGCTCGACTGCGAAGACGGGGCGCCCGTCGGTGGTGAGGCCGAGCACGCGGCCCTGGTCACGGAACTGGCGTTGGGCGCCCCAGCAGCCGCCCGCGTCGCCGCCCGGGTCCACCCGGTGAACCATCCCCACTTCGAGGCCGATGTGGCCACGATTGCCGGTCAGGCCGGCGCGCGGCTGTGCCACCTCATGGTGCCCAAGGTGGAGTCGGTGGCCGACGTCGAACGCGCCGTGGCGGCCATGGACGCCGCTGGCGCCGCCGCCTTGCCGCTGCATGTGCTGATCGAGTCGCCGGCCGCGGTGCACCGCGCCTTCGACATCGCGGCCCACCCGCGCGTCGCATCCCTGAGCTTCGGTCTGATGGACTTCGTCTCGGCCCACGGCGGGGCGATTCCCGCCTCGGCGATGACGCTGGCGGGGCAGTTCAGCCACCCGCACGTGCTGCGGGCCAAGATCGAGATGGCGGCGGCATGCCACGCGCACGGCAAGGTGCCTTCACACAACGTGGTGACCGAGTTCAAGGACCTGCCTGCGCTGCAGAACGCCGTGCGCAAGGCGGCCACCGAACTCGGCTACACCCGCATGTGGAGCATCCACCCGGACCAGATCCGCGCCATCGTCGCCGCGTTTTCACCCGCCGAGGCTGAAATCGAGACCGCGCTGGCCATCGTCGAACGCGCCGCGGCCGCTGATTGGGCGCCGGTGCAGCACGAAGGCCGGCTGCACGACCGCGCCAGCTACCGCTATTACTGGCAAGTGATCGAGCGCGCGCACCAGACCGGGCATGCCCTGCCCGAGACCGTGCGCGGCTGGTTTCTTGCATGACTTTCGAACACCAACCATCACCCACCCCACCGGAGAACGCCATGTCGACCTTCCTGACCGACTACCGCGCCCACGTCGCTGAACGCGCCGCCCTGGGCATTCCCCCGCTGCCGCTCGACGCCAAGCAGGTCGCCGCCCTGATCGAACTGATCAAGAACCCGCCCGCCGGTGAAGACGCCTTCCTGCTGGACCTGCTGACGCACCGCGTGCCGCCGGGCGTGGACGACGCCGCCAAGGTCAAGGCCTCGTTCCTGGCCGCCGTGGCCCACGGTGACGAAAAGGTCGCCCTGATCTCCAAGGCCAAGGCCACCGAGCTGCTGGGCACCATGGTGGGTGGCTACAACGTGCACCCGCTGATCGAGCTGCTGGACGACGCCGAAGTGGCAGGCGTCGCCGCCGAAGGTCTGAAGAAGACCCTGCTGATGTTCGACTTCTTCAACGACGTCGCAGAGAAGGCCAAGGCCGGCAACGCCAAGGCCAAGGAAGTCATGCAGTCGTGGGCCGACGCCGAGTGGTTCACCACCCGCCCCGAAGTGCCCAAGAGCATCACCGTCACCGTGTTCAAGGTGCCCGGCGAGACCAACACCGACGACCTGTCGCCCGCTCCCGATGCCTGGAGCCGTCCCGACATCCCGATGCACTACCTGGCGATGCTGAAGAACACGCGTCCTGACGCGGCCTTCAAGCCGGAAGAAGACGGCAAGCGCGGCCCGATGCAGTTCATCGAAGACCTGAAGAAGAAGGGCCACCTGGTTGCCTACGTGGGTGATGTGGTTGGTACCGGTTCGTCGCGCAAGTCGGCCACCAACAGCGTGATCTGGGCCACCGGCCAGGACATTCCGTTTGTGCCGAACAAGCGCTTCGGAGGCGTCACGCTGGGCGGCAAGATCGCTCCGATCTTCTTCAACACGCAGGAAGACTCCGGCGCGCTGCCGATCGAAGTGGACGTCTCCAAGCTGGAGATGGGCGACGTCATCGAAGTCATGCCCTACGACGGCAAGATCGTCAAGAACGGCGAGACCGTCACCGAGTTCAAGCTGCGCAGCGACGTGCTGTTCGACGAAGTGCGCGCCGGCGGCCGCATCAACCTGATCATCGGACGCTCGCTGACCGCCAAGGCGCGCGAGTTCCTGGGCCTGCCCGCCTCGACCCAGTTCCGCCTGCCGCAGGCGCCCGCCGAGAGCAAGGCCGGCTTCACCCTGGCACAGAAGATGGTCGGTCGCGCCGTCGGCCTGCCGGAAGGCCAGGGCGTGCGCCCCGGCACCTACTGCGAGCCCAAGATGACGACCGTCGGTTCGCAGGACACCACTGGCCCGATGACCCGCGACGAGCTGAAGGACCTGGCCTGCCTGGGCTTCTCGGCCGACCTCGTGATGCAGTCCTTCTGCCACACGGCGGCCTACCCGAAGCCGGTGGACGTGAAGACCCACCGCGAACTGCCGGCCTTCATCAGCAGCCGCGGCGGCGTGTCCCTGCGCCCGGGCGACGGCGTGATCCACAGCTGGCTCAACCGCCTGCTGCTGCCCGACACCGTGGGCACCGGCGGTGACTCGCACACCCGCTTCCCGATCGGCATTTCCTTCCCAGCCGGTTCCGGTCTGGTGGCCTTCGGCGCCGCCACCGGCGTGATGCCGCTGGACATGCCCGAGTCGGTGCTGGTCCGCTTCAAGGGCCAGATGCAGCCCGGCGTCACCCTGCGCGACCTGGTGCACGCGATCCCGCTGTACGCTATCAAGGCCGGTCTGCTGACCGTGGCCAAGGCCGGCAAGAAGAACATCTTCTCGGGCCGCATCCTGGAAATCGAAGGTCTGCCCGACCTGAAGGTGGAACAGGCCTTCGAGCTCTCCGACGCCTCCGCCGAACGCTCGGCCGCCGGCTGCACCATCAAGCTCAACAAGGAGCCGGTGCAGGAGTACCTGAAGTCGAACATCGTTCTGATGAAGAACATGATCGCCGACGGTTACCAGGACGCGAAGACCCTGGCGCGCCGCATCGAGAAGGTCGAGGCCTGGCTGGCCAAGCCCGAGCTGCTCGAAGCCGACAAGGACGCCGAATACGCCGCCGTGATCGAGATCGACCTGGCCGATATCACCGAGCCGATCGTCTGCTGCCCGAACGATCCGGACGACGCCAAGTTCCTGTCCGAAGTCGCCGGCACCAAGATCGACGAGGCCTTCATCGGTTCGTGCATGACCAACATCGGCCACTTCCGCGCGGCCGCCACCGTGCTGGGCGGCGCGCGCGACATCCCGGTCAAGCTGTGGGTGGCACCGCCGACCAAGATGGATGCGGCCGAACTGACCAAGGAAGGCCACTACGCCAACTTCGGCGCCGCCGGTGCCCGCACCGAAATGCCCGGCTGCTCGCTGTGCATGGGCAACCAGGCCCAGGTGCGCGAAGGCGCGACGGTGATCTCCACCTCCACCCGCAACTTCCCGAACCGCCTGGGCAAGAACACCAACGTGTTCCTGGGCTCGGCCGAGCTGGCCGCCGTGGCGTCCAAGCTGGGCAAGTTGCCGACCAAGGAAGAGTACCTGGCCGCCACCGGCGTGATCACCGCCAAGGCCGACCAGATCTACAAGTACATGAACTTCGACCAGATCGAGGAGTACGTGGAGACCGCGAAGACGGTGGCCTGATCGGCATCCCTTCGATGAATGAAAAACGGCCCTTCGGGGCCGTTTTTCATGGCTGGTGACGGTTTGGCACAGGGTGGCCGCCGCTAACATCCGGCCCGGACGTGGCGGGACGTCCTGCCACGCCTTTCAATACATCAGGAGGAACTCACAATGAACAAGCCATTCCGCTATCCCACGCTGAGCCGTCGCCAGCTGGGTCTGGGTCTTCTGTCCGGCCTCGGGCTGGCGCTGGCCGGTTGTGGTGGTGGCGATGACGACGACGACCAGCCGCTCTACGCCGCCTTCAACGACCTGCGCGCCGGCATGACCCGGGACGATGTGCAGCGCCTGGTCAACCGGGCGCCGGTGTCCGGTACCTCGGCCTCGGTGCTGCGCTGGGAGACCGATACAGAAATCCTGGAGGTGACTTTCTCCGGCGACCGGATCGCGACGGCCCGCTGGACCGACCGCACCACCGGGCGCTCCTATCTGCGCACCTTCCGCTTTGCGGGCAATGGCGGTGGCGGCACCGGCACCCTCTACCAGGCCTTCCTGGCCTTGCGCCCTGGCATGACCCGGGGGGAAGTGATCCAGCGGGTGCCCGTGGCCGTGTCGCAGGGGGCCACCACCAGCCAGGTGCTCTGGATCGATGGTGAGGAGGCGCTGGGCGTGCGCTTCAACGGCTCCTCCGACGGTTCCACCATCACCTTTGCGCAATGGGGACTGTCCATCGCGGCGGGCAGCCGCAACGAAACGCGCACCTTCTGATCGGGTGTCCGTTTCAGGCCGGGCCGCCCGTGAGGGCCGCCCAGCCCGGCCAGCCGTCGCGCGCAATCGCAAACTTGCGACTGGCAGAACTCCACGACGCACCGGTGGCCATGGCCTCGGCGAAGGCGGCGCCATCGACCACCTGCGTGCCGCCCAACAGCGTCACGCCACGATCAAACAGCGCGTCGGGCCAGAGCCCGGCCGAGGGGCCGATGACGGCAAAGCGTGTGGCGTTCGGTGCCGCCGCCAGCATCTCGTCCAGAGAATCGTTGAGCAGCATGGTCGAGGTGCCGACCACGGTGTTGCAGGCGGCCAGCGCCGAGCGGTCCAGCGTGATGTGGACCTTCGGAAAACGCTCCCGCTGCCGCGCCACCATCTCCGCGTTCATCTCCACCACGGTGAGGCGTCCGCCGGCTTCGTCGACACGCCGCACCAGCGGCGGGAAGAAACCGATCATGCCCAGGTGGTCCTGCGGACCGAGCACCACATCGCCCAGCGAGTTGCCGGCCGGCGGTGGCGTGTAGCCGATGCGTCGCCAGACCGAGTCGGTCAGCGCGTTGACCGCGGCCAGCGCGACCGCGCGCTCCACCTCGTCGCCACCGGCCAGCCGCTGCGCCAGTGCCATCGGGTCGGCGCCCGCCAGCGCGTCGTGCCGGTCGCTGCCGTGCCGGGCGAGCAGGTGGTCGAGCGTGCCCCCGAGCAGGATGTAGGACAGGCCGAAGGCGCCGTCTTCCAGCTCGATGGCGCAGAACTCGGCGTCGTGTTCGCCCGGTTCGCCGGGGCGCTGCGGGATGTGCAGGCGCCGGACCTTCGGACTCGGCCATCGGGTGGCGATGGCGGCGAGCTGCTGGAGCAGGGCGGTGGAGATCGGAGTCCGGTTCTGGCGCTGGTTCATGCAGCCATGGTAGCGGCGAGCGCGCGCAGCGCCTGTGCCGTGGCTTCGTCGCCGGGAAAGAAGGTCTCCAGCGCCAGTTCCTGCAAGGTGATGTCGGCGGGCGAGCCGAACACGGTGGTGGTGCTGATCAGGTGCAGCACGCCGGCCGGGGTATGGACCAGGAAGGGCATCAGCACCCCCGGGTGCTCGCCGGCCAGGCGCGCCGCCGCCCCGGGCGCCTGCCCCGGGTAGGCGCGCAGCTCGGCGAGCAGGTCCGCCAGGGCCTCGTCGCCGGTGGCGCGGATCTGCTGCTGCAGCCGCGCGAACAGGTGCTCGCGCCACTGGTCGAGGTTGGCAATGCGCGGCGCCAGGCCGCCCGGGTGCAGGCTCACGCGCAGCAGGCTCACCGGCGGCTGCAGCAGGGCCGGGTCGACGCCGCTCAGCAGCGGCGCGACCATGCGGTTGGACAGCACCATGTGCCAGTGGCGGTCGAAGGCCACGGCGGGCCAGGGCTCGTGGCTGTCGAGGATGTGCTGCACCGCACGCCGCGCCGCGTCCATCGCCGGCTCGTCCAGCCGCTGTTCGCGGTACATGGGCGCGTAGCCGGCCGCGACCAGCCAAGCGTTGCGCTCGCGCAGCGGCACCGCCAGCCGTTCGCACAGGCGCAGCACCAGCTCGCGACTGGGGCTGGCCTTGCCGGTCTCCACGCAACTGAGGTGGCGGGTCGAGAGTTCGGCGTCGAGCGCGAGGTCCTGCTGGCTGAGGTGGCGTAGCTGGCGCCAGTGGCGCAGGTGGTCGCCGACCGAGAGGCGGCGGCTGGCGTGGGGAAGGGCGGCGTTTGACATGGGCGCATGGTAGGCCCGGACGCCGCGCGAACCATGACCTGCGAGGTCATGGACGCCATGCCCTGGCGCCGCGAGCATCGGGCTCCCATCGTTTCACTTCAAGGAGTCCACCATGTTCACTGTCTCTGCTTCCACCCTGCGCCGCGTGCTCTGGCTCGATGCCGCCAGTGGCCTGGGCATGGGCCTGTCCCATCTGGCGCTGTCGGAACCGCTGTCCGGCTGGACCGGCATTCCGGCCACCTGGCTGCAGGTGGCGGCGCTGGTCGTGTTCGGCGCGGCCTCACTGGCCGCCTGGCTCGCGAGCCGGGCCGAACCCCCGGCGGGCGGCGTCAAGCTGCTGGCGGTGGGCAACTTCGCCTGGGTCGCGGCGAGCCTCTGGCTGGCCTTCGGTGCCGGCCTGTCGCTGACCGCGCTGGGCCTGGGCTGGGTGCTGGCGCAGGCGCTGATGGTGCTGGTCCTGGCCGAGCTGGAGTGGGCCGGCGCACGACGGGCGCAGGGCCTGGCAATGGCCTGAGCCTTCGGTCCGCCGGGCGGGTTCCGGGAGGCGACAGCCGCGGCGGGACGCCGGTGGCAGGGAGGCACAATGCCGCGTCTGTCACCACTGTCCCGCTGTCACATGCCTTTCAACGACAACCACATCGAGCCTTCCTCCGTCGCCACCGTCCGCCGCCTGCCCATCGAATTCACCGGCTCCGGCAGCGAGTACTTCCGCATCTGGATCGTCAACCTGCTCCTCCTCCTGGTCACGCTGGGCCTGTACTGGCCCTGGGCCAAGGTGCGGCGGCAGCGCTACTTCTGGGGCAACACACTGGTCGATGGCGATCCGCTGGGTTTTCACGGCGACCCCAAACAGATGTTCAAGGGCTGGGCGCTGGTCGGGGTGCTGTTCGTGCTCTACAACTGGGCCAGCAGCTTCTCCGCCGTGGCGAGCCTGGTGGCTTTCGTGGCGCTGGCCGCGCTGTGGCCGGCCCTGTGGCGCTCGTCCATGGCCTTCCGCATGGGCAACACCAGCTGGCGGGGCTTGCGGTTCCGCTTCGTGGGTTCGCTGCGCGACGCCTACCTCGCGCACCTGCCGCCGTTTCTGGTGGTGCTGCCGATGGTGCTGCTGACCTTTGCCATCCCCGAAGACCAGGAGCAGGCCCCGCCCGAATGGGTGATGGCGTCCTTCGGTGGGGCGTTTGTGCTGCTGGTGCTGACGCTGCCGTGGCTGCTGTGGCGCATGAAGGCCTACCAGCACCGGCACTACGCGCTCGGCCCCTTGCAGACCGATTTCCGCGCCACCGTGGGTTCGTTCTACCTGCTGGCGATCAAGCCGTTCCTGCTGTTCGCCGGTGTCATGGCCTTGATCGCGCTGTACATCGTGGCCAGCTTCGGCAGCGCCGACGCGCTGGGCGGCTTGCTGGGCGAGATGATGTGGGTGCTGCCTGTCCTGGTGGTCGGCTTCTGGGTGCTCATGTTCCTGGGCATCGGTCCCTGGATCACCACCCGCCTGCAGAACCTGGTCTGGACCAAGACCGGCAATGGCCAGATGCGCTTCATCAGCCAGCTGCGTTTTCGCGACATGCTCTGGCTGAGCGTCAAGAACGGGCTGCTGATCGGCATTACCCTGGGGCTGTACTGGCCCTTCGCCAAGGTGGCCATGGCGCGCCTGCGGCTGGAGGCGGTGCACGTGCGCACCGTCACCGACATGCAGGCCCTGCTGGCTGCGGAACATGATCGGCCCGCCGAGGCGGCGGGTGACGCGGCCGGCGATTTCTTCGGTCTGGACGTGGGCCTCTGAGCACGGCACGCATGGCCACCTCAACCCCGTCCGCGAGCCAGGGCCTCGCGGTCCGCTATTTCGACGGCCGCAGCAGCCGCCCGCGCGAGGTGCTGGCCTCGCTCGAAGGTGGGAGGCTGCACCTGAAAGGGCCGGACGTGGACCGCGTGATCGAGGCCCGGCGGGTGCAATGGCCCGAGCGCACGCGGCGCGGGCCGCGCATCGCCCAGCTGCCCGACGGCGGCAGCATCCAGTCCGACGACGCGGCGGCCTGGGACGCCTGGGTCCGCGATGCGGGTCACGTGGAATCGGTGGTGGTGCGGCTGCAGCAGAGCTGGCGCGGCGTGCTGGCCAGCCTGCTTCTGCTGGTGGCAGTGAGCGTGGCTGGCTACGTCTGGGGCCTGCCCTGGGCGGCGCGTGCGGTGGCCGACCGCTTCCCGGAAGGTGTCGAGCAGCAGATCGGCGAGACGGTGCTGGATCAGGTCGACGATTTCGTGAAGCCCAGCCAGCTGAGCGCCCAGGAGCAACAGGCCATCGAGCAGGCCTGGCAGCGGGTGCTGCGCGCGCACACGGCGGCCCAGGCGGCGCGCGGCGTGGCGGTGCGGCCCTCGCGCCTGCTGATCCGCGCCAGCGAGGACATCGGCCCCAACGCGCTGGCTCTGCCGGGCGGCACCATGCTGCTGACCGACGACATGGCGCGGCTGCTGCAGCACGACACCGAGGTGATCGCGGGCGTGCTGGCGCACGAACTGGGCCATGTGCAGCATCGGCATGGCGTGCGCATGCTGGTGCAGGTGGGCGTGCTGGGCTTCGTCACCTCGACGCTCTGGGGCGACTACAGCGGCGTGCTGGCCACGGTACCGCTCTGGCTGGGCCAGGCCCACTACTCGCGCGAGGCCGAGCGCGAGGCCGACGCCTACAGCGTGACCGTGCTGCGCGACGCGGGTCTGTCGCCAGCGGTGATGACCCGGCTGTTCGAGCGCTTTGCGCTGTTCAAGCGCTGCGGCGACGACATCCTCAAACCCGTGCCGGCGGGCAGCGCGCCGGTGTGCAAGGCCGAGCAGAAGACGGGCTCCGACGGCGATGAGGACATGGGCGGCTTCTGGGGCCTGGGCTTCGCCTCGCACCCGGCAGACGAGGACCGCACCGCCTTCTTCCGCGACGCGGCGCGCTGAAAGCCAATCAGGCGATCAACCGGGCGATCAGCGCGCCTTCGCTGGGCGCCGCCAGCGGCACCCAGACCTTGATGGGGCTGCCCTGGGCCACGTCGATGGCCTCGCCGTCCTGGTTGCGCATGGCGTCCAGCTGCACCACGCGGTTGCCGCTGGGGTGGATGACTTCCAGCCGGTCACCCACCGCAAAGCGGTTCTTGGTCTCGACCTGTGCCCAGCCGTCTTCGCGCACCTGCAGCACCTCGCCCACGAACTGGCTGCGGTGGCTTTCGCTGTGGCCGGTGATGTAGTTCTGGTAGTCCTGCGCCGGGCGGCGTTCCATCAGGCCGCCGGTGTAGCCGCGGTTGGACAGGCCTTCGAGTTCGAGCAGCAGCTCGGGGTTGAAGGGCTTGCCGGCCATGGCGTCGTCGATGGCGCGGCGGTAGACCTGCGCGGTGCGCGCCACGTAGTAGTGGCTCTTGGTGCGGCCCTCGATCTTGAGCGAGTCGATGCCCATGGCGGCCAGCTTGCCCACGTGCTCGACGGCGCGCAGGTCCTTGCTGTTCATGATGTAGGTGCCGTGCTCGTCTTCCATGATGGGCATCAGCTCGCCGGGGCGGCCGGCTTCCTCGATCAGCCAGACCTTGTTGGCCTCGGGGTGGCGCTGGCCGCTGCCGGTGGTCGAGAAGGCGCTGGCGGCTTCCTCGTCTTCCTGCGCGAAGTTGAAGCCGTCGAGCTTAGCCACCGGGGCAGCGTCGCCGGTGTCGGTGTCGGTGGTCGCGGCCTGGGTCTTGTATTCCCAGCGGCAGGCGTTGGTGCAGGTGCCCTGGTTGGGGTCGCGCCGGTTGAAGTAACCGCTGAGCAGGCAGCGGCCCGAATAGGCGATGCACAGCGCGCCGTGCACAAACACTTCCAGCTCGATGTCCGGGCAGTCGTTGCGGATCGCCTGCACCTCGTCCAGGCTCAGCTCGCGGCTGAGGATGATGCGGCTGACGCCCTGTTTCTGCCAGAACTTCACCGCCGCGCTGTTGGTGGTGTTGGCCTGCACCGAGAGGTGGATCGGCACCTCGGGCCAGAGGCCTTTTTCCATCTGCTCGCGCACCAGCATGATCAGGCCGGCGTCGGCCATGATCAGCGCGTCGGGCCTGAGTTCCACCACCGGCTGCAGGTCGCGCAGGTAGGTGCGCAGTTTGTCGTTGTGGGCGATCAGGTTGCTGGTGACGAAGAATTTTTTGCCGCGCTGGTGCGCCTCGGCGATGCCCTCCGCAATCTGTTCGAGGCGGAATTCGTTGTTGCGCGCGCGCAGGCTGTAGCGCGGCTGGCCGGCGTAGACGGCGTCGGCGCCAAAGTTGTAGGCGGCGCGCATGCGGTGCAGCGAGCCGGCGGGCAGGAGCAGTTCGGGGGCTTTCATCAGGGTGTGGATTGTCCCGCATCGACCGGTTGTGTGCTTGCCGGATACCCGCGCGCCCCGCACAGGCATTCGCCCTGACCACAATGGGCCGCGTATTCCAAGGAGACGCCCCCGTGCCGAACACCCGCTTCCAGCATCCGTTTTCCAGCACTGTCAAAACCTTTCGAACTGCGTCCGGCAAGTCGGGGCGCTTCTATTCGCTGCCCGCCCTGGCGCAGCAGTTCCCCAATGTGAGCCGACTGCCGGTGTCGCTGCGCATCGTGCTGGAGAGCGTGCTGCGTCACTGCGACGGCGAGAAGGTGCTGCCCGAGCAGGTGGCGCAACTGGCCAACTGGCAGCCCGACGCACCCCGCACCGACGAGATCCCGTTCATGGTGGCGCGCGTGGTGCTGCAGGACTTCACCGGCGTGCCGCTGCTGGCCGACCTGGCCGCCATGCGCAGCACCGCGCAGCGCCTGGGCCACGATCCGAAGCGCATCGAACCCCTGGTGCCGGTGGACCTGGTGGTGGACCACTCGGTGATGGTGGACCACTACGGCACCAAGAACGCCCTGGACCTGAACATGAAGCTGGAATTCCAGCGCAACAAGGAGCGCTACCAGTTCCTCAAGTGGGGCATGCAGGCCTTCGAGACCTTCGGCGTGGTGCCGCCGGGCTTCGGCATCGTGCACCAGGTCAATCTCGAACACCTGGCGCGCGGCGTGCACCTCAAGGGCGGGCTCTACTACCCCGACACCCTGGTGGGCACCGACAGCCACACGACGATGATCAACGGCATCGGCGTGGTGGGCTGGGGTGTGGGCGGCATCGAGGCCGAGGCCGCCATGCTGGGCCAGCCGGTGGCCTTCCTCACGCCCGACGTGGTGGGCTTCGAGCTGACCGGCCGTCTGCGCGAGGGCTGCACCGCCACCGACCTCGTGCTCACCGTCACCGAGATCCTGCGCAAGCACAAAGTGGTGGGCAAGTTCGTCGAATTCTTCGGCGAGGGCACGGCCTCACTCTCCCTGCCCGACCGCGCGACCATCGCCAACATGGCGCCCGAGTACGGCGCGACCATGGGCTTCTTCCCGGTCGACGGCAAGACCATCGACTACTTCCGCGGCACCGGCCGCAGCAGCGTCGAGATCGAGGCCTTCGAGGCCTACTTCCGCGCCCAGGGCCTGTTCGGTGTGCCGGGGGCCGCGGGGGCCTCTCAGGCGGCGGGCGACATCCACTACTCGCAGGTGGTGCGGCTGGATCTGGGGCAGGTGACGCCCAGCCTGGCCGGTCCCAAGCGCCCGCAGGACCGCATCGAACTCGGCTATGTGGCCCGGCAGTTCGCCGACCTGTTCAGCCGGCCCGCCGCCGAAAACGGCTTCAACCAGCCGGCGGCGCTGCTGCACACGCGCCACCAGCCCGATCCGGGTGAGCCGGCCGACACCCTGGCACCCGAGAAGGCCACGCCCACCCCGCCTGGCGCACCACGCTTCGTGGCCGAGATGGAGGCCAACAGACCCGCGCGCGCCACCGCCCACGCCCCGGCCGACCCGCCCCTGCCTGCGGCGCAGAAGAAGCTGACCATCGGCAATGGCGACGTGCTGATCGCCGCCATCACCAGCTGCACCAACACCAGCAACCCCAGCGTGATGCTGGCCGCCGGGCTGCTGGCGAAGAAGGCCGTCGAGGCCGGGCTGAAGGTGCAGCCGCACATCAAGACCTCGCTCGCGCCCGGTTCGCGGGTCGTCACCGAGTACCTGACCCGAACCGGCCTGTTGCCGTACCTGGAGAAACTGGGTTTCGCCCTGGCCGGCTATGGCTGCACCACCTGCATCGGCAATGCAGGGGACCTCCGGCCGGACATCGGCGAGGCCATCGCCCGGAACGACCTGGTCTGCGCGGCCGTGCTCTCGGGCAACCGCAATTTCGAGGCGCGCATCCATCCCCGGCTCAAGGCCAACTTCCTGGCCAGCCCGCCGCTGGTGGTGGCCTATGCCATCGCCGGAACCGTGCTGCGAGACCTGATGACCGAACCGGTCGGCTTCGGCACCCGGGGGCAGGCGGTGTACCTGGGCGACATCTGGCCCTCAAGCGACGAGGTGCATGCGCTGATGAAGGCCGCGATGCACGGCAAGGCCTACCGGGAGAACTACGAGCGCATTGCCACCGAGCCGGGCCCGCTGTGGGAGCGCATTCGTGGCGTGGACGGCCTGGCCTACACCTGGCCCCAGAGCACCTACATCGCCGAGCCGCCGTTCTTCGACGGCTTTGCGCTGCAGGCGCCGGAACAGACCGACCCCGGCGTGCGCGCCGCGCGCGTCATGGCGCTGTTCGGCGACTCGATCACCACCGACCACATCTCGCCCGCGGGCTCGATTGCCGAAGCTTCGCCGGCCGGCCAGTGGCTGCTGGCCCACGGTGTGCAGAAGGCCGACTTCAACAGCTACGGCGCACGGCGCGGCCACCACGAGGTGATGATCCGCGGCACCTTTGCCAACGTGCGCATCAAGAACCTGATGTTGCCGGCGGGCGCCGACGGCTCGCGCGAGGAGGGCGGCTGGACGCTCTACCAGCACGAGGGCACGGGCCAGGGCCAGAAGATGAGCATCTACGACGCGGCCATGCGCTACCGCGCGGCCGGCGTGCCGACGGTGGTGTTCGCGGGCGAGGAGTACGGCACCGGGTCGAGCCGCGACTGGGCCGCCAAGGGCACGCAGCTGCTGGGCATCCGGGCGGTGGTGGCGCGCAGCTTCGAGCGCATCCACCGCAGCAACCTGGTGGGCATGGGCGTGCTGCCGCTGCAGTTTGCGCCGGGCGATTCCTGGGAGTCGCTGGGCCTGCGCGGTGACGAGCAGATCGACGTGCTGCCCCGGCCCGACCTGCGGCCGCTGAGCGAAGCCACCCTGGTGGTGACCCGCGCCGATGGCACGCGCCTGACCCGTCCGCTGGTGCTGCGCATCGACACGCCGGTGGAAGTGAACCAATTCCGGGCCGGCGGAATCCTCCCCTACGTGTTGAGGCAGTTGCTGGGCGCTTGAGCCCGGCGCCGCAAACCGGCATCATCCGTTCAACGCGCCCGCGCCGGGCGCATCAGGAGTCCGCCATGCGCCAGACCCCGCTCTACAGCCGATCGGCCCGCCCCGGCCCAGCGCCGGAGGCGGCGCGGGTGAAGAGCGATGTGGTCCAGGGCGAGGCGCCACCGGCACCGGCACCCGCAGCGCCCCGGCCGCACTGGCGCCAGCGGCTGGCCGGCGCCGGCCGGGACCACCGCGTGATCTGGAGTGCTTGGCTGCTGGTGCTGGCACTGCTGGGCGGTCTCTGGTGGCAGCAGTCCGCGAAGGCGCCCAGGGCCCTGACACAGAAGGACATCGACGCCGCCGTCCTGCGCACCCTCACCACCCAGAACCTGCCCTCGCGCGCCGCGCGCGCCGCCGAGAAGATCCGCCCCGCCGTGGTGCGCGTGGTGGCCTACGACAAGGACAAGAAGGGCGAGGAAGTGGAGCAAGGCGTGGGCACCGGCGTGGTGATCCAGGACGAGGGCATCATCCTGACCAACCTGCACGTGGTGCAGTCCGCCCAGGGCATCAAGCTGACCTTCGCCGACGGCAGCGAGTCCCGGGCCAGCGTGGTGGGCGTGCAGGCCCAGCACGACCTGGCCGTGCTGCAGGCCCACACCCTTCCAGACGACCTGCACGCGGCCACGCTGCGCACCACGGCCGACCTGGTGCCCGGTGACGAGGTGGTGGCGGTGGGCTTTCCCTTCGGCATCGGCCCCTCGACATCGGCCGGCGTGATCTCCGGCCTCGGCCGCTCCTTCAAGTCGCCCGAGGGCACGCAGGAGATCGACAACCTGATCCAGTTCGACGCCGCCGCCAACCCCGGCAACTCCGGCGGCCCGCTGGTCACCATGGACGGCGAGGTGGTGGGTGTGGTCACCGGCATCCTCAACCCGACACGGGCGCGGACCTTCCTGGGCATCGGTTTTGCTGTGCCCATCGAGAGCGCGGCCTCCGCCGCCGGACTTCCTCCCTTCTGACACCAAGGAGCGTTTCATGAGCGACCACACCAGCCCCGACACCGCCCAGCTCATGGAGCAGATCCTCTACGAGGTCAAGCGCGTGGTGGTCGGGCAGGACCGGTTCCTGGAGCGCGTCATGGTCGCGCTGCTGGCGGGCGGGCACCTGCTGGTCGAGGGCGTGCCCGGCCTGGCCAAGACACTGACGGTCAAGACCCTGGCGAACGTTGTGCAGGGCCGCTTCAAGCGCATCCAGTTCACGCCCGATCTGGTGCCCGCCGACCTGGTGGGCACGCGCATCTACAACCAGAAGACGGGCGACTTCTCCACCGCGCTCGGCCCGGTGTTCGCCAACCTGCTGCTGGCCGACGAGATCAACCGCGCGCCGGCCAAGGTGCAGAGCGCGCTGCTGGAGGTGATGCAGGAGCGGCAGGTGACCATCGCCGGCGAGACGCACCGTGTGCCCGAGCCTTTCCTGGTGATGGCGACGCAGAACCCGATCGAGACCGAAGGCACCTACCCGCTGCCCGAGGCGCAGGTGGACCGCTTCATGATGAAGGTGCTGGTGGACTACCCGACCGACGAGGAGGAATACGTCATCGTCGAGCGCGTCACCGGCCCGGCGGTGCAGGTCAACGCCGTGGCCACCACCGACCAGCTGGCGGCGCTGCAGGCCCAGTGCCGCGAGGTGTATGTCGATCCTTCACTGGTGCAGTACGCGGTGAAGCTGGTGTCGGCCACACGCACGCCCGAGAGGCACGGGCTCAAGGACGTGGGCCGACTGATCACCTACGGCGCCAGTCCGCGTGCCACCATCGGCCTGGTCGAGGGCGCGCGGGCGCTGGCCCTGCTGCGCGGCCGCAGCTACGCGCTGCCCGAGGACATGGTGGCCTTGGTGCCCGACGTGCTGCGCCACCGCGTGGTGCTGTCCTACGAAGGCCTGTCCGAAGGGCTGAGCAGCGACGCCCTGATCGAGCGCATCATGAAGGCGGTGCCGGCCCCGGCCAAGCCGCTGGAGTATGAGCGCAAGGTGGCCTGACCGGAGCACCGCCATGCTGCTGAGCCTGTTCAAGCGAAAGGCGCCACCGCCACCGGCCGATCTGCCGGTGGGCGACGGCGGGCGCACGGAGGCCTTGCTGCGGCGTCTGGAATGGACGGTCCTGAAACGGCTCGACGGCCTGCTGCAGGGCGACCACCGCACGCTGATGCGCGGCACCGGGCTGGACCTGGCGGACCTGCGCGAATACCAGCACCACGACGACGTGCGCCACATCGACTGGAACGTCACCGCGCGGCTGCAGACGCCGCACGTGCGCGTGTTCACCGAGGACCGCGAGATGGCCGCCTGGTTCCTGCTGGACCTCAGCCCCTCGGTCGATTTCGGCTCGGGCGAGCAGCGCAAGCGTGAGCTGCTGCAGGGCTTTGTCGGCGTGCTGGCGCGCCTGATCAGCCGCCACGGCAACCGCGTCGGCGCGATGCTCTATGGCGCGCGCGGTGGTGCCGCGGTCGACACCGTGCTGCCCGCGCGCGGCGGGCGCCTGCAGGTCTTGCGGCTCTTGCAGCTCATCGGCGCCGATGCCTCGGCGCCGCCCCCGCGTGGCACGAAGGAAGCGGGTGCCACCCGCCTGGCCGACCTGCTGCACGCCGCGACGCTCAGCGTGCGCCAGCGCTCCACGGTGTTCGTGGTGTCCGACTTCATCAGCGAGCCCGGCTGGGAGAAGCCGCTGGGTGAGCTGGCGCGGCGCCACGACGTGGTGGCGGTGCGCCTGCTGGACCCGCTGGAGCTGGAACTGCCCGACCTTGGCATGATCCCCATCCGCGACGCCGAAACCGGCGAGCAGCTGATGGTGGACACCGCCGACAAGGGCTTCCGCCAGCGCTTTGCCCGCCTGGCCGCGCAGCGCGAGGCCACGCTGCGCGAGAGCCTGGGCCGCGCTGGCGTGGACACGCTGGAGCTGTCCACCGGCGACGACCTGGCCGACGCCATCCTGCGTTTCGTGGACCTGCGCAAGCGCCGCAGCAGCCTGTGGCAGGGCCGGCCCGCCCACCTCGCGCCCACGCTTTCCGGAGCCGCCGCATGAAGGACCTGCCCGTCAACTTCCTCTGGCCGCAGTTCCTCTGGCTGCTGGCCGTGCTGCCCTTGCTGGTGCTGCTGTACTGGTGGATCCTGCGCCGCCGCAAGAAGGTGGCGCTGCGCTACGCCAGCCTGTCCATCGTGCGCGAAGCCATGGGCCGCACAACCGGATGGCGGCGCCACATCCCGCCCCTGCTGCTGCTGCTGGCGTTTGCCGCCATGCTGCTGGCCGCGGCGCGACCGGTGGCCACCGTCACGCTGCCCTCGACCCAGCAGACCATCATCCTGGCCATGGACGTCTCGGGCAGCATGCGCGCCACCGACGTGCAGCCCAACCGCCTGGTGGCCTCGCAGAACGCGGCCAAGGCCTTCCTCAAGGAGCTGCCGCGGCATGTGAAGGTGGGCATCGTGGCCTTTGCCGGCTCGGCCCAGGTGGTGCAGCCGGTCACGCTCAGCCGCGAAGACCTGAACGTCGCCATCGACAAGTTCCAGCTGCAGCGCGCCACGGCCATCGGCAGCGCCATCGTGGTCGCCCTCTCCGAGCTGTTTCCGGGCGAAGTCGATCTGGCCAGTGTGACCTACGGCCGTGCCAGCAACGACCCGTTCGCGCCGCAGGGCCGGGCCATCGACCAGCCGCAGACCGAGAAGAAACCGTTCGAGCCAGTGCCGCCGGGCTCCTACGGTTCGGCCGCGATCATCCTGCTGACCGACGGCCAGCGCACCACCGGTGTCGACACGGACGAGGCGGCCAAGATGGCGGCCGACCGCGGCGTGCGCGTCTACACCGTGGGTGTGGGCACGGTGGACGGCGAGGTGATTGGTTTCGAGGGCTGGTCGATGCGGGTGCGGCTGGACGAGGACACGCTCAAGGCGGTGGCGCGCGACACCAAGGGCGAGTACTTCTACGCCGGCACGGCCGAGAACCTCCAGCAGGTGTACGAGTCGCTGAGCACGCGGCTGACGGTAGAGAAGAAGGAGACCGAGGTCTCGGGCCTGCTGGCGCTGGCGGCGGCGGTGCTGGTTCTGTTGTCTGCGGGCTTGTCGCTGTTCTGGTTCAACAGGGTGCTGTAGCCCCCACGATCCGTCGCTGCGCGGGTCGCTGCCCCAGGACCGGGGAGGGCCCCGGTCCTTGCCGGGTCCGGGGGCTGGTCCGGCTTGGGGCGGCCCGGCGCCGGACCGTCGCAAACAACCCTGACATTCGTCAACGCCGGCGGGTGGCGCACCGGCACAATCGCCGCCATGAATCAAAAGGTCGTCGTCGCCGGTGGCGGCATCGGTGGGCTGGCGTGTGCGCTGGCCCTGTCGCGCGCTGGCGTGGGGGTGGACCTGCTGGAGCAGGCCGCCGCGTTCGGTGAGGTGGGGGCCGGTCTGCAGCTTGGTCCCAACGCCGTCCGGGTGCTTGAGGCCTGGGGCCTGTCCGGTGCGCTGCGCGCCTGCGCAGCCTTCCCCGAGTCGCTTCAGGTGCGCGACGCGCACAACGCGGCCTCGCTGGGCATCCTCCGTCTGGGGGCCGTCAGCCGGGCGCGCTACGGCGCGTCCTACGCCACCGTCCACCGCGCCGACCTGCACGGCCTGCTGCTCGAAGCGGTGCAGCGCGAGCCCCGCATCCGGCTGCATCTGGACACCCGGCTGGCCGGGTACGAGGAGACGGCCGACGGCCTGCGCGTGACCTGCGAGAGCGACGCCGTCTACGAGGCCGATGCCCTGGTCGGGGCCGACGGGCTCTGGAGCCGGGTGCGCATCGGCCTGCTGGGCAACCGGCCGGCGCGGGTGAGCGGCCACCTGGCCTACCGCGGCATGGTGGCGGCCAACGAGTTGCCGGACGTGATGCGAGCACCGGTGGTCACCGCCTGGCTTGGGCCCCGCCTGCACGTGGTGCACTACCCGGTGCGGCGCGGTGAGTGGTTCAACGTGGTTGCGGTGGTCGAGGGGCTGCTCGGTCGCGGCCACGGCGGCCCGCCCGGCAGCGACCCCCAGAGCTGGAGCCACCAGGCGCGGCAGGCCGACCTGTTGCGCGCGCTGGGGCCGGTCTGCCCGGACCTCAGGGCCATGCTCGACCGGGTGGGGGAGTGGAAGCTCTGGGCGCTGAACGACCGCTCGCCGGTGGCCGGACCCGGCGAACACGCCCGCGGCCGCGTGGCCCTGCTGGGCGATGCGGCCCACCCGCTGCGGCCCTACCTGGCGCAAGGAGCGGCCATGGCCATCGAAGACGCCTGGACGCTCGGTCGCCTGGCCGGCGCGGCCCAGGGCCCCATCGACTGGGCCACGCTGTTTGCGCGCTACGCGCAGACCCGCTGGCAGCGCAACGCGCGCGTGCAGGCCCGCTCGCAGCGCAACGGCACCATCTTCCACGCCAGCGGGGCCCTGCGCCTGGCGCGCAATGCGGCCATGGCGGTGCTGGGCGAATCGCTGATGGACAATCCCTGGCTGTACAGCGGGCCGCCCGATCCCCTCGCGGCCTGATCACTTTCCAAGGAGCCGACCCATGCCCAGCCAGCCACGCCGCCAAGCCATTGCCGCCACCATCGCCGCAGGGATGTTTTTTGCACTCGGTGCGTCGTCCACCTTCGCCCAGACCGCCTGGCCCAGCAAGCCGCTGAAGATGGTGGTCGGTTTCCCGGCCGGATCCTCGCCCGACCTGACCGCGCGCCTGCTGGCCGAGCCGCTGTCGCAGGCGCTGGGCCAGCCGGTGATCGTCGAGAACAAGGCCGGCGCGGGCGGCAACATCGGTGCCGACGCCGTGGCCCGCGCCACCGACGACCACACCATCGGGCTGATGATCAACGGCAACCTCACCATCGCCAAGATCCTCAACCCCGCCACCACCTACGACCCGCTCAAGGACCTGCAGCCGGTCTCGCTGATCGCGGTCTCGCCGCTGGTGCTGGCGGCGCCCGCAGGCGCACCGGTCGGCAAGGCCTTCTTCGACCAGGCCAAGGCGCAGGGCGACAAGCTCAACTACGGCACCCCCGGCGTGGGCACGGTGGCCCACCTGGGCATGGAACTGCTCAAGGCCAAGGCCGGCATTGCGCCGGTGCATGTGCCCTACCCGGGCAACCCGCAGGTGATCACCGGGCTGATCGGCGGCCAGGTCCAGATGGCCCTGCTGCCACCGGGACTGGCGATGGCCCAGGTCAAGGGCGGCAAGCTGCAGGCTGTCGGCGTCACATCCACGGGCCGCAGCAGCGTGGTGCCCGAGGTGGCGAGCCTGGCCGACGCGGGTGTGCAGGGTCTGCAGCTGGAGATCTGGAACGCGGTGGCCGCACCGGTGGGCATGCCCAAGGCCCATGTGCAGAAGCTGGCCACGCTGCTGGCCGAGATCGTGCGCCGCCCCGAGATCCGCCAGAAAATCCTGAACCAGGGCTGGCAGGTGGCGGGCACGTCGCCGGAAGGTCTGGCCAAGCGCATCGCCGCCGACACCGCGGCCATGGCCGACGTGATTCAGAAGAACAACATCAAGGCGAATTGACGCCGAGACAAGCGGCCATGTCCGCCAGCTCGGCATCCAGCGCCTGCCGGAACTCCTGGTCTTTCGGCGCCTGTCCGTTGACATGGCCGATGTCGGGCTGCAGGCGCCCACCCACCACCGACAGGTTGCCCCAGCCGATCACTTCGTCGCGCCACAGCAGCGGCAGCGCGTAGTAGCCGCGCACGCGCTTCGCGGGCGGGGTGTAGGCCTCGAAGCGGTAGGCCCAGCCCCACAGCCGCTCGAAGCGGCCGCGGTCCCAGACCACGGGGTCGAAGGGGGCGAGCAGGCGTACGCGCTCTTCCACTTTCCAGCGGCGCGCGGCCGGGTCTTCGCCCTCAGGCCAGAACCAGCGCACGCCGTCCAGCTCGGCATTCGGCAGGCGCTGGGTGGCGCGTTGCAGCGCCGCGCGCAACAGGCCCTTCCACTGCGGCACCGCGTGCTGCAGCATGGCCACCAGCTGGCGCAGGCCGGGCTGGGGCAGGGGCGCGTACTTGTTCACCAGCACGTCCACCAGCCGGTCCAGCGTGGCGGGCACATCGTCGGGCGCGGTCTGCGGCTGGTGAGCCGTATAGAGGCGGATGCCGTTGTCGCGCCGCGCCACGCGCAGCAGGCCGCGGTAATGCATCGCGTCCAGCAGCTGGGTGCTGGCCTTGGACCGACCACCGAAGCCGTTGGTGGTGTGGCCGTGGGCGAAGTGCTCGTCCACCTCGCGTGGGTGGGCCTCGCCGCGTGCGTGCACGAAGTGCCACACCGCTTCCGCTTGCGTCCAGCGCTCGGCCGGCCATTCGCGCAGCGCGCTGCGCGGGTGCATGAGCGCGTGCAGTTCGGGTGTGACGAAGCCGTAGTTGACGAAGAAGTCCTCTTCGACCTGGAGCCTCGGATAGCGCCGTTCCAGGTCACCGACCCGGTAGCCCTGGACGCGGTGGCGCAGCGTCAGGTCCTGCGCGCGGGCGGGCGAACGGATCGGGTCGGCCTGCACGAAGCCCAGGCGATCGATGGCTTTGGGCAGGGTGGTGGGAGGGAACAGGCTGCGCGCCACGGCGTGGCGGCGCAGGTGGGCGAGGGTGATGGCGGCCATGCGCCATCATGCCGGAGCGGGGAGATCAGAGCGCCGTGCGCAGGGTCCAGATCTCGGGGAAAAGAACGACATCGAGCATCTTGCGCAGGTAGCTCACGCCGCCGGTGCCGCCGGTGCCGCGCTTGAAACCGATCACGCGCTCGACCGTGGTGACGTGGCGGAAACGCCAGAGGCGGAAGGCGTCTTCCAGGTCGGTGAGTTCTTCGCCGAGCTGGTACAGATCCCAGTGCTGCTTCGGGTTGCGGTAGACCTGCAGCCAGGCCTGTTCGACCGCCTCGCTGGCCTCGTAGGGCTGGGTCCAGTCGCGCTCCAGATGGCTGGCCGGCACGGCGATGCCGCGGCGCGCCATCAGGCGCAGACACTCGTCGTAGAGCGAAGGCGCTTCGTAGGCCGCCTGCACCATGGCCGCGCGCTCCGGGTGGTGCGCGTGCGGCTTGAGCATGGCGGCGTTCTTGTTGCCCATCGCGAACTCGATGCAGCGGTACTGGAAGCTCTGGAAGCCGCTGGAATGGCCCAGGTAGGGGCGGATCGCGCTGTACTCGGGCGGCGTCATGGTGGCCAGCACGTCCCAGGCGTGCACCAGCTGCTCCATGATCTTCGAGACGCGCGCCATCTGCTTGAAAGCGGGGTTCAGCTCGTCGGCCGCGATGTTGCGGATCGCGGCGGTCAGCTCGTGCAGCATCAGCTTCATCCAGAGCTCGCTGGTCTGGTGCTGCACGATGAACAGCATCTCGTCGTGGGCGGGCGAGAGCGGCTTCTGCGCCGTCAGGATGGCGTCGAGCTGCAGGTAGTCGCCGTAGCTCATGTCGTGGCTGAAATCCAGCTGCGCCTTCTCGTCGCGCACGATGGATTCGGTGGCCGAGGCGGGCGTGCTGCCGCCGGTGTCGTGGTAGGGGCAGGTCATGGCGTCTCCTCTCAGGTCACCGCATGTTTCTGGTTGAACTCGGGGCGCTTCCACTCGCCCGATTCGAGCACCTGCTTCAGGTACTCGACCGCGTTCCACACGTCGACAAAGCCGATGTACAGCGGCGTGAAGCCGAATCGCAGGATGTCCTTGTGGCGCCCGCCGTCGCCGGCGCGGTAGTCGCCGATCACGCCGCGCGCGATCAGGGCCTGCACGATGGCGTACGCCCCTTCGTCTCGGGTCAGACAGACCTGGGAACCGCGCAGCGCGTGTTCCCGTGGCGTCGCCAGACCCAGGCCGTGGCCCGCGCAGCGCTCTTCGACGAGTTGAATGAAGAGGTCGGTCAGCGCCAGCGACTTGGCGCGCAGCGCGGCCATGCCGCCGAAGGGCTCGGCGCCCAGCACGGTGTCCACACCGCATTCCAGCGCGGCCAGGCTGATCATGGGTTGCGTGCCGCACTGGTAGCGCGTGATGCCCGGTGCGGGCTGGTAGTCGGGCGTGAAGGCGAAGGGCGCGGCGTGGCCCCACCAGCCGGCCAGCGGTTGCCAGAAGCGGTCGGCGTGCAGCGGGTTGACCCAGACGAAGGCGGGCGCGCCGGGGCCGCCGTTGAGGTACTTGTAGCCGCAGCCGACCGAGAAGTCGGCCTTGGCCTTCTTCAGGTCCACCGGCACCGCGCCCGCGCTGTGCGCCAGGTCCCACACGGTCAGGATGCCCTCGGCGTGCGCGGCCGCGGTCACGGCCGCCATGTCGTGCATGGCGCCGGTGCGGTAGTTCACGTGCGTGAGCATGAGGATGGCGACCTCGGCGGTCAGCGAGGCGGCAATCTCCTCGGGCTCGACCAGCACCAGTTCCATGCCGTGCTGCTTGCACAGCGCCTCGGCGATGTAGAGGTCGGTCGGGAAGTTGCTGCGCTCGCTCACGATGCGCTTGCGCTGGGGTGCGTCGGCGGCGGCGATGTTCATGGCCGCGCTCAGCACCTTGAACAGGTTGACCGAGGTGCTGTCGGTGGCCACCACCTCGCCCGGGCCGGCGCCGATCAGTCGGGCAATCTTGTCGCCCACCTTGCCCGGCATCTGGAACCAACCGTGCTTGTTCCAGCTTTGAATCAGGTCGGTGCCCCATTCCTGCGTCACCACCTGGGCCACGCGGCCGGGGGCGGCCCGCGGCATCACGCCCAGCGAGTTGCCGTCGAGGTAAATGGTGTCGACGGGCAGGTTGAACTCGTCGCGCAGGTCGCGCAGCGGGTCCTGGATGTCCCTCTGCAGGCAGTCTTCTTTGGTGGTCATCGGTGGGTCTCCTTCGGGTTCACAGTTCACGCAACACCGCGCGCACCGGGCTGGCGTCGGCGGTGGTCAGCTTCAGGGGCAGGGCAATCAGCTCGTAGTCGCCCTCGGGCACGTCGTCCAGCAGCAGGTTCTCCAGCACGCGCAGGCCGCGCCGGCGGATGGTCTGGTGGCTGTCCAGGGTCTTGCTCTCGGCCGGGTCGATGCTGGCGCTGTCGATGCCGATCAGCACCACGCCGCGGTCGGCCAGCAGGGCCACGGTCTCGGGTGCGAAGGCGGGCAGGGCGGTATCGAAGCGGTCCTGCGGCATGCGCTCGTAGACCCTGACCAACACCCGTGGCGGGAGGCCGTCCATCGCGTGCGCGATGTGCTCCGGCCGCACCAGCGGCCCGCAGCCGATGGCGTGGACCACCCGGCACGGGCCGATGAAGGCCTGCAGGTCCACAGCGCCGATGGCCGCGCCCTCGGGGTCGTAGTGCAGCGGCGCGTCGGCGTGGGCGCCCACGTGCGGGCTCAGCGTGATGGCACTCACGTTGACCGGGCAGCCGGGGCCGATGCGGGCCACCCACTGTTGCGAATAGGCCGTGTCGCCCGGAAACACGGGCGATCCGGCATGCACAGGAGGGGAAATGTCCCAGAGCTTTTTCATGGTTAGCGGAAGGTAGCACCCACGAAAAAACCGTGGTGTCGGTTATTCCCAACGATCAGAAAATAATTTAAACCTAAAGCAAATTGGATGCAGGGCAAAGAAATCGGCCAGACTTTGATTAAAAGCAAATGAGAACCACTCTCGTTTGATTACATTGAGAACATCTCTTCTTCCAATGTCGGGTTCCACCATGTCCACTGCCCCGTCCCCTTCCTGCACCGGCGCCTGCCCGGACGCCCGCGACACCGCGCCGCGCACGCTCGACGCTTGGCCCCTGCGCACCCCGGCGCTGCTGCAGGGTTTTGCGACGGTGCACGACCCCGAGGTTCGCCGGACCCTGCACCGCCTGGCCGAGATCGGCTTCCTGCCCGGCGAGGTGGTCGAAATCGTGGCGCGCGCCGGCGGCCGTGGTGGGCCGATCGCCGTGCGCGTGGGTGGCTCGACCTTCGCGCTGCGGGCCCACGAGGCGGCGCTGCTGCGCGTGCGGGAGGCGGCATGAACGGCGCTGTGGCACTGCCCCGCCTGGCGCTGCTGGGCAACCCGAACTGCGGCAAGACCGCGCTGTTCAACCTGCTCACCGGTGCGCGCCAGAAGGTCGCCAACTACGCCGGCGTGACGGTCGAGCGCAAGCAGGGCTGGCTCGAAACCCCGCAGGGCCGGCGGGCCCAGGTGCTGGACCTGCCGGGCACCTACAGCCTGGAGCCGCTGAGCCAGGACGAGTCGGTCACGCGCGACGTGGTCACCGGCCGCCTGCCCGGCGAGGCGCGGCCCGACCTGCTGGTCTGCGTGGTCGACGCCACCCACCTGCGCCTGAACCTGCGCCTGGTGCTCGAAGCCCAGGCGCTGGGCCTGCCGATGGTGCTGGTGCTGAACATGGCCGATGTGGCGCAGGCGCGGGGGCTGCGCATCGACACCGCCCGCCTGGCCGAAGAACTGGGCCTGCCGGTGGTCACGGCCGTGGGCGTGCAGCGCGACGGTGCCCAGGCCCTGCTGCGCCAGCTCGACGAACTGATGGCGGCCGGTCTGCCGCCAGCGCAAGCACCCGGCGACCTGGGCGTGGCGACCGACCCCGGGCAGCTGAACCTGCGCGTGCGCACCCTGCTGGCCGCGGTGCTGGACGAGCCGCCGCGCCGCTGGACCGCCGACGACCGCATCGACCGCTGGGCGCTGCACCCGGTCTGGGGCTACGTGCTGCTGGCGGGCCTGTTGCTGCTGATGTTCCAGGCGGTGTTCGCCTGGGCCGCCTGGCCCATGGACCTGATCGAAGCGGGCATGGGCTGGCTGGGCGAACAGGTGGCTGCGCACATGGCCGAGGGGCCGCTGCGCAGCCTGCTGGTGGACGGCGTGATCGCGGGCGTGGGTGGCGTGCTGGTGTTCCTGCCGCAGATCCTGGTGCTGTTCCTGTTCATTTTCCTGCTCGAAGACTCGGGTTATCTGCCGCGCGCGGCTTTCCTCATGGACCGGCTGATGGGCAGCGTGGGGCTCTCGGGCCGCTCGTTCATTCCACTGCTGTCCAGCTTCGCCTGCGCGGTGCCCGGCATCATGGCCACGCGCACCATCAGCCACTGGCGCGACCGCTGGCTCACCATCCTGGTGGCGCCGCTGATGACCTGCTCGGCGCGGCTGCCGGTGTACGCGCTGCTGATCGGCGCCTTCGTGCCTCAGCGCAGCGTGGCGGGCCTGTTCAACCTGCAGGGTCTGGTGCTGTTTGGGCTGTACGCGCTGGGCATCGCCAGCGCGATGGCGGTGGCTTTCATCGTCTCGCGCCGCGGCGCCGGCCGCCGGTCGACGCCGCTGCTGATGGAGCTGCCGGCCTACCGCTGGCCCAGCGTGCGCAACATCGCGCGCGGCCTGTGGGAGCGCGCGCTGATCTTCATCCGGCGCGTGGGCGGGATCATCCTGGCGCTGATGGTGCTGCTGTGGTTCCTCTCCAGCTACCCGGCGCCGCCGGAGGGATTCACCGGCGCGCCGGTTGAGGCCAGCTTCGCCGGCCGCCTGGGCCTGTTGCTGGCGCCGCTGTTCGCGCCGCTGGGTTTCGACTGGCGCATCGTGGTGGCGCTGATCCCGGCCATGGCCGCGCGCGAGGTCGTGGTTGCGGCGCTGGGCACGGTGTACGCGCTGAGCGCCAGCGGCGACCAGGTGGCCGACGCACTCGGTGGCCTGATCGGCAGCCAGTGGTCACTGGCCACGGCGCTGTCGCTGCTGGTGTGGTTCGTCTACGCGCCGCAGTGCGTGGCCACGCTGGCGGCGATCCGGCGCGAGGCGGGGGGTTGGCGCCACGCGGCCATCGTCACGGTCTACCTGTTCGCCCTGGCCTGGGTGGCCTCGTGGTTCACCTACCGGCTGGTGCTGGCCTGGAGCGGTTCATGAACATCCAGTTTCTGATCGTGCTGCTGTGCGTGGGCGGCGCGCTGGTCTACCTGCTGCAGCCGTGGTGGCGCCGCGTGCGGTCCGGGTCGCCGCTGCGCAACCCGGCGGAGGCCGAGGCCCCACCACCGTCGGCCTGCGGGGCCTGCAAGGGCTGCAGCGGCCGCTCGGGCGGCTGCCACTGAAGCCGGTCAGGCCAGCGCCGGCAGCCGCACCACCAGCACCTTCAGCGCGCGGTCGGGCGACACGTCGGCGAAGGCGGCGGGGTTGGGCAGGCGCTGCTCGATCACCAGTGCCTGCGCCTCGGCGGCCAGCTGGTCGCGCAGGAACTGTTCGGGGATCTCCGGCGCATTCAGGCAGAGCAGGGCACGGCCGCCGGGCTTGAGCAGGTCGGGCAGGCGGCGCAGCAGGCGCGGCCAGTCCTTGGTCGCCACGAAGCTGCCCTTCTGGTAGCTCGGCGGGTCGGCAACCACCAGGTCGTACGGCCCCATGCGCGTGACCTTGCCCCAGGAACTGAACAGGTCGTGCGCGAGGAACTTGGCGCGGCCGTGGATGCCGTTGAGCTGGTGGTTCTGCTGGCCGGTGGTCAGCGCGCCCTGCGCCATGTCGAGGTTGATGACCTCTTTCGCGCCGCCCTGCAGCGCGGCCACCGAAAAGGCACAGGTGTAGGCGAACAGGTTGAGCACCTTGGCGCCTTGCGCATGCGCGCGCACCCAGCGCCGGCCTTCGGCCATGTCGAGGAACAGGCCGTGGTTCTGGCCGCGCTGCACCTGCACGCGGTAGCGTGCGCCATCCTCGCTGACCAGATGCGGATCGGGCACATCGCCCGCCATCACGTCGGTGACGGGGCGGCTCACCGGGCCGTCGGGCTGGCGGCGCTGGAACACCCAGTTCAGCGGCTGGCCGGGCGCGACTTGGGCCTGCCGGGCGGCCAGCGCCTCACCCACGGCACGGGTCTCGTCGTCGGTGGCCTCTCCGAACTTGGTGAGCACCCACACGGGCGGGTACCAGTCGAGTGCCCAGTCCTCGCTGCCGGGGTGCAGGCCACCGCGGCCATGGAACAGGCGTTGCGCGTCGGAGCCCGGTGTGGTGCGGGCGATGGCGTCGAGCAGGGCTTGCATTGGGGCGCGTGTTCAGAGAGACCGGCCATCGCCCAGGGCAGGCAGG
Organism: Hydrogenophaga sp. H7; assembly: GCF_002025745.1. Lineage (NCBI taxonomy): Bacteria > Pseudomonadati > Pseudomonadota > Betaproteobacteria > Burkholderiales > Comamonadaceae > Hydrogenophaga > Hydrogenophaga sp. H7. The sequence goes on along the minus strand of NZ_MCIC01000018.1, from coordinate 211,372 downwards.
CCGTGGCGGCGGCGCGCCGACGCACAGGCGTCGCTGCCTTCCTCGAACTCGCGGCAGGGGCTGGGTCGCCATTCGTAGATGCCGCAGGTCGCCTTCTGGCCCACGGGGCCGTACAGCGCCGCGCAGCGCGGACGGCCGTGGTCGGTGCCGCGCATGCGGCTGATGCCGTCGGTCACCGGCACCCACAGGCCATCGGGCACGCTGCCGCCTTCGGATTGCGTCTCGAACACCGAGAAGTCCACGCGGAAGCTGGCGCAGCAGGCGCCGCAGGTCGTGCAGGCGCTCACGGGACGGCTCAGGCCAGGTGGCCCAGCAGCAGGTATTCCATCAGCGCCTTCTGCACGTGCATGCGGTTCTCGGCCTCGTCCCAGACCACGCTCTGCGGGCCGTCGATGACCTCGGCGGTCACTTCCTCGCCGCGGTGGGCGGGCAGGCAGTGCATGAACAGCGCGTCGGGCTGGGCCACGGCCATCATGGCCTCGTCCACGCACCACTGCTTGAAGGCGGCACGGCGCACCTCGTTCTCGGCCTCGTAGCCCATGCTGGTCCACACGTCGGTGGTCACCAGGTCGGCGCCCTGGCAGGCTTCCTTCGGGTCCTTGAACACCTTGTAGCAGGCCGGGTTGCTGATGCCGGCCAGCTTCGCGTCCACCTCGTAGCCGCTGGGCGTGCTCACGTGCACCGTGAAGCCCAGCAGCTCGGCCGCCTGCAGCCAGGTGTTGGCCATGTTGTTGCCGTCGCCCACCCAGGCCACCACCTTGCCGCGGACGGCGTCCAGCGGGTCGCCGCTGGGGGCCGGGCGGTACTCGGTCAGGGTGAACAGGTCGGCCAGGATCTGGCAGGGGTGGAATTCGTTGGTCAGGCCGTTGATGACGGGTACGCGCGAGAACTGCGCGAACTTCTCGATCTTGTCCTGGCCGAAGGTGCGGATCATCACGATGTCGACCATGCGGCTGATCACGCGCGCGCTGTCTTCGATCGGTTCGGCGCGGCCGAGCTGGCTGTCGCCGGTGGTCAGGTGCACCACCGAGCCCCCCATCTGGTACATGCCGGCCTCGAAGCTCACGCGGGTGCGCGTGCTGGCCTTCTCGAAGATCATGGCCAGGGTGCGGTCCGGGTCGGCGAAGGGCTGGTACTTCTCGACCGCCTTGAACTTGGCCTTGATGAAGGCGGCGCGGCGCAGCAGGTAGCCGTATTCCTCGGCGCTGAAATCCTTGAACTGCAGGTAGTGGCGGATGCTCATGCGGTGCGCTCCGGGCGGTCAGCCCTGTTCTTTCAGGAAGGTCTCGATGATCGGCAGCAGGCGGGCGACAATTTCGTCGGCCTCGGCGCCGCTGATGATCAGCGGCGGCACCAGTCGGATCACGTTGTCGGCCGTGACCGACAGCAGCAGGCCGGCGTCGGCCGCGCGCTGCGTGATCACGCCGCAGGGCTGCTCCAGCTCGATGCCGATCATCAGGCCTTGGCCGCGCACCTCTTTCACGCCCTTCTTGCCCATCAGGGCGGTGACCAGCTTGGTCTGGATCAGCGTGCCCATCCTGGCGGCGTTCTGCAGCAGGCCATCCTCTTCCATGATGCGGATGGTCTCTATGCCCGCGCGCATGGACAGCGGGTTGCCACCGAAGGTGGTGCCATGGTTGCCCGGACCGAAGATGTTCGCGGCCTTGGGGCCGGCGACGACGGCGCCAATCGGCACGCCCGAACCCAGGCCCTTGGCCAGCGGCATCACGTCCGGCTTGATGCCGGCCCACTGGTGGGCAAACCACTTGCCGGTGCGGCCCATGCCGCACTGCACCTCGTCGATCATCATCAGCCAGTCGTTGGCGTCGCACAGCGCACGCACGCCCTGCAGGTACTCGGCACGCATGGGGTTGATGCCGCCTTCGCCCTGGATGGTCTCGAAGAACACGGCGACCACGTTCGGGTTGCCCTGGGTCGCTTTCTTCAGTGCCTCCAGGTCGTTGGCCGGCACGCGGATGAAGCCTTCGACCAGCGGGCCGAAGCCGGCCTGCACCTTGGGGTTGCCCGTGGCCGACAGGGTGGCGATGGAGCGGCCGTGGAAGGCCTTCTCGTAGACCACGATCTGCGGCTTCTCGATGCCTTTGTCGTGGCCGAACTTGCGCGCCAGCTTGAGCGCGGCCTCGTTGGCCTCCAGCCCGGTGGAGCAGAAGAAGGCATTGGTCAGGCCCGAACGTTCCACCAGCAGCTTCGCCAGTTCTTCCTGGCCGGGCACGTGGTAGTAGTTGCAGCAGTGGATCATGTCCGCCACCTGCTGCTGCAGCGCCTTCACCAGTTTGGGGTGGCCATGCCCGAGGGTGTTCACCGCGATGCCGGCCAGCGCGTCCAGGTACTCCTTGCCGTTGACGTCCCAGACACGGCAGCCCTTGCCGTGCGTCAGGGCGATCGGCAGGCGGCCGTAGGTGTTCATCACATGGGGCGAAGACGGAACGATGGGGGCGGCTTTCATGAGGGAACTCCGGAAGCAGGGGCCAGAAAAAGAAGCGGCTCAACGCAGGTTGAGCCGTTGAAAGGCGATTTTAGGGGCAGGCACCGGCATCTTCTTTGCTTGTTCTGCATCACAGAGATGCGGCACAGTACCGTCAGCCGCCGTCGGCCGGGTTAACCCTGATCTCAAGTCTTATATAAGATAGAATACCGCCATCCGCAACGGCATTCCATTCCATGGCCGACCGCCCCACCACCAAACAAGTGTTCATCCAGGGAATCACCCGGGATGGGCGCACGTTTCGCCCCAGCGACTGGGCGGAGCGTCTGGCGGGCGTGATGAGCCCGTTCGGCCCGGGTGGTGCGTCCGGCCGCATCGGCAGCCACATCGCCTACTCGCCCTGGTGCGTGCCGACGGTGATGAACGGCACCAAGGTGGTGATCGTGCACACCGACCTGCGCGAGGCCGAGCCCATGGCCTGGGACTTCGTCATGAACTTCGCCAAGGACAACGACCTGCAGGTCGTCGAAGGCTGCCTGCTGCCCGAGCCGCCCGCCAAGGGCTGAAGCCCGCGTTTCTTCGCGGGTATGCTCCCGCTCCGGATTTCTTCCCAACCGAATCAGGAGCGTGTTCCCATGGCAATGGACGTTGTTGACTACTACCTGCACGGCGACGACATGCAGTTCGTCGAGATCGAGCTGGACCCGGGCGAGGCCGCGATCGGCGAGGCCGGCAGCATGATGTACATGGAGGACGGCATCGGCATGACCACCGTCTTCGGTGACGGCTCGGCCGGGTCGGGCGCCGGCGGCCTCTTCGGCAAGCTGCTGGGTGCGGGCAAGCGCCTGATCACCGGCGAGTCGCTGTTCACCACGGTCTACACCAACCAGGGCAGCGGCAAGCGCAAGGTGGGGTTCGCGGCGCCCTACACCGGCAAGATCATTCCCTTCGACCTGTCGCAGATCGGCGGCACCCTGATCTGCCAGCGCGACGCCTTCCTCTGCGCGGCCAAGGGCGTGTCCCTGGGCATCGCCTTCCAGCGCAAGCTGGGCACCGGCTTCTTCGGCGGTGAAGGGTTCATCATGCAGAAGCTCGAAGGCGACGGCCTGGCCTTCGTGCACTCGGGCGGCACGGTGCTCAAGCGCGATCTGGCGCCGGGCGAGGTGCTGCGGGTGGACACCGGCTGCGTGGTGGCCTACACCACGGGCATCGATTTCGACATCCAGTTCGTGGGGGGCGTGAAAACCGCGCTGTTCGGCGGCGAGGGCCTGTTCTTCGCCACCCTGCGAGGCCCCGGTACGGTCTGGATCCAGTCGCTGCCGTTTGCGCGCCTGGCCTCGCGCATCTTCGCGGCGGCGCCGCGCACGCAGGGCGGCGGTGGCTCGGGTGGCGAGCAGGGCGGTCTGGCCGCGGGCATCCTGGGTGGCGGCCTGCTGGGTGGGCTCATCGGCGGGGACGGTGACTGAGCGTCCCGAGCGCCCAAAGAAAAACCGCCCCGGAGGGCGGTTTTCTTTTTTTGCTGGCAGCGCACCGTTTCAAACGGCGGACCGGAGAACCGGTCCGGGCTGGTGCACGTCGCCCGATCAGGCTGCGGCGGTGGCCAGGGCCTTGACCTTGGCGGACAGGCGGCTCTTGTCGCGAGCGGCCTTGTTCTTGTGGAAGATGCCCTTGTCGGCGACGCTGTCGACCACGGCCTGCATCTTGCCGAACAGCTCGGCGGCCTTGGTCTTGTCACCGGCCAGAACAGCCTTCTCGACGTTCTTGACGGCGGTGCGGTACTTGGAACGCAGCGAGGTGTTGGCGGCGTTCAGTTTGACGTCCTGGCGGACGCGCTTGCGGCCAGACGCCAGACGGGGGTTCTTTTTCTTCGGCTTGGTTGCCATGTGTATATCCTTTGAGTGTTTGGGGATGTTGCCAGCAAAGCCAGCAATTCTATCACGCACCCCCAGGTGAGGCCAGTTCTGGCCGCCGGGCGGCGACCGGGTGGTTACACTGCCGCGGTGTCGCTCTTCAAGTCCGCCTCCCTGGTTTCCCTGTTGACCCTGGCCTCGCGCATCACCGGTCTGGTGCGCGAGCTGCTGATGGCGTCCACCTTCGGCGCCAGCGCCCTGACCGACGCCTTCAACGTCGCCTTCCGAATTCCGAACCTGCTGCGCCGCCTGTTCGCCGAGGGCGCGTTCAGCCAGGCCTTCGTGCCGGTGCTCGCGGGTGTGCGTGCCAAGGATGGCGACGACGCCACCCGCGAACTGGTGAACCAGATCGCCACCGTGCTGGTCTGGGCCTTGGTGGCCACTTGCGTGGTGGGGGTGGCGATCTCTCCGGTGCTGGTCTGGGCCATGGCCAGCGGCCTCAAGCAGAGTCCCCAAGGCTTCGAGTCGGCGGTGCTGATGACGCGCTGGATGTTTCCCTACATCGGCTTCATGTCGCTGGTGGCGCTGTCGGCGGGTGTGCTGAACACCTGGAAAAAATTCGCCGTGCCAGCTGCGACGCCGGTACTGCTGAACGTGGCCATGATCGGGGCCGCCTGGCTGGGCGCACCCTGGTTCGAGTCCTTGGGCATCGAGCCGATCTACGCGATGGCGGCCGGCGTGATGCTGGGTGGTGCCCTGCAGCTGGGGGTGCAGATCCCGGCGCTGTTGCGCATCGGCATGCTGCCGCGCGTAGGCCTGCGCTGGTCGTCGCTCAAGGCGGCCTGGGCGCACCCGGGCACGCGGCGCGTGACCACGCTGATGCTGCCGGCCTTGCTGGGTGTGAGCGTGGCGCAGGTCTCGCTGCTGATCAACACGCAGATCGCATCCCACCTGGCCACCGGCAGCGTGAGCTGGCTCAGCTACGCCGACCGGCTGATGGAGTTCCCGACCGCGATGCTGGGTGTGGCGCTGGGCGTGGTGCTGCTGCCTCAGTTGGCGGCCGCCCGGGCTGCCGACGACGGCGAGCGCTACAGCGCGCTGCTGGACTGGGGTCTGCGGCTGGTGGTGCTGCTGGCGGTGCCCTGCGCGGTGGCCCTGTTGACCTTTGCCAAGCCCCTGGTGGCGGTGCTCTACCACTACGGCGCGTTCTCCGAGCGCGACGTGGCCCAGACCACGACCGCCCTCATGGGCTACGGCGCCGGCCTGCTGGGCCTGGTGGCGATCAAGGTGCTGGCGCCGGGCTTCTATGCGCGCCAGGACATCCGCACGCCGGTGAAGATCGCCATCGTGGTGCTGCTGCTGACCCAGGCCATGAACCTGCTGTTCGTACCCCGTTTGGCCCATGCCGGCCTGGCGCTGGCCATCGGCCTGGGCGCAATGGTCAACGCGCTGTGGCTGCTGATCGGTCTGGTGCGGCGCGGCGCCTACCGGCCGGCCCCGGGCTGGGCACGGTTTTCGATGCAGGTGCTGGCCGCCAGCGCCTTGCTGGCGGTGTTCCTGATGTGGAGCGCCGGTTCGGTGAACTGGGTGGCGTTCGAGGGCGGTGCGCTGCTGCGGGTCGGCCTGATGGCCGCGATCGTGGTGGGGGCGGCGCTGCTGTACTTTGTCGCGCTGATGCTCTCGGGTTTAAAACTTCGGCAATTCGTCCGAAAATGAACCCATCATGCCTTCTGCCTTTGAACTCCCTTCGTCGACGCCGCTGGCGTATTTCGCCTCGCTGGTGAAGGACGACGACAGCCTGCCCCTGCTGGAGGCGGCGGCCTCCATCGCCCAGGACGAGTACCCGGACCTGGATGTGCAGGAGGTGCTGGGTGAGGTGGATGTGCTGCTCTCGCGCCTGCGCCGGCGCAGCCCGTCGGACGCCGAGCCCCTGCAGCGCCTGCGCGCGCTCAACCAGTTTTTCTTCCGGGATCTGGGCTTCGGCGGCAACGTCAACGACTACCACGACCCGGACAACAGCCACCTCAACGTGTTGCTCAGGACGCGCCGCGGCATCCCGATCTCGCTGGCGGTGCTGTGGCTGGAGCTGGCGCAAGGCCTGGGCCTGAAGGCGCGCGGCATCAACTTCCCCGGGCACTTCCTGGTCAAGATCAATCTGCCCGAGGGGCAGGTGGTGATTGACCCCTTCACCGGCCAGTCGCTCAGCCGCGAGGAGCTGTCCGAGCGGCTGGAACCCTACAAGCGGCGCAACGGGCTGGTCGACGACTTCGACGTGCCGGTGGGCCTGTACCTGCAGGCGGCGCCCTCGCGCGACATCATCGCCCGCATGCTGCGCAACCTGAAGGAAATCCACCGCACGCAGGAAGACTGGCTGCGCCTGATCGCAGTGCAGGACCGGCTGCTGATCCTGCTGCCCGACGCCTGGATCGAGTACCGCGACCGGGGCCTGGCCTGGGCCGAAATGGGCGATGCCGCCCTGGCCGCGCAGGACCTGGAGGTCTACATCGCCCACACCGACGATGCGCTGGACCGCGACGCCATTCAGTCGCGGCTGAACGAGCTGCGCCGCGCCCGGGGCTGAGCGCTCAGCGGGCCGCCGCTCTGTGCGTGGTGCCGGGCGTGCCCGGCTGTCCGTGCCGGTGCCAGGCGCGGCGCAACTGGGTGTCCGACCCGAACCCCGAGATCTGCGCGGCCTGCGTGACGTTGTGCCCGCTGTGCAGCGCCGCCTGGGCCACCGCGAGCCGGATGCGCTGCAGGTAGGTGAGCGGTGACACCCCCGCGTGTTCTTCGAACAGGCGGGTCAGGTGGCGCGCCGAGGTGTGGCCCCGGTCTGCCATGCGCGGCACGGTCCAGGCCTCCTGCGGCGCCTGGCTCACCGCGTCCTGCACCCGGTGAAGGACGGGGTGCAGGTGGTCGCGGTGGTGCAGGAAGGGCGAGAGTTCGGGGTCCTGCGGGCCCCGGCGCAGCGCCACCACCATGGTCTGTGCCACTTCGGCTGCGAGTGCCGGCCCCAGACGGGCGGCGATGCGGTGCAGCGTGAGGTCGATGCCGGTGGTCACGCCGGCGCTGCTGAACACCGGAGCGTCCAGCACGAACACCCGGTTGGCCAGCACCTCGCAGTCGGGCGCGGACTGGCGCAGCTCGTCCAGGTGGTGGTGGTGCGTCGTGGCCTTGCGGCGCGTCAGCAGGCCGGCGCGGGCGGCCACCACGGCACCTGCGCAAATGCACATCAGCTCCACCTGTCCCTCAGTCAGGCGCAGGCCGCGCAGCCAGTGCAGCAACTCGCGCGCCGCAGGGCTGTCCAGCTCCACCCGGTCGCCCGGCTGGCCCACCAGCACCACCCACTGCGGGCGCTGGGGCTGAGACAGGTCGGGCAGCGGGGCCAGATGCGACACCCGGGCACCCACCGAACTGACCGTTTCGGCGCGGGGGCCGGTGAAATGCAGCACAAAGGCCGCCGGCCGGCCTTTGGCCAGCAGCGACTGGTTGGCCATGCGCAGCGCCTCGGCCGGGCCCGCCCAGTCGAGGATCAGGCTGTCGTCCAGCAGCACAAAGTGCACGTCCACCAAGGTGGGTGGTGTCAGTCGGGTCGGCTCATCCATCGGTAGTCCATCTGTCGCGCGGTGCGTTCGGCCAGTTCGGGGCAGATCAGGCGGGCCACGAGGTGCAGCGACAGGTCGATACCGGCGCTGATGCCCGCCGAACTGAACACGCGGCCGTCCTCGACCCAGCGCACGCCATCGACCACGTCCAGCAACGGCCACTGGCGACGCAGGTCGGCCAGGTCCTCCCAGTGCGTCGTCACCCGGTGGTTGGTCACCACCCCGGCGGCGGCCAGCACGAACACGCCCGTGCAGACCGAGGCCGTGAGCGTCGCCTGAGCGCCGGCGCGCCGCACCCAGGCCAGCGTGTCCGGGCAGCGGGCGGCGGCGTCGACCACACCACCGGGCACGACCAGCAGGTCCACCGTCGTCTCGTCGCTGAAATCCCGGGTCGGCAGCACCTGCAACCCGGCCCGGGCGCGCACCGGCGCCCGGGTGCGCGCCACACAGGCCACCTGCCATCCCGCTGCGACGGGTTGACCGGGCCAGTCCGCGGCCTCGGGGCGGGCCGCCATGCGGGCGGCCGTGGTGAACACTTCGTAGGGACCGGCCAGGTCCAGCGTCTCGACATCGTCGAAAGCCAGGATGGCGATTCCGAACGGACGGGTCACGCCGAGGCCCCGGCGCGTGCCAGCGCCTCGCGCACCGAGGTGAGGGTGCAGAAGCGGCCCTGCAGCACGGTGGCGGTGCGCGCCTTGATCTCGGCCGCGGTCAGGGGCGAGCCGTCGGGCTGGGTCATGTCGAAGGTCAGCGTGGCGTCCAGCACATAGTCGACCTCCCAGCCGAGATCGGAGGCGTGGCGGGTGGTGGTTTCGCAGCACTGCTCGGTGCGGATGCCACTCACGATCAGCCGGCGGATGCCGTTTGCGGTCAGCCAGACGTCCAGCCCGGTGCCGACCAGGGCACTGTGGCGGTGCTTGACGAAGCTGGCGGCCGGATCAAAAACGGACAGCTCGGCCAGCGGACGGACATGGCCGCTGGCGTGCGAGAAGGGGTTGTCCAGTGTCTCCGGTCCGTCGCTGTGCAGGATGCGCACCACGGGGATGCCCTGGGCGACGCAGCCGTCGATCAGGGCGTTCTGCTCGGCCATGTAGGCCGGCAGTGCCGTGGCGTCAAAGTAGGGACGGTGGCGGAAGGATTCCTGGACGTCGATGACCAGCAGGGCGGTGTTCATGGGGCAGCTCCTTTGAAAAGATGGCCGCATTGTTCCCGCCGGGGCGTCCCCTGTCCGCCACTGCTGCGGACAGGTTTCGATCAGATCAGGACATCAGGCCACGACCACCGCGGCAGCGTCGCCCTTGGGCGCGATGGCGCCGATCTCGTAGACCGTCTCGCCCAGTTCGCGCAGCGTGGCGGCGCAGGCCGCGGCTTCGGCGGCGCCGATCACCACCACCATGCCGATGCCGTTGTTGAAGGTGCGGTTCATCTCGATGTCGTCGATGCCGGCGACCTTCTGCAGCCAGGCGAACAGCTCGGTCTGCGGCCAGCTACCCTTCCTCAGGTGGGCGGCCGTGCCCTCGGGAAGCACGCGCGGGATGTTCTCCAGCAGGCCGCCGCCGGTGATGTGGGCCAGGGCCTTGACGGGGTGCTTGGCGAGTGTGGCCAGCACGTTCTTCACGTACAGGCGGGTCGGGGCCATGATGGCCTGCTTGAACGGCTGGCCGTCCAGCGTGGCGGGCAGGTCGCTGCCGGCGCGTTCGATGCACTTGCGCACCAGCGAGAAGCCATTGGAGTGCACGCCGTGCGAGGCCAGGCCCAGCACCACGTCGCCCGGTTTCACGTCCTTGCCGGTCAGGATCTTGGACTTTTCGACCGCGCCGACGCAGAAGCCGGCCAGGTCGTATTCGCCGGCTGGGTACATGCCGGGCATCTCGGCGGTTTCGCCGCCGATCAGGGCGCAGCCGGAGAGTTCACAACCCTTGGCGATGCCGCCGACCACGGCCGCAGCGGTTTCCACGTCCAGCTTGCCGCAGGCAAAGTAGTCGAGGAAGAACAGCGGCTCGGCGCCCTGCACCAGCACGTCGTTGACGCTCATGCCCACCAGGTCGATGCCCACGGTGTCGTGCAGGTTCCATTCAAAGGCCAGCTTGAGCTTGGTGCCCACGCCGTCAGTGCCGCTCACCAGCACCGGCTCCTGGTAGCGCTTGGGCACTTCGAACAGCGCGCCGAAGCCGCCGATGCCGGCCAGCACGCCTTCGCGCATGGTCTTCTTGGCCAGCGGCTTGATGCGCTCGACCAGCGCGTCGCCCGCGTCGATGTCGACGCCGGCGTCTTTGTAGGAAAGGGGGGTGGTGCTGGAGGTCATAGGGGGGAGGGCGGGGAGAGGGCCCGCGCGGGCCGGGGACTAGAATTTGCGGCTGATTTTAAGGGTTCGCCCTCCGGCCCCCGTTCACCCGAGCTTGCACCCCATGACCCTTTCCCCCGCGCAGATCCGTTCCCTGACCTGGGTCGCCATCGCCGTGGCGATCTGGGCGCTGCTGACGGTGCTGGCGCCGGTGCTGATGCCCTTCGTGCTGGCCGCAGTGATGGCCTACGCGCTGCATCCCCTGGTGGAAAAGCTCAACGACCGGCGGATTCCCCGCTGGCTCGGGGCGGGTGTGGCCATCGCCCTGCTCATGCTGGTGCTGCTGGCTGTGGTGCTGCTGATCGTGCCGGTGATCACCAAGCAGGTGCCGCTGCTCAAGGAGCAGGTGCCGGCGCTGCTGGACCGGGTCAACGACAGCCTGGTGCCGCTGGCGGGGCGCTTTGGCATCGACCTGCAGATCGATGTGGCCCAGGTGCGCGAGTGGCTCAAGGATCTTGTCACCGGGCACGAACAGGAACTGATCAACGGCCTGCTGTCCTCGCTGCGCATCGGCGGCAGCGCGCTGGCGGCGGTGTTCGGCAACCTGGTGCTCACGCCCATCGTGGCCTACTACCTGCTGCTGGACTGGGCGGGGCTGGTGGAACGCAGCAAGCGGCTGATTCCTCCCCGCTGGCTGCCTTCGGTGCAGAGCTTCCTGGACGAAACGGACGAGGTGCTGGGCCAGTACCTGCGCGGCCAGCTGCTGGTGATGGGGGTGCTGGCGGTGTTCTACACCGTGGCGCTGGCCCTGGTGGGCCTGAAGCTGGCGCTGCCGATCGGCGTGTTCACCGGTCTGGCCGTGTTCGTGCCCTACCTGGGCTTCGGCCTGGGCCTGGTGATGGGCCTGCTGGCGGCGGTGCTGCAGTTCCAGAGCCTGACCGGCGTGGTGCTTGTCGGTGTGGTCTACACGGTGGGCCAGGTGGCCGAAAGCATGTACGTGACGCCGCGCCTGCTGGGCGAGCGCATCGGCCTGCACCCCATCGCGGTCATCTTCGCCCTGATGGCCTTTGGTCATCTGTTCGGCTTCGTGGGGGTGCTGATCGCGCTGCCGGCCAGCGCCGTGCTGCTGGTGGCGATCCGCCGCGCCAGGGCCGGTTACCTGGCCAGCGACCTGTACCTGCCCGGCGCAGCCACCGCCCCGGCCGCGCCGGCCCAGCCGAAGGACGGCGCGGAATGAAACCGGTTCAGCCGCCCATGAAACAGATGGCGCTGGACATCGGGCTGGCGCCCGTGCCCACGCTGGACAACTTCGTGGCGGCGGGCAACGAGGCCGTGCTGGAGCACCTGCGGCTGTGGACCTACAACCCCTTGCGGTCGCCGGTGCCCACCTATCTCTGGGGCGAGCCCGGCAGCGGCAAGACCCATTTGCTGCGGGCGGTGCGCGAAACCCTGCGCGACCTGGGCGCCCGCACCGGCTGGATCGGGGCGGGCATCCTGCACCCGATCGAGTTCGACGAGAGCTGGGACGCGGTGATCCTCGACGACTGCCACCTCTACACCGCCGAGCAGCAGGCCGCGGCTTTCAACTGGTTCGTCAACGCCCAGACCCCGGCCCACGGCCCGGCGCGCTGGGTGCTGGCCGCGGCCGACCGGCCGCCGGCCGACCTGCGCCTGCGCGAAGACCTGCGCACGCGCCTGGGCTGGGGCCATGTGTTCCAGCTCAAGGCCCTGGGCGAGACCGAGCGCCGCTCCGTGCTGCGGCGGGCCGCCGACGAGCGCGGCGTGTTCCTGGGCGACGAGGTCATGGACTTCATGCTCAACCGCTTCTCGCGCGACCTCTCCAGCCTGATGATGCTGCTGGACCAGCTCGACGCCTACGCCCTGCGCACGCAGCGCGCCATCACGATTCCGCTGATCAAGTCCATGCTGGACAACGAATGAAACTCGCTCTTTTTGACCTGGACCACACCCTGCTGCCCCTGGACTCCGACCACGCCTGGGGCCAGTTCACCGTGGAGCTGGGCTGGCGCGACGCCGAAACCCACACCCGTGCCAACGACGCCTTTTACGAGCAGTACAAGGCCGGCACGCTGGACATCCACGAGTACATCCGCTTCTCGGTCGCCCCGCTGGCCGAGCACGGGGTGGACAAGTCCAACGCTGCGCACCGCCGCTTCATGGACCAGGTGATCCGCCCCGCCATCCGGCCGGTGGCCGTCGAGCTGGTGCGCCGCCACCAGGCGGCGGGCGACCAGGTGCTAATCGTCACCGCCACCAACGAGTTCGTCACCCGGCCCATCGCCGCGGCCTTCGGTGTTTCCGAGCTGATCGCCATCGACCTGGAGCGCGACCCGCAGGGCAACCCGACCGGTGCCATCTGGGGCACCCCCTCGTTCCGCGAGGGCAAGGTCGCGCGTGTGGAACAATGGCTGGCTTCCCGCGGCCTGTCCTGGGCCGACGTGGAGCACAGCAGCTTCTACAGCGACTCCCTCAACGATCTCCCGCTGCTGGAGAAAGTGACCGAGCCGGTGGCGACCAACCCGGACCCCCGCCTCAGCGCCATCGCCACCGAGCGAGGCTGGCGCATCCTGAACCTATTCGAATGATCAAGAAATTCATCGACAAGCTGCTGGGCAAGGCCTCCGGCAAAAGCGCCAAGGCCAGCAAGTTCGGCAAGCGCGAGGACGTGCCGGTTTCCGTCCACGGCATCGACCCGAAGCTGGTCGACCAGCGCGCCCTGGACGTGGTGCGCACCCTCAAACAGGCCGGCTTCGAGGCCTACATCGTCGGCGGCGCGGTGCGCGACCTGCTGCTGGGCCTGCGGCCCAAGGACTTCGACGTCGCCACCAGCGCCACGCCCGAGCAGGTCAAGAACCTGTTCCGCCGCGCCTTCATCATCGGCCGGCGCTTCCGCATCGTGCACGTGATCTATGGCCGCGGCCGTGAACACGAGGTGATCGAGGTCTCGACCTTCCGCGCCTACCTCGACAGCGCCGACGCCGAGCAGGTCAGCGGCAACGAGCGCACCAGCAAGGGCGAGCTCTCGGGCATGAAGCACGCGGTGGACGCCAGCGGCCGGGTGCTGCGCGACAACGTCTGGGGTCCGATCGAGCAGGACGCCGCGCGGCGCGACTTCTCGATCAACGCCATGTACTACGACCCCGAGGCGCAGATCGTGGTCGACTTCCACCACGGCATCCGCGACGCGCAGAAGAAGACGCTGCGCATGATCGGCGACGCCGCCACGCGCTACCGCGAAGACCCGGTGCGCATCATCCGCGCCGTGCGTTTCGCCGCCAAGCTCAATGCCCTGGGTTTCAAGTTCGACGCCAAGACGCGCGAACCCCTGGTGTCCTCGGTGGATCTGCTGAAAGAAGTCCCGCAGAGCCGCCTGTTCGACGAGATGCTCAAGCTGCTGCAGACCGGCCACGCGCTGGCCAGCGTCGAGGCGCTCAAGACCCACGGCCTGGCTCGCGGCATCTACCCGCTGCTCGACCTGGTGGTCGAGCGGGCCGAGGACGACTTCGTCAAGCTGGCGCTGCAGGACACCGACCGCCGCGTCGGCGAGGGCAAGCCGGTGGCGCCCAGCTTCCTGCTGGCCTGCGTGCTCTGGGCCGACGTGCGCAAGGGCTGGGAGCGGCGGCTGCAACCGCGCGGCAACCAGCGCCCGCCCACGCCGTTCGCGGCGCTGCAGGACGCGGTGGACGAGGCCTTCGACGCCCGCATCGGTGATGTGTCCGGTCGCGGCAAGCTGGGCACCGACATGCGCGAGATCTGGATGATGCAGCCGCGCTTCGACAAGCGCGTGGGCACCGGTCCGTTCAGCCTGGTTGAACAGCCGCGCTTCCGCGCCGGCTTCGACTTTTTGCGCCTGCGCGCGCAAACCGGTGAAGTCGACGAAGAGCTGGCGCACTGGTGGGAAACCTTCAGCACCGCCGACGACGACCACCGCCAGGACATGGTCGACGCGCAGCGCAAGGCCGGTCAGCCCAAGGGGGCTGGCGGTGGCGGCAAGGCGCGCCGCGTGAAGAAGACCGACGCCGACCATCCGGCGTCGGGCGTCGCCGAGCCGGTGCGGGACGATCCGCGTTTCCGCCCCGCGGAGGGCGGTGACGAGCAGGACGAGAGCCCTGCGCGCACCGTGTTCTATGGCAGCGCTTTTGCACCCGACAGCGACCATGTCGACGACGCCGCCGCGCCCGGCGAGGGCGAGGCGCCGGCCCGCAAGCGCCGCCGTCGCCGCCGCAAGGCGTCCGGTGGTGGTGAAGGCGCCCCTCCTGCGCCGTCGGCCGACTGACAATAGACCTCTTGCAGATATGAGCGACACCGGGCGCCCCGAGGTCACGGCCTACGTGGCCCTCGGTGCCAACCTCGGAGATGCCGCCCGCACGCTGCGTGATGCGCTGCAGGCGCTGGGCAGCACGCACGGCCTACGGCTCGTCAAGGCCTCCAGCCTCTACCGCACCGCCCCCATCGAGTCCAGCGGCCCCGACTACCTCAATGCCGTGGCCGAAGTGGCCAGCACGCTCACTGCGCCCGCGCTGCTGCACGCCTTGCAGGCGATCGAAAACGCCGCCGGCCGCGAGCGCCCCTACCGCAACGCCCCGCGCACGCTGGACCTGGACCTGTTGTTGTACGGCGGCGCCCGCATCGACTCACCCGCACTGACCGTACCGCACCCGCGCATGTGGGAACGGGCGTTTGTGCTGGTGCCGTTGCACGAGATTGCGCCCAGTCTGGTGACCGGGCAACGCCTCTCAGCCGTTGCCGACCAGGCGATCGAACGTCTCTGAAAAGGGGCTCACGGCGCCAGCCGCTCCCGCAACCACTGACCGTCGGCCTGCAGCGAATAGCGCAGCCGGTCGTGCAGGCGGCTTTTGCGACCCTGCCAGAACTGCCAGGTGTCGGGTTTGAGGCGGTAGCCGCCCCAGTGCGGCGGGCGGGGCGGGCGCAGCATGAACTGGGCGCCGTACTTCGCGGCGTTGGTCACGAGCACCGTGCGGTTCTCGATCACCTCGCTCTGCGGGCTGGCCCAGGCGCCGATGCGGCTGTCCAGCGGGCGGCTGTGGAAGTACTCGTCGCTCTCTTCGTCGCTGACCTTCTCGACGAGGCCTTCGATGCGCACCACGCGCTCGAGTTCGACCCAGTGGAACTGCAGCGCGGCGTACGGGTTGCCAGCCAGCTGCCGGCCCTTCTGGCTGTTGTAGTTGGTGTACCAGACGATGCCGCGTTCGTCGTACCCCTTGATGAGCACCACGCGCGTGGTGGGCCGCAGGTTGGCGCCCACGGTGGCCAGCGTCATGGCGTTCGGCTCGGGCACTTCACCACGGATGGCCTCGTTCAGCCATTGGTCGAATTGCTGCAGTGGGTCGGCGTGCGAGGCGGATTCGCTGAGTTCGGCTTTTTCATAGCTCTTGCGCAGGTCGGCGATGTTCATGGTGGGTCCTGGTGGTGTCGTGTTCAGGGCAGATCGTTTGCGATGCTGAGCAGCCGCGCCAACGCACGGTCTTCAATACCGTGCGCGCGCAGGCCCTGCAGGGTCTGGCGTGCGTAGTCCAGCGTGGTGCCGTAGCGGCCGCGTGCGTGTTCGAAGATGTCGCGGTACTGAGCGTCGCTCAGCGGTCCGGTGTGGTTGGGGCTGCGGGGCGAGAGGGTGAAGGCCAGGGCGCAGACCGGCCCCTGCGCGGTCCGGCAGAGCAGCCACTTGGGGTCGTAGACCGGGTTCGGCATCTCGCGCGCCCACAGTGCGGGCATGGCCGCCTCGACCTGGTCGTGCGGCAGGCGCAGCGCCATGCCGGTGCAGCTGCCGCCGGGCATGAGCGCGAACACCAGGCCCGGGCGCTCGGGCGTGCCGCGGTTGACGCGGCTGTACATGTTCAGGCAGCGGTGGTAGCCGTGCACCTGGGCCAGGCGCTGCTCGGCGGCCTCGAACTCGGGGCGCCAGACCAGCGAGGCGTAGCCGAACACCCAGAGGTCGGCGTCGGGGCCGAGCGAGCGCCACTGCGCCAGGGTGTCCGCCATCATCTGCCGTCCATCGCGTTGCGAGGGTTCCCAGGTGCTCTGGGGGCGGTTGCGGGGCATGAAGGGCAGCGGTCGGGCGCGAGGGGCAGCCATTTACAATCTTCGGGTTTTTGCGCCTGTCGGACTCCTTCAGGGAGGAGCTGCAGGGGGCTGAAGTTCAATCCCTCATTATTCTTCACGGAGTGTTGCCCATGTCTTCCCAGGACGAACAACAGGAATACCGCGTCGCGGCGGTGGTGCTGATCGCAGTGGTGCTGATGGCGGTCGGTCTGGCCATCGGTGTGGCGATCCAGAAGGTGCGTGGCTCGGGCGCAAAGGCAGCCCCGGCCGCGGTGGCTGCAGCGACGGCGGGCGACGCCTCCGCAGGGGCAGCGAACGGTGCCGCGGCCAGCGCCCCGCCCGCGGCGGCACCCGAGGCCGCGGCCCCGGCGGCGGGCAGCGACGATGCCAGCGTGGTGGTGGAAAACGGCGTGGTGAAGTTCTACTTCGCGTCGGGCAAGTCCGACCTGGCGCCGGGCGCTGTGGAAGCGCTGGCCGATGCCATCGCCGCCGGCAAGGCGGGCCAGAAGCTGGTGATCTCCGGTTTCCACGACTCCACTGGCGATCCGGCCAAGAACGCCGAGCTGGCCAAGCAGCGTGCCCTTGCGGTGCGCGACGCGCTCAAGGCCGCCGGCGTGGCCGAGTCGGGCATCGAACTCAAGAAGCCCGAGACCGCCACGGGCTCCGGCAACAACGCCGAGGCCCGCCGTGTGGAGGTGGTGATCGCTCCCTGAGCGACCCCTTCGCCAACAAAAAAGCCCGCTGTCCAGCGGGCTTTTTTGTTGGTGGTCCGGCTCAGCGCAGGCCCTGACCGGCGCCGGTGTCGGCGCGCTGGATGAGTTCGATCTTGTAGCCGTCGGGGTCGGTGACGAAGGCGATCACCGTGGTGCCGCCCTTGACCGGGCCGGCCTCGCGCGTGATGGTGCCGCCGGCGGCGCGGATCTTGTCGCAGGCCGCATAGGCGTCGGGCACGCCCAGCGCGATGTGGCCGTAGGCCGTGCCCAGCTCGTACTGCTCCACGCCCCAGTTGTAGGTCAGCTCGATCTCGGCCTGGCCGGGGTTGCCACCGTCGAAACCGAGAAAGGCGAGGGAGTACTTGTATTCCGGGTTCTCGGACGTGCGCAGCAGCTGCATGCCCAGCACCTGGGTGTAGAAGTCGATGGAGCGTTGCAGGTTGCCGACGCGCAGCATGGTGTGGAGGATTCGCATGGTCTTGATGGTCAGGGAAGAGTGGCGCGCACGCCGGTGAGGGCCTGATAGCCCTCCCGCGTGGCAGGGGAAACCGCCTGCAGCACCTGCGCGTAGGCGGTTTTGTGGCGGGCCAGCAGCCGAGCCGACGCCAGAGCGTGCGAGCGGCAGAACCAGTGGCAGCTGTGCTGCATCAGGTAGAGCTCGGCCAGCAGGGTGCGGGCGCGCTCGCGCACCGGCCACTGCTGCGGGTTGGCGACCACACGCGCGATGCCCTGCGCGTGCAGCTGCATCAGGGCCCGAGCATCGAAGCCCGGGGCCAGCCAGGCGGGCAGCCAGCGGTGGGCCTGGGGCAGCGGGTTGCGGTTGACCCAGGTGGAGGAGGCGTCGGCCTGCGAGAACGTCTGCGCAAAGCGCTCGAACTGCTGGGCCAGCGCTTCCTCGGTGGCGGTGTGCAGCGACCAGATCTGCTGCTGGCGCTGCTCGTCCGGCTCGTCCAGCGCCCTCAGGTAGCCGTCGTTGAGCCGCTCCATCAGCTTCTCGATCTGGAACTGTCCGAGGTGGGCGCCCAGCAGGGCGATGCGCTGGCGCTGTTCGCGGGTCTTGAGCAGGAAACTGCCCACCGCAAACAGCAGGGCGAGGGTGAGGATGTCCATGCAGCGGGCCGGCGCGTCAGGGCTGCATGCCCAGCCAGCTGGAGAGGCTGGCGGTGTCCATGGAGCCCGCGCGGGTGATCACCTGGCCGCTGCCCGCGTGGCGCGCCACGATGAAGGGCACAGAGTCGGCGCCCAGCCGGTCCAGCAGGCCGGTGTTGGCCTTGATGGTGGCCTCGATCTCGGCCGGGATGCTGGCCGAGGCGGACATGCCACCCTGTCCCGCCAGCAGCGATTTTTCGTGCGCGGTCATGGTCTCGACCGGGTTGGCCGCCTGCATCAGCGCCGCGCCCTGCGGCAAGCTCTTGGGCCCGATGATGGCCACCGGCGCCCAGACGAATTTCACCTTGGTCTGCAGCGGCAGGGACGACGCCCAGAGGTGGCTGCAGTGCGGGCACTGCGGGTCGAACAGCACATAGACCGTGTGGGCACTCATCATCGCGCCGGCGGTGAACCCCTTGGCCTCCCGGGACACGGTGTCGTAGGCCTGGGCGGGATCGATCGGGGCGGCGGCCGCGGGCTGTCCGCTGGCAGCATCTTCTTTGGAGCAGGCCATCAGCCCGAGGGCGGAGGTGGCCAGCAGGGCGAGCGAGAGGCGGCGGGTGATCATGGTGTTCTCCGGAAAATGGGTTGGGATCGGCCGGCAGAGAGGAAGTTCGTCAGGCGCGGGCGCGCAGGCCCTGCAGCAGGGCGCCCAGGGCAATGCCGCCCAGCGCCCACAGCAGGTCCCAGTTGCCGGTGCCCAGCCCGGCGATGGCCGGACCCGGGCAGACGCCACACAGGCCCCAGCCGGCACCGAACAGGGCGGCACCCATCAGAGTGTCGCGGTTCCAGACACTCACGTGCTGGTGAAAGTAGCCGCCCAGCAGCGGCTGGCGCAGCAGTGCAGGGCTGAAGCGGTAGGCCAGCAGGGTGACCAGCACCGCGCCACCCATGACCAGCATCAGCCCCATGTCCTGAAAGCGCAGGAAGCTCAGCACCACCTCGGGCCGGATCATGGTGGCCAGCGAGAGCCCGAAGCCGAACAGCGCCCCGCTGGCGAGCACGGCCAGGGCTTTCGAGGGGGTCAGAGAAAAACCGCTCATGCGAAGCTTCCGACCAGATTGGCCACCAGAAAGGCGGTGGCCATGAAGGTCAGCACCGCCCCCAGCGAGGGCAGTTGCAGCGAACCCAGGCCGCAGATGCCGTGGCCCGAGGTGCAGCCGTTGCCAAGTCGCGCGCCGTAACCCACCAGCACGCCCCCCAGCAGCAACTGCCAGGCCGGGATGTCGGTGGAACCGGGCGTGCCATCGGAAAATCCGAGCCACCAGACCAGCGCTCCCAGGACCAGGCCGGCGGCGTAGACCAGGCGCCAGACCCGCGAATCGGTGAACCGCGCCTGCTGGAAGAACGGCCGCCGCACGACGAACGACCAGGTGGACGAGAACACCGTGCTCATGCCGCCCACCAGGCCGGTGCAGACGAACAGCAGGGCCACGCCCGCGCCGATCAGCAGCCCGCCGGCCAGGTAGTGGATCCAGCCCAGGGGGAACAGGGCGGCAATGGAAGAGGCGATGGCGTCCATGGGGTGAATGAAATGAAAAAGCCCTGAGTCTTTCGAGTCAGGGCTTTGAGATTGGTGCCGGAGAGAGGAGTCGAACCCCCGACCTTCTCATTACGAATGAGCTGCTCTACCAACTGAGCTACACCGGCGAAGCCCGAGATTCTAGCAAAAACTCATTTGGCCGCTTCGGCCTCGAGGTGGTAGGCCGTGATGCGCTCGACCTCGTTCTTGGAACCCAGGATCACGCTCACGCGCTCGTGCAGCTTGGTCGGGGTGATGTCCAGGATGCGACCGTGGCCGTTGGTGGCGGCGCCACCGGCCTGTTCCACGAGCCAGCCCATGGGGTTGGCCTCGTACAGCAGGCGCAGCTTGCCCGGCTTGTCCGGGTCGCGCTTGTCCCAGGGGTACATGAAGACGCCGCCGCGGGTGAGGATGCGGTGCACATCGGCCACCATCGAGGCCACCCAGCGCATGTTGAAGTCCTTGCCGCGCGGGCCCTCCTTGCCGGCCAGGCATTCGTCCACATAGCGCTTCACCGGCGGCGCCCAGTGGCGCATGTTGCTCATGTTGATCGCGAACTCCTTGGTGTCGGCCGGGATCGTCACGTTTTCCTTGGTCAGCACGAACGAGCCCTGCTCGCGGTCCAGCGTGAACATGACCACGCCGTCGCCCACGGTCAGCACCAGCGTGGTCTGCGGGCCGTAGACGCAGTAACCGGCGGCCACCTGCTGGCTGCCCGGCTGCATGAAGTCGGCCTCGCTGACGCCCGGGCTGCCCTCGGGCTTCTTCATCACGCTGAAGATGGTGCCGATGGAGACGTTGACATCGATGTTGGACGAGCCGTCCAACGGGTCGAACATCAGCAGGTACTCGCCCTGCGGGTAGCGGTTGGGCACCAGGTAGATGCTGTCCATTTCCTCGCTGGCCATGGCCGCCAGGTGGCCGCCCCATTCGTTGGCCTCGATCAGCACCTCGTTGGCGATGATGTCCAGCTTCTTCTGGACCTCGCCCTGCACGTTCTCGGTGTCGGCCGTGCCCATGACCTCGCCGAGGTCGCCCTTGTTGACGGCCTGGCTGATGCGCTTGCAGGCGCGCGCGACCACTTCCAGCAGCAGGCGCAGGTCGCCGGGGATGTGGCCGTCGACGCGCTGCTGCTCGACGAGGTAGCGGGTGAGGGAAATGCGTTTCATGGGAGCTCCAGAGTTTTCTATTCGGCCAAGGCGCGGGTGACGACTTCGCGCACGTCGGCGCTCAGGTCGGACTTGGCGGCCACGCGGGCGATGGCCTCGCGGGCGGCGCTGCGGTAGGGTTCGGCCAGCTTCTTCCAGCGGTCCAGCGCGCGCGCCAGGCGGGCGGCGACCTGCGGGTTGATGGCGTCGAGTTCGAGCACGCGCTCGCTCCAGAACACGTAACCCGCCGCGTCGCTGCGGTGGAAGCCGGCCGGATTGGCACTGCAGAAGCTGAAGATCACGCTGCGCGCGCGGTTGGGGTTCTTCAGGTTGAAGTCGGGGTGGTTCATCAGCTGGCGCACAGCGGGCAGCACGTTGCCGCCGCGGTCGGGGGCGCCGGCCTG
Source organism: Hydrogenophaga sp. H7 (assembly GCF_002025745.1). Taxonomy (NCBI): domain Bacteria; kingdom Pseudomonadati; phylum Pseudomonadota; class Betaproteobacteria; order Burkholderiales; family Comamonadaceae; genus Hydrogenophaga; species Hydrogenophaga sp. H7. Next base: position 190,173 of record NZ_MCIC01000018.1, on the reverse strand, counting down.
CAGCGCGAACCACTTGTCGATCACCAGGGCCTCGTCCTTGAACATCGCGTGGAAGCGCGCCAGCGCCTCCTGCGCCAGCGGCTGGCCGCTGACCACCAGGGCCGACAGCGCGTTGAAGCGGTCGGTCATGTTGCCCGCGTCCTTGAAGCGCTGGTAGGCCTTGCCGGGCCAGACGGTGTCGCCGGTCTCGCGCGCTGCGATGCATAGCATGGTCAGCGCCATGCCCGCCAGGGCGCGGCGGCCGCTGCTGAGCGGGTCGGGCCGGTAGGCGCCGTTGTCCTTGTGCTGTTCATAGGCCCAGGCCCAGTCGGCCTGCAGCGCTTGGGCCAGCTGCTCGCGCATGATTTCGCGCACCGCGTGGATGCGCTGCGGATCGACCACGTCCAGCTGCTCGGCGATGTAGGTTTCGGCCGGCAGGGTGAGCACCAGCTCCTTGAGCGCGGCGTCCAGCGTGGGGTGGCGCAGCACGGCGCGCATCGCGCCGATGAAGGCTTCGTCCAGCGGCGCAGCGCCCACCGGACCCTCGGCGCGCACGGCCTGCACCGCGCGGCGCAGGGCCAGTTGCTGGCCCGCTTCCCAACGGTTGAAGGCGTCGCTGTCGTGGGCCAGCAGGTGCAGCAGCTGGTCGTCGGTCAGACCGTTGTCGACGATCACCGGCGCAGAGAAGCCGCGCAGCAGGGACGGCACCGGCTCGGCGTCGATGTCCTCGAAGGCAAAGCTCTCGCTGGCCTGCGTCAGCACCAGCAGGCGGGTGCCGCGGCTGGTCTGCGATTCGCCCTGCAGCCGCAGCGCCAGGTCCTGGCCCTGGGCGTCGATCAGGCCGAGCGTGACCGGGATCACGAAGGGCTGTTTCTCGCTCTGGCCCGGTGTGGCCGGGCAGCTCTGGCTGAGCGTGAGGGTGTAGCGGCGCTCGGCGGCGTCGTAGTGGCCGCTGGCCTGCAGCCGCGGCGTGCCCGACTGGCTGTACCAGCGCTTGAACGGCACGAGCTGGCGCGCCAGTTCGCTGTCGGGGTTGGCGTCGGCGATGGCCTGCGCGAAGTCGTCGCAGGTGACGGCCTGGCCGTCGTGGCGCTGGAAGTACAGGTCCATGCCCTTGCGGAAGCCGTCGCGCCCCACCAGGGTCTGCATCATGCGCACGACCTCGGCGCCTTTTTCATAGACCGTGACGGTGTAGAAGTTGTTGATCTCCACGTACTGGTCGGGCCGCACCGGGTGGGCCATCGGACCGGCGTCCTCGGGGAACTGCATGGTGCGCAGCACGCGCACGTCCTCGATGCGCTTGACCGCGCGCGCCGAAGGCTCGGCGCACAGATCCATGCTGAACTCCTGGTCGCGGAAGACGGTCAGGCCTTCCTTGAGCGAGAGCTGGAACCAGTCGCGGCAGGTGATGCGGTTGCCGGTCCAGTTGTGGAAGTACTCGTGGCCGACCACCGACTCGATGTTGGCGAAGTCGGTGTCGGTGGCCGTGGCGCTGTTGGCGAGAACGTACTTCGTGTTGAAGATGTTGAGGCCCTTGTTCTCCATCGCTCCCATGTTGAAGTCGCTGGTGGCGACGATCATGAAGCGCTCCAGATCCAGCGGCAGGCCGAAGCGGGCCTCGTCCCAGACCACGCTGGCGATCAGCGAGTTCATGGCGTGCTCGGTCTTGTCCATGTCGCCCGGGCGCACGTAGACCTGCAGCAGGTGTTCCTTGCCGGCGCGGGTGACTATGCGCTGCTCGCGCGAGATCAGGCGGCCGGCCACCAGGGCAAACAGGTAGGACGGCTTGCGGTGCGGGTCGACCCACTTCGCGAAGTGGCGGTTGTCGGGCAGTTCACCCTGCTCGACCAGGTTGCCGTTGGACAGCAGGACGGGGTATTTGTCCTTGTCGGCGCGCAGCGTCACGGTGTAGCTGGCCATCACGTCGGGACGGTCCAGGAAGTAGGTGATGCGGCGGAAGCCCTCGGCCTCGCACTGGGTGAAGAAGTCGCCCTGGCTGAGGTACAGGCCCGAGAGCTGGGTGTTCTTCTCGGGCGAGCAGGTGGTGAAGATCTCCAGTTCGAAGGGCTCGGGTCCTTCGGGCAGGCTGCCCAGCACCAAGGCGTCGCCGTCCATCTTGAACGAGCAGCCGCCGCCATTGAGCACCACGCGCGCCAGGTTCAGCTCTTCGCCGTCCAGGCGCAGAGGCTGCGCCGGCACCTCGGTGTTGCGGCGCAGGACCATCTTGTTGAGCACGCGGGTCTTGGCCGGGTCGAGGTCGAACGTGAGTTCGATGCGGTCGATCCAGAACGGGGGCGGGGTGTAGTCTTCGCGACGGATCACCATCGCAGGGCCGGTGGCCTCACGCAGTTGCATGGACGGTCTCCAGAAAACGGGTTTTGATCAGGGTCTGGTAGTCGGGAACACGGGCCAGCACATGGGGCCCGTCGAGTTCGTCGGCGTGGTGCGAGCTGCAGATGCCCACGGCGCGCATGCCGGCGCGGCGCGCGGCCTCGATGCCCAGCGGCGCATCCTCGAACACGATGCAGTGTTCGGGCTGCACGCCGAGCCGGCGCGCCACCTCCAGGAAGATCGCGGGTTCGGGCTTGCCGGGCAGGCCTTCGTCACCGCCCACGGTGGGCAGGGTTTGGCCCAGCGCCAGGTGCCGGTAGGCAAAGGCCTGGTTGTGGCGGTCACCGGCCGTGCCCACGCCGACCGCCAGTCCGCGCGACTGCGCCTGGCCGAGGAAGGCCTTGAAGCCGGCGATCTCGGCGAACACGGGGGCGAACAGCTCGCGGTAGATGCCTTCTTTCTCGTCGACATAGGCCTGCGCCTGTTCGGGCGGCAGGCCGCCGAACAGCTCGACCATGCATTCGATGCCGGTGCGGCCGGTGGTGCGGCGCATCAGGTCGGGCACGTCGATGTCCAGGCCGCGGCGTTCGCAGAACGCGACCCAGCTCTTCTGGTGCCACGGCATCGAATCGATCATCGTGCCGTCCATGTCGAAGATCAGCGCGCCGACCATCACACGCCCTGCTTGAGCGAGGCTTCGATGAACGGGTCCAGATCGCCGTCAAGCACCTTCTGTGTGGCCGAGATTTCGACGTTGGTGCGCAGGTCCTTGATGCGGCTGTTGTCCAGCACGTAGCTGCGGATCTGATGGCCCCAGCCCACATCGGTCTTGGTGTCTTCCAGCTTCTGCTGCTCTTCCTGGCGCTTGCGCATCTCGTGGTCGTACAGGCGCGAGCGCAGGCGTTGCCAGGCGACGTCGCGGTTGCTGTGCTGGCTGCGGCCGTCCTGGCACTGCACGACGATGCCGGTCGGAATGTGCGTCAGGCGCACGGCCGAGTCGGTCTTGTTGATGTGCTGGCCACCGGCGCCGGAGGCGCGGAAGGTGTCCACCCGCACGTCGGCGGGGTTGATGTCGATCTGGATCGAGTCGTCGATCTCGGGGTAGACGAACAGCGAGGCGAACGAGGTGTGACGGCCGCCCGAGCTGTCGAACGGGCTCTTGCGCACCAGGCGGTGTACGCCGGTCTCGGTGCGCAGCAGGCCGTAGGCGTATTCGCCCTCGACCTTGATGGTGGCGCTCTTGATGCCGGCGGTGTCGCCCGGGGTCTCGTCCTCGACCGTGGTCTTGAAGCCCTTGCGCTCGGCGTACTTGAGGTACTGGCGCAGCAGCATGCTGGCCCAGTCGCAGGCCTCGGTGCCGCCCGCGCCGGCCTGGATGTCGACGAAGCAGTTCAGCGGGTCGGCCGGGTTGTTGAACATGCGGCGGAATTCGAGCTTCTCGACCTCGGCCTGCACGTTCTTCGCTTCGTCCTCGATGGTCTCCAGCCCGGCGTCGTCGCCCTCGGCCTCGGACATCTCGAACAGCTCGCTGTTGTCGGCCAGTTCACTGGTCAGGCGGTCGAGCACGAGCACCACGTCTTCCAGCGATTTCTTTTCCTTGCCCAGCTCCTGGGCGCGTTTGGGGTTGTCCCAGACGGTGGGGTCTTCCAGCGCGCTGGTGACCTCCGACAACTTCAATGCCTTGGCATCGTAGTCAAAGATACCTCCGGAGCTCGACCACGCGTGCGCTGAGGTCGGCCAGTTGATTGCGGATGGCGTTGATGCGTTCGGCTTCCATGGTGTGTTCTCGCTGACGGTGGCGCGGGGCGGGCCCGCGAAACCAGCGATTTTCTCACGCCAGGAAGTTTTCGATCAGCTGTGCCAGTTCTTCCGGCTGGTCGTGGTGCAGCATGTGGCCCGCGTCGTCGATGTGGGCTTCGGTGAGCCGGGGCACATGGCGCAGGCGCTCGCGGTACTGCTCCAGCGTGAACCGGCCCTTCCACCACTGGCCCAGGCTGTCGTCGCCGGCCGTCACCGAGAGCACCGGCGCACTGATCCGCTCGTACAGCGCGAGCGCCTCGGGCACCTGGTAGAGGTGGGCGTTGACCACCTTGTGCGCCGCGTCGCCCAGGATGGTCCAGCGCCCCTGGGCGTCGGGTGCGGCCCACTGGCGGGCCAGCCAGTCCGCCTTGTCTTGTGTCAGGCGCGGGTTGGTCTTCATCAGCCGGCGCGCCACACCCTCGGCGCTGTCGTAGGACTTGAGGTCCATCTCGCCACGGTGCAGCGCCTTGAGTTCGTCGATCCACTGGGCGTAGCGGCCGGGCGCCTGGGCGGGGCGGGTTTCGGGCATGCCGAAGCCTTCGAGGTTGACCAGGCGGCGGATGCGCTCGGGCCGAACGCCCGCGTACATCATGGCCACATTGCCGCCCATGCTGTGGCCCACCAAGTCCACCGCCTGGCCGGGCGCGAGCGCGTCGAGCAGGAAGTCCAGGTCGGCCAGGTAGTCGGGGAACCAGAAGTTGTCGGCCGGAGGTCCGTCGCCGATGCCCGACTTGGTGAGGCCGTAGCCGCGCCAGTCGGGCGCCAGGATCCAGCGCGGCGTGCGCAGCGCATCCACCATGAACTGCCACGAGGCCGCGACGTCCATCCAGCCATGCACCAGCACCAGCGGCGGTTCACCGGCCACCGGTGTGCCCCATTCGCGCACGTGGTAGGACAGGTGGCGCACGGGCACGAAGCGGCTGCGGGAGGCGTTCAGGGCTTGATACATTCGATCCATCATAAGGAACGAGACGGAGACACGCGATGCGGCAGCGTCAACACAGCGACACCCACAAACCCCGCCCGCAGGCCGATGGCTACGCCGATCTGCACCGGCGTTTCGGCTGGAAGGTGCCGAGGCACTTCAACATGGCCGAGGTCTGTTCGCGCCGCTGGGCGGCTGACCCCGCCACGGCCTCGCAGACGGCGGTCATCGCCTGTTCGCCCGACCGTGAGGACCGTTACCACGGCTATGCCGAGCTGCAGGCGCAGGCCAACCGGCTGTCCAACGCGCTGCAGGCGCTGGGTGTGCGCCGCGGCGACCGTGTGGCCATCGTGCTGCCGCAGCGCTTCGAAACCGCCGTGGCCTACATGGCGGTGCTGCAGATGGGCGCGGTCGGCATGCCGCTGTCGCAGCTGTTCGGCCCCGAGGCGCTGGAGTTCCGCCTGCACGACAGCGAGGCCGTGGTGGCCATCTGCGACGCCAGCACCCTGCCGGCGCTGCAATCGGTGACGGCGCAGTGCCCGCTGCTGCGCAGCGTTATCGCGGTGGAGGCCGGGGCGCCTGGTGTGCTCGACTGGTCGGCGTTGCTGGCGCAGGAGCCGGCCTCCTTCAACCTGGTGAACACCTTGGCCGAAGAGGCCGCGGTGCTGATCTACACGAGCGGCACCACCGGCAACCCGAAAGGCGCGCTGATTCCTCACCGCGCGCTGATCGGCAACCTCACCGGTTTCGTCTGCAGCCAGAACTGGTTCGGTTTTGACCCGTTCGATGCGTCGGTGCCCTCGCAGGCGGTGTTCTGGTCGCCGGCCGACTGGGCCTGGACCGGTGGCCTGATGGACGCGCTGCTGCCCACGCTGTATTTCGGCCGCCCCATCGTTGGCTTCAACGGCCGCTTCGCGCCACAGACCGCGTTCGAGCTGATGCAGCGCCACGGCGTCACCCACACCTTCCTGTTCCCCACCGCGCTCAAGGCCATGATGAAAGCCTTCCCGACGCCGCGCGGACAGTGCACGCTGAAGCTCGAAGCCATCATGAGTGCGGGCGAGGCGGTGGGCGACGCGGTGTTCGCCTACTGCCGCGAGCAGCTGGGTGTGACCGTCAACGAGATGTTCGGTCAGACCGAGATCAACTACATCGTCGGCAACTGCGCGCGGCTGTACCCCGCGAAGCCGGGCAGCATGGGCAAGGGCTACCCGGGTCACCGCGTGGCGGTGATCGACGAGGAAGGCCACGAGTGCCCGGTCGGCGTGCCGGGCGATGTGGCGGTGCACCGGCTCGACATCCACGGCGACCCGGACCCGATCTTCTTCCTGGGCTACTGGAAGAACGAGGCGGCCACAAAAGCCAAGTTCACCGGTGACATGGCGGACAGCTGGTGCCGCACCGGCGACCTCGCGGTGCGCGACGCCGACGGCTACCTCTGGTACCAGGGCCGCAGCGACGACGTGTTCAAGGCCGCCGGCTACCGTATCGGGCCCAGCGAGATCGAGAACTGCCTGGTCAAGCACCCGGCGGTGGCCAACGCCGCGGTGGTGCCCAAGCCCGACCCCGAACGCGGCGCGGTGGTCAAGGCCTATGTGGTGCTGACCCCGGGCACCACCGGCGACGAGGCGCTGGTCGCCAGCCTTCAGGCCCACGTCAAGGGCAAGCTCGCGCCCTACGAGTACCCCAAGGAGATCGAGTTCGTCGACGCCCTGCCCATGACCACCACCGGCAAGGTGCAGCGGCGCGTGCTGCGCCTGAAGGAGGAGGAGCGGGCGCGGGAACGCGCAGGACAGCGTGGGCTTTGATTCGCTTCTAAACTCGCCGGCTGTCTCGCGTTTCCACCCTTTCCAGAACCACCCATGAACCACGTCACCCTCGGCCAGAGTGGCCTGTCCGTCACCCCCATCTGCCTGGGCACCATGACCTTTGGCGAGCAGGTGAACGAGGCCGACGCCCACGCCATCCTCGACCGCTCGCTGGCGCGCGGTGTCAACTTCATCGACGCCGCCGAGATGTACTCGGTGCCGGCCAGGGCCGAGACCTGCGGCTCCACCGAAACCATCATCGGGAACTGGTTCGCCAAGAACCCCGGCGCGCGGCAGAAGGTGGTGCTGGCGACCAAGGTCGCCGGCCCGGCGCGCGGGATGCCCTGGATTCGCGGCGAAGTCAGCAAGGCCGGGATCATCGAAGCCTGCGAAGGCAGCCTCAAGCGCCTGCAGACGGACGTCATCGACCTCTACCAGATCCATTGGCCAGCGCGCAACGTGCCGGCGTTTGGCGCGATCTACTTCGATCCGGCCAAGGACCGGCCCATGCCGTCCATCGAGGTGCAGCTCGAAGCCATGGCCGAGCTGGTCAAGGCCGGCAAGGTGCGCGCCATCGGCCTGTCCAACGAGTCGCCCTACGGCGTGCACGAGTTCGTGCGCATCGCCGAGCAGATGGGCCTGCCGCGCGTGGCCACGGTGCAGAACCCGTACTGCCTGATCAACCGCGCCTACGAAAACGGCCTGGACGAAACCTGCCACCGCCTGGGGGTGTCGCTGCTGGCCTACTCGCCGCTGGGCTTCGGCCTGCTGACCGGCAAGTACGACGAAACCGGGCTGGTCGGCAACCACGGCCGCATGGCCCTGTTCGACAGCATGAAGGCGCAGCGTTGGGGCAGGCCTGAGGCGTTGGCCGCCGCGAAACGCTACAACGCGCTGGCGCGCGAACACGGCCTGACGCCGGCCCAGCTGGCGCTGGCCTTCTGCTACCACCACCCCAAGGTGGCCAGCACCATCATCGGCGTGACCTCGGTGACACAACTGGAGCAGTGCCTGGACGCGTGGGACACCACGCTCTCGCCCGAGCTGCTCAAGGCCATCGACACGATCCGCTGGGAGCTGCGCGACCCGGCCCAGTGATGGCGAAGAAGAGCTACGTCAGTGAAACGCCCGCCGCCGCCTGGCTCAAGGCCCACGGCGTGGTGTTCACCGAGCATCCCTACGAGTACCTGGAGCACGGCGGGGCCCAGCACAGCGCGGCGGTGCTGGGCTTCGACCCGTTCGCGGTGGTCAAGACGCTGATCATGCAGGACGAGGCGGCGAAGCCGCTGGCCATCCTGATGCACGGCAACCGCACAGTGTCCACCAAGAACCTCGCTCGGCAGATCGGCGCCAAGTCGGTCGAGCCCTGCAAGCCCGAGGTGGCCAACCGCCACAGCGGCTATCTGGTGGGCGGCACCTCGCCGTTCGGCCTGAAGCGCGACATGCCGGTCTACGTGGAGTCGACCGTGCTCGAATTGCCGAAGATCTGGATCAACGGCGGGCGCCGCGGCTTTCTGGTCGGCATCGATTCCGCCGTGCTCGTGGGGCCGCTGGGCGCGAAGCCGGTGCAGTGCGCGCTGGCAGAATAGTTGCCCGCGCCGCCGCCGTGCGGCGTCAACAAGGACGTCGAACGTGGAATTCCTGACCCCCGCCATCGCCACCGTCGTGGCCTACCTGATCGGATCGCTGTCGTTTGCCGTGGTCGTCAGCCGCCTCATGGGGCTGCAGGACCCCCGCACCTACGGCAGCAAGAACCCGGGCGCCACCAACGTGCTGCGCTCGGGCAGCAAGAAGGCGGCCATCCTCACGCTGCTGCTGGACGCGCTCAAGGGCTGGGTGCCGGTGGTGGCCGTGAAATGGTGGGGCGAGGCCTGGGGCCTGGGCGATGGCTCGGTGGCCCTGGTCGGGCTGGCGGCCTTCCTGGGTCACCTCTGGCCGGTGTTTTTCCGATTCGAGGGCGGCAAGGGCGTGGCCACCGCGGCGGGCGTGATCATCGGCTTCAACCCCTGGCTGGGGCTGGCCTCGCTGCTGACCTGGGTGATCGTGGCCTACGCGTTCCGCTATTCGTCGCTGGCGTCCATGGTCACGGCCATCTTCGCGCCCACGTTCTTCCTGTTCGGCAACCACGTGGCCTGGACCGCACCGTCGACCCAGGTGCTGGCGCTGGCGCTCATGGCCCTGCTGCTGATCTGGCGGCATGCGGAAAACATCAACCGCCTGCTCGCAGGCAAGGAAAGCAAGCTGGGAGCGAAGAAGTCATGAGCCACGACACCACCCGAGAGATTCAGCGCCACGGCATGGCCGCGCGCTACAGCGAAGCCGCCGTGTTCAACGGCGTGGTCTACCTCGCCGGCATGGTGCCGGAATGCGAGGCCACCGACATCCGCAGCCAGACCGCCGACGTGTTGGCCCAGGTCGAGCAACGGCTGAAGGAAGCGTGCAGCGACAAGTCGCGCATCCTGCGCACGCAGATCTACCTGACCGACATCCGCGAGATCGGGGCCATGAACGAGGTCTGGGACGCCTGGGTGGTGCCGGGCACCGCGCCGCCCCGGGCGACGGTGCAGGCCGCGCTGGCCGACCCGGTGTGGAAGATCGAGATCGTCGTGACCGCGGCGCAGGTCTAGAAACGTTTCTCCAGCGTCAGCTGGTCGTTGTTCTTCTGCATCTGGAAGCGGTTGAGGAAGCTGTTGCCCAGCAGCACGAAGGGCATGGGCTGTGGCGAGACCACGGCGTCCACGTCGTAGGCCACGACATCGCCCACCCGCACCGACGCCAGACGGATCAGGTAGCCAGTGGACAGGCCATTGGCGGTGCTCATCTGGATGCGGCGCCCGTGGTCGTACTTCAGGTTGATGCGCCGGGCTTCGGCCGCCCCGAGGGCGACGGTGGTGGCGCCGGTGTCCACCAGAAACTTCACCGACTTGCCGTTGATCTGGCCATCGGGCAGGAAGTGGCCGCTGGGGTCGGCGGTCAGCACGATGCGCTGTCCTCCCCCGTCCGAACGCCCGTTGCCGACGCTCACCGGCGCCGCGCCCACCTGCAACACGTGTCGCTGGCCCTGGATGTCCACGGTGGCCGAGTCACCATCCACCGACAGGAGCTTCACTCCCTGGTGTGTCTGTCCGGCGACCAGGAACTTTGGTGCAGCGCCGTCGACCACGAGCAAGGCCTTCTGCCCGGACACGCCGGACAGTGCCACCTGTGGTGAGGTCTGGGCGGCCGCCTGACCCGCGAGCAGGGTCAGGAGCAGGGCGGTCGACACGGCGTGAAAGACGGGCTTCGTCGACATGCATCCCCACGTGGTGAGTATCAGCGGCCGCTGCCGACCGCCGAATAGATATCGGTGTGGCGGTTGTCCAGGAAGGAGCGCAGCTTGACCGGCGCGCTCTTGCAGTTGTCCGTGTTGCGCGCCGCATCGTTGCCGGCCCGTGTTTGAAGGGACTGCTCCAGCAGGGCGACGATGTCGCTGACACCATCGGCACGCTCGCGCGTGGTGGTGTACTTCTCGATCAGCCGGTCGGCGGTGTTGATCGCCGCTGCGTGCTGCTGGCGCCACTCGCTGTAGACCTGCTCGATGCCGGCCACATGCGCGGCCGCGTGGGTCTTGCAGAACTCGATGCCTTTGCGCATGCCCAGATCAAGCCCTGCGATCTTGAGGGCCGCCATCAGCCGGTCCCTTTCTTCGGGTGTCTTGAATCGTTTGTCCAGAGGCTGGGTCAGATCGACCGGGGGGCTGTTGCCAGCTTTCGGCGCCTGCAGCGGCTGGCTTCCGGGACCACATTCGCTGTCCTGGAAGATGGTGGCGCCATCCGGGGCCTTGCACTTGAAGACAGCGGCGAGAGCCGGCCCGCCGAGCATCAGCGGTATTGCCAGGACCAGCGCCGGGACAGGACAGAAGGGGCTGCGCATGAGGCGAGGGAGCCGGTGTCGCTCAGTCGCGGAAGTTGTTGAAGCCCAGCGGCAGTTCCTTGAGTTCGCTGCGGATCAGGGCCATCGCCGCCTGCAGGTCGTCGCGCTTGGCGCCGGTCACGCGCACCGCGTCGCCCTGGATCGCGGCCTGCACCTTCATCTTGCTGTTCTTGATGGTCTGCTGGATCTTCTTGGCGTCTTCGCTGGCGATGCCATTGCGCACCTTGACCACCTGCTTGACCTTGTCGCCGCCGATCTTCTCGACCTTGCCGATGTCCAGGAAGCGCACGTCGACGTTGCGCTTGGTCATCTTGTTGCGCAGGATGTCCTCGACCTGCTGGAGCTGGAAGTCGGCGTCGCCGAACAGGGTGATTTCCTTGTCTTTTTCCTTGAGCTCGATGCCGGCGCTGGTGCCCTTGAAATCGAAGCGCGTGCCGATCTCCTTGGCCACCTGGTCGACCGCGTTTTTCACTTCCACGAAATCGGCTTCAAGAACGGTGTCGAAAGAGGGCATGAGTGGTACTCCCGGATGCGTGAATGAGACAATCCATGGATGTTAGTCGAGAACAATGTCGCCCTCCAGCCGATGAACACCTTCGGCATCGCCGCGCGTGCGCAACGCCTCGTTCGTCTGCGCTCCGTCGATGATCTGCTCGGCCTGATGGCCAGCCCCGACTGGCGGCAGCCGTCGGCGGAACACCCGGTGTTCGTGCTGGGCGGCGGGAGCAACCTGGTGCTGACGGGAGACCTCAAGGCCCTGGTTCTCAAGGTGGAGATCGCCGGGCGGCGGCTGGTCGAAGAAACGGACAAGGGCTGGCTGGTGGAGGCCGGCGGCGGAGAGGGCTGGCACGACTTCGTGCACTGGACGCTGGAGCAGGGCTGGCCGGGGCTGGAGAACATGGCGCTGATCCCGGGCACGGTGGGGGCGGCGCCGGTGCAGAACATTGGCGCCTATGGCGTCGAGCTGCAGGACCGGTTCCACTCGCTGGACGCGATGGACCTGGAGACCGGGCGGATGTTTTCGCTGGATGCGGCCCAGTGCGGTTTCGGTTACCGCGATTCGGTGTTCAAGCACGCACCCTCGGACGAGCGCAGTTTTGGCCTGAAAGGTCGTGCACTCATCACGCGGGTGCGCTTCTGGCTGCCCAAGCCCTGGAAACCGGTGCTGGGCTATCTGGACCTGGAGCGCAAGATGGACGAGACGGGCATCCGCCAGCCCGATGCGCGCCAGATCTTCGACTGGGTGGTCGCGATCCGCCGCGCCAAGCTGCCCGACCCGGCCGTCATCGGCAACGCCGGCAGCTTCTTCAAGAACCCGACGGTGACGCCCGAGCAGTGCGCCGACATCATCGCGCGCGATCCGAAGGTGGTGCACTACCCGATGGATGACGGCAGCATCAAGCTGGCCGCCGGCTGGCTCATCGACGCCTGCGGCTGGAAGGGCAAGACCATGGGCCATGCGGGCGTGTACGACAAGCAGGCGCTGGTGCTGGTCAACCGGGGGGATGACGAGCACCCTTGCACCGGTGGCGAGGTGATGACCCTGGCCAAGGCGATCCAGACCAGCGTCTACGAGCGCTTTGGCATCCGGCTGGAGCCGGAACCAGTCGTCATCTGAAGTCTTCGATTCTTTGCGTGCCCACGGCGGTGCCGGGGTGGGGTGCTGCAAAGCGAAGTAAAGGAGGAGGCGGCCGCAGGCCGCCGGGGGACATGAGCGGCGCAGCGCCGCACCCCGGCACCGCCCGCTCCACGAAGTCAGATCACTTCCCGCCTTCGAGCTTGAAGATCTCCGACGTGCCGTCGCCCATCGACAGCAGGCCGGTGTGGGCGTAGATGCCCAGCTTGGCGCGGGTGTCGGTGATGTCCAGGTTGCGCATGGTCAGCTGGCCGATGCGGTCCAGCGGGCTGAACGGCGCGTCTTCCACCTTTTCCATCGACAGGCGCTCGGGCGCGTAGGTCAGGTTGGGCGACTCGGTGTTGAGGATGGAGTAGTCGTTGCCGCGGCGCAGCTCCAGCGTCACTTCGCCGGTCACGGCGCGGGCCACCCAGCGCTGGGCGGTTTCGCGCAGCATGATGGACTGCGGGTCGAACCAGCGGCCCTGGTACAGCAGGCGGCCGAGCTTGAGGCCGTTGATGCGGTACTGCTCGATCGTGTCCTCGTTGTGGATGCCGGTGACCAGTCGCTCGTAGGCGATGTGCAGCAATGCCATGCCCGGGGCTTCGTAGATGCCGCGGCTCTTGGCTTCGATGATGCGGTTCTCGATCTGGTCGCTCATGCCCAGACCGTGGCGGCCGCCGATCTCGTTGGCCTTGAGGAACAGCTCGACCGGCGAGGCGAAGGTCTGGCCGTTGAGGGCGACCGGCTGGCCTTCCTCGAAGCGGATCGTGACCTCTTCGGCCTTCACTTCCACCTCCGGCTTCCAGAACGCCACGCCCATGATGGGGTTGACGATGCGGATGCCGCTGTTGAGGTGCTCAAGGTCCTTGGCCTCGTGCGTGGCGCCGAGCATGTTGCTGTCGGTGCTGTAGGCCTTCTCGACCGACATCTTGTAGTCGAAGCCGTTGGCGATCAGGAACTCGCTCATTTCCTTGCGGCCGCCCAGCTCGTCGATGAAGCGCTGGTCCAGCCAGGGCTTGTAGATCTTCAGGCTCGGGTTGGTCAGCAGGCCATAGCGGTAGAAGCGCTCGATGTCGTTGCCCTTGAAGGTGCTGCCGTCGCCCCAGATGTGGACGTCGTCCTCCTTCATGGCGGCCACCAGCATGGTGCCGGTCACGGCGCGGCCCAGCGGGGTGGTGTTGAAGTAGGTGATGCCGCCGGTGCTGATGTGGAAGGCGCCGCATTGGATGGCGGCAATACCTTCGTGCGCCAGCTGCAGGCGGCAGTCCACCAGGCGGGCTTTTTCAGCGCCGTAGGCCATGGCCTTGCGCGGGATCTCTTCGTAGTCGCTCTCGTCGGGCTGGCCGAGGTTGGCGGTGTAGGCGTAGGGCAGGGCGCCCTTCTGCTTCATCCACAGCAGGGCGGCGGAGGTGTCCAGGCCGCCGGAGAAGGCGATGCCGACTTTCTGCTGGGCGGGCAGGTTCTGAAGAATGGTGGCCATGTGTGTGCTCTCTTTGGGATCGGCCGCGGATCAGCCGAAGTGGCAGATGTAGTGGTAGGCCTCGGTCACGCGGATGTCGAAGCTGCTGTTGCCGGGCACGCTGAACTTGTCGCCCGGGCCGGACTTGATCCAGGCATCGGTGCCGGCCAGCTTGTACTCGCAGCCACCGGCCACGCATTCCATGATCTCGGGCGCGCCGGTGTTGAAGGTCAGGGTGGCGGGCAGCACCACGCCGACCGACTTTTTGGTGCCGTCGGGGAAGGTGATGCCATGGCTGACGCACTTGCCGTCGAAGTAGACATTGGCCTGGGTGGTGACGGCAACGCCGTCGATGCGCGAGGTGGTCATGAGGAGGGTCCGGAAAAAGAAACGGGCGCCGAACGGCGCCCGGGCAACCAGTAATTTTAGTGGACCACGTCCAACGCACCTGCGATGTGGTCGGCCGGATGACTCTGCCGGTATTCTGTCCAGCCCGTCCCAACCAAGGCACACGCTCGTGAACCACACCATCGTGATCATCGGCTCCGGCCACATGGGCGCTGGCATCGCTGCCATCTTCAGCGCCGCTGGCCACACCGTGGTGCTGCTCGGCCGCGATGTGGCCCGATTGCAGGCCCGGCTGCCCGCCATCGGCGCACTGGCCGCGACGCTGCAGCCGGTGCATCCACCCGGTCCCTTGTTGGCCGCCGACCTGAACGAATGGAACGACTGGGGCGGCGTGGCCCTGGTCATCGAAACCATCAGCGAGGACCTGGCCGCCAAGCGCGCCCTGTTCGCCGACCTTGACCACCGCGTGCCGCCGCACATTCCCATCGGCAGCAACAGTTCGGGTTATGGCATCGACGAGATGACCGAGGGTCTGGGCACCACCGATCGCATGCTCAACGTGCACTACTCCATGCCCGCGCACATCGTGCCCATGGTGGAGGTGGCGATGGGTTCCAGGACGAGCCTGCCGCTGGCCGAAGGCGTGTGCCGCCTCATCCAGGCCACCGGCAAGAAGACCACGCTGATCAGGCAGTACATCCCCGGCCTGCTCATCACGCGCCTGCAGCACGCGCTGATGCGCGAAGCCCTCTCGCTGGTGGATCGTGGGCTGGTCACCCCGCAGGACATCGACGACGCGGTGCGCTTCGGCTTCGGTTTCCGCTTCGCCGCGCTTGGCCCCATGGCGCAGAAAGAAATGTCCGGATGGGACACACACGTCGCCTCCGGCGCGTCGGTCTACCCCAGCCTGTCGAACATCAGCACCCCGCCGGCCTGCGTGGCCGATCTGGTGAGGCAGGGTCGCACCGGCATGAAGAGCGGCGCGGGGTTTGAGGAGTGGACGCCCGACGAAGTGGCCGCGTTCAGGCAGCGGTACGAGGCGCGCTTGCAGGCGGCGTTTGCGGTGCTGGGGGTTGCGCCTGACTGAGTCAGGCAGCGCGCCGCACCATCATTTCCTTGATCTTGCCGATGGCCAGTGCCGGGTTCAGACCCTTGGGGCACACATCGGTGCAGTTCAGGATGGTGCGACAGCGGAACAGGCGATAGGGGTCGTGCAGGTTGTCCAGCCTTGCTCCGGTGGCCTCATCGCGACTGTCCACGAGAAATCGGTAGGCCTGTAGCAGGCCAGCAGGGCCAACGTACTTGTCCGGGTTCCACCAGAAGCTCGGGCACGCGCTCGAACAGCAGGCGCACAGAATGCATTCGTACAGGCCGTTGAGTTCTTCACGGGCTTGGCTGGACTGCAGTCGCTCCCGGGATGGTGGCGGCGACTCGGTCATGAGCCACGGCTTGACCGAGTGGTACTGCTTGAAATATCCGGTCATGTCGACGAACAGGTCGCGCACCACCGGCAGCCCAGGCAGTGGCTTGAGGGTCACGGTCTGCGGCAAGGTCGTCATGTTGGTGAGGCAGGCCAGCCCGTTCTTGCCATTGATGTTCATGGCGTCTGAACCACAGACACCCTCGCGGCAGGACCGGCGGAAGCTCAGTGTCGGGTCCATGGCCTTGAGTCGGATCAGGACATCCAGCAGCATCCGGTCGCCCGGATGCACGTCGATCTGGTAGCGCTGCATGCGCGGCGCTACATCCTTGTCCGGGTCGTAGCGGAAGATGTTGAAGACCCGCATGAGCCGTTCCCTCAGCCAGCCTGCTCGGACTGGAGGCGGTCCGCGTGATCCACCAGGTGGCGCATCTGGTCTTCCGAATGGATGGTGAGTGAGTGAGCTGTGCAGCCTGGCCGAGTGGAGAGGTCGCTGGCCATTTCACGGCATTGTGCCGTTTTATGGTGTCCGCACAAGCCTGCCCGTGCGCTGACGCTTCTTGCGCATCCTGCGACTGGCTGGCGGCCAGCAGGTGCGGCGCCAGCCCTCAGAACAGCACGCGGCTGCGCAGGGTGCCCGGCACGCGCGCCAGCTCGGCCAGCGCCAGCTCGGAGTGCGCAGCGTCGATGTCCATCACCACGTAGCCCACGTCGTCGCGCGTCTGCAGGTACTGCGCCGAGATGTTGATTTGGTGGTTCGAAAAAATGCGGTTGATGCCGGAGAGCACGCCGGGCACATTGCGATGGATGTGCAGCAGGCGGTGTTTGCCGGGGTGCGCGGGCAGGGCCACCTCGGGAAAGTTGACGGCCGAGGTGGTGGTGCCGTTGTCGCTGTACTTGACCAGCTTTTCCGCCACCTCGATGCCGATGTTCTCCTGCGCCTCCAGCGTGGAGCCGCCGATGTGCGGCGTGAGGATCACGTTGTCCAGGCCGCGCAGGGGCGATTCGAACGTGTCCTTGTTGCTGTGGGGCTCTTCGGGGAAGACGTCGATGGCGGCTCCGAGCAAGGACTGGTTTTGCAGCGCGCTGGCCAGCGCGTCCACCTGCACCACGGTGCCGCGCGAGGCGTTGATCAGCACGGCGCTGGGCTTCATGCGCGCGATCTGGGCGGCGCCGATCATCCATTGCGTGGCGGGCGTTTCGGGCACGTGCAGGCTCACCACGTCGGCGGTGGCCATCAGCTCGTCCAGGCTGGTGAGCGGTCTGGCGTTGCCCAGTGGCAGCTTGGTCGCGACGTCAAAAAACACCACCTGCATGCCCAGCGCTTCGGCCAGCACCGAGAGTTGCGTGCCGATGGCGCCATAGCCCACGATGCCCAGTGTCTTGCCGCGGATCTCGAACGAGTTGCTGGCCGATTTCAGCCAGCCGCCGCGGTGCGCCACGGCGTTCTTTTCGGGGACTCCGCGCATCAGCAGGATGGCTTCGGCCAGCACCAGTTCGGCCACCGAACGGGTGTTGGAGAAGGGGGCGTTGAACACCGCGATGCCGCGTTCGCGCGCCGCGGCCAGGTCCACCTGGTTGGTGCCGATGCAGAAGCAGCCCACGGCGGCCAGGCGGTGGGTGTGGCTCAGCACCTCGGCGGTGAGCTGGGTGCGCGAGCGGATGCCCAGAAAGTGCACGTCGGCGATCTTGGCCTTGAGTTCATCGTCGGGCAGGGCCCCTGGAAGGCTCTCGATCTGGCTGTAGCCCGCCGCGCGCAGCACCTCGACGGCCGAGGGGTGAATGCCTTCCAGCAACAGGAAGCGGATCTTGCTCTTGTCGGTCGAGGTTTTCGGGCGAGGCGGTGGAGTCTGGGGCGTCGTGGTGCTTGCATTCATGGCTGATGAATGTAGTCACTTCTTTCGCTGGCGCCCTCTTCGCGGCTCATACCCCTCAGCCGGTTGCGGGTAGGCCCGTCACGCGGTCCGCGCCCGCCCACCTTTCTCCGCCCAGGTCCGCGTCCAGCGCACCTGCATCTTGCGCATCACACCCAGCATCAGCAGCGAAAACACGGCCAGCACGATGAAGCCGGTGAGGAAGCTGTCGGTGTTCTGTTTGGACTGGCCCATGAGCATGGGCACCAGGCCGCCGCCGAGGGCGCCGATCTCTCCGATCATCGAGCCGGCCACGGCGGTGGAGGTGGGCCAGCGCAGCGGTACCAACTGAAACAACGCACCGTTGCCCGCGCCCAGCGCAGCAAAACACACGATGAGCAGCAGGGTGGTGAGCACGATGGACTGCGAGGACAGGCCCACGCCGACCAGCGCCGCGGCCACCACCACCAGCACCACGGTCAGGGTGTTGACACCGCCCCAGTGGTCCGAAATCCAGCCGCCGAAGACGCGCACTGCGGCGCCCATGAAGGCGGCGAGCATGGTGAGCTGGCCGGCCTGCACCTTGCTCACGCCGAACTGGTCGTAGTAGTAGGTGGGCAGAAAGGTGGTGATGCCGATGAAGCCGCCGAAGGTGACGACGTAGATCAGGCTGAACACCCAGCCGTCCTTCTCCAGCAGGCAGGCCAGGTGGTCTTTCAGGTTCGCATGTTCGTCGCGGTCGGGCGGTTCCTTGGCCATGAAGGCCACCACCAGCATGGGCACGAAGGAGGCGAGGGCGGCGAAGCCGTACACCGTCTGCCAGCCGAACGTCTGCGCCAGCGGCGGCGCGAGCAGCGCGGCCACGGCGGTGCCCACATTGCCCGCGCCCACGAGGCCCATGGCCAGTCCCTTGTATTTCGGCGGGTACCAGCCCGCGCCCAGCGACATGGCCACGCCGAAGCTGGCGCCGGCTACGCCCAGCAGCAGCGCCATCTTCAGCAGGTCGTCGTAGCTGTGCACGAAGAAGTAGCCGAAGGCCATGGTCAGCGTGATCAGGCTCAGCTCGACCAGCGTGGCGGTCTTGCGGCCCACGTACTGCGCCAGCAGGCCCAGGGGGAAACGCATGATGGCGCCGGCCACGATGGGGATGGACAGCAGCAGGCCCTTCTGAGCGGCGGTGAGGTTGAACTCCTCGCTGATGAAGGGGGCCATGGCGCCGTTCATCACCCAGATGACGAAGGAGAACATCAGGTAGAAAAAGGCGGCGAACAGCGTGGGCGTGTGGCCACTTTGGAGGAACGAGCGGAATCCGGCCATGGTCGTGGTCTGTGGAGTGGGGCGGGGTGGATGCACCACGGCCGCAGGCCACCCGGGCGGGCGCTGCGGTCGCGGAGGCGCCTGTTCACCGCGAACGCGGCGTGGCGCAGAGAGGGAAGGCCTTCGTCAGCCTTCGCCCGATTTCTTGCAAGCTTCGTGCCCGTCGAATCACGGGCGGGATGCACCAGCTTGGGGTGCGTGCGCTCAGGCGGCTTTCTCGACGTGCGCCTGGCGCGTGTAGAGGAAGTCGATGACCGCCTTGCGGTGCTGCTGGTACTGCGGATCGTCGGCCAGGGCGACGCGGTGGCGCGGGCGCGGCAGGTCGACGCTCAGCACCTCGCCGATGGTGGCGGCCGGCCCGTTGGTCATCATCACGATCTTGTCGGACAGCAGCACCGCCTCGTCCACGTCGTGCGTGACCATGACCACGGTGGCGTGGGTCTTGCCGACGATCTCCAGCAGCTCGTCCTGCAGCTTGGCGCGGGTGAGCGCGTCCAGCGCGCCGAAGGGCTCGTCCATCAGCAGCACCTTGGGCTCCATCGACAGCGCACGGGCAATGCCCACGCGCTGCTTCATGCCGCCCGAGATTTCGCCGGGGCGCTTCTGCGCGGCGGCCTTCAGGCCCACCAGTTCCAGCGCCGCATCGGTGCGCACCTTCAGCTGGATGCGGGTTTCGGTGCGGCCGAACACCCGCTCCACAGCCAGGAAGATGTTCTCGTAGCAGGTCAGCCAGGGCAGCAGCGAATGGTTCTGGAACACCACGGCGCGCTCGGGGCCAGGGCCAGCGATTTCCTTGTCGGCGCACAGCAGCACGCCGCTGGTGGGCGTGGTCAGGCCGGCGATCAGGTTCAGCAGTGTGGACTTGCCGCAGCCCGAGTGGCCGATCAGCGCGACGAACTCGCCTTTGGCGACGGAGAGGTTGATGTCCTTGAGCGCGGGGAACAGGCCCTTTCTGGTCTTGAAGGTCTGCTCGACGCCCTGGATGTCGATGTACTTCGTGTTCATGCTTTCACTTCCTCATAGGTGAAGAGAGAGGCCAGCTTGATGAGCGCGAACTCCAGCAGCAGGCCGACGATGCCGATCACGAAGATGGCGATGATGATGCTGGAGACGTTGAGGTTGTTCCACTCGTCCCAGACCCAGAAGCCGATGCCCACGCCGCCGGTCAGCATCTCCGCCGCTACGATCACCAGCCAGGCGGTGCCCACCGCCAGGCGCACGCCGGTCAGCAGGTAGGGCAGCACGGCGGGGAACAGGATCTTGGTGAAGATCTTCCACTCGCTGAGGTTGAGCACGCGGGCCACGTTCATGTAGTCCTGCGGCACGCGCTGCACGCCCACCGCGGTGTTGATGACCATGGGCCAGATCGAGCAGATGAAGATGGTCCAGATGGCGGCCGGGTTGGCGCCCTTGAACACCAGCAGACCGATGGGCAGCCAGGCCAGCGGCGAGACCGGGCGCAGCAGGCTGATGAGCGGGTTGAACATGCGCGAGAGGAAGACCGAGCGGCCGATGGCAAAGCCCGCCGGGATGCCCACCAGCGCCGCCATGCCGAAGCCGATGGCCACGCGCTGCAGCGAGGCCAGCACGTTCCAGCCCACGCCCTGGTCGTTCGGACCGTTGCGGTAGAACGGGTCGGAGAACACCTGCACCGCCTGCGCCCAGGTCTCGGCCGGTTTGGGTATGCCGCTGTTGGAGGTGGACGCGATGGCCTGCCAGACCAGCACGAGCACCGCCAGACCCAGCACCGGCGGCAGCACGGCCATCCAGAAGCTGCGCAGATCGACCGCGGGCTTTTTCGGAGCAGGGGGCGCTGCGGCGGGCCTGGCTTGAGAGGCGGTCATGGCTTTGGCGATCGGCGAGGTGGTGGGGCTGGCGGCGGGCGGGGCCGAAGCCTCCAGCGGCATGTGAAAAACAGCGGCGACCATGGTGGTGCTCCTTGTGAAGGGTCAGGCCTTGATGGCGAAGCCGTCGGCGTACTTGGCGGGGTCCTTGCCGTCCCACACCACGCCGTCCATCAGCTTGCTGCTGCGCATCGGGTCCTTGGGCACGCTGATGCCCATGGCGCCTGCGACGGACTTGTAGAGCTCGATCTGGTTGATCTGCTTCGCGATGCCGAGGTAGTCGGGGTGGCTCTTGATCAGGCCCCAGCGCTTGTGCTGGGTGAGGAACCACATGCCGTCGGACAGGTAGGGGAAGTTGACCTTGCCGTCGTTGAAGAACTTCATGTGGTTGGGGTCGTCCCAGGTCTTGCCCATGCCGTTCTGGTAACGGCCCAGAATGCGCTGGTTGATCGCGTCGACACCGGTGTTGATGTAGGCCTTCTGCGCCACGGTCTCGGCCATCTTCAGCTTGTTCTGCAGACCGGCATCGATCCACTTGCTGGCTTCGAGCACGGCCATCATCACGGCGCGCGTGGTGTTGGGGTACTTCTTGGTGAACTCGGCCGTGGTGCCCAGCACCTTTTCAGGGTGGTCCTTCCAGAGGTCCTGCGTGGTGTTGGCCGTGATGCCGATGCCGTCCATGATGGCGCGGTGGTTCCAGGGCTCGCCCACGCAGAAGCCGTCCATGTTGCCCACGCGCATGTTGGCCACCATCTGCGGCGGCGGCACGGTGATCAGCTTGGCGCCCGACAGCGGGTTGATGCCCGCGGCGGCCAGCCAGTAGTGCATCCACATGGCGTGGGTGCCGGTCGGGAAGGTGCCCGCGAAGGTGTACTCGCGTTTGTTGGCGGCCATGAACCTGGCCAGGGACGGGCCGTCCACCGCGCCCTTGTCGGCCAGCGCCTTGGACAGCGTGATCGCCTGGCCGTTGTTGTTCAGGCTCATCAGCACCGCCATGTCCTTCTTGGGGCCGGCCGTGCCCATGTGCACACCGTAGACCAGGCCATAGAGCACGTGGGCGAAGTCCAGCTCGCCGTTGACCAGCTTGTCGCGCACGCCGGCCCAGCTCGCCTCCTTGGTCGGCACGATGGTCACGCCGTATTTCTTGTCGAAGCCCAGCACGCTGGCCATCACCACGCTGGCGCAGTCGGTCAGCGGGATGAAACCGATCTTGACCTCGGTCTTCTCCGGCGCGTCGGAGCCGGCGGCCCAGACGCCGCTGTGGCCCAGGGTGGAGAAGACGGTGGCGGCGGCCGCGCCCTTCTTGATGAAGTCGCGGCGCGAGCCGCTGTCGGCGGCGGGCGCGGCGGCGGTCTCGGGTGTCGTGGCGCGGTGGTCGTTCATGCTCAACTCCTGTGAAGAAAAAAACCAAAAACTGAAACCGGAAAAACAAAACGGCGCCCATTCCAGGCCCCCCTGTCGGGGGCGAGAAATGGACGCCGTTGTCCTGAGTGTCCTGAGACGGTCGGGAGGGTGTGCCGCCATTGGCACGTCCCGTTGTCCATCCTTCAGCACGGACCGTGCCAGCTTGTTGCTCTGTGCCGCCGTGTTGGGGTAAGTTTTTGATTTGTATGTGTTTTTTGAAACGCTCAGTGAGGCGGTGGGGCGGCGGACGCCGTCGGGGTGGCTTCAAACTGGTGCGCTGTTGTGGTGCGGCACAGCTTTTGTGCGCCGCAGCAGGGCGGCTCAGCGCAGGCCCGGCGGCAGGATCTCGGCCATGGCCAGCACCGCCTGCGCCACGTCCACCAGGCGCCGGTTCTGGTTCATCGCCATCTGGCGCAGCGTCTTGTGCGCCTCGTGCTCGCTGAGCTGGCGGTGTGCCATCAGCAGGCCCTTGGCGCGTTCGACGATCTTGCGTTCGTTCAGGCTGGCACGGACCATGTCCAGCTCGTCACCCATCTGCTGCAGGCGCTGCGCCTGTTCGTGCACCAGTTCGAGGATCGAGCGTTCCACCTGCGGGCCGTAGGCCTGCACCGGGTGCCCCAGGTTCACCGGCGGCGCGGGGGCGGCCTGGCCTTCGTCGAAGAAGTCGCCGTGCTCGGGCAGGTCCTCGCCCAGCGACTCGGCGCGCTGCCACTTCTGGAAGTCGGCCAGGTCGCGGGTGGCGGCCGCCAGGCGCTGGTGGCACAGGGCCTCCAGCTCGGCGGCCAGCGCGTCCTCCACCGTCTTCATGGTGTCCATGCGGGCGGTGCAGGCGTCGAACCAGATCTGGCTCAGGCCGGTGTCCAGCGGGCCGCCGGGCAGCGAGGTGGCCAGGATGCGGCGCAGCCGCTCCAGCGAGGCCTGCGTGTCGTGCCGCTGCACGGCGGCCCAGGCCTCGCGCAGCGGCTCGCTGGCGAAGTCGGCGAACACCTGCAGGCAGCGTTCCTGCGAGTCGATCAGGTGCAGCAGGCGCTGCTGGCCGTCGGCCTGCGCGCAGCCCGCCGCAAACAGGGCCGAGCCGGTGGCGCGTTCCTGGCCGGCGAATTCCTTGCCCTGGATGAAGTTGAACAGGGCCACCAGGCGGCGCGAGATGTCGGGGTCCGAGGCGCTGTCGGCGGCCTCGAACACCACCGCCAGCAGGCCGTTGATCAGGCGGATGTAGCCGGCGGTGGCGCGTGCGGCGCTCCAGACCTGTGTCTGCACACGCAGGCGCAGCAGGGGCAGGGCGTCCAGGCCCTGCAGCACATAGGCGATGCGGCTGAACAGGCGGGCGCCGTTGCCGGCGCGCGGGGTCTCGGTGTCCAGGGTGTCGAAGGAGGCGCGCACCTCGGCCTGCAGCTCGTCGCAGCACGCCACCTGGGCCAGGCGCTCATCGGCCCAGTGCTGGCCTTGCGAGGCGAGGTACAGGTTGGACAGGCCGCGCTCGCGCTGCAGCGCATGGATGAAGCGGCCGGTGGCGTTGACCAGGGCGCTGGTCAGCGCCAGCTGTTGCAGGCCGGCGATTTCACAGCGCTTGGCGGCAATGAGGAAACAGAAGGCCGATTTCATGCCCCGGGGTGGCAGCAACATTCGTGCCGCCGCGCGGTGTGCACGACGCACCGACTGGTGGGTGAAACGGCGCCGCCTGTCAGCCCGGCGGGCTGGAGCCGGATGACGGCGGGGGATTCGGGTCCAATTCCGGGTTCGTGCGTTTTCCGGAAGCAGAGGGTGCCCATGGTGTGGTTGAAGCGAGGTGTGGCGTGGGCGGTGTTGTCCGCGGGTCTTCTGACCGCCTGTGGTGGTGGCCAGACAGACCAGGAGGCCAGCGCCCGGCAGCAGGCGGCCGGTGCTGGCGTGGTCGCGAGGACGACGTCTTCGACCGGCGGCGCAGACGCGGTGCCTGTCTCGCTCGGGGTGGCGAATGTGCGCAAGGCCGCTTCGGGCCGGGTGGCGGTGTTCCGCTTCTACAACACGGGCACGGGCGCGCACTTCTACACCACCAGCATCGAAGAGCGCGAGGCGGTGTACCGGACCGCGGCCCACATGAGCCCGGAGGGCGAGGCCTTCTACGCGGCCGGCGCCGCCGGAGCCGGGCTGAGCCCGGTGCACCGCTTCTACAACACGCAGACCGGTGTCCACTTCTACACCATCAGCGAGGCCGAGCGGGCCAATGTCGAGGCCAACCTCCCGCAGTTCACTTACGAGGGCATCGCCTACTACGCCAGCCAGACGCCAGCGGCCGGGTTCACGCCGCTCTACCGCTTCCTCGTGGTGCGCCAGGGCGTGCACTTCTACACCGCCAGCGAGGAAGAAAGCCTGCGCCTGCAGGCCACCATGACCGCGACGCACCGGTACGAAGGCGTGGGTTACCACGTGATGGTCTCGGCCTGCGCCAGCCCGCCTTGCGGCCCGACCGGCCCCAACCGGCCGCGGGTCTTCATTTCCCTGCACGGCAACAACCAGCTGGCCGACAACGCCGCGCTGGACGCACAGTGGACCTACGTGCGCCAGAACGCGCATGGCATCTGGGGCAACAACGCCAAGATCACGGACGAACAGAGCGCGAACCTCATCCGCAAGATGACCACGCGGAACCTGATCACCGAATACCCGGTGCCCCCGGGCACGTCTGCGTGGCTGCCGCTTCTCGCGTTCAACAACCTCCAGGTGCTCTACCCGGACATGGACCAGAGCCTCAACCCGGAGGCCATCGCCTTCTACACCAGCGACACCAGCCGCTGGAATGGTCGCACCGTGGCCCAGGCCGAAGCGATCTACACCGACCCCACCGCGCCGGCGAGCCGCCGCTACGGAGCCGTCTACACCGGCTGGCAGCCGCAGAACTTCGACCCCACCAACCCCCAGGTACATCTACGCGAATGCCAACGCGGTGCTGGCTTTCCGCAGCAGCAAAGGCACCTTCATCGAGTGTCCGCTGGGTGCCTGCACCAGCGGGAAGCTCGGCGAGGCGTTCCGCCGGGCGATCCGTGAGACCCACGTGCGCGGCCGGCCCTTCATCTGGTTTGCGAGCAATGCGTTCAGCACCAGCCCGGACTGGCTGGCCGCCTTTCAGGCGACCTACAACGCGATTGCGGCCGAAGGCCTGTGGCGGCCAGAGGACGCGATTGCCATCGTGAACTACGACGGCGTGTATCCCAAGCTGCCGGAAACCCTGGGCGGCGGTGTTGCCGCCGACACGTCGATGGGGCTGGCCTACTGGGCGCTCCAGCAGCGCGCCGCCGCCACCCCCTGACCGCGCCGCGCCCGGGGGGCGGCCGAAGCCCTTGTCAGGCCGGCGTCATGCCGTGCCGGCGCTTGAGGTCGGCGGTCTGCGGGCTGGCCAGGAAGTCAAGGAAGCCTTGCACGGCCCCGGCCTGGGTGCTCACGGTGGCGCGGGCCGCCGAGAAGGTGGTGACGATCTGCACGGCCTCGGGCAGACCGCCGATCACGTCGATGCCCGGAACCCCCGTCATTTCGCTGAGCTGCTGGAAGCCCAGCGCAACCTCGCCTTTGGCGATCAGCGACGCCACCGAGGTGCCTGGCGGCGGCGTGACGATGCGCGGTGCGATCTGCTGCGCAATGCCCCAGCGCTCGAACAGCTTCGCCAGTTGCACACCGCTGGGACCGGTGGAGTAGCCGAGCGTGGGCGCGGCCAGCACCGCGGCCTTGAGCGCGGCTTCGGTGGCGATGTCCGGGTGCGGGGTGCCGGCCGGCACGGCCACGGCCACGGCCGAGCGGACCATGTCGGTGCGGCTGTCGGCCGCCACGTGGCCGCTGACGGCCAGCTTCTCGATCGCGTCCGAGGCCAGGGCCACGATGTCGAAGGCCTCGCCGGCCACGACGCGTTTGGCCGCGTCGACGCCGCCGACCGAAGTGACGGCGACCATGGTGTCCGGCTGTTGCGCCGAATACGCGGCCACCAGGTCGGCCAGCAGGGCCTTGGTGGCCATGGAAGAGATCAGGGTCAGGGAAGTGGTCGGCATGGCGGCAAAGGGCTCGTGGGCGGAGCCCGCCAGCGTATCAAAGCCACTCTCGTCTGACCCGTGTCCGCGCGTTCTTTCTGTTATCAGGCCACGGCATGGACCGGCGCGGCCGCCGCTGCGACCGGGGGCGCTGAGGGCACCAGCTGCGCGCGCACCGACACCACCCCGCCGACCATGATCAGCGCTGGCGGGCGCACCTGGTGGCGCAGCGCCAGCGCGGGCAGCTCGGCCAGCGTGCCGGTGATGCAGCGTTCGTCGGGCAGGGTGGCCTTCTCGACCAGTGCGGCTGGCGTCTGCGGCGACAGGCCGTGGGCGATCAGCTGGCGGCAGATCTCGGGCAGGTTGTTCACACCCATGTAGAGCACCACGGTCTGGCGCGGGCGCGCGAGCATGGCCCAGTCCATGTCCAGGCCCTGGCCGTCGCGCAGGTGGCCGGTGGCCAGCACGAGGGAACAGGCGTGGTCGCGGTGGGTCAGCGGAATGCCGACCGAGGCCGCGGCACCCTGAGCGGCCGTGAGGCCGGGGACCACGGTGAACGGAATGCCCTCGGCGGCCAGGGCCTGGGCCTCTTCGCCGCCGCGGCCGAAGATGTAGCCGTCGCCGCCCTTGAGCCGCAACAGTGAGCGGCCGCTGCGCGCCAGTTGCACCATGAGTTCGATGATCGAGGCCTGGGGCAGGGTGTGGCGCGAGCTTTCCTTGCCGACATAGATGCGCTCGGCGTCGGGGCTCAGGTGTTCCAGCACCGCCGGGCTGACCAGGTGGTCGTACAGCACCAGCCGCGCCGCCTGCAGGGCCTTCACCGCCTTCACCGTCAGCAGATCCGGGTCGCCCGGGCCCGCGCCCACCAGCGTCACCGTGCCCGGAGGCGCTGCGCAGCCATCGGCATCGGCGGTCCGCGCGGGGGTGATCAGGTTGACCAGGTTCATGACTCGCTCCGTCGTGGGATGGCGGCCCGGCTGCATCGCCGGGACGTCCGTTGTTGTGAGGCCCATTGTTCGGACGCGACGGAGGACCGTCCTTGAACCAGTTCAAGGACAACGCCTGTGACCGGGCAGAGCATGTGCCTGCTCGCATCGGCCATGGACAGCAGCCGGGCGAGCGGGCACAGCGCCCCACCAGGGACGGCCACTTCAAACGCTGCTCCACGACGGAGAGAGAACATCATGAGATCCCGCACCACGATTCGCCTGACGATGCTGGCGATGGCGGCACTGATCGGCACCGGCGCGTTCGCGCAGGCGGCTGCAGACAAGAAGCTCAGCCCGGCGGAAGCCAACTACCAGGCCGGCGGATCGCCGCTGGTCAACGAGCCGATGTACCAGGCGACCAATCCCAAGGCGCCGCCGATGACGCAGGCCGAGTTCGACACCGCACGCAAGATTTACTTCGAGCGCTGCGCCGGCTGCCACGGCGTGCTGCGCAAGGGCGCCACCGGCAAACCGCTGACACCCGACATCACCATCGGCAAGGGCACGGACTACCTCAAGGTGTTCATCGCCTACGGCTCCCCGGCCGGCATGCCCAACTGGCAGACCAGCGGCGAGATGAGCGAGAAGGAAGTGGACCTGATGGCGCGCTACATCCAGCACGACGCGCCCACGCCGCCCGAATACAGCCTGGCCGACATGAAGGCCACCTGGAAGGTGATCGTCCCGCCCGAGAAGCGGCCGACGAAGAAGATGAACAACTACAACATCACCAACATCTTCAGCACCACGCTGCGGGACACGGGTGAGGTGGCGCTGATCGATGGCGACACCAAGCAGATCATCAACATCGTCAAGACCGGCTACGCGGTGCACATCTCGCGCCTGTCGGCCTCGGGTCGCTACCTGTTCGTGATCGGCCGCGACGCCAAGATCAACATGATCGACCTGTGGATGGAGAAGCCCGACAACGTGGCCGAGATCCGCACCGGCCTGGAAGCGCGCTCGGTCGAAACCAGCAAGTTCAAGGGCTTTGAAGACAAGTACGCGATCGCCGGTTCGTACTGGCCGCCCCAGTTCGTGATCATGAACGGCGACACGCTGGAGCCGCTGAAGATCGTGGCCACCCGAGGCAACACGGTCGACACGCAGGAGTACCACCCCGAGCCGCGCGTGGCCTCCATCGTGGGCAGCCACTACAAGCCCGAGTTCGTGGTGAACGTGAAGGAAACCGGGCAGACCCTGCTGGTGGACTACTCCAACATCGATGCGCTCAAGGTCACCACCATCGGCACCGCGCGCTTCCTGCACGACGGCGGCCTGGACTCGACCAAGCGCTACTTCATGGTGGCGGCCAACAACAGCAACAAGATCGCGGCGGTGGATCTGAAGGAAGGCAAGCTGACCAAGCTGATCGACGTGGGCAAGATCCCGCACCCGGGCCGTGGCGCCAACTTCGTGCACCCGACCTACGGGCCCGTGTGGTCCACCGGCCACCTGGGCGACGAGACCATCTCGCTGATCGGCACCGACCCGGTCAAGCACCCCAAGAATGCCTGGAAGGTGGTGCAGACCCTCAAGGGCCAGGGCGGCGGCGCGCTCTTTATCAAGAGCCACCCGAAGAGCAGGCACCTGTACTCGGACACCCCGCTCAACCCCGATCCGAAGATCTCGCAATCGGTCGCGGTGTACGACATCGACAACCTGGAGAAGGGCTACACCGTGCTGCCGATCGCCGATTGGGCGGGCATCAAGGACGACGGCGCCAAGCGCGTCGTGCAGCCCGAGTTCAACCGGGCCGGCGACGAGGTCTGGTTCTCGGTGTGGAGCGCCAAGAACAAGGAGAGCGCGCTGGTGATCGTGGACGACAAGACGCTCAAGCTCAAGGCCGTGATCAAGGACCCGCGCCTGATCACGCCGACCGGGCACTTCAACGTGCACAACACCCAACACGATGTGTATTGAGGGCACCCCCCTGCGCCGCTGACGCGGCTTCCCCCCTCCGTGGCGCGCCTGCGGCGCTTCGAGGGGGGACGGCCCCTGCGACCCGGCAAAGCCGGTTCCGCGGGGCCCCTGGGTGAAGTCATTTCGTCTTCGTTGTTTTTCTTCTGGAGAACTTCATGAGAGTGTTTGTTTCTGCTGTAGCGGCTGCTGTGCTTGCGCTGGGTTCCGGCGCTGCCTTCGCCGACGGCGAGGCGGCCATGAACAAGGCCGGGTGCATGGCCTGCCATGCCAAGGACAAGAAGCTGGTCGGGCCTTCGTTCAAGGACATTGCGGCCAAGTACAAGGGCCAGGATGTCACGGCCAAGCTGTTCGACAAGGTGCGCAAGGGCGGGTCCGGCGTGTTCGGCCCCATCCCCATGTCGCCCAACGGGCCCGACAAGATCGCCGACCCCGACCTCAAGGACGCCATCGCGGTGATCCTCAAGTCCTGATCCGGGAGGCCTGCCGTGCTGCGTACCGCTTCCATCCTGTCCGCGCTGTTGCTGGGGCCTGTGCTGGCCTTCGCGCAGTCGGAGCCTTCGCCCGAGGCCTCGCGTTCGCGGGAGCTGGTGCGCATGGTGCGGCAGGACTGCGGTTCGTGCCACGGCATGCGCCTGACCGGCGGCCTCGGCCCGGCGCTGACGCGCGAGGCCCTGGCCGACTTTCCCCTCGACAGCCTGGCCGCCGTGATCTTCCACGGCCGGCCAGGCACCCCCATGCCGCCCTGGAAGGCGATGCTCAGCGAGCCCGAGGCGCGCTGGATCGCGCTGCGCCTGCAGCAGGGCTTTCCTGAAGAAGTGGTGAAAACGCCATGAAGCGCCGTGAATGGCTGGCCGCTGCGGCCACCCTCTCGTCCATCGCCGCCGTGGGCGGCCTCACCGGTTGCGCCGCGCCCGTGCTGCGCGGCACCGGCGACCTGGGCGTGGTCATCGGCCGCGCCAACGGCACGCTGTATCTGGTGGACACCTCCACCCGCGCGCTGATTGGCGAGGTGCCCGGCCTGGGCGACCTCTCGCACGCCTCGGTGGTGTTCTCGCGCGACGGGCGCTTTGCCTATGTGTTCGGGCGCGACGGCGCGCTCACCATGGTCGATCTGCTCACTCAGCGGATTGCCAAGCGCGTGATGCAGGCCGGCAACTCCATCGGTGGCGCCATCAGCGCCGACGGCACCCTGGTGGCGGCGCAGAACTACACGCCCGGCGGCGTGAAGGTGTTCGACGCGCGCACACTGGAACTTGTCGCCGACATTCCGGCCGAATACGCGCCCGGCAAGCTGTCCCGCGTGGTCGGCCTCGTCGACCTGCCGGGCCGGCGTTTCGCCTACAGCCTGTTCGACGCCGACGCGATCTGGGTCACCGACTGTTCGGACCCGAAGAAGGTCACCACACAGAAATTCGACGGCATCGGCCGCCAGCCCTACGACGCGCTGGTCACGCCCGATGGCCGTCACTACATCGCCGGCCTGTTCGGCGAAGACGGTCTGGCCATGGTCGACCTCTGGGCCGACCAGCCCCAGGTGCGCCGCATCCTCGGCGGTTACGGCAAGGGCCAGGAGCCGCTGCCGGTCTACAAGATGCCGCACCTGCGCGGCTGGGCCGTGGCCGGGCGCCGCGCCTACCTGCCCGCCATCGGCCGGCACGAGGTGCTGGTGGTCGACACCGACAACTGGCAGGAAGTCGGCCGCATCCCGGTCGCCGGCCAGCCGGTGTTCGTGATGGCGCGGCCCGACGGCCGCCAGGTCTGGGTCAACTTCTCGGTGCCCGATTACCACCGCGTGCAGGTCATCGACACCCAGCGCCAGCAGATCGTGCAGACCCTGGAGCCGGGCAAGGCCGTGCTGCACATGGAGTTCACGCCGCGTGGCGACACCGTGTGGATCAGCAGCCGCGACGAGAACCGCGTGAGCGTGATCGACACGCAGACCTTCGCCACCCGCGCGCGGCTTGACGTGCCCGCGCCCAGTGGCATCTTCTTCACCTCGCGCGCCGCGCGCATGGGGTTCTGAGCCGTGGACGCCGCGATGAACGCCGACCTGCGCCTGCTCAACGACTGGCAGCACGGCTTCCCGCTGTGCCGCGATCCCTTCGGTGTGCTCGCAGCGCAGACCGGACTGGACCGGGAAGAGGTGCTGGCGCAGTTGCAGGCCGCGCAGGACGATGGCCGCATCAGCCGCATCGGCGGCGTGTTCGCCCACGGCAGCGGTGGTGATGCGGTGCTGGCCGCCATGGCCGTGCCGCCGCACCGCATCGAGGCCGTGGCCGCCGCCGTCTCGGCCCATCCGGGCGTGAACCACAACTACCTGCGCGAACATCACCACAACCTCTGGTTCGTGATGACCGGCGCCGACCGGCACGCCGTCGAGATGGGCGTGAGCGCGCTGGAGCACGCCACCGGGCTGCCCGCCCTGCGGCTGCGCATGGTCCGGCCCTACCGCATCGATCTGGGCTTCGATCTGTGCGGCGACACCGCGCACCAGCCCATGCGCGCCACCGCCGCCGTGGCCTCACTCGCGCCGTTGCCCTCCAGCCAGTGGCCGCTCGCGCGCCGCGTCGAGGCCGGCCTGCCGCTGGTGGAGCGCCCCTATGCCCAGTGGGCCTACGAACTCGGTGGCGACGAGGACGGTGTGACCGAGCGCATCGGGCAGTGGCTGGCCGAGGGCCGGCTCAAGCGCTTCGGTGTCGTGGTACGCCACCACGAACTGGGTTTTTCAGCCAACGCCATGACGGTGTTCGACGTGCCCGACGAGCGCGTGGACGCCTGCGGCCAGGCGCTGGCCGAACAGGCGGGCGTGACCCTGGCCTACCGCCGCACGCGCGCCGAGGGCTGGCCCTACAACCTCTACGCGATGGTGCACGGCACGAACCGCGAGGCGGTCATGGCCGTGATCGAGCGTGTGACCCACGCCGCCGGTCTGGCGAGCCATCCGCGCGAGGTGCTGTTCTCCACCCGCCGCTTCAAGCAGACCGGCGCACGCCGCTTCCGCGGCTGGAGCGTCGCGCCCGCCGCAGCCCCTTTGCCGGAGGTGCCCCATGGCTTCGCCCGATGACCTGCGCCTGATCGACCGCCTGCACGGAGGCTTTCCGCTCTGCGACCGGCCCTTTGCCGAGGTCGCCGCCACACTGGGCTGCACCGAGGACATGCTGATCGACCGCCTGCAGCGCCTGCTGGCGCACGGCGACCTCACGCGCTTCGGTCCGCTGTTCCAGATCGAACGCGCCGGTGGCCGCTTCGTGCTGGCCGCCATGGCCGTGCCTGAGGAGCGCTTCGATGCGGTGGCCGCGCAGCTGGGGGCGATGCCCGAGATCGCCCACAACTACCGCCGCGAGTCGGCCCACCCCGACCAGCCCGGCGCCACGCCGCTGAACATGTGGTTCGTGATCGCGGTCGAACACGCCGACCAGGTGGACCGCGTGACCCAGGACATCGAGGCCATGACCGGCCTGCCGGTCTACGCCTTTCCCAAGGAGCGCGAGTTCTTTGTCGAACTGCGCCTGCCCCTGCTGCCCGGAGGCCACCATGTCCCTGGATGAACTGGACCGCCGCATCATCCGCGCCACCCAGTCGGGCCTGCCGCTGGTGCCCCGCCCCTACGAGGCCGTGGGCGCGGCGCTGGGCATCAGCGGCGAACAGGTGCGCGAGCGCCTGCAGGCCATGCTGGAAGAAGGCCTGGTCCGCCGCATTGGCGCCGTGCCCAACCACTACCGCCTGGGCTTCACCGCCAACGGCATGAGCGTGTGGGACGTGGCCGACGAACGCGTCGACGAACTCGGCGAACGCATCGGCCAGCTGCCCTTCGTGAGCCACTGCTACCGCCGCCCGAGAAAGCCGCCGGTCTGGCCGTACAACCTGTTCGCCATGCTGCACGGCCGCTCGCGCGACGAGGTCGAGGCCCAGGCGCAGCAGGTCGCGGCGCTGCTCGGCGGCGCCTGCCGCGCGCACGACATCCTCTATTCCACCGCCATCCTCAAGAAGACAGGATTGCGGATTTCCGAAAGCTGAGAACCATGTTCCGCATCAGCCAGTACATGCGCGAACTCGCGCAAGCCGAACAGACCGGGCAGTGGCCCGCCGCCAGCCGCCGCGGGTCGGGCACGCCGCCCGGACCCGTCGTGATCTGGAACCTCATCAGACGCTGCAACCTCACCTGCAAACACTGCTACGCACTCTCGGCCGACCACGACTACACGGGTGAACTGAGCGGCGACGAGGTGGCCACGGTGATGGACGACCTCAAGGCGTTTCGCGTGCCGGTGCTCATCCTCTCGGGTGGCGAGCCGCTGATGCGGCCGGACCTCTTCGAGATCGCCGAGCGCGCCAAACGCATGGGCTTCTACACCGGCCTGTCCACCAACGGCACGCTGATCGACGCGCCCATGGCCGACCGCATCGCCGCGCAGGGTTTCGACTACGTGGGCATCAGCCTGGACGGCCTGCGCGAGACGCACGACAAGTTCCGCCGGCTTGAAGGCGCCTTCGACCGCAGCCTGGCGGCGGTGCGCCTGCTGCGCGAGCGCGGCGTCAAGGTCGGCCTGCGCTACACCATGACCGCGATGAACGCACACGACTTCGCGCCGCTGCTCGACCTGATGCGCGCCGAACGGGTCAACAAGTTCTATTTCTCGCACCTGAACTACGCGGGCCGCGGCAACATCCACCGCGGCAAGGACGCGCAGTTCCAGTCCACCCGCGACGCGCTGGACCGGCTCTACGACCGCGCCTGGCAGGCCGCTTGCGAAGGTCTGGACGAGGAGTACGTGACCGGCAACAACGACGCCGACGGCCCCTACCTGCTGCAGTGGGTGGCGCAGCGCTTCCCGCGCTGGACCGAGGCCCTGCGCGAACGCCTGGTGGCCTGGGGCGGCAACGCCAGCGGCGTGAACGTCGCCAACATCGACAACCTCGGCGAGGTCCACCCCGACACCATGTGGTGGCACCATGCCCTGGGCAATGTGCGCCAGCGGCCGTTCTCGCAGATCTGGATGGACACGTCCGACCCGCTGATGGCCGGGCTCAAGGCCAGCCCGCGCCCGGTGGAAGGGCGCTGCGCGAAATGCCAGCACTTCGCCATCTGCGGCGGCAACACCCGCACGCGGGCGCAGCAGCTGACCGGCAACGCCTGGGCCGAGGACCCGGGCTGCTACCTGAGCGACGAAGAGATCGGTCTGCCGGCCGGTGACGCCACGGCGTCCACCCACCGCACGACCATCCTGATGAAGGAGGTGGACCATGTCTGAACCCGCGAACCGCTGGACCGAACGTCTGGCCAACACCGCACGCGCCGCGCTGGTGCTGGGCCTGTGCTGGATGGGCGTGGACATGGCCGGCGCGCAGACCATCGACGCCAAGGCCCTGTACCAGCAGAACTGCGCGGCCTGCCATGGCGAGCAGCGCACCGGCGCCATGGGCCCGGCCCTGCTGCCCGAAAGCCTGGAGCGCCTGCGCCCGGCCGAGGCGCTGAAGGTCATCCAGCACGGCCGCCCCGCGACGCAGATGCCGGGCTTTGCCCAGCAGCTCAGCGCCGAAGAGATCAGCGCGCTGGCGGCCCACATCCGCACCCCGGTGCTGCCTGCACCGCGCTGGACCGAGGCCGACATCCGCGCCTCGCGCACCTTCAACGAAGTGCCCAAGGGCGAGCCGGCGAAGCCGCTGTGGTCCGCCGACCCGATGAACCTGTTCGTGGTCGTCGAAGGGGGTGACCACCACATCAGCCTGCTCGACGGCGACCGGTTCGAGGTCATCACCCGCTTTGCCAGCCGCTTCGCGCTGCACGGCGGCCCCAAGTTCACGCCCGATGGGCGCTACGTGTTCTTCGGCTCGCGCGACGGCTGGATCACCAAGTACGACCTCTGGCGCCTGCGCGTGGTGGCCGAGGTGCGCGCCGGCCTGAACATGCGCAACGTGGCGGTGAGCGGCGACGGCCAATGGGTCATGGCCGCCAACTACCTGCCGCACAGCGTGGTGCTGTTCGACGCCGACCTGAACCTCCGGCAGACCTACGCCGCAGCCACGCTGGACGGCAAGGCCACATCGCGCGTCTCGGCGGTGTACGACGCCACGCCACGCAACAGCTTTGTGGTGGCGCTCAAGGACATTCCCGAGCTCTGGGAAATCTCTTACGACCCGAAGGCCGCGCCGATCTACGACGGCCTCGTGCACGACTACAAGATGGGCGAGGCGATTGCCAAACCGGGCTTCCTGGGTGTGCGCCGCACGCCGCTGGAGGAGCCGCTGGACGACTTCTTCTTCGACCAGAGCTACCGCCATGTGCTGGGGGCCACACGGCCGAAAACCGGCGACGGCGCCGCCACCGCACAGGTGGTCAACCTCGACGTGCGCCGCAAGATCGCCGACCTGCCCATCGCCGGCATGCCGCACCTGGGCTCGGGCATCACCTTTGCGTGGAACGGCAGCACCGTGCTGGCCTCTCCGAATTTGAAAGGCGGCGCCATCGACGTGATCGACATGAAGACCTGGAAGCCGGTCGCCACCATCCCCACGCCCGGTCCGGGCTTCTTCATGCGCAGCCACGAGAACAGCCGCTATGCTTGGACCGACTCGATGATGAGCCCGACCGCCAAGGACACCATGACCCTCATCGACAAGACCACGCTGCAGCCCGTGGCCACGGTGAAGGAGCCCGGCAAGACCCTGGCCCACATCGAGTTCACCAAGGACGGCAAGTACGCACTGGCCAGCGTCTGGGAAATGGACGGCGCGCTGATCGTCTACGACGCCGCCACCTTCAAGGAAGTCAAGCGCCTGCCCATGAGCAAGCCGGTGGGCAAGTACAACGTATGGAACAAGATCACGCGCTCCGAGGGCACCTCGCATTGACGTCGGCGGTTCATCATGAGCCGCGCCTGGCCGGCGACGGTGTGGTCTGGTTGCTGGTGCTGGCCGAGCTGCTGACCTTTGGTCTGCTCTTCGTCTCGTTCGCGGTCACCCGCCACCTGCAACCCGAGGTGTTCGGCCCCGGCCAGGCCGCATTGAGCCTGCACACCGGGGCCCTCAACACCCTGCTGCTGGTGGCGGCCAGCTGGGCCGCCGTGCGCGCGGTGCGCTGCTTTGAAGCGGACCAGGGCCGGGCGGGCGCGCACTGGCTGCTGGCCGCGCTGGCGGGCGCCATCGGCTTCCTGGTCGTCAAGACCCACGAGTTCGCGGGCAAGGTGCAGCAAGGGTTCGACTGGGCCACCGATTCGTTCACGCTGCTCTACACCCTGCTCACCGGCTTCCACTACCTGCACGTGCTGGTGGGCGCCATCGTGTTCGCCGTGCTCTGGTTCAAGGCCCGCGCCGGCACCTACGGGCGGGCCAACCACATGGGCCCGGCCTCGGGCGCGGTGTTCTGGCACATGGTCGACCTGCTGTGGATGGTGCTGTTCCCGCTGGTCTACGTCATCCGCTGAAGGCTGTGAAGAACATGCGACTGAACAAAGCCGACACCATCTTCGCGCTGCTCGCGCTCGCCACCCTGGCCAGCTGGTGGCTGGGCGAGGGCGCGGCCGTCAGTGGCCAGCATCTGGGCACGGTGGCGACACTCGCCGTGCTCGCGCTCTCGGCGCTCAAGGGCGCGCTGATCGCGCTGGACTACATGGAACTGCGGAGCGCCCCGGCGCTGTGGCGGCGCTTGGTGATGGGCTGGCTGGTGGTGGTGCTGGGGCTGATCGCCGTGGTCAGCGTGGGCCTGCGCGTCTGATCAGCGCCCCCGCCGCACCGCCCGCACCATCACCGCGCCAAACAGCACAAACGCCAGCGCGTGGCCCGCGCCTGCCGCCGCCAGCCCATCCGCCCAGCCCGTGACCGATGCCACCACCCGCAGCGCCAGGCTCACCCCCAGCACCGCCAGCGGCAGCAGCGCCCAGCGCGTGGGTTCGGGCCGCCAGCCGGCCAGGGCCGGCAGCATGATGGGGGCGTGGCCGAAGACCATGGCCATGACGAAACCCAGCCAGAGCGCGTGCCAGGCGACGGTCTGGCCCATCAGCCCCAGCACCGACCCCGTCGCCAGCCAGACGTAGCCGCAGACAAGGCAGATGGCGGTGTGGCCGGCCCAGCCTTTGGCGCGCCACTGGCGCGTGGCCACGTCCCAGCGCAGCAGCCAGGCGGCCAGCAGGGCCATGGTGGTCCACCACAGCACCGCGGCCACACCGGGTTGCCACAGCGCCAGCAGCACGGCGGCCACCGAGCCGGCCCAGACCAGCAGAAACGCCTGCGAGGCCCAGCCGGGCAGCTTCACCAGCCGCGTGAGTTCGCGCCGTTCGCCGGCGATGGTCAGCACCAGGAAGGCGCTCCAGCCGATGCGGGCGGCGTCCATCTGGCCCATCGCGAAGGCGGCGTTGGCCACCAGCAGGGCCAGCGCACCCGAGGCCTCCACCGCCAGTGGCAGCGACATGGCGCGGTTCGATCCGGCCCAGGCGTAGAGCCACACCAGCCCGGCGGCCGAGGCCACCCACAGCACGCCCGCAGCGGTCCATTGGCCCACGCCCCAGGCCAGCCAGCCGCCCAGGGCCGCCAGCACCGGCACCCACAGGCCGCGCCGCAGCGCGACCACGCGTTCGAGCGCGATCAGGGCGCCGAAGAAGCCGGCCATCATCACCGCGCCGTGGGCCGTGATGGCGTGGGCGCCGGTGGGGCCGAAGCCCTGCGCGGGCAGGCTGCCCAGGCGCACCAGGCCGCCACCCACGGCGCCCAGCAGGTTGGTGATGGCCATGAGCACGGCCAGACCGACGGCCCAGCGGGGCAGGGGCGGAGGCTCGGCCGGGCGCGCAGGGCGGGGTGGCCTGGGGGGCGGGTTCACCATCCGAAGCGCGCCCGCAGCGCCGGCGCCAGCCGCTCGGGCGACCACTCGGTGTCCCAGTCCATCTGCACGTCCACCGTGGTGCCGGGCGGGCAGACACGCTGCACGGCGGTCAGGGCGTCGTCCACCATCACATCGGCCATGGGGCAGGTGGCGCTGGTGGGAATGAGCGTGACGGCGACCGAGGCGCCGTCGATGCGCACCTCACCGACCACACCCAGGTCCACCAGGTTCTCGCCCATTTCGGGGTCGTCCACGGTGGCCAGGGCGGCCATGACGGCGCTGTGCAGGTCGGCGCCCGGTGCGTTCGTATCGGTCTTTGTGTCCATGGAACCTCACTGTGAACGGGCCTTGTGACCCCATCCTTGAACCAGTTCAAGGACGATACCCGAGCAAAACAGGAGGATACGCGCCATCAACCAGTGATGGAGGGCTTCCATGAGCCAGACGCAAAGCGGGTTTACCAAACAGACCGCCCGCAACATGTTCTACGGTGGCAGCGTGTTTTTCGCGCTGCTTTTCGCGGTGATCGTGTTCGACACCGAGAAACGCATCCCCGAGCGCTCCAACGCGCAGGCGATCACACCCGCCGTCGTGGCGGGCAAGAAGATCTGGGAGACGCGCAACTGCATCGGCTGCCACACGCTGCTGGGCGAGGGCGCCTACTTCGCCCCCGAACTGGGCAACGTCTACAAGCGCCGTGGTGGCGATTTCATCAAGGGCTGGATGAAGGCCATGCCCACGGGGGCGCCGCACCGCCGCCAGATGCCGCAGTTCGACCTGAACGAGCAGCAGCTCAACGATCTGGTCGAGTTCCTCAAGTGGACCGGCGAGATCAACACCGAGAAGTGGCCGCCCAACATCGAAGGCTGACCGGAGAAGCACCATGACCATCGCAACACTCAAGTACCAGAGCCAGTCGGTCTCCAGGAACTACTTCATCGCCGCCATGGTGCTGTTCGCCGGACAGGTGATCTTCGGCATCACCCTCGGCCTGCAGTACGTGATCGGGGATCTTTTCTTCCCCTACATCCCCTTCAACGTGGCCCGCATGGTCCACACCAACCTGCTCATCGTGTGGCTGCTGTTCGGCTTCATGGGCGCGGCCTACTACATGGTGCCGGAGGAATCCGAAACCGAGCTGTATTCGCCCTTGCTGGCGAAGATCCTGTTCTGGGTCTTCCTGGCGGCCGGAGCGCTGACCATCGTCGGCTACCTCACGCTGCCCTACGCCAAGCTGGCCGAACTCACCGGCAACCAGTTGCTGGAGACCATGGGCCGCGAGTTCCTGGAACAGCCGCTGCCGACCAAGATCGGCATCGTGATCGTGGCGCTGGCCTTCCTGTTCAACATCACCATGACCGTGCTCAAGGGCCGCAAGACCGCCATCACGGTGGTGCTGCTGATGGGCCTGTGGGGCCTGGCGATCTTCTTCCTGTTCAGCTTCGTCAACCCGCACAACCTGGTGCGCGACAAGATGTACTGGTGGTTCGTCGTCCACCTCTGGGTGGAAGGCGTGTGGGAGCTGATCCTGGGCGCGCTGCTGGCCTATGTGCTGGTCAAGACCACCGGTGTGGACCGTGAGGTGATCGACAAGTGGCTGTACGTGATCATCGCCTTCGCGCTGATGACCGGCATCCTGGGCACGGGCCACCACTTCTTCTTCATCGGCCTGCCCGGCTACTGGCAGTGGATCGGCTCGATCTTCTCGGCCATGGAACCCATTCCGTTCTTCATGATGACGGTGTTCGCCTTCAACATGGTGCAGCGCCGCCGCCGCGAACACCCGAACCAGGCCGCCGTGCTGTGGGCCGTGGGGACCTCGGTCATGGGCTTCCTGGGCGCCGGCCTGTGGGGCTTCATCCACACGCTCAGCCCGGTCAACTACTACACCCACGGCTCGCAAATCACCGCCGCCCACGGTCACCTGGCCTTCTACGGTGCCTATGTGCTGGTGGTCATCACGCTGATCAGCTACGCCATGCCCACGCTGCGCGGCCGCATCGCCAACAGCCAGAAGGCCCAGTCCGCCGAGATGTGGAGCTTTTGGGTCATGACCATCGGCATGTCCGTGATGGTGCTGGCCCTGACCGGCGCCGGCATCCTCCAGGTCTGGCTGCAGCGCATGCCCACCGAAGGCGCCATGGGCTTCATGGCCACGCAGGACCAGCTGGCCTTCTTCTACTGGACCCGCGTCGCCGGGGGCGTGATCTTCCTGCTCGGCCAGTTGCTGTACTTCGCCAGCTTCTTCATCGGTGGCGAGCCGGTGCGCGCCGACACCGTGAAGACCGGCGCAGGTGGTGGCGTGCTCGGTGCCCGTCCCGCACAACGCGCCTGATGGAACGAGGACACGGTCATGGACCACAGTGAACAGCAGCATCTGGTGAATGCCCCGTTCTACGCCGAACAGGCCGGCGAGGTCGCGCTCTTCGAGCACGCCTTCCGCCAGCGCCTGCCGGTGCTGATCAAGGGCCCCACCGGCTGCGGCAAGACCCGCTTCGTGGAGCACATGGCCGCGCGCCTGGGCCGGCCACTCATCACCGTGAGCTGCCACGACGACCTGAGCGCGGCCGACCTGGTCGGCCGCCACCTGATCGGTGAGCAGGGCACGGTGTGGGCCGACGGGCCGCTGGCCCGCGCGGTGCGCAGCGGCGCCATCTGCTACCTCGACGAGGTGGTCGAGGCCCGCAAGGACACCACCGTGGTGCTGCACCCGCTGGCCGACGACCGCCGCGTGCTGCCCATCGAACGCACCGGCGAACAGCTGGTGGCGCCACAGGGCTTCATGCTGGTGGTCAGCTACAACCCCGGCTACCAGAACCTGCTCAAGAGCCTCAAGCCCAGCACGCGCCAGCGCTTCGTGGCGCTGACCTTCGGCTACCCCGCGCCCGACGTGGAGCGCGGCATCGTGGTGGCCGAGGCGGGTGTCGAACCTGCGCTGGCAGAACGCCTGGTGACGCTGGCGCAGGCCTTGCGCCGCCTGACCGACCACGACCTCGAAGAAACCGTGAGCACGCGCCTGCTGGTGATGGCGGCGCGCCTGGTCGCCAGCGGCCTGCCGCTGCACGTGGCCTGCCGCTCGGCCATCGTCGACGCGCTGACCGACGACTTCGAGACCGCCGCCGCGCTCGACGAGGTGGTGGTCGCCATCCTCGGAACCCGCACCTGAATTCCGTTTGCAGCGGCGGCGCTGCGCCTTCCTCCTCGTTTGCCACACAAACATGCAGCGCCGCCGCCTCTTCTTCCAGCTCGGCTTCTTCGCCCTGTTCCTGCTGGCCCCCGCACTGAACCTGCTGCGCTTCGACCTGCACGAGGCCCAGCTCTGGGTCTTGGGCCAGCGCTGGAGTCTGGGCATCGACGCCTTCCGCGCCGGCGAGATCAGCGCCAACCAGGCCGCCATCCAGATCTTCGTCAGGGCCTTCCTGCCCGCCATCGTGCTGATCGTCGCCTTCCTGGGCGTGGCCTGGAAGTACGGCCGCCTCTACTGCGGCTGGCTCTGCCCGCACTTCACGCTGGTGGAAACGCTCAACACCGCGCTGCACCGTGCCTGCGGCAAGCTCAGCATCTGGGACAAACACCGCACCCGGCGCGCAGGCGTCCAGCCCTCGGCCCGCTGGTGGCCGGTGTTCTTCACGCTCTGCGCCGTGTTCGGCTTCCTATGGGCCATCACGCTGCTGACCTACCTGCTGCCACCGGCCGAGATCTGGGGTGGCCTGTTCAGCGGCACGCTCACGCCCAACCAGGCGCGTTTCCTGGGCGCGGGCTCGCTCATCTTCACGCTGGAATTCGCCTTCGCCCGCCACCTGTTCTGCCGCTTCGGCTGCGCGGTGGGCCTGTTCCAGAGCCTGGTCTGGATGGCCAACCCCAAGGGCATGGTGGTGGCGTTTGACCGCGACAACGCCCGCGACTGCCGCACCTGCACCACCGCCACCTATCCGCAGGGTTCGGCCTGCGACAACGGCTGCCCCATGCGCCTGCACCCGCGCAACATCAAACGCATGATGTTCTCGTGCGTGCAATGCGGCCAGTGCCTGGATTCGTGTGAAGAAACGCGGACCGCTCAAAAGAGCGAGCCGCTGCTGGAATGGAAGGTCGGCGCCGACGCGGTGCGCGAAACATTGCGCCAACGCAAGGCTGAGCGCGAAGCGGCCGCCGTCCTCGAAAGGAACGTCTGATGGAAGAGTGGGTCGGCAAACAGTGGGACCGCTTCATCCGCCGCGCGGCCCACCGCCAGCACGATGCGGCCGCGGTCACCCTCGGCGACATGCAGCGCACGCTGCACCTGATGTTCCGCGCCGCAGGCGGCGCACCGGCGGTGCGGGTGGCGCCCGCGGCCGAGACCCGCGTGGGCGGCGCCCGCGACTGGTTGCAGCGCGTGGCCGGCACCGGCACCCACGCGGCCACCGGCCGGCTGGAACCCGAGGCGCTGTCGCTGCCGCCGGTGATCGCCGTGCACGCCGACCCGGCGCTCAACCGCGCGCTCTACCTGTGGCTGGCCGCGCTGGCCGCCCACATCGAACCCAGCGGCGACTGGATCGCCGACAACCGGCGCGCCACGCAGCGTGCGCTGGCCACCTTCCCCGGTCTGGCCGAACGCCACACCCAGCTGCTGGCTGCCGAAACCGCACTGCGGCCAGCCCCCTCGCGCCTGCGCGGCCGAGCCGCCGAGGCCGAGCGCCGGGTGCAGCAGGCGCTGGCCGGGCAGGACGATGAACCCGTGGGCGGCCATCCGGTCGGCGATGTTCGGCCCGACGAGGTGGCGCCGGTCTGGCTCTGGCTGGACACCACGGCCGCAGCCGCCGCCGCGCCGGTGGCGCGCGACCAGGACCCCGAGGCATCGGGCGCCGAGCGCCCAGCCACCACCCAGGACGCGCGCCGCCGCCGTGCGCAGACGGTGGCCGACGAACGCGACAAGGCGCCGCTGATGATGTTCTTCCGCGCCGAATCCATCCTGTCCTGGGGCGAGTTCGTCAAGGTCAACCGCGCCAGCGACGATGACGACGACGGCAATGCGCTGGCCGCGGCCAATGACATGGATGTGCTCGCGATCGCGCCCGACGGACAGACCACGGCCTCGCGCGTGAAGTTCGACCTTGACCTGCCCAGCGCCGCCGCCGACGACCGGCCGCTCGGCCCCGGCATCCGTCTGCCCGAGTGGGACTGGCGCCGCGGGCAGCTGATCGAAGACCACTGTGCGCTGCAGACCCTGGTGACGGCCGAGCCACCGGTTTTTTCGCCACCGCCGGCCCTGAAGGTCACGGCCCGCCGCGTGCGCCGGCGCATGGAGGTGCTGCGCGGTGGCATGGGCCGCCTGCACGCCCAGCCCGAAGGCGACGAGCTCGACCTGGACGCCTGGGTGCGCCACGCCGTGGAAGCGGCGGCCGCCCCGCGCAGCGAGTCGCCCGCGGTCTTCAGCCGCCGGGTGCGCAGCGAGCGCAGCCTGGCCACGCTGCTGCTGGCCGACCTCTCCCTGTCCACGGACGCCTACGCCACGCAGACCGCGCGTGTGATCGATGTGATCCGCGACGCGCTCTATGTGTTCGGCGAGGCGCTCTCCGCCAGCGGCGACCCGTTCGAGATGCTGGGCTTTTCTTCGGTGCGGCGGCAGAACGTGCGCATCCACCAGCTCAAGGGCTTCGATGAGGCCTGGGGGTCACGGCCCCGCGACCGCGTGGGGGCCATCAAGCCCGGCTACTACACCCGCATGGGCGCGGCCATCCGCCACGCCACCGCGCGGCTGGCCGAGAGGCCCGAACGCCAGCGCCTGCTGCTGTTGCTGACCGACGGCAAGCCCAACGACCTGGACGTGTACGAAGGCCGCTACGGCCTGGAGGACACGCGCCACGCGGTGCAGGCCGCGCGCACGGCCGGTCTGCTGCCGTTCTGCATCACCATCGACGAGACCGCCCACGACTACCTGCCCGCGCTGTTTGGCGACCAGGGCTACGCGCTGGTGCGGCGTCCGCAGGAACTGGTCAACAAGCTGTCGGCGGTCCACCAGCGCTTCATGGCCCGTGCCGCCTGAAGGGCTGTCCGGTTCTGGTCGCGGTTCGCGGCTACAGTCGGTGGCTCCACCGACCCGACCGCCTGTTTCCATGGACCTGTCCCGCTTCGACCTGCCGCGCTACCTCTCGATGCTGCCCCTGTTCCAGGAGATGCAGGCGCCCGAGCTGCAGCGCCTGGCCCAGGGCGCCCAGTTGCGCGAGTTCGCGCGTGGCGCCGACATCTTCCGCATCGGCGACCCCTGCGACGAGTTCCATGTCACCGTGGCGGGCCAGGTCAAGCTGTTCGCCATCTCGCCGGCCGGGCAGGAAAAGATCATCGAGCTCGTCGGGCCGGGCAACAGCTTCGCCGAGGCGCTGATGTTCATGCAGCGGCCCTACATCATCAACGCCCAGGCCCTGACCGACACCCTGCTGCTGAGCGTGTCGCGCGCGGCGGTGATGCACGAGATCCAGGGCGACGCGCAGTTCTGCATGCGCATGCTCGCGGGCCTCTCGCGCCGCCTGCACGGCCTGGTCAACGACGTGCAGGCCTATTCGCTGCACAGCGGTGTCGAGCGCGTGATCGGCTACCTGATGCGCGACCTGCCCGAAGAGGGCGGCGAGGCCGCGGCCAGCGTGCTGCTGCCGGTGAGCAAGGCCTCCATCGCCTCGCGCCTGTCGATGACGCCGGAGTACTTCTCCAAGGTTCTGCGCGAACTGGAAGACCAGGGCCTGATCGAGGTCGACAAGCGCGAGATCCGGTTGCTGGACACCCAGCGCTTGAGCCGCTACCCCTTGCAGTGAAGGTGGCCCGTACACTCGCCGCCCTATGTTGATTCTCGGATTCGAGTCTTCCTGCGACGAAACCGGTGTCGCCCTGGTCGACGCCA
Organism: Hydrogenophaga sp. H7; assembly: GCF_002025745.1. Lineage (NCBI taxonomy): Bacteria > Pseudomonadati > Pseudomonadota > Betaproteobacteria > Burkholderiales > Comamonadaceae > Hydrogenophaga > Hydrogenophaga sp. H7. The sequence goes on along the minus strand of NZ_MCIC01000018.1, from coordinate 145,559 downwards.
GTGGCGACGCCACGCCGCGCCTGCTGGGTCACGCGCTGCACAGCCAGATCGAGATGCACCAGGCCTACGGCGGCGTGGTGCCCGAGCTGGCCAGCCGCGATCACATCCGCCGCGTGCTGCCGCTGACCGACGCGGTCATGGCCCAGGCCGGACTGCCGCTGTCGGCGGTGGACGCCATCGCCCACACAAGAGGACCCGGTCTGGCCGGCGCGCTGCTGGTGGGCTCGGGCGTGGCCTGCGCCCTGGGCATGGCCCTGGGCAAGCCGGTGATCGGCGTGCACCACCTCGAAGGCCACCTGCTCTCGCCCTTCCTGAGCGCCGATCCGCCGCAGTTTCCCTTCGTCGCGCTGCTGGTCTCCGGCGGCCACACCCAGCTGATGCGGGTGGACGGGGTGGGGCGTTACGAGCTGCTGGGCGAAACCATCGACGACGCCGCTGGCGAGGCGTTTGACAAGTCGGCCAAGCTGCTGGGCCTGGGCTACCCGGGCGGGCCGGCGCTGTCGAAGCTGGCGCAGCTGGGTGACCCGGCGGCCTACAAGCTGCCACGGCCGCTGCTGCACAGCGGCGATCTGGACTTTTCCTTTGCCGGCCTCAAGACGGCGGTGCTCACCCAGGTCAAACGCCTGGCCCAGGCGCACCCGGATGGCCCGGCCACCAGCCACCTGGCCGACCCACTGACGGCGCAGCAGAAGGCCGACGTGGCCGCCAGCGCGCAGGCCGCCATCGTGGACGTGCTGGTGAAGAAGTCGCTCGCGGCGCTCGACCAGACCCGCCTGCAGCGCCTCGTGGTCGCTGGTGGCGTGGGCGCCAACAGCCGGCTGCGCGAGCAGCTCAACGCCGCCTGCGCCCGGCGCAAGGTCCGCGTGCACTACCCCGAGCTGCACCTGTGCACCGACAACGGCGCCATGATCGCCCTGGCCGCAGGCCTGCGCGTGCAGGCCGGTCTGGCGGATCTGGCGCCGGGGGGCTACCACTTCGACGTGCGCCCACGCTGGCCACTGGCCGAGTTGTCGGCCGACACCGCCGTCTGATCCTTCCGCCCGAACCCGTGCCATACCCGGGTGGGGTAGCCTCTGTAATTATGAATTAGACTGCGATCAATCTGTCGCGTAGGTGACTCCTTGCGGCGGTGAACCACGGAGCCCACCAATATGCAATTCACTGAACACTTCTCGCGCCGCGGCGCCCTGGCCGCCCTGTTCGCGGCGTCCCTGTCATGCACCAGCGCCTGGGCGCAGCCTGCGGCCGAGCCCATCCGCATCGGCATGATCGAAGGCCTCTCGGGCCCGGTGGGCAACGCCGGCGAGGCGGTGTACCGCAACCTGGTCTGGGCCACCGAGCGCGTCAATGCGCGCGGCGGCGTGAAGCTGCCGGCCTCGCAAGGGGGCAGCCGGCCTCTGGAGGTGGTTCGCTTCGACAGCAAGGGCCAGACCGAAGAGGCGCTCTCGGGCCTGCGCTCGGCCGTCGACAAAGGCATCACCATCGTCGCGCAGGGCAATTCGTCGGCCGCAGCGGCCGGTCTGATCGACGCCATCAACAAGCACAACGAGCGCGACACCGCGCGCCAGGTGGTGTTCCTCAACTACTCGGCGGTCGACCCGCTGCTGACCAACGCCAAGTGCAGCTACTGGCACTTCCGCTTCGATGCCCACGCCGACATGCGTATGGGCGCGCTGATGAGCGTGCTCAGGGAAGACAAGGCGCTGAAAGGCATCTACCTGATCGGCCAGGACTATTCCTTCGGCCAGGCGGTGCTCGCCGAGGCGCGCCAACAACTGGCGGCCCAGCGGCCGGACGTGAAGATCGTCGGCGACGAGCTGCACCCCATGGCCCGCATCAAGGACTTCGCGCCTTACGCCGCCAAGATCAAGGCCAGCGGCGCGCAGGCCGTGCTCACCGGCAACTGGGGCAACGACCTGACCCTGCTGGTCAAGGCCGCCCGCGAGGTCGGTTTCGAAGGCAGCTTCTACACCTTCTACGGCAACGCACTGGGCGCCCCGGCGGCCATGGGCGACGCCGGCATCGGCAGGGTGGTGGCCGTGGCCGACTGGTTTCCCAATGTGCCGACGCGCGAGTCCGAGGCTTTCTACCAGTCGTTCCGCCAGCGCTTTCCCAGCCCGGCCGACGACTACGTGCACATGCGCATGCAGCTGATGATCGAGGCGCTCGCGCAGGCCATCGAGAAGGCCGGCTCGGTGAAGGCGGCCGACATCGCTGCCCAGCTGGAGAAGGCCCAGGTCACGCTGGCGGGCCAGACCGCCCGCATGCGCGCGGCCGACCACCAGTTCCAGCAGCCGCTGGCCGTGGCCGTGATGGACCGGCAGGGCGCGCCGGGTGTGAAGTTCGATGTCGAGGGCTCGGGCTACGGCTTCCGCGTCATCCGCCAGCTCACGCCCCAGCAGGCCGAGATGCCGCACAGCTGTAACATGGCACGTCCCTGATTGATTGGAGCGTTCATGCGGCCGGTGGTGGAGAGTCTGGAAGAGTCGCGCATTCGCGAAGTGGCCAATGCGGGCATGGGCCTGGATGGCGTGCTCAAGTTCTGGTTTGGCGAGAGCGACGAGGTCACGCCCGACTTCATCCGCGAGGCGGCGATTGCCTCGCTGAACGTGGGCGAAACCTTCTACGCCCACAACCTCGGCCTGCCCGAACTGCGCCACGCCATCGCCGGTTACACCCACACCCTGCACCCGCAACTGGCCACCGACCACTGGTTCGACCGCATCGCCGTCACCTCGGGCGGCGTCAATGGCCTGATGCTCGCGTCCCAGGCGCTGGTGGAGGCGGGCGACGAGGTGGTGGTGGTCACGCCGGCCTGGCCCAACCTCGTGGCGCAGCCGCAGATCATGGGCGCCCGGGTGCGCACCGTGCCGCTGACGGTGGCCGCCGATGGCGCCTGGGTGATGGATCTGGACGCCCTCCTGGCGTCGGTGACACCGGCCACGAAGCTGTTGATCCTCAACGCGCCCAACAACCCGACCGGCTGGACGCTGACCCGCGACGAGCAGGCCGCGATCCTGGCGCATTGCCGCCGCACCGGCACTTGGGTCCTGGCCGACGAGGTCTACGAACGCCTGTACTTCGCCGGCGACACGGCCAACGGTGCGGCGCCGAGCTTCCTGGACGTGGCCGAGCCCGATGACCGGCTGATCGTCGCCCACAGCTTTTCCAAGAGCTTCCTGATGACCGGCTGGCGCCTGGGCTGGCTGCTGCTGCCCAAGGCGCTGACGCACCCGGTCGGCAAGCTGATCGAATTCAACACCTCCTGTGCCCCCGTGTTCGTGCAGCGCGCCGCCACGGTGGCGCTGCAGCGCGGTGACGAGGTGACACCCGGGTTGGTGAAGCATCTCCAACGCTGCCGGGACACCCTGGTGCCCCTGCTGCGCGAGATCCCGTGCGTGCAGCTGGCCGAGCCCAAGGGCGGCATGTACGCCTTTTTCCGCCTCGAAGGCCAGGACGACTGTCTCGCCACCGCCAAGCGCCTGGTGCGGGAGGCGGGGCTGGGGCTGGCCCCGGGCAGCGCCTTCGGGCCGGAAGCCGCGGGCTGGCTTCGCTGGTGTTTTGCCAGCCGCGACCCGCAGCGCCTGGCCCAGGGCGCCGAGCGCCTGCGCCACTGGCTGCGCACTGCAGCCTGACCCACTGGTCTATAATGCGCGGTTGTCGCCCGATCCGGGTGGCATCTTCACGCCCGTTGTGGCGGCCGGATTTCTCCAGGGAAAGGTCGGCTGGCTGCGGCGGGTCGCACGTAACCAGACTGGAATCACCATGATCGAAAAAACCGTCAAGGCCGCTGTGGTGGCCGACAACGCCCGTGCTGCCAACGACACCGGCAGCCCCGAAGTGCAGGTCGCCATCCTGACCGCACGCATCAACGAACTGACCCCCCACTTCAAGCAGCACGCCAAGGACCACCACGGTCGCCGCGGTCTGCTGCGCATGGTCAGCCGCCGCCGCAAGCTGCTGGACTACCTCAAGTCCAAGGATGCCGACCGCTACATTGCCTTGATCGCCAAGCTGGGTCTGCGCAAGTAATCTTGAGCTTGCCGTGACACGCGAAAACGCCTGAGTTGGCTCGCCGGCTCGGGCGTTTTTCACTTTGATTTTTCAGAAAATTTTCGGATAAGGGGACGAGCAGAGCGAAGCTGTGTCATTCCAAGGGGCCTGCAACGGCGCAGGCCCGCTGGAATGGCATCGTGTTCTGCAGGTTTCCGGCTCCGGGCCGCGGGCGGCGCCACAGACGCCCATCCAACAGGAGAGACACATGACCATGTTCAACAAAGTCACCAAGACCTTCCAGTGGGGCCAGCACACGGTCCGCATGGAAACCGGCGAAATCGCCCGCCAGTCCAGCGGCGCCGTGCTGCTCGACATGGAAGGCACCGTGGTGCTGGCCACCGTCGTGGCCAAGAAGGACGCCAAGGCCGGCCAGGACTTTTTCCCCCTGACCGTCGACTACCTCGAAAAGTCCTACGCCGCCGGCAAGATTCCGGGCAGCTTCTTCAAGCGCGAAGGCCGCCCTTCCGAGTTTGAAACCCTGACCAGCCGTCTGATCGACCGCCCGATCCGCCCGCTGTTCCCGGACGGTTTCTTCAACGAAGTCCAGGTGGTCATCCACACCGTGTCGCTGAACCCGGAAGTGGACGCCGACATCGCCGCCATGATCGCCACCTCGGCTGCCCTGTCGATTTCCGGCATCCCGTTCAACGGCCCGATCGGTGCTGCGCGCGTGGGCTACATCAACGGCCAGTACGTGCTGAACCCCGGCCAGACCGAGCGCCAGAACAGCCAGATGGATCTGGTGGTGGCCGGCACCGAGGCCGCCGTGCTGATGGTCGAGTCCGAAGCCGAGCAACTGTCCGAAGAAATCATGCTGGGCGCCGTGGTGTTCGGCCACGAGCAGGGCAACATCGCCATCGCCGCCATCAACGAGCTGGTGCGCGACGCCGGTAAGCCCGAGTGGGACTGGCAGCCGCCGGCCAAGAACGAGCCGCTGATCGCCAAAGTCGAAGCCCTGGGCAAGGCCAAGCTCGAAGCCGCTTACCAGATCCGCAACAAGCAGGCCCGCACCCAGGCCTGCCGCGAGGCCTATGCCGCCGTGATGGACGGCCTGAAGGCCGAGGGCGTGGAGTTCGACAGCGTGGCCGTCGAAGGTCTGCTGTTCAACATCGAAGCCGCCATCGTGCGTGGCCAGATCCTGGCTGGCGAGCCGCGTATCGACGGCCGCGACACGCGCACCGTGCGCGCCATCGAGATCCGCAACAGCGTGCTGCCGCGCACCCACGGCTCGGCTCTGTTCACCCGCGGTGAAACCCAGGCTCTGGTGATCGCCACGCTGGGCACCGACCGCGACGCGCAGCGCATCGACGCACTGTCAGGCGACTTCGAAGACCGCTTCATGCTGCACTACAACATGCCTCCGTTCGCCACCGGCGAAACCGGTCGCGTGGGCAGCCCCAAGCGCCGCGAAATCGGCCACGGCCGCCTGGCCAAGCGCGCGCTGATTGCCGCGCTTCCGACCAAGGAAGACTTCCCCTACACCATCCGTGTGGTGTCCGAAATCACCGAGTCCAACGGTTCTTCGTCGATGGCCTCCGTCTGCGGCGGCTGCTTGGCGCTGATGGACGCCGGCGTGCCGATGAAGGCGCACGTGGCCGGCATCGCCATGGGCCTGATCAAAGAAGGCAACCGCTTCGCGGTGCTGACCGACATCCTGGGGGACGAGGACCACCTCGGCGACATGGACTTCAAGGTGGCCGGCACGACCAACGGCATCACCGCCCTGCAGATGGACATCAAGATCCAGGGCATCACCAAGGAAATCATGCAGGTCGCCCTGGCTCAGGCCAAGGAAGCACGCATGCACATCCTGGGCAAGATGCAGGAAGCCATGGGCGAAGCGAAGACGGAAATCTCCAACTTCGCGCCGCGCCTGTACACCATGAAGATCAACCCGGAGAAGATCCGCGACGTGATCGGCAAGGGCGGCGCCACCATCCGTGCGCTGACCGAAGAGACCGGTACCCAGATCGACATCGGCGAAGACGGCACGATCACCATCGCGTCCACCGACGGTGCCAAGGCCGAGGAGGCCAAGCGCCGCATCGCCGAGATCACGGCCGAAGTGGAAGTGGGCAAGGTCTATGAAGGCCCGATCACCAAGATCCTGGACTTCGGTGCTCTGGTCAACCTGCTGCCCGGCAAGGACGGCTTGCTGCACATCAGCCAGATCGCCCACGAGCGCGTCGAGAAGGTCACGGACTACCTCAAGGAAGGCCAGATCGTGAAGGTCAAGGTGCTCGAGACCGACGAGAAGGGCCGCGTCAAGCTGTCCATGAAGGCGCTGCTGGACCGCAATGGCGGCGGCGAGCAGGCCCAGCAACAGCAACAGTAAGTCGCTGGGGCCAAGGCATGGAAGCGGTCGAGATCAGCGGCTTCGGTGCGCCCGAGGTCCTGCGCCTGACGGCGCGTCCGGCGCCGGTTGCGGGCGCGGGCGAGGTGCTGATTCGCGTGCGCGCCTCGGGCGTGAACCGCCCTGACGTGCTGCAGCGCAGCGGCTCCTATCCGCCGCCGCCGGGCGCTTCCGACCTGCCAGGTCTGGAGGTGGCCGGGGTCATCGAGTCGGGTGATGCCGATGCGATGGCGCAAGCGGGATTCAGGCTGGGCGATCGCGTCTGCGCGCTGGTGGCTGGCGGTGGCTATGCCCAGTACTGCGTTGCACCGGTCGGCCAGTGCTTGCCGGTCCCGGCTGGGTTCGACGACGTGCAGGCCGCGGCGCTGCCCGAGACCTTCTTCACCGTCTGGAGCAACGTGTTCGACCGTGGCCGCCTGCTGGCAGGCGAAACCCTGCTGGTGCAGGGTGGGACCAGCGGCATCGGTGTGACCGCGATCCAGCTGGCCAAGGCCTTTGGCGCCAACGTGATCGCCACGGCCGGCAGCGACGAGAAGTGCGCCGCCTGCCAGAACCTGGGTGCCGACCACGCCATCAACTACCGCACGCAGGACTTCTCGGCCGTGGCCAAGGAGCTGACGGGCGGGCAGGGCGTCAACGTGGTCCTCGACATGGTCGCAGGCGACTATGTGGCTCGTGAAGTCGAGTGCCTGGCCGAAGACGGCCGCCTGGTCATCATCGCGGTGCAGGGTGGCGTCAAGGCCGGATTCAACGCCGGTCTGGTGCTGCGTCGCCGGCTGGTGATCACCGGTTCCACGCTGCGGCCGCGCCCGGTGGCGTTCAAGGCCGCCATCGCCGCATCGCTGCGTGACAAGGTGTGGCCGCTGCTGGAGCAGGGCCGGGTCCAACCCGTGATCCACAGCACCTTCCCAGCGGCTCGCGCCGCTGAGGCCCACGCATTGATGGAGTCCAACCAGCACATCGGGAAGATTGTGCTGACCTGGGCCTGATCCCCTTTCGGAGACTGAGATGAGCAAGAAACTGATCGCCGGCAACTGGAAGATGAACGGCAGTCTGGCAGCCAACGAGGCATTGGTTCAGGCCATGCTGGCGGGCATCGGTCAGCCGCCGGCCGAGGTCGCACTGTGCGCACCGGCACCCTACCTGGCCCAGTTGCAGGCGCTGCTGCAGGGCAGCCCGATTGCCTGGGGTTCGCAGGACGTGTCTGCTCACGAACAGGGGGCATACACCGGCGAGATCAGCGTGGCCATGCTCAAGGACTTTGGGTGTCGCTACGCCATCGTCGGCCACAGCGAGCGCCGCCAATACCACGGTGAGACCGACGAGATCGTGGCTGCCAAGGCGCAACGCGCCCTGTCGTCTGGCATCACGCCCATTGTGTGTGTCGGTGAAACCCTGGCCGAGCGGGAGGCGAACGAGACGGAGTCGGTGGTCAAGCGCCAGCTGGCTGCGGTGACCCACACCGTGGGTCATTGCATCACCGAAATCGTGGTGGCCTACGAGCCCGTGTGGGCCATCGGCACCGGAAAGACGGCCACGCCGGAAATGGCGCAGTCTGTGCACGCCGTCTTGCGGGCCCAACTGGCCGCCGCGACCACGAACCCCAAGCGGGTGCACATTCTCTACGGCGGCAGCATGAATGCGGCCAACGCGGCAAGCCTGCTGGCTCAGCCCGATATTGATGGTGGCCTGATCGGTGGTGCATCGCTCAAGGCTGCAGACTTCCTGCAAATCGTCGCCGCGGCCGGCTGACGATCATCCCCCTCACGCATTTTCGGAGCAGACATGAACGTTTTGATGACCATCCTCCAGGCTGTCCAGATCCTTGCCGCCATCGGCATGATCGGCCTGATCCTCATGCAGCATGGCAAAGGCGCCGATGCCGGTGCCGCCTTCGGCGGTGGCGCGGGTTCGGCGAGCTTGTTTGGGGCCTCCGGAGGTGCCAACTTCCTCTCGCGCACCACTGCCGTGCTCGCAGGCGTCTTCCTGACCTGCACCTTGGGCCTGGCCTACTTCGGCAACCTTGTTCCGACGACGGCGCGCTCTGGGAGCGTGTTGGAGAGCGTCGTTCCCGCGACGCAGATCCCGGCAGATTCAACTGCTCCGGCCGGTTCTTCCGCCGCGCCGGCAGAGACCCCGGCTGCACCGGCCACCGGCGCAGCGCAGATCCCTGGCAAGTAACTGCTGACAGGTGTGTGCGGCCGCTCTGGAGAGTGCATGGCGGCCGCCCCGAAAAAGCCCGGGAATTATCGAAAACCCGGATCGTTTCAGGGTAAACTCTATGGGTTGTCGAGAACGCTCACACCAGCCCTCGTGAGCCAGACAATGCAGACCCAGCCGACGTGGTGAAATTGGTAGACACGCTATCTTGAGGGGGTAGTGGCGAAAGCTGTGCGAGTTCGAGTCTCGCCGTCGGCACCAGACAAAGGCAGGCAGGGCCATCAGGCCCTGCGCATGGAACCGACCCACGATGAGTCTCGAACAATATCTCCCCGTGCTCTTGTTCATCCTGGTCGGTCTTGCCGTCGGCGTGATCCCCCAGGCCTTGGGCTACATCCTGGGGCCGAATCGGCCCGATCCCGAGAAGAATTCCCCCTACGAATGCGGCTTCGAGGCCTTCGAAGATGCGCGCATGAAGTTCGATGTCCGCTATTACCTGGTGGCCATCCTCTTCATTCTCTTTGATCTTGAAATCGCGTTCCTGATTCCCTGGGCGGTGGCGCTGACGGACATCGGTTCGACCGGCTTCTGGGTGGGCGTCATCTTCCTGATCGATCTGCTGGTCGGGTTTGTCTACGCCTGGAAGATCGGCGCCCTGGACTGGGAATGATGCGCCTGCGGGCGCTGTGGAGCACACATGATTGAAGGTGTCCTGAAAGAAGGCTTCATCACCACGAGCTACGACTCGGTGGTGAATTGGGCCAAGACTGGATCTCTCTGGCCTATGACCTTTGGTCTGGCCTGTTGCGCCGTGGAGATGATGCATGCCGCCGCAGCGCGATATGACATCGGTCGCTTTGGTGCAGAGGTGTTCCGGGCCAGCCCCCGTCAGTCCGATCTGATGATCGTGGCCGGCACCCTGTGCAACAAGATGGCGCCTGCTCTGCGCAAGGTGTACGACCAGATGGCCGAGCCTCGCTGGGTGTTGTCCATGGGGTCTTGTGCCAATGGTGGTGGCTACTACCACTACAGCTATTCCGTGGTGCGTGGCTGTGACCGCATCGTGCCGGTGGATGTCTATGTGCCAGGCTGCCCACCGACGGCCGAAGCGCTGATCTACGGGATCATCCAGCTGCAGCAGAAGATCCGTCGCACCAACACGATTGCCCGCGCCTGACCGGTGCCTGGACTGAGTCAGAAAGACGGCCCATGAGCGACACAGCTTTCTCCATCCCTGCCGAGACCATTGCTGCCCAGGTGGCGCAACTGCTTGGCGAACGCGCGCGGTCTGTCACAACCGACCGCGGTGAGGTCACCCTTGTGGTGGCTGCATCCGACTACCTTGAGGTCATGCAGACCTTGCGTGATGCGTCACAAGCTCGTTTCGAGCAACTCATTGATCTGTGCGGCATCGATTACTCCACCTACGGCGACGGCCGGTGGGAGGGGCCCCGCTTTGCAGTGGTCGTCCATCTCCTGTCGGTGAGTCTCAACCAGAGGCTGCGCGTGCGTGTGTTCTGCTCGGAAGACGATTTTCCGGTGGTGGCGTCGGTGTCCGGTCTCTGGTCGGCGGCCAACTGGTACGAGCGTGAGGCCTTCGACCTGTACGGCATCGTGTTCGAAGGCCACAACGACCTGCGCCGCATCCTGACCGACTATGGCTTCATCGGTCACCCCTTCCGCAAGGACTTTCCGCTGTCGGGTCATGTCGAGATGCGCTACGACGCCGAACGTCAGCGAGTGGTCTACGAGCCGGTGACGATCGAGCCTCGCGAAATCACACCCCGCGTGATCCGTGAAGACAACTACGGCGGGCTGCACTGATCATGGCTGAAATCAAGAACTACACACTGAACTTCGGTCCGCAGCACCCTGCAGCACACGGCGTGCTGCGTCTGGTGCTGGAGCTCGACGGTGAGGTGGTGCAGCGTGCCGATCCGCACATCGGATTGCTGCACCGCGCCACTGAGAAACTGGCCGAGCACAAGACCTTCATCCAGTCGCTGCCTTACATGGACCGTCTCGACTACGTGTCCATGATGTGCAACGAACATGCCTATTGCCTGGCCATCGAGAAGCTGCTGGGTATTGAAGTGCCGATCCGTGCGCAGTACATCCGGGTGATGTTCAGCGAGATTACACGTCTGCTGAACCACCTGATGTGGCTCGGTTCGCACGGCAATGACTGCGGCAGTTCGACCATCCTGATCTACGCGTTCCGCGAGCGGGAAGACCTGTTCGACATGTACGAAGCGGTGTCGGGTGCGCGCATGCACGCGGCCTACTTCCGCCCGGGTGGTGTCTATCGCGATCTGCCGGACACCATGCCGCAGTACAGGCACAGCAAGATCCGCAACGCCAAGGCGATGGCTGAGTTGAACCAGAACCGCCAAGGCTCGTTGCTCGACTTCATCGACGACTTTACGCAGCGGTTTCCGACCTACCTGGCGGAGTACCACACTCTGCTGACCGACAACCGGATCTGGAAGCAGCGCACGGTTGGCATCGGTGTTGTCAGTCCGGAGCGTGCTCTCAACCTGGGCATGACCGGTCCCATGCTCCGCGGTTCCGGCATCGCCTGGGATCTGCGCAAGAAGCAACCGTACGACGTGTACGACCGGGTCGAGTTCGACATCCCGGTTGGCAAGACCGGTGACACCTACGACCGCTACCTCGTCCGAATGGAAGAGATGAAGCAGTCCAACCGCATCATCAAGCAGTGCGTGGACTGGTTGCGCGCCAATCCGGGCCCGGTCATCACCGACAACCACAAGGTGGCGCCTCCCTCGCGCGAAGCGATGAAGTCGAGCATGGAAGAGCTGATCCACCACTTCAAGCTCTTCACCGAAGGCTTCCACGTGCCCGAAGGTGAGGCCTATGCCGCCGTCGAGCACCCCAAGGGTGAGTTCGGCATCTACCTGGTGAGTGATGGCGCCAACAAGCCGTACCGGCTGAAGATCCGCGCCCCTGGTTTCACGCACCTGTCCACGCTGGACGAAATGGCCAAGGGCCACATGCTGGCCGATGCGGTGGCCATCATCGGCACGATGGACATCGTTTTTGGAGAGATTGACCGATGATCTCGACCCCCGCTAACCAAGGCCCTGTGACGGCCATGGAACTGTCCGAGGCCACCAAGGCCCGCTTCGCCCGCGAAGTGGCCAAGTACCCCACGGAGCAGGCCCAATCTGCCGTGATGGCGTGTCTGTCGATCGTGCAGCAGGAGCAAGGCTACGTCAGCCACGCTGCCGAGCAGGCGATTGCCGACTACCTGGGCATGCCGGTGATGGCCGTCCACGAGGTGACGACCTTCTACAACATGTACAACCAGCGGCCGGTGGGCAAGTACAAGCTCAACGTTTGCACCAACCTGCCGTGCCAGCTGCGCGAGGGGTACACCGCGCTGCACCACCTGGAAAAGAAGCTGGGCATCGCCATGGGCGAGACCACGGCGGACGGCCTGTTCACGCTCCAGCAGAGTGAATGCTTGGGCGCCTGTGCCGATTCGCCGGTGATGCTGGTGAACGACCGCCACATGTGCAGCTTCATGAGCAATGAGAAGCTCGATCAGCTGATCGATGGTCTCAGGGCCGCGGAGGGCAAACAATGAACGCCCAGCAAGTGCTTGCTCAGTTCGCTGCCACGGGCGTGCAGACCTGTTTCCACGGTCGCCACATTGAGCCTCAGATCTACAAGGACCTGAACGGCAGCAACTGGTCGCTCAAGGACTACGAGGCGCGCGGTGGCTACCAGGCCCTGCGCAAGGTGCTGGGCATGGATGGTTCCGCGCCCAATCCCGAGACCGGTGCCGTGGGCATGACGCAGGACCAGGTGATCGCGACCGTCAAGGAGTCCGCGCTGCGCGGCCGCGGGGGCGCCGGTTTCCCCTCGGGCCTGAAGTGGAGTTTCATGCCCCGCCAGTTCCCCGGGCAGAAGTACCTCGTGTGCAACTCGGACGAGGGCGAGCCGGGCACCTGCAAGGACCGCGACATCCTCATGTACAACCCGCACATCGTCATCGAAGGCATGGCGATCGCGGCGTACGCCATGGGCATCAGCGTGGGCTACAACTACATCCACGGCGAAATCTTCGAGGTGTATGAGCGTTTCGAAGCCGCCCTGGAAGAAGCCCGTGCCGCCGGTTACCTGGGCAACAACATCATGGGCTCGAACTACTCGTTCCAGCTCCATGCCCACCATGGTTTCGGTGCTTACATCTGCGGTGAAGAAACCGCGCTGCTCGAATCGCTGGAAGGCAAGAAGGGTCAGCCCCGCTTCAAGCCGCCGTTCCCGGCCAGCTTTGGTCTCTACGGCAAGCCGACCACCATCAACAACACCGAGACCTTCGCGGCGGTGCCCTGGATCATCCGCAATGGTGGCCAGTCCTACCTCGAATGCGGCAAGCCGAACAACGGCGGTACCAAGATCTTCTCGGTCAGCGGTGACGTGAACCTGCCGGGCAACTACGAAATCCCGATGGGCACGCCGTTCTCGAAGCTGCTGGAGCTGGCCGGTGGTGTGCGCACTGGCCGCCAGCTCAAGGCGGTGATTCCTGGCGGTTCGTCTTCGCCCGTGCTGCCGGCCCACATCATCATGGACTGCACGATGGACTACGACTCCATCAGCAAGGCCGGTTCCATGCTGGGGTCGGGTGCCGTGATCGTGATGGACGACACCCGCTGCATGGTCGAGTCGCTCAAGCGCCTGTCCTACTTCTACATGCACGAGTCCTGCGGTCAGTGCACACCCTGCCGCGAAGGCACGGGCTGGCTCTGGCGCCTGGTCGACAAGATCCAGCGCGGTGACGCCAAGCCGGCCGACATGGACCTGCTGGACAACGTGGCCGAGAACATCATGGGCCGCACGATCTGTGCCCTGGGTGATGCAGCGGCCATGCCGGTGCGCGCCATGCTCAAACACTTCCGTCACGAGTTCGCGGCCATGATCAAGGCCGACACCGCGACCTCTGCCTGATCCGGAACACAACATGGTTGAAATCGAACTCGACGGCCAGAAGGTCGAAGTGCCCCCGGGCAGCATGGTCATGCATGCGGCCGAGAAGGCAGGCACCTACATCCCGCACTTCTGCTACCACAAGAAGCTCTCCATCGCCGCCAGTTGCCGCATGTGTCTGGTAGAAGTGGAGAAGGCTCCCAAACCCATGCCCGCCTGCGCCACGCCGGTGACCATGGGCATGATCGTGCGCACCAAGTCCGACAAGGCCATCAAGGCCCAGAAGTCGGTGATGGAGTTCCTGCTGATCAACCACCCGCTGGATTGCCCGATCTGCGATCAGGGCGGCGAGTGCCAGTTGCAGGACCTGGCCGTGGGCTACGGTGGTGGTGCCTCGCGCTACGAAGAAGAGAAGCGCGTGGTGTTCCACAAGAACGTCGGTCCGCTGATCTCCATGGAGGAGATGAGCCGCTGCATCCACTGCACCCGCTGCGTGCGTTTCGGCCAGGAGATTGCCGGCGTGATGGAGCTGGGCATGTCCAACCGCGGAGAGCACGCCGAGATCGAGACGTTTGTTGGCCAGTCGGTGGATTCCGAACTCTCGGGCAACATGATCGACATCTGCCCGGTTGGTGCGCTCACCAGCAAGCCCTTCCGCTACAGCGCACGCACCTGGGAGCTCTCGCGGCGCAAGAGCGTGAGCCCGCACGACTCGACGGGTGCCAACCTGATCGTTCAGGTGAAGAACCACCAGGTGATGCGCGTGGTCCCGCTGGAGAACGACGCCGTCAACGAATGCTGGATCGCCGATCGCGACCGCTTCTCGTACGAGGCCCTCAATGGTGAAGACCGCCTGACCCAGCCCATGCTCAAGCAAGGTGGCGAATGGCAGACCGTGGACTGGCAAACCGCGCTGGAGTATGTGGCCAACGGTCTCAAGTGCGTCAAGGACAAGCATGGCGCCGCAGCGATCGGTCTGCTGGCCAGTCCGCACAGCACGGTTGAAGAACTGTCTCTGGCCGGTGCCCTGGTGCGTGGCCTGGGCAGCGAAAACATCGACAGCCGTCTGCGCCATGCCGATTTCGGCCATGCTGCGCCGGCCGGTCAGGCCCGCTGGCTCGGGCGTCCGATTGCCGAGCTGTCGCAGTTGCAGCGCGTGCTGGTCGTGGGCTCCAACCTGCGCAAGGACCATCCGCTGTTTGCCCAGCGCATCCGCCAGGCGGCCCGCAAGGGATGTCAGGTCAATGTGCTGGCGGCACAGGCCCCTGACTGGGCCATGCCGCTGAAGAACGTGCTGCTCGCCGACAGCAGTGTCTGGGTCAGTGCTCTGGCCGGAGTCGCCGCCGCTGTCGCAGCGGAAGCAGGCGTGCAACCGCCGGTCGCCGGCAGCATCACCGACGAGGCCCGCGCAGTGGCGAAGTCCCTGCTGGGGGGCGAGCAGAAGGCCATCCTTCTGGGCAACGCCGCGGCTCACCACGAAAAGGCCTCCAGCCTGCTGGCGCTCGCCAACTGGATTGGTCAGCAAACGGGTGCCTCGGTGGGTTACCTCACCGAAGCAGCCAACACCGTCGGTGCGCAGCTGGTTCGTGCCGTGCCGGGGCAGGGTGGCCTCAACGCCGCGCAGATGCTTGGTGGACAGCTGAAGGCCGCCATTCTCCTGAACACGGAGCCGGCTTTTGACAGTGCCAAAGGTGCTGAAGGTCTGAAGTCCGCCGACATGGTGGTCACACTCAGCCCCTTCAAGGCCAACATGGACATCAGCGACGTGCTGCTGCCCATTGCACCCTTCACCGAAACCTCGGGCTCCTTCGTCAACGCGGAAGGCCGGGTGCAGAGTTTCCACGCGGTGGTGCGTCCGCTGGGCGACACGCGCCCGGCATGGAAGGTGCTTCGCGTGCTGGGCAATCTGCTGGGTTTGCCCGGGTTCGATGCCGACACCTCCCTGGCGGTGCTGGCCGCCGCCTTGCCGGGTGTCGCGGGCGGATCGTTGCTGGATGCCTCCCGTCTCAACAACGCCGATGTCGGTGTGGGGCCCGCCGCTGCCGACCAGTCGCCAGCCCAGACGTCCCCCTGTGTGGCGCCGATCTACCAGCTCGACGGGCTGGTGCGCCGCGCCACCTCGCTGCAACTCACGAGCGACGCCCGAGGAGCCCGCGCATGATCGACGCGATGTACAACGGAGGCCTTGGCCTCATCAACGCCTCCTGGTGGACCACGGCGGCCTGGCCGGTCATCTGGAGCCTGCTCAAGATCGTTGCTGTCGTCGCCCCGCTGATGGGGGCCGTGGCTTACCTGACCCTGTGGGAGCGCAAGCTGCTGGGTTTCATGCAGGTTCGCTTTGGCCCGAACCGCGTCGGCCCTGCCGGGCTGCTTCAGCCGATCGCCGATGCGGTCAAGCTGCTCACCAAGGAGTTGATCAGCCCCACCGCCGCCAGCAACGGGCTGTTTCGCCTGGGTCCCCTCATGGCCATCATGCCGGCGCTCGCCGCGTGGGTGGTGGTGCCGTTCGGTCCCGAGGCAGTGATCGCCAACATCAACGCCGGCCTGCTGGTCATCCTGGCCATCACCTCGATCGAGGTGTACGGCGTGATCATTGCCGGCTGGGCCTCGAACTCCAAGTACGCCTTCCTGGGCGCGCTGCGCGCCTCTGCCCAGATGGTGAGCTATGAAATCGCCATCGGCTTCTGCTTCCTGGTGGTCGTGATGACCGCGGGCAGCTTGAACCTGGGCGACATCGTTGCGTCGCAGGCCAAGGGCCACGGTGTGAACATGGGGCTGGACTTCCTGTCTTGGAACTGGCTCCCGCTGCTGCCCATTTTTATGGTCTACCTGATTTCGGGCGTGGCCGAAACCAACCGGCACCCGTTTGACGTGGTCGAGGGCGAAGCAGAAATCGTGGCCGGCCACATGGTCGAGTACTCAGGCATGGGCTTTGCGATCTTCTTCCTGGCCGAGTACGCCAGCATGTGGCTGGTGTCCATCCTGGCGGTGGTGATGTTCCTCGGCGGCTGGCTGCCCCCGATCGACAGCGCCTTGTTCAACTGGATTCCAGGCTGGATCTGGCTGGGTGCCAAGACCTTCTTCGTGGTGTCCCTGTTCATCTGGATCCGCGCCACTTTCCCCCGTTTCCGCTACGACCAGATCATGCGTCTGGGCTGGAAGATTTTCATTCCCGTCACGCTGGTCTGGCTGCTGCTCGTCGGCGGCCTGATGCAGACCTCGTGGAATCTCTGGAAATAAGCAAGGCGATCGATCATGTCCACCTCCGCCGTTGCCCCCTTTTCGCTGAGCGACTTTTTCAAGAGCTTCATGTTGCTGGAGCTCTTCAAGGGCATGGCCCTGACGGGCCGCTACGCCCTGCGTCGCAAGGTCACGGTCCAGTTCCCCGAAGAGAAAACTCCGCTGTCTCCTCGTTTCCGCGGTCTCCATGCCCAGCGCCGTTACGAGAACGGCGAAGAGCGCTGCATCGCCTGCAAGCTGTGCGAGGCCGTCTGCCCCGCCATGGCCATCACCATCGAAGCGGGTGAACGCGAAGACGGGACCCGCCGCACCACCCGGTACGACATTGATCTGACCAAGTGCATTTTCTGCGGTTTCTGCGAAGAGGCCTGTCCGGTCGATGCCATCGTCGAGACCCAGATTCTTGAGTACCACGGCGAAAAACGCGGTGACCTGTACTTCACCAAAGAAATGCTGCTGGCTGTCGGAGACCGCTACGAGCCTGAGATCGCCGCAGCCAAGGCCGCGGACGCCAAGTACCGCTGAGCCGGCGAAAGACAAGACCATGGACTACCAGACCGGCTTTTTCTATTTGTTCGCGGCGGTGATGCTCTTCGCCGCCTACCGTGTCATCACGGCGCGCAACCCAGTGCACGCCGTGCTGTTCCTGATGCTGGCGTTCTCCCAGGCCTCTGGCCTGTGGCTGCTGCTCAAGGCCGAGTTCCTCGGGCTGACACTGGTGCTCGTGTACCTGGGCGCGGTCATGGTGCTTTTCCTGTTCGTCGTCATGATGCTGGACATCAAGCTCGACGGAGACCGTTGGGGCTTCTGGCAGAACTTCCCCTTGGCGGCCACGCTGGGGGCACTGGTGGCCGCCGAGCTGATTGCCGTGCTGTGGGTCGGTTTTCCGAACATGGTGGCGCCGGTGGCGGTACAGGCTGCCGAGGTGTCGAACACGAAGGCCCTTGGCACGCTGATGTACACCGAATACCTGTACCCGGTCGAGATTGCCGCGGTGATATTGCTGGTGGCCATGTTCGCGGCCATCGCGCTCACGCTGCGCAAGCGCAAGGACAGCAAGGCCATTGATCCGGGACTGCAGGTTCGCGTGCGGGCTTCAGACCGTCTGGTGGTCGTGCCAATGGCCGCAACCAAAACACATGCTGCCTCCAGCGCAGTTGCCGCGGAGGAGGGCAAAGCATGAGCTTCACCAGTCTGTCACTCGGTCACTTTCTTTCGGTGGGTGCGATCCTGTTCGCGTTGTCCGTCATCGGCATCTTCCTGAACCGCAAGAACATCATCGTGTTGTTGATGGCCATTGAGCTGATGTTGCTGGCGGTCAACATGAACTTTGTAGCCTTCTCCCACTACCTTGGAGATCTCCACGGGCAGGTGTTTGTGTTCTTCATCCTGACGGTGGCCGCCGCCGAGTCGGCCATTGGCCTGGCCATTCTGGTGCTGTTGTTCCGCAGCAAGTCCACCGTCAGCGCCGAAGAACTCAACACCCTCAAGGGTTAAGAACATGAGCACCACCCTTTCCGCAACGACCCTGCTGGCCGTGCCACTGGCGCCGCTGGTCGGCTCGGCCCTCGCTGGCATTCTGGGCACCACGTTTGGCGGCAACCTGATCGGCCGCCGCGCCTCGCACTCTCTGACGATTCTGGGTGTGCTGGTGGCATTCATCATTTCGGCCATGACACTCAAGAGCGTGGCGCTGGACGGCGCCCGCTTCAACGCAACCATCTACGAATGGATGGTGGTCGGTGGCCTCAAGATGGAGATCGGTTTTCTCGTCGACGGCCTGACCGCCATGATGATGTGTGTGGTGACCTTCGTCTCGCTGATGGTCCATCTCTACACCATCGGCTACATGGAAGAGGATGCTGGCTACAACCGCTTCTTCGCCTACATCTCGCTCTTTACCTTCTCCATGCTGATGCTGGTGATGAGCAACAACCTGCTGCAACTCTTCTTCGGCTGGGAAGCGGTGGGTCTGGTCTCTTATTTGCTGATCGGTTTCTGGTTCAACAAGCCCACGGCCATCTTCGCCAACATGAAGGCCTTCCTGGTCAATCGGGTCGGCGACTTCGGCTTCATCCTGGGCATCGGCCTGATCGTGGCCTACGCCGGCACGTTGAACTACACCGAGGTGTTTGCCAAGGCCGGCGCACTGGGTCAGATCGGCTTTCCCGGCACTGACTGGATGCTGATCACCGTGATTTGCATCTGCCTGTTCATAGGCGCCATGGGCAAGTCGGCCCAGTTTCCGCTGCACGTCTGGCTGCCGGACTCGATGGAAGGCCCGACGCCCATTTCCGCGCTGATCCACGCCGCCACCATGGTGACGGCCGGCATTTTCATGG
This sequence comes from Hydrogenophaga sp. H7, assembly GCF_002025745.1. Classification (NCBI taxonomy): domain Bacteria; kingdom Pseudomonadati; phylum Pseudomonadota; class Betaproteobacteria; order Burkholderiales; family Comamonadaceae; genus Hydrogenophaga; species Hydrogenophaga sp. H7. The sequence continues at coordinate 126,455 of NZ_MCIC01000018.1, read as the reverse complement.
TCTCGCGCATGTCGCCCCTGTTCGAGCTGTCGGACACTGCGCTGAACTTCATCATGGTGATCGGCGCCATCACGGCGCTGTTCATGGGTTTCCTGGGCATCATCCAGAACGACATCAAGCGAGTCGTGGCCTACTCCACACTCTCGCAGCTGGGTTACATGACCGTGGCGCTCGGTGCCTCGGCTTACTCGGTGGCCGTGTTCCACCTGATGACCCACGCCTTCTTCAAGGCCCTGCTGTTCCTTGCGGCCGGTTCGGTGATCATGGGGCTGCACCACAACCAGGACATTCGCTGGATGGGCGGCGTGCGCAAGTACATGCCCATCACCTGGATCACCTCGCTGCTGGGGACCCTGGCCCTGATCGGCACACCGCTGTTCGCCGGTTTCTACTCCAAGGACGCGATCATCGAGGCGGTGCATTTCAGCAACCTGCCGGCCGCTGGTTTCGCACACTTTGCCGTGCTGGCAGGTGTGTTCGTGACCTCGTTCTACTCGTTCCGTCTGTACTTCCTGGTGTTCCACGGCAAGGAGCGCTACGACCAGAATCCGGACGCCCACCATGGGCACGACGACCACCACGACGACCATGGTCACCACGGTGATGGCAAGCCGCACGAAACCCCATGGGTGGTGACCGTGCCTTTGTTGCTGCTGGCCATTCCTTCTGTGGTGATCGGTTTCATGACCATCCAGCCGATGCTGTTTGGTGACTTCCTCAAGGACGCCATCACGATCAACTCGGCCGCTCACCCGGCGGTGGCGAAGTTCGCCGAAGAGTTCCACGGACCTCTGGCCATGGCCCTGCACGCCTTCTCCACCGCACCGTTCTGGCTGGCGCTCGCAGGAGCCGTGACGGCTTGGTACATGTACCTGGTCAACCCCGCGGTTCCTGCCACCATCGGTCGTGCGCTCAAACCGATCATCACCATTCTGGAGAACAAGTACTACATGGACTGGTTCAACGAAAACGTGCTGGCCCGTGGTGCGCGTGCACTGGGCACGGGTCTCTGGAAGGGCGGCGACCAGGGTGTGATCGAGACCGGTGTGGTCAACGCCAGTTGGAAGATTGTGGGCGGCTTCTCGTCGGTGGTCCGTGGCTTTCAGAGCGGTTACCTCTACCACTATGCGCTGTTGATGATCGTGGGCGTGTTTCTGTTCATGACGTATTTCGTGTGGCTCGCCAAATAAGGAGAACAAGAAGATGGGTTTGCTGAGCCTCGCGATCTGGGCACCAATCCTTTTTGGTGTCGTGTTGCTGGCACTGGGTCGGGATGACCAGGCCAATGTGGTCCGCTGGATCGCGCTGCTGGGGGCGCTGGTCTCGCTGGCGGTGACGATTCCTCTCTACACCGGCTTCGAGCTGGGTACGGCTGCGATGCAGTTCGTGGAGAAGATGCCCTGGATTGAGCGCTTCAACATCCACTACCACCTGGGCGTGGACGGCATCTCCCTTTGGCTGGTGTTGCTGACCGCGTTCATCACGGTGATCGTGGTGTTGGCCGGCTGGGAGGTGATCACCGAGCGCGTGAACCAGTACATGGGCGCGTTCCTGATCCTCTCAGGTCTGATGATCGGCGTGTTCTCAGCGCTGGACGGCATGCTGTTCTATGTGTTCTTCGAGGCCACACTCATCCCGATGTACCTGATCATCGGCATCTGGGGCGGTCCCAACAAGATCTACGCCGCCTTTAAGTTCTTCCTGTACACACTGATGGGTTCGCTGCTGATGCTGGTGGCCCTGATCTACCTGTACAACCAGTCGGGTGGCAGTTTCGACCTCGCGGCCTGGCACAAGCTGCCGCTGGGCAGCACCGCCCAGACCCTCCTGTTCTTCGCCTTCTTTGCCGCCTTCGCGGTAAAGGTGCCGATGTGGCCGGTGCACACCTGGCTGCCCGACGTGCACGTCGAGGCGCCCACCGGTGGCTCGGCCGTGCTGGCCGCCATCATGCTCAAGCTGGGTGCCTATGGCTTCCTGCGTTTTTCCCTGCCCATCCTGCCCGATGCCTCCCACCAGTGGGCCTGGCTGATCATCACCCTGTCGCTGGTGGCCGTGATTTACGTTGGCCTGGTGGCCATGGTGCAGAAGGACATGAAGAAGCTGGTGGCCTACTCGTCGGTGGCCCACATGGGCTTCGTGACGCTGGGCTTCTTCGTCTTCAGCGACATGGGCGTGTCCGGCGCCATCGTTCAGATGATTGCCCACGGCTTCGTCTCGGCCGCCATGTTCTTGTCGATCGGTGTGCTGTACGACCGCGTGCACTCGCGCAACATCGCCGACTACGGCGGTGTGGTCAACACCATGCCCAACTTCGCCGCGTTCGCGCTGTTGTTCACCATGGCCAATTGCGGTCTTCCGGGCACTGCGGGCTTCGTGGGCGAGTGGATGGTGATTCTGGCGGCGGTGAAGGCCAACTTCTGGATCGGTGCCGCCGCGGCATCGGCCTTGATCTTCGGCGCAGCCTACTCGCTCTGGATGTACAAGCGCGTGTACCTGGGTTCGGTGGGCAACCACCATGTCAAGGAACTCACCGACATCGGTCGCCGCGAGTTCCTGATCATGGCGCTGCTGGCCATCGCTGTGCTGTACATGGGCGTGCATCCGAAGCCGTTCACCGACGTGATGGATGCGTCCGTGGCCGAGCTGCTGCGCCATGTCGCCATCTCCAAGCTGCCCTGAACGCTGCCTGAGCAAACACACGAACGAGTCTTCACATGATTGATCAACTCAGCTTGGTGGCGGTCTACCCCGAGATTTTCTTGCTGGTGATGACCTGCGTGATTTCGCTGGTCGACCTGACCGTCAAGTCGCCGACCCGTCGCCCCACCTATCTGCTCACCCTGCTCACGCTGGCCTGTGTGGCCTTCCTGCAGGGCAAGAATGCCTTGGCCGGCCACTCGATCAGCGGTTTCGGCGGCATGATCGTGAGCGATCCGATGGGCCTGTGGCTCAAGTGTTTTGCCGCCATCGCCATGTTCGTGACGCTGGTCTATGGCCGCGACTACGCCTCCAGCCGCGACATGCTGCGTGCGGGCGACCTGTTCACGCTGTCGCTGTACGCGCTGCTGGGCATGTTCGTGATGATCTCCGGCCACAACTTCCTGGTGATCTATCTGGGCCTGGAGCTGTTGACCCTGTCGAGCTATGCCCTGGTGGCCCTGCGCCGAGACGATGGCAAGGCCATCGAAGCGGCCATGAAGTACTTCGTGCTGGGTGCGCTGGCCAGCGGTTTCCTGCTGTATGGCTTGTCGCTGGTCTACGGCGCCACCGCCTCGCTGGATGTGGCCGAGGTGATGAAGGCCATTGCCGGTGGCCCTGAAACCCTCAAAGGTTCACCGCAGGTGCTGATGCTGGGCCTGGTGTTCGTGGTCGCAGGTCTGGCGTTCAAGCTGGGTGTGGTGCCCTTCCACATGTGGGTGCCGGACGTGTACCACGGCGCTCCCACCGCGATCACGCTGATGGTGGGTGGTGCGCCGAAGCTGGCCGCCTTTGCCATCGTGATCCGCCTGCTGGTCGAAGGCTTGGCACCGCTGGCAGTGGACTGGCAGCAGATGCTGGCGGTGCTCGCCGTGGCTTCTCTGCTTATCGGCAACCTGGCGGCCATCGCCCAGACCAACCTCAAGCGCATGCTGGCGTTCTCCACGATCGCCCAGATGGGCTTCATGCTGCTGGGCCTGCTGGCCGGTGTGGTGCATGGGGACAAGGGGTTGGACACGGGCAACATGGTCAATGCCTACAGCGCCACGATGTTCTATGTCATCACCTACGTGCTGACCACCCTGGGCACCTTCGGCGTCATCCTGCTGCTTTCTCGCGACGGCTTCGAGTCCGATGAGATCGCCGATCTGGCCGGCCTGAACCAGCGCAGCCCGCTCTATGCGGGTGTGATGGCCGTGTGCATGTTCTCTCTGGCCGGTGTGCCGCCGCTGGTGGGCTTCTACGCCAAGCTGTCGGTGCTGCAGGCCCTGCTGGCCTCGTCGCAGCCGGTCTACATCGGTCTGGCGGTGTTCGCCGTCGTGATGTCGCTCATCGGCGCCTTCTACTACCTGCGCCTGGTCAAGGTCATGTACTTCGATGCGCCCACGCAGACCGCTGGCATCACTGCTGGCATGGACGTGCGCTCGGTGCTGTCGGTCAACGGTGCGCTGGTCCTGGTGCTTGGCGTGGTCCCGGGTGGGCTGATGGCCCTGTGTGCGCAGGCCATCGCCTCACTTCTCGCGTGAGCGCGTCGGTTTCTGTCTGGCTGGTGCTGCTGGCAGCCGTACTGGCCGCCAACCTGCCGTTTATCAACCAGCGCTGGCTGGGGGTGGTGCCGCGTTCGGCGCCCAAGTCCCTGGGCATTCATCTGCTGGAGCTGGTGATCTGCTATGGCCTTGTGGGGGCGCTCGGCTTGGCGCTTGAAAAGGCCGACGGCCAGATCTACCCCCAGGGCTGGGAGTTCTACGCCACCACTGGCGCACTGTTCCTCACGCTGGCCTTCCCGGGCTTTGTCTACCGCTACCTGTACAAGCGCCACGGCTGAGGACGCGCCATGAGCCAGGATGCCCACCTGCTTGAAGAGCCCGTCGCCCGCACCGAGTTGCTCAAGGGTCACTTCCTTCATGTCGTGCGGGACACCGTACGCCTGCCTTCTGGGCAAGAGGCGACACGTGAATATGTGCTGCACCCGGGGGCGGTGATGGTGATCGGTCTGCTGGACGACGGTCGTGTGGTCATGGAGCGCCAGTTCCGGCATCCCATGCGCAGCGTCATCGTGGAGTTTCCGGCGGGCAAGCTCGATGCCGGTGAGGGCAGCCTGGCCTGCGCCCGGCGCGAGCTGGCAGAAGAGACGGGATACAGGGCCACGGAATGGGCGTTTGCGGGCAGGCTGGCACCGACCATCGCCTACTCCGACGAAATCATCGACATCTGGTTCGCCCGGGGGCTGTCGCAGGGCGAACGCCGGCTGGATGAGGGCGAATTCCTGGACGTGTTCAACGCCACGCCCGACGAAGTGAATGGCTGGTGTCGCGACGGCAGCATCATTGACTGCAAGACCCTGGTCGGTGCCCTCTGGCTGCAGAACGTGCTGTCGGGCGTGTGGTCACTGGACTGGTCCGGCGCCATGCCCGCCGACGTCGCACGATAATTCAGTCATGAAGGTTCTCAACCTGCAGTGTTCGCACCAGCACGACTTCGAGGGCTGGTTCGCGTCGGAAGACGATTTCCATCAGCAACTGGAGCGTGGCCTGCTGAGCTGCCCGCTGTGTGGCGACGCGCAGGTGCGCAAGATGCTGTCGGCGCCGCGGTTGAACCTGGGTCGCACAAGCGAGGAACCGGTGGCGCGAGCAGGCACGGACGAGGGCCTGGTGGAGTTGGGCCGGACTGCGCCGGGGTCCGAACTGCAGGGGCGCCTGTTGCGCGCCGTGCGCGAGCTGATGAGCCAGACCGAAGACGTGGGCGAACGCTTTGCCGACCAGGCGCGGGCCATGCACCACGGCGAGCTGGCACAGCGCAACATCCGCGGCCGCACCACACCCGAGGTGGCGATGGAGCTGATCGAGGAGGGTATCGACGTGATGCCCCTGCCGGCCTTGCCGGCCCTGAAAGAAACACTGCAATGAAAAAAGCCCCGCGATGCGGGGCTTCTTCATGCTCGGCCCATCAGGGATACAAACCGCGCAGGTCGCGTGCGTGCAGGATGCGCTTGCAGGCCACGATGAATGTCGCAGTGCGCAGGCTGACCTTGTTCTCCTCGGCCACCTGCCAGACGGCAGCAAACGCGCCTTTCATGATGCGCACCAGGCGCTCGTTGATCTCGTCCTCGCTCCAGAAGAAGCTGGAGAAGTCCTGCACCCACTCGAAGTAGCTCACCGTCACGCCGCCAGCGTTGGCGATCACGTCGGGCAACACCAGGATGCCGCGGTCGTGCAGGATGTCGTCGGCCTGGGGCGTGGTCGGACCGTTGGCGCCTTCGATGATCATCTTGGCCTGGATGCGGCCGGCGTTGGCTTCGGTGATCTGCTGTTCCAGCGCAGCCGGGATCAGGATGTCGCAAGGCACGCCCCAGAAGGCGTCGTTGTCGATCACTTCGCCACCGCTGAACCCGGCGACCGAGCCCACGCGGGCCACGTGGGCGAGCAGGGCGGGCACGTCCAGGCCGGACTCGCGGTAGACGGTGCCGCCGTGGTCCTGCACCGCCACCACCTTGGCGCCGGCTTCCGCAAACAGCTTGCCGGCGACGCCGCCGACATTGCCGAAGCCCTGCACCGCCACGCGGGCCTTGGAAATGTCCATGCCGGTGTGCTTGGCGGCTTCGACGCCCACTGTGAACACACCGCGGCCGGTGGCTTCGCGGCGGCCCAGCGAACCGCCGAGGTCGACCGGTTTGCCGGTGACGACGCCGGTGGCCGTGGCGCCTTCGTTCATCGAGTAGGTGTCCATCATCCAGGCCATCACCTGTTCGTTGGTGTTGACGTCGGGGGCGGGGATGTCCTTGGTCGGGCCGATGATGATGCCGATCTCACTGGTGTATCGACGCGTCACGCGCTCAAGTTCACCGATCGACAGTTGGCGTGGGTCGACGCGGATGCCGCCCTTGGCGCCGCCGTAGGGCACGTTGACCGCCGCGTTCTTGATGGACATCCAGGCCGACAGCGCCATCACCTCGGACAGGGTCACGTTCTGGTGGAAGCGCACGCCGCCCTTGCCGGGGCCGCGGCTGGTGTTGTGCTGCACGCGGTAGCCCTCGAAGTGGGCCACGGTGCCATCGTCGAGGTGGATTGGCACGTCGACGATCAGGGTGCGCTTGGGGCGCTTGAGGGTGTCGACCCAGCGGGCGAGGCTGCCCAGGTAGGGCGCGACGCGGTCAACCTGTTGCAGATAGATGCCCCAGGGGCCGAGGTTGTTGGGGTCCAGATAGGACGGCAGGGCGTTGGTGAAGGCTGCCGGGCTGTTGGCCGCGGCGCCGGCCGGGTGCGGTGCTTGTGACATTTGCGAGGTGTCCTTGTGGGTTGTCTCATCGTTCCACGGTGGAGCCGATGGCCGGGACTGTAAGGACCGGGTGCCACCACTGTCCAAGGCCGAGTTGCCATTCCGTTATGCGCCTGCTGCATAACCCTGGTTGTCAGGCGGGTGGTCGTTCCCAGACCTGCCGGGCCACCCGTGCCATGTTTCCACCGAGGATGCCGTCGATGTCGTTGTCGTCCATGCCCGCCGCGCGCAGGGCCTCGGGCAGCTGCTTCCAGGTGTCGACCGATGCGTACCGCATCTGCCGGATGCCGCGGCCGTAGCCCGCGCCAGCGGGCCACCAGTACTCCGGATCAAAGGGCGGGGGCGGGTCGTCGTCGAGGCCGGGTTCTCCGAAGCCGATGTCCAGTCCCAGGCCGACGTGCCGGGTCCCGACGAGCTCGGCGACGTGCAGCAGGTGGCGCACGATGTCGCTCGCGGCGGGCGATTCGGCGCCGAGAAAACTGGAGACACCGGAGATGCACACCACGCCGCCGGTGGTGGCGCAGGCGCGGATCTGTTCGTCGGTGATGTTGCGACCATGTTCGACCAGGGCCAGCGGATTGGCATGGCTGAACACGACCGGCCGGTCCGAGTGGGCCATGATGTCCAGCGTGGTGCGGCGCTCGGTGTGCGAGCAGTCGATGATCACGCCCGCCGCGTTCATCGCCTCGACCATCCGGCGCCCCAGCGCGGTCAGGCCTTGCGGCGCGTCGTGGCAGCCGCCGGCCACGCTGTTGTTGCGGTTGTAGGCGAAGTGGATCTGGCGCACGCCGAGGTCGCGGTACAGCGCCACCATTTCCGGCCGTTCCAGCAGCGGCAGTGCGCCTTCGAGGTCGAAGCCGACCGCGAGTTTTCCCTCGTGACGCGCGCGTTCGATGTCGGCTACCGTGTCCGGCAGGAGGTATCGATCAGGTGCTGCAAGCAGCCGGGCGCGAAACGCCGCGATCACCGGCAGGATCTGCGACAGCGGGTTCATGTCCATGCCCACATTGATGCTCACGTAGTGCACGCCCGCGGTGCGGTAGTGCTCCAGTGGTGCAAAGCTGGCGTCGGGGTGCAGGGGCAGGCAGGTGTGGGCTTCCCAGCGAATCATGGGGTCCTTGGTGGTTGTGGCGCTTTCAGCGAGGCGGCGCGAGATGGCACCGATTTTGCAGTTCTTGATGCGGGTCAAGTGGACCTGTGGTTCAACACCAGTGGCACCAACGCAGGTGACAGCGGCACAGGCATTTGTCTTGATAATCATTTTTCACCCGACGGGCGAGCACTTCGCTGCGCCCGCATAACTTGAGGAAGACCCTATGTTTGAAGTGAAGAAACTGGCGCTGGCGCTGAGCCTGACGGCTGTTGCCGCTGCGTCGCATGCCGCAGGTACGCTGATTTACTGTTCCGAAGGCAGCCCGGAAGGCTTCGACACCGCGCAATACACGGCCGGCACCACCTTCGATGCCGCCGGTCACGCGCTCTTCAACCGCCTGACCCAGTTCAAGAAGGGCGGCACCGACGTCGAACCCAGCCTGGCCGAGTCCTGGGCCATTTCCGCCGATGGCCTGACCTACACCTTCAAGTTGCGCAAGGGCGTCAAGTTCCACACCACCGACTACTTCAAGCCCGGTCGTGACCTGACCGCCGACGATGTGATCTTCACCATCGAGCGCATGGTCAACAAGGAGCACGCCTTCAACAAGGCCTACCCGGCGCAGTTCCCCTACGCATCCGACGTGGGTCTGGAGAGCAACACCGAGTCGGTCACCAAGACCGATCCGCTCACCGTGGTCGTGAAGCTCAAGAAGCCGGATCCCGACCTGCTGGTCAAACTGGCCATGCCGTTCGCCTCCGTGCTCTCCAAGGAGTACGCCGACAAGCTGCTGGCCGAAGGCAAGGCCAGCATGATCAACCAGCAGCCCGTGGGCACCGGCCCGTTCGTGCTGCGCCGCTACGAGAAAGACGCGCAGATCCGCTACGCCAAGCACAAGGACTACTGGAACGCCAAGAACGTGCTGGTGGACAACCTGATCTTCGCGATCACCACCGACGCGTCGGTGCGCTTCCAGAAGCTCAAGGCCGGCGAGTGCCACATCATGTCCTTCCCCAAGCCGCAGGACATTGCCGCGATGAAGACCGACTCCAACCTGAAGGTCGACACCGCCCCGGGCTTCAACATCGGCTACCTCTCGTACAACACCGAGAAGGCCCCGATGAACAAGCTGGAAGTGCGCCAGGCGCTGGACATGGCGATCAACCGCAAGGCGATCATCGACGCGGTCTACCAGGGCCAGGGCCAGGAAGCCGCCAACCCGTTCCCGGCTTCGCTGTGGTCCTACAACAAGAACCTGAAGAACGCCGCCTACAACCCCGAGAAGGCCAAGGAGCTGCTGAAGAAGGCCGGCGTGGCCGAAGGCACCGAGATCACCCTCTGGGCCATGCCGGTGCAGCGCCCGTACAACCCCAACGCCAAGCTGATGTCCGAAATGATCCAGGCCGACTGGGCCAAGGTGGGCATCAAGGCCAAGATCACCCAGTACGAATGGGGTGAGTACCTCAAGCGCATGAAGAACGGCGAGCACGACACCGGCCTGATCGGCTGGACCGGGGACTATGCCTCGCCCGACAACTTCCTGGGCGTGCTGCTGACCTGCGAGGCCGTGGGTGGTTCCAACTACGCGCGCTACTGCAGCAAGGAATTTGATGGCTACACCCTCAAGGCCCGCAACAGCACCAACCAGAAGGAACGCACCGAGCTGTACATGAAGGCGCAGGAAGTCTTCAAGAAAGACCTGCCCTGGACGACCATCGCCCACTCGACGGTCAACCAGCCGATGCGCAAGAACGTGTCCGGCTTCGTCATCAGCCCCTTCGGCGACTACAACTTCGAAGGCGTGGGCGTGAAGTAAAGTCTTCGCTTTGGCTCACATGGCAGGCGTCAGGTTTGACGCCTGCTTTTTTTGTATTTGCATAACAACAAGGAGTGTTCTCTCATGCTGAGATACCTTCTCCAAAGACTGCTGGTGCTCATACCCACCTTTCTGGGCATCACGCTGCTGACCTTCTCGCTCATCCGGCTGATCCCGGGTGATCCGGTGGAGGTCATGATGGGCGAGCGCACGCTCGATCCCGAAATGCACGCCGCCGCGCTCAAGAAGCTCGGGCTGGACCAGCCGCTGTACGTGCAGTACGGCCGCTACCTGGCCGATCTGGCACAGGGCAATCTGGGCCAGTCGCTCAAGACCCAGGCCAGCGTCTGGACCGAGTTCAAGTCGCTGTTCCCGGCCACGCTGGAACTCGCGCTGTGCGCACTGCTGATCGCGCTGCTATTCGGCGTGATCGCGGGCGTGCTCGCGGCCGTCAAGCGCGGCACCTGGCTGGACCACACAGTGATGACGGGTGCGCTCACCGGCTATTCGATGCCGATCTTCTGGTGGGGTCTGCTGCTGATCCTGATCTTTTCGGTCGGCCTGGGCTGGACACCGGTGTCCGGGCGACTCGACCTGATGTTCGATGTGCCGCCGCAGACGGGCTTCATGCTCATCGACGCCTGGCTGGCCGAGCATGCCGACCCCGAGCTCAACGCCGGCGCCTGGTGGGATGCGGTGCGTCACCTGATCCTGCCGGCCGTCGTGCTGGGCACCATCCCGCTGGCGGTGATCGCGCGCATGACGCGCTCGTCCATGCTGGAGGTGCTGCGTGAGGACTATGTGCGCACCGCGCGTGCCAAGGGTCTGTCGCCCTCGCGGGTGGTTTTCGTGCACACGCTGCGCAACGCGCTGATTCCGGTGCTCACCGTGGTCGGCCTGCAGGTCGGCACGCTGATGGGCGGCGCGGTGCTGACAGAGACCATCTTCTCCTGGCCGGGCATCGGCAAGTGGCTGATCGAAGCGATCGGACGGCGCGACTACCCCGTGGTGCAGAACGGCATCCTGCTGGTCGCCACCCTGGTGATCCTGACCAACTTCACCGTCGATCTGCTCTACGGTGTGGCCAACCCTCGCATCCGGGTGACCTCATGAATTTCAGAGAATTCTGGCGGGCGTTTTCGCTCAACAAAGGGGCCGTGGCCGGTCTGCTGTTCATGGCCGTGGTGGTGCTGCTGGCGCTGTTCGCGCCGCTGGTCGCACCGCACAGCCCGATCGAACAGTACCGCGACCACTTCCTGCAGGCCCCCGTCTGGGCCGGCGGCAGCTCGCAGTTCCTGCTGGGCACCGACGAGCTCGGCCGCGACCTGCTCTCGCGGCTGATCCACGGTGCGCGGCTGTCGCTGCTGGTGGGTCTGGTGTCGGTGCTGATGGCGCTGGTGCCGGGGGTGATCCTCGGTCTGGTGGCGGCCTTCGCCGGCAAGTGGGTCGACTCGACCATCATGCGCGTGATGGACATCGTCATGGCACTGCCCTCGCTGCTGATGGCGGTGGCCATCATGGCCATCCTTGGTCCGGGTCTGGTCAACGCCATGATTGCGATCGCGCTGGTGTCGCTGCCGGCCTATGTGCGCCTGGTGCGCGCCTCGGCGATGAGTGAGCTCAAGCGCGACTACGTCACGGCCGCACGGCTGTCGGGCGCGCGCACGCTGCGCCTGATGTTCGTGACCGTGCTGCCCAACTGCACGGCGCCACTGATCGTGCACGCCACCATGAGCTTCTCGGCCGCGATCCTCGAAATCGCAGCGCTGGGCTTCCTCGGCCTGGGCGTGCAGCCGCCGCTGCCCGAGTGGGGCACCATGCTCGCCTCGGCGCGCGACTACATCGAGAGCGCCTGGTGGGTGGTGACATTGCCGGGCCTGACGATCCTGCTGTCGGTGCTGGCGATCAACCTGGTGGGCGATGGTCTGCGCGACGCGCTCGACCCCAAACTCAAGTCGGCCTCATGAACGGGCAAGGAATACCAACATGAGCCTTCTGGACATCCAACAACTGAGCGTCGAGTTCGGCGCCAAGGGCCGCGGTTTTCGCGCGGTCGATTCCCTCGACCTGCAGCTGAACCAGGGCGAGGTGCTGGGCATCGTCGGCGAGTCGGGTTCGGGCAAGTCGGTCTCGATGATGGCGATGATGGGCCTGCTCGCGGGGCAGGGGCGCGTGAACGCGCAGCGCCTGCACTTCGACGGCCAGGACCTGCTCACCATCAGCGACCGGCAGCGGCGCAAGATCCTGGGCAAGGACATGGCCATGATCTTCCAGGACCCCATGACCTCGCTGAACCCGTGCTTCACCGTCGGCTACCAACTTGAAGAGGTGCTGCGCGAGCACATGGGCCTGCGCGGCGCGGCGGCGCGCGCGCGGGCGCTGGAGCTGTTGCAGATGGTCGAGATCCCGGGCGCGCAGAGCCGGCTGGACAGCTACCCGCACCAGTTCTCCGGCGGCATGGCGCAGCGCGTGATGATCGCGATGGCGATCGCCTGCAACCCCAAGCTGCTGATCGCCGACGAGCCGACGACGGCGCTGGACGTGACCATCCAGGCGCAGATCATGGAGCTGCTGGTGCAGCTGCAGCAGGCGCACCACATGGCGCTGATCCTGATCACGCACGACCTGGCGGTGGTGGCCGAAGTGGCGCAGCGCGTGGCCGTGATGTACGCGGGCCAGGTGGTCGAGCAAGGCCCGGTGGACCGGCTGTTTGCCACGCCCTCGCACCCCTACACCGCCGCGTTGCTGCAGAGCGTGCCCGAGCACAGCCGCGGCGCGCGTCGCCTGCACACGCTGCCGGGCATCGTGCCCGGGCAGCACGACCGGCCGGCCGGCTGCCTGCTGTCACCGCGCTGCCCGAAGGTGCAGGAACGCTGCCAGATCGAACGCCCCGGACTGCTCGCCCATGAGGGCACCCAGGTACGCTGCTTCTTCCCCCTCGTGGCCGAGGAGGTGGCGTGATGAACAATCCAAACCAATCACCGATGAGTCCGTCCGCTGCACCCGTGATGCAGGCCGAGTCACTGACGCGCCACTACGGCGTGTCGCAGGGCGCGTTCAAACCGAAGCTGACCGTCAAGGCCCTGGTCGATGTGTCCTTCTCGCTTGCCGCCGGTCAGACGCTGGCGGTGGTGGGTGAATCGGGCTGCGGCAAGAGCACGCTGGCGCGCCAGCTCACGCTGATCGAGGAGCCGACCGAGGGCCGCCTGCAGGTCGGCGGCGAATGGGTCGTGCCGGGCGACCGCACGCAGTACAAGCGGCTGCGCAGCCAGGTGCAGATGGTGTTCCAGAACCCGTATGCCTCGCTGAACCCGCGCCAGAAAATCGGTCACCAGATCGCCGAGCCGCTGCTGCTGAACACCACGCTGTCTGCAGACGAGCGAAAGCAGAAGGTGCAGGAGATCCTGCAGCGCGTGGGACTGCGCCCGGAGCACGCCGACCGCTACGCCCACATGTTCTCGGGCGGCCAGCGCCAGCGCATCGCGATTGCGCGGGCGATGGTGCTGCAGCCCAAGATCCTGGTGGCGGACGAGCCGACCTCGGCGCTGGACGTGTCGATCCAGGCGCAGGTGCTGAACCTGTTCATGGACCTGCAGGAACAGCTGCAGACGGCCTATGTGTTCATCTCGCACAACCTGGCGGTGGTAGAACACATCGCGGACCATGTGATGGTGATGTACCTGGGGCGGGTGGTGGAGTCGGCGCCGAAGGAGGCGCTGTTTTCACGCGCGCTGCATCCGTACACGCAGGCGTTGCTGTCGGCGACGCCCTCGATCGATCCGGCGCAGCGGCAGAAGAAGATTCCGATCACGGGTGAGCTTCCGAGTCCGCTGAACCCTCCCTCTGGCTGTGCTTTTCACAAGCGCTGTCCTCGGGCGGATGCGCGTTGTTCTTCCGAGTTGCCGCTGTTGCGCGAAGTTGAAGGGCGGCTGGTGGCTTGTCACCACGTCTGACTTCTTGCTCTGACGTTTTTCATTCGGCGCTCTGGCTTTGCTGGCAAGGGCAGGTGGTGCGGGTGGTCGTTCTCCGTCCCACCTCGCGGGGGTCTGCGCGGGTGTGCCTGCGGCACTTCGTCAACGACTCTGTGGTGATCCAGCGCGTGGGCAACCGCGAATGGGGACTGCGCCCGTCCACCCGCACCACCTGCCCCGAGTGAGGTTTGAGCTTGCGTTGTCCGTGGTGCGCTCGTGCGTTGGTTCAGGGTGATGGCGGCAGCCCCGGGCGCAGGCCCCATTCGCCGTTGCCACAGAGTGTGCGAGCGGTACCGGTGTTGACGCAGCAGCGGTTGCGAACCCGTTCCTCCGACGGCGAGCGTGGGCCGGAGCACGGGGCTGCCGCCATCACCCTGCGCGAGGTGCAGGCGATCAAACCAACAAGAACTCAGGAAGAAAACTGCAGAGCAGCCAGCCGCGCATACACCCCACCGAGCGCCACCAGCTCGGCGTGCGTGCCTTGCTCCACGAGCCGGCCGTGGTCCAGCACCAGGATGCGGTCGGCCTGCTGCACCGTGGCCAGGCGGTGCGCGATCACCAGTGTCGTGCGGTCCTTCATCGCCGACTCCAGCGCCGCCTGCACCATACGCTCGCTCTGCGCGTCCAGCGCACTCGTCGCCTCGTCCAGCAACAGCAGCGGCGGGTTCTTGAGCATGGCGCGCGCGATCGCAATGCGCTGGCGCTGGCCGCCCGAAAGCCGCACGCCGCGCTCGCCCAGGAAGGTGTCGTAGCCCTCGGGCAGGCGCGTGATGAACTCGTCGGCAAACGCCGCCTTTGCGGCGGCACGCACCTCCTCGTCGCTCGCGCCGGGCTTGCCGTAGCGGATGTTCTCCATCGCGCTGCTCGAGAAGATCACCGGGTCCTGCGGCACGATGCCGATGCGCCCGCGCAGCGCCTGCAGGTCCATGCGCTGGATCGGTGTGCCGTCCAGCGTGATGGTGCCCGCGGCCGGGTCGTACCAGCGCAGCAGCAGTCCGAACACCGTGGTCTTGCCGGCGCCGCTGGGACCGACCAGGGCCACGGTCTGGCCCGGTGCCACGTCCAGCGTCAGGTCCGACAGGGCGGCCTGGTCCGGGCGCGAAGGGTAGTGGAAGGTGATGCTGTCAAAGCGCACCGCGCTGCCGCCCTGCGGCCAGGGCACCGACACGGGTTGCGCCGGCGACTGGACCGGCGAGCGCAGCGCCAGCAGCTCCATCAGGCGCTCGCTCGCGCCGGCCGCGCGCAGCAGGTCGCCGTAGACCTCGCCCAGCACCGCCACCGCGCCCGCCAGGATGATGATGTAGACCACGGTCTGGCCCAGGTGGCCGGCGCTGATCTGCCCCGCGATCACCGCCTGCGTACCCTGGTACAGGCCCCACAGCAGCAGGGCCGCGGTGCTGATGATGATGAAGGCGATCAGCGCGGCGCGGGCGCGGCTGCGCCGCACGGCGGTGAGGAAGGCGCTGTCGGTCGAGGCCGAGAAGCGCTGCGCCTCGCGGTCTTCGGCCGCGTAGCTCTGCACCACCGGAATCGCGTTGAGCACCTCGGCCGCAATGGCGCTGGAATCGGCCACGCGGTCCTGGCTGGCGCGCGAGAGCTTGCGCACGCGCCGGCCGAACCACATGCTGGGCGCCACCACCAGCAGCAGGATCAGCAGCACCTGCGTCATCACGTAAGGGTTGGTCCAGATCAGCATGCCCAGCGCGCCGATACCGGTGACCGCGTTGCGCAGGCCCATCGACATCGACGAGCCGACCACGGTCTGCACCAGGGTGGTGTCGGTGGTCAGGCGCGAGAGCACCTCGCCGGTCTGGGTGGTCTCGAAGAACTGCGGGCTCTGTCGCAGCACATGGCTGTAGACGGCATTGCGCAGGTCGGCCGTGACGCGCTCGCCGATCCAGCTGACGAAGTAGAAACGCACCGCCGACGAAAGGCCCAGCAGCACCGCCACGCCGAACAGTTGCAGGAAATGGCCGCGCAGCGCCATGGTCTGGTCGCCGCGGTCGGCCGACACCAGCCCTCCGTCGATCAGCTGGCGCAGTGCCAGCGGGAACAGCAGCGTGGCCACGGCGGCCAGTGTCAGAAACAGCAGGGCTCCGGCGATCTGCCAGCGGTAGGGCCGCAGGAACGGCAGCAGGCCGCTCAGGGATGTGGGGGTGGTGGCGCGGGGGCGGTCTGCCGGCGAGGGGGTGCTCATGCCCCAAGTGTGCCGGCTCGACGGCGGCTTCGCTTACAGCGATGCGTGGCGGCCGATGACCCGGGAATGGGCGCGTTCCAGTTCACCGATCAGGTCGTCGATCTGTGCCATGAACTGGTCGCGGCTGGCATAGGGGTGGCGGGTGATCAGTGCGGTCGAGCGATCAGCCAATTCGGGCTCGCCGGCCTGACGGGCCCAGCGGCGCACCTCGCAGTAGGCCAACAGGGCCAGGCGGCCCATGTCGCCGGTGCGGCGGGCGTGTTGCATGTCGCCGAGGAGGTCCTCAAGGCCAACTTGCAGGGGAGCAGTGGTGGTACCCATGGTGCAGCGCAACATTATGGGTAAAACCGTTATGGGTTGCAACGAGTGAGCGCGTTTTAGGGGTTTCTCCCTTTTTGAGACCGCCCGCCGCCTTTGTGTGCTCAGAGCACCAGGCGTTTCGCGTAGCCGGTCATCTCCAGGTAGCCGCGGCCGACGCGTTTTCCATTGCTGTCGAACAGGTTGGACAAACCTTCCCAGTACACGGTGCCGGTGCTGCCCCGGGCGTCCAGTTCCTGTGGGTCGATCACCGCCTTGACGGTGTAGAAGTCGCCCGGTGTGCGCACCATCCACTCCACCGGATAGCGCGCACGGGTGCGCGGGCTGGTCCAGTGCCGCAGCGGCACCCAGTCCAGCTCCCCGGGCAGGAAGCGGTAAATGTCGGTGGGGCTCTGGGCGCTGCCCGCGGCGCGGAAGGACCCACCCGCCCAGAGCTTGCTGCCGTCTGCGCGCCGCAGCTGGAAGGCTGTGATGCTGTGGCCTCCCTCCAGGTTCATGCCGAACCAGTCCCAGCCCACCGCATCGGGGTGTATCAGCGCCTCGCTCCACTCGTGGTCCAGCCAGGCCGTGCCCTGGACCTCGAACCGCTGTCCTTTGAGGTCCAGCGTGCCACGCACCGCCAGCTGCGGGTGGCTGACGTAGAAGCTGGCCTGGGATGGCTCGGGGCCCTTGCGCGAGAAGCCTTGGTCGCCCTGCAGAAGCCAGGCCTGTGTGGGCGTGACCTCCAGGTCGATCTGCAGCTCGTCGCCCGGGGCGCGGGTGGTGTAGCGGCCGTCGGCCTCGCGGCGCAGGAACCAGTCGCGGATCGCCACATGGGTGTCTTCGGTGCTGGCGAACACCGCGCGCTCGGTGCGCGCCGGCGGTTCGCCGTTCCAGCGCGCGATGCGCTGGTCGTGCAGCAGCCGGCCGCTGTGCACGTCGGTGATGGCGGCGTGCGCGAACAGCAGCTGGCGCGCGGCGAGGCGGCCGGGCAGGGCTTCGGTGCCGTCGACGCGGCTGCGGAAAAACGTGATCTGGAAGCCAAACTCGCGACCGCTGGCGTCTTTTGCGTGGCCGGTCAGGTACCACCACTCGGTGCGCGTGTCGTTGTGGGTGCCGTGGTCGCGCGGGAACACCAGCGGGCGCGGCACCAGATCGCGTGAAAGCGCAGGCAGCGGCGCCGCCAGCCCGGCGGCGATCAGCGCGCGGCGCGTGAGACCGTCCATCACCAGTCCTCCTTGACCGCCTGGACCGCATCGCGGCCGGCGGCGGCGCGCCCGGCCAGCCAGGCCGTGACCGTGCCGGCGGCGACCACGGCGGCGCACAGCGCCAGCAGGCGCCACCAGGGCAGCGACAGCTCCATGGTCCAGTGAAAGCTCTGCGGGTTGACCACGTGCACCAGCACCACGCTCACCGCCAGCCCGAGCGCCAAGCCGGCGAGCGCCCCCAGGGCGGTCCACGACAGGCCTTCGAGCGCCACCACGCCGAGGATCTGCTGGCGCGTCAGCCCCAGGTGGGCCAGCAGCCCGAACTCCTTGCGCCGCGCCAGCACCTGGGCGCTGAAGCTGGCCGCCACGCCGAACAGGCCGATACCGATCGCCACCGCCTGCAGCCAGTAGGTGACGGCGAAGCTGCGGTCGAAGATGCGCAGCGAGGTGGCGCGGATCTGGCCCGCCGAGGCGAACTCGATCAGGTCCTGTGCGCCCGCGGACTGCGCCAGCGCACGGACCGCCTCGCGCACCGTGTCTTCGTCGGTATCGGGCGACAGGTGCAGGGCGAGGTCGTTGACGCGGCGGTCGCCCGAGAGCCGCTGGTAGTCGGCCAGGTCGATGACCACGCTGCCGTGCTGGCGCGCGTAGTCGCGCCACACGCCGGCCACGAAGAAGCGGGTGCCCGCCGGCAGGGCCGGGAACGCCGGGGCGAGCGCGTCCAGCGCGCCGCCCGGGCGCGCGCTGTGCAGGTCCACCATGGCCTCGCTCACGTACACCGCGACCGCGCCCACCGGCGGGATCACCGCGTCGCCGACCAGGGGCAGGCGCTGGCCGGGCACGCCGGTGTCGTCGTGCACCAGTGGCCGCGCCAGCAGGGTCACCGCCGGCCGGGCCGGGTCGACCAGCACCTCGGTGGCGCGCAGCGGGTCGACACGGTTGACGCCCGGCACCGCGCGCACCGCGGCCACGAAGTCCGGCGGCAGGGCCTGCCCTTGCGCGCCGCTGCCCGCGCTGCGCACATACAGCTGCGCCGGCAGCACGCCGTCGAGCCACTGCGTCACCGAGTCGCGGAAGCTCGCCACCATCACCGTCAGCGCGACCGACAGCGCCAGGCTCGCGACCACGCCGCTGGTGGCCACGGCGGCGGTCTCGCGCAGGCGCCGCGAGCGTTCGACCGCCAGCAGGGGCAGGGCCAGCCTGGCCACACGGGGCGCCACGCGGTCCAGCAGAGCGCCCACCGCCAGCGGCAGCGCCGCGATGCCGCCCACCAGCAGCAGGCCCACCGACACATAGGCGGCCAGCGGAATGCCCGCGACCGGCGGTGCCCAGGCCAGGGCTGCGGCCAGGACCATCAGCCCCAGAGCGAGCCGGTGGCTTCGCCGGGACACCGGGCCGGATGCCCCCAGCCCCTTCAGCGCCAGGGCCGGCGCCATGGCGGCGGCGGCGCGCGCCGGCCACCAGCCGCCGACCAGGGCGGCGACCACGCCCAGTGCGCCGTAGACCAGGGCGGCGGGCGTGCTCCAGTGCAGCGAGGGTGCGACGCCCGAAAAGTAGCCGCCACCCAGGTCGCCTCCCAGCAGCCGCAGCGCGGCCACAGCCAGGCCGGTGCCCAGCGCCACGCCCAGCGCGCTGCCGATCAGGCCCAGCACCGCCGACTCGGCCAGCACCAGACGCAGCCGCTCCGGCGCCGACAGGCCCAGCACGCCCAGCAGCGCAATCTGCTGCTGCCGCCGCGCGACCGACAGCGACAACACCGAGAACACCAGGAAGCCTCCGGTGAACAGCGCCACCAGCGCCAGCACGGTCAGGTTGACCCGGTAGGCGCGCGAGAGGTTGTCGGCGCGCTCACCCGCCTGGCCCGGCGGCTGGGCGATCACGTGGGGCGGCAGGGCGAGCCCGCGCAGCAGTGCCTGGGTGTCGGTGCCTGGCGCCAGGCGCAGGTCGATGCGGCTGACTTCCCCGGTGCGGCCCATCAGCGCCTGCGCCGCCGCGATGTCCATCACCAGCATGGGCGCGCCGGGCGCGTTGACGCTGCCGGCCACCCGCAGGGTCGCGCGTTCCAAGCCACTCTGCACCTGCAGCGTGGCCGGCAGATCGCCCGAGGGCGCCAGCACCTGCCGCGCCGCCGGGTTGAGGAACACCGCATCGGGGGCAAACAGCTCGAAGCGTCCCTGGGCGGCCGGATCGTCGCGCGGCGTGGGCCGCGGCATCAGCGCGGGTGAGACGGCGGCCACCGACAGCGCATCCACGCCGACCAGCCGCACGCCCTGGCGCCGGGCATTGGCGAGCGGCACCGAGGTGGACACTTCCAGCACCGGGCTTGCGGCGGCCACACCGGGTGCCTGCGCCACCGGCTCCAGCAGCGCGTCGTCCAGCCCACCCTGGCGCGCGCGCAGCGACAGGTCGGGCTGACCGTTCACCGCGCTCACCGCCCCGGAAAACTCCGCCAGCGCCGATGCATTGATCAGCTGCACCGCCAGCGCCAGGGCCACCCCCAGCATCACCGCCACCACGGCAGCGGCCGTGCGCCAGGGGTGGTGGCGCAGTTCCTGCCAGGAGTAGGTCTTGAGCAGCGCAAACATCGTGTGAGCTTAGCGCTCCGGCCAGGCTCCCCATGGGGGACGTGGTCATGTGGTCCAATACGGGGTTTCCAACCAACTTTCCCTTGAGACCGACATGGGCAACAAAATCGTCACCGAAGCCGACCGCAAAGCCACTCCCCGTCCCACCGCCGCCGACGGCGTGGTGCTGCCCACCCCCGGCCGCGGCCAGCGCGTGAGCCTGGAGCGTGGTGTCGCCACGCGCAGCAAGAAGAACCCCGGCAAGCGTTCGAAGAAGGGCGGCTGATCGCCTGGGGTCCGGTCCCCACCCCGAGAAAAGGCCCGTCAGGGCCTTTTCGGTTTTTTGGGCCCGCCGATTAAAATTGCCGGCTTCACCGGGGGTGCCGGGCCCGCAGCAATGCGGGCGGCGGCTGAGAAATACCCCTCTCACCTGATCTGGGTTGTGCCAGCGTAGGGAGCGTGACAAGCCGGTCCGCCGTTTGCCGTGGTCCGTCCTGCTCAAGCCCTCGCGGGCGTTTTGACAAGGCGGATGCACATGCAACGGCGGTTTCTCTTTTCGGCGCTCCTCTCCCTTTCTTCGTTGTCGCTCGCGGGCCTGGCCCAGGCGCAGGCACCGATGCCCCTGCGGGTTCTGACCCACAGCTCCTTCGATCTGCCCAAGGAGCTGCTGGCGCAGTTCGAGAAGGACGCGGGCGTGCGGCTGCAGATCGTCAAGGCCGGCGATGCGGGCGAGATGACCAACAAGCTCATCCTGACGAAAGCCAAGCCGATCGCCGACGTGGCCTTTGGCATCGACAACACCCTGCTGCCGCGCGCGCTGGCCGCCGGCGTGGTCGAGCCCTACACCGGCCCGGCGGCACAGCGCGCAGCAGCGGTGAGCATGGACGGCGGCGTGGTGCCGGTGGACTTCGGCTACGTCAACCTCAACATCGACAAGGCCTGGTTCGCGAAGAAGGGCCTGGCGCTGCCGGCCTCGCTGGACGACCTGGCCAAGCCCGCCTACGCCAAGCTGCTGGTGGTGCAGAACCCGGCGACCTCCAGCCCCGGCCAGGCCTTCCTGTTCGCGACCATCGCCGGCCTGGGCGAAGAGGGCGCATTCCAGTGGTGGGGCCGCATGCGCGGCAACGGCGTGAAGGTGGTCAAGGGCTGGACCGAGGCCTACTACACCGAGTTCACGCGCAACGGCGGCACGCGCCCCATCGTCGTGAGCTACGCCAGCAGCCCGGCGGCCGAGGTCTTCTACAGCAAGGAGAAGATCACCGAGTCGCCCACCGCCAACCTGTTCCTAAAGGGGGGCGTGTTCCGCCAGGTCGAGGGCGTGGCCCTGGTCAAGGGCGGCAACCCGGCCGCGCGCGAAGCCGCCGGCAAGTTCATCGAGTTCCTGCGCTCGGCCCCGGCGCAGCAGGCGCTGCAGACCACGATGTGGATGTATCCGGCCGAGGCCGGCGCGGCGCGGGTGGACGTGATGAAGACCCATGCGGTGGAGCCGACGGCGTTCGACAACCCGTCGGCCGCCGATGTGACCGCCAAAAACAAGGCCTGGCTGCAGCGCTGGACCAAGACAGTCTTGAAGTGAGGATGTCTCGCCGCTGGCTGCTGCCTGCGCTGCCGCTGGTGTTTCTGGCGGTGGTGCTGGTGGCGCCGGTGCTGCGGCTGCTGGCCGAGGGGCTGGCGCCTGGCGCGGCCGACGGCGCCGAGCCGCTGCGCTGGCTGGACGTCTGGCAGGACGATTACCTGCGCTGGCGCGTGCTGTGGTCGTTCGCGCAGGCGGGCATCACCTGTGCGCTGGCGCTGCTGCTGGGCCTGCCCTGCGCCTGGGTGCTGGCGCGGCGCGAGTTCCCGGGGCGCGCGCTGGTGTTGCGCCTCTTGATGCTGCCCTTCGTGGTGCCGACCCTGGTGGCGGCCATGGGCGTGCTGGCGCTGTGGGGGCCGCGCGGCCTGATCGGCGGGCCGCTGGCCGACGCCGGCGTCGAGCTCACCGACACACCCTGGCTGCTGCTCTACGGCAACCTGTTCTTCAACCTCTGCCTGGTGGTGCGCGCCGGTGTCGACGCGCTGGAGCAGGTCGGCGCGCAGCGGCTCGCAGCCGCGCGCACCCTGGGCGCCACGCCCTGGCGCGCGTTCTGGCGCATCGAGTGGCCGGCCATCGCGCCCTGGCTGGCGTCGGCACTGTGCCTGGTGTTCCTCTACTGCTTCGCGGGCTTCGGCCTCGCGCTGGTGCTGGGCGGCCAGCGCTACGCCACCGCCGAGGTCGAGATCTACACCCTGGTGGCGCACGAGCTGGAACTGGGCCGTGCGGGCGTGCTCGCGGTCTGGATGATGGCGCTGACCGGCGCCGTGGCCCTGGCCTACGCCTGGCTGGAGCGCCGGCTGGCGGCGCCGGCGCGGGTCGCGCCTGTGCCGCGGCAGCGGCCGGCCACGGCCCTGCAGTGGCTGGGTGTGGCGGGCGCGATGGGGCTGCTGGTGCTGGTCTGTGTCGCGCCGCTGGCGGCCATCCTCTGGCACGCCGCGTCGGCGCTGTTCGTCGGCCAGGGCGCGGCCGTGCTCACCGATGCCGACACCCTGGCCGCGCTGGGCAACACGCTGCGTTTCTCGGTGCTGGCCGTGGTGTTCGCCACCGCGCTCGGCCTGTCGCACGCCTTCGCCCTGCAGTCTTCGGTGACCTGGCGCGCGCTGGCTTTCCTGCCTTTCGTTGTCTCGCCGGTGAGCGTAGCCTTTGGCCTGCTGCTGCTCTACCCCGACTGGAGCGCGAGCCTGCCGGTGCTGCTGGCGGCCTACGCGCTGCTGGCCTGGCCTTTCGTCACCAAGTCTGTAACCGCCGCGCTTGACGGCCTGCCGGTCCACTGCGCGCAGGCCGCGGCCACGCTCGGTGCCACCCCCTGGCGCGTGTTCCGGCGCGTCACGCTGCCGATGATCGCGCCTGCGCTGCGGCGCGGCATGGCCTTTGCCGCCGCCACCGCGCTGGGCGAGTTCGCTGTCACGCTGTTTCTCTCGCGGCCCGAATGGACCACGCTCACCACCCTGATCCACCAGCACCTGGGCCGGCCCGGCGCCGCCCCGCTGGATGCGGCCTTCGTGCTCGCGGCGCTGCTGATGGCGCTGGCGCTGCTGGCCTTCCTGCTGATCGAGGGCCGCGACCGCCGCGCCGGGGACAATGCCCGCCATGCTTGAACTGCGCGACATCCACAAACACTGGCACGACGCACCCGAATGGCCGCTGCTGTCCGGCGTGAACCTGCGCGTGGACGCGGGCGAGACGGTGGCGCTGCTCGGTGCCTCGGGCAGCGGCAAGAGCACGCTGCTCAAGATCGTGGCCGGGCTCGAAGCGCCGGAGCAGGGCAGCGTCTGGTTCGACGGCGTGGACATCACCGGCTGGCCGCCCGAGCGGCGCCGCTTTGCGCTGATGTTTCAGGACTTCGCGCTGTTCCCCCACCTGAACGTGCGCGACAACGTGGCCTTCGGCCTGATCGAGCAGCGCGTGCGCAAGACCGAGGCCCGCGATCGCGCGCAGGCCATGCTCGCGCGCTTCGGCCTGGCCGGTCACGGCGACGCGCGCGTCTGGACCCTTTCGGGCGGCGAGCAGCAGCGTGTGGCGCTGGCGCGTGCGCTGATCACGCAGCCCAGAGCGCTGCTGCTGGATGAGCCTTTCAGCGCGCTGGATGCCCACCTGCGCGAGCAATTGCGCGACGAGTTTCGCGAGCGCATCACCGAGGCCGGCATGGCCGCGATCCTGGTGACGCACGACGCGCAGGAGGCCCAGGCCATGGCGCAACATGCGTGGACCTTGCGTGAGGGGCGCCCGCAGCCCCTGTGGTGAGCGTTCGTAGAGGCCCTTGCATTCTTCCGGGCATAAGATGCCTGGTCATTAATTGACTAGGCAGGTATATACTGGGACTCCCTTCGTCGCCCGCCGCTGCCATGTCCAGAACTCCGAAACCCGTCCAGTTTTACAAGGCGGAAACCTACAACGCCGAGGAAAGCCTGGGCTTTCTCATGAAGCGGATCTTGCTGTCTGTCGTCCAGCAGGTGGACAACCGGCTGGTGGCGCATGACCTGACCACGGCACAGTGGGGGCCCCTCAAGCACCTGCAGTCCAACGGTGGTCGCAGCACGGTGGCCGAACTGGCCCGCTGGACGAACTCCGATGCCGGCGCCATGACGCGCCTTCTGGACCGGCTGGAGAAAAAAGGACTGTGCAAGCGTGTGCGTTCGACCGAAGACCGGCGGGTGGTTCTGGTCGACCTCACACCCGAGGGCGAGGCGGCTCTGGTGCATGTGCCGCAGGTTCTGTCGGACGTGCTCAATGCCCACCTGGCGGGGTTTTCCAAGTCGGAATGGGAGGCCCTCAAGGGTTACCTGACACGCATGGCCGAGACCGGGGATGCATTGCGCGATGCCGGGTGAAGGCGGCACTGGTTCGCCGCTTTTTTTTGGCTCAAAAAATTGACTAAGCAAATGAAGCCTGATCAGTTAATTGTTTTCCGCCTTGGCTCCGCCGCGGTGGTTCTGGCCGCGGCTGGCCTTCTGGCTGGCTGCGCCAGCACGGAAGGGATTTCCGCATCTGCACAGCCGCTGAACGCCTCCGACCTGGGTTTGGCGCAGACCGCGGCGCCCGCCCCGCTGGCCACCGACTGGTGGAGGGCCTGGGGCGACGACACGCTGTCGGATCTCATCGAGCAAGCCCTGCGATCGCAGCCCAGCCTGAAGGTGGCGCAGGCAAGGCTGGCCCGGGCGCAGGCCGCGGTGGAGGGCGAGCAGTCCACCGGCGGCCTTCATGTGAATGCGTCGGCGGACACCACCCGCGAGCATTTCAGCGCCACCAGCATCTACCCGGCTCCGCTGGGTGGTTCCATCCGGACCCTGGCGAACGTGCAAGTGGCTGCCCAGTGGGAGTTCGACTTCTTCGGGCGCCACCGGGCCGCTCTGGACGCGGCCCTGGGGCAGACCCGTGCCGCGCAGGCCGACCTGCAGGCGGCCCGCAACCTGCTGGCCAGTCAGGTGGCACAGACCTGGGTGCAGCTGGGACGGCTGCAGGCGCAGCGCGAGGTGGCGCAGCGCACCCTGACCCAGCGGGAGCAGATGCTGGCCGTGATCCGCCAGCGCGTGGACGCGGGGCTCGACACCCGTGTCGAACTGCGCCAGGGGGAGGGGGCCTTGCCCGACGCGCGCCAGCAGATCGAAGCGCTCGATGAACAGATCGCACTTGCGCGCCATGCGCTGGCCGCGTTGGTGGCGCAGCCACCGAACGCATTCGAGACACTCAGGGTGGACCTGTCGCGGTTGCAGGCCGGTGATCTGCCAACCGGGGTGCCGGCGGACCTGCTCGGCCGCCGGCCCGACCTGGCCGCCGCGCGCTGGCGCGTGGAAGCTGCCATGCGTGGGGTGGACGTGGCCCGTGCGCAGTTCTATCCCAACGTCAATCTCGCGGCGTTCATCGGGCTCTCCAGTATCGGGCTGGACCGGTTGATCGAGGCCGACAGCCGACAGTTTGGCGTGGGGCCGGCGATCCGCCTGCCGATCTTCGACAGTGGCGCCCTGCGCGCCAACCTGCGGGGGCGCACCGCCGAACTGGACGCTGCCATCGAGGGCTACAACAGCGCGCTGCTGGAATCGGTGCGCGACGCGGCCGACCAGCTGAGCAGCCTGCAGTCGGTGCAGCGCCAGCAGGCCGAGCAGGCCCAGGCCCTGGCCGCCGCCGAATCGGCGTACGACATCGCGCTGCAGCGCTACCGCGCTGGTCTGACCGGCCACCTCACCGTGCTGACTGCCGAGACCACGCGGCTCACCCAGCGCCGCCTGGGCGTGGACCTGCGGGCCCGCGACCTGTCCGCCCGCATCGGTCTGGTGCGCGCACTGGGCGGTGGCTACACGGACGACACCCCCACGCCATCGCGCGGCTGATGCCACACCCCAACGCTCACGGAATTTCGACATGACCACCCCCGACACCACCACCCCCGCCCCCCAAAGCAACACCGCCCGCCGCAAGGCACTCACCGGCGTGGCCGCCGCCGTGGCGCTGGCCGCCGTCGGCTACGGCGCCTACTGGGCGCTCGTGCTCAATCACTACGAAACCACCGACAACGCCTATGTGCAGGGCAACGTGGTGCAGCTCACCCCGCAGACCGGCGGCACCGTGGTGGCCATCAACGCCAACGACACCGACCACGTCAAGGCCGGCCAGTGGCTGGTTCGCCTGGACCCGGCCGACGCCCAGGTTGCGCTCGACCAGGCCGAGGCGCAGCTGGCCCAGACCGTGCGCGAGGTGCGCACGCTGTACGCCAACAACCGCACGCTGGCCGCGCAGATCGCCTTGCGCGAGGCCGATCTGGCCCGCGCCCAGAGCGAGCAGGCCCGGTTGCAGGACGACGTGAACCGCCGCCAGCCGCTGGTGGCCACCGGCGCCGTGGGGCGCGAAGAGTTCAACCACGTCAGCGCCCAGCTGGCCGCGGCCCGCAGCAGCGCCGAAGCGGCGCGCTCGGCCCTGCTGGCCGCGCGCGAGCAGCTCGCGTCCAGCCAGTCGCTCACCGAGGGGGTCGCCTTCGACCAGCACCCGAGCGTGCAGCGCGCCGCGGCGCGGGTGCGTGAGGCCTTCCTGGCGCTGCGCCGTGTGGAGGTCCAGGCGCCGGTGGACGGCTATGTGGCGCGCCGCAATGTGCAGCTCGGCCAGCGCGTGCAGGCCGGTGCGCCGCTGCTGTCGGTGATCGCACTCGACCAGGTCTGGGTCGAGGCCAACTTCAAGGAAAGCCAGTTGCAGAAGCTGCGCCTGGGCCAGCCGGCCGAGCTCACCGCCGATGTGTACGGCTCCAAGGTGGTCTACCACGGTCAGATCGATGGCCTCGGTGCCGGCACCGGCGCAGCCTTCGCCCTGCTGCCGGCGCAGAACGCGACCGGCAACTGGATCAAGGTGGTGCAGCGCGTGCCGGTGCGCATCAAGCTCGATGCCGCCGAGCTCCAGCAGCACCCCTTGCGCGTGGGCCTGTCGATGGAAGCCCGTGTGGATGTGAGCCAGACCGATGGTGGCGTGCTGGCCGCCGATGCCAGCACCGCAGCTCCGGCCGAGACCAAGGTGTTCGAGCAGGACAGCCGCGAGGCCGATGCCCGTGTGCGACAGATTATCGCGGCCAACAGCGGCGTCGCTCGTGCCCACGCCGCCGTGGCAGGCGGTAACGAGGCCTGATCATGTCGGCCCCTGTCACCGCGCAGCCGGACTCCGCTGCGCCATCACCACCCCCGCCTGCGCCACCCGCGCGGCCGGTGGCCTACCCGCCCTTGCAGGGGCGGGAACTGGTGCTGGGCACATTGGCGCTGTCGCTGGCCACGTTCATGAACGTGCTCGACACCTCCATCGCCAACGTCTCCATCCCCGCCATTGCGGGCGACATGGGCGTGAGCCCGGCACAGGGCACCTGGGTCATCACCTCGTTCGCGGTGGCCAACGCCATTGCTGTGCCGCTGACCGGCTGGCTCACCCAGCGCTTCGGTCAGGTGCGCCTGTTCACCATGAGCGTGCTGCTGTTCGTCGTGGCGTCCTGGCTCTGCGGCCTGGCGCCCAACATCGAGCTGCTGATCGCCTTCCGCGTGCTGCAGGGTCTGGTGGCCGGTCCCATGATCCCGCTGTCGCAGACCCTGCTGCTGGCCAGCTACCCGCCGGCCAAGGCCGGCATGGCGATGGCCATGTGGGGCATGACGGTGCTGGTCGCACCGGTGGCCGGCCCGCTGCTGGGGGGCTGGATCACCGACAACATCTCCTGGCCCTGGATCTTCTACATCAACATCCCGGTGGGCATCTTCGCCGCCGCCCTGACCTGGTCGATCTATCACAAGCGCGACCCGGGGCCGCGCCGCGTGCCGCTGGACGTGGTGGGCCTGCTGCTGCTGGTGCTGTTCGTCGGGACCATGCAGATCATGATCGACAAGGGCAAGGAGCTCGACTGGTTCGAGTCCGGCGAGATCATCGCCCTGACCGTGGTGTCGGTGGTCAGCTTCCTGTTCTTCCTGGCCTGGGAACTGACCGACCAGCACCCCATCGTCGAACTGCGCCTCTTCGCGCGGCGCAACTTCCTCACCGGCACACTCTCGCTGTCGGTGGCCTATGGTCTGTTCTTCGGCAACGTGGTGCTGCTGCCGCTGTGGCTGCAGCAGTTCATGGGCTACACCGCCACCTGGGCCGGCCTGGCCACGGCGCCGGTGGGGCTGCTGGCCATCGTGCTCTCGCCCTGGGTCGGCAAGAACGTCGCTCGCATCGACCCGCGCAAGCTCGCCACCGTGGCCTTCGTGGGCTTTGGGGTGGTGCTGTGGATGCGCTCGCACTTCAACACCCAGGCCGACTTCACGACCATCCTGATCCCGACGGTGTTGCAGGGCGCCGCCATGGCGTTCTTTTTCATCCCGTTGCAGGCCATCGTGTTTTCGGGGCTGACGCCGCAGCAGATGCCCTCGGCCGCCGGGTTGTCGAACTTTGTGCGCATCACCGCAGGTGCGGTCGGCACCTCGCTGTTCACCACCCTGTGGGACAACCGTGCCGCCATGCACCATGCCCAACTGGTTGAAGCCGTGCACAGCGGCAGCGCCACCGCCGTGGGCACCCTGGACCAGCTCATGGCCGCCGGCATGAGCCGTGAGCAGGCGCTGGCCAGCGTTGACCGCATTCTCAGCCAGCAGGCCTACACCCTCGCGGTGACCGACCTGTTCTATCTGTCGTCGGGCCTGTTTTTCCTGCTGGTCGGCGTGGTGTGGCTTTCCAGGCCTGCGCGCGGTGCTGCGGGCGGGGGCGGCGGGGCGCATTGACGCCCGCCGCAGGTGCAGCGCGGCAGGGCCGCCGCGCTGCATGAGAATGGCGGCATGGACGCATACCTGCTGATCGGCAACGCCAACACCCGCAAGACCTCCGTCATCCGCAGCCTCACCGGCTGCTTCAACCGCAGCGTGCGCGACATCCAGCTGCAATCGGGCAAACCGGTGCGCTTCTATGCCCGCGTCGGCGCGCTGCAGAACACCCGCACGACGCTGGACGACTTTGTCCAGGAGGTGAACCGTTCGCGCTGCCAGGCGGTGCTGTTCGCCCTGTTGCCGAATGCCGTGCACACCGACCTCATGGGCTACCCCGACGCGCAGACCTATGTGGCCGGTCTGCGCGAGCGGGGCTGGCGCATCAAGGGCGTGGCCGTGCTGGGGCAGGACGGTGGCGGCGTGCGTGCGACCAACCTGCGCCAGTACATCCAGGCCGGCACCGCGCCGGTCAACGTCACGGCCCGCGAGGTGCGCGCCCAGTTCGGCTGGCTCTGATCGCCGCCACAGGGCCGCGCGGTCAGAATCGGTAGGCACCCGCCACGCGGTGCGTTTTCAACTCAAACGGAGCACACAGATGGGCTGGTTTTCCAAAAGCACCGACGGTTTTTTCCTGTCTACCACCACGCCGCCGGACATCAGGCAGAGCCAGTACCTGGGTGTGGTCAACGGCGAGGCCATCATCGGCGCCAATATCTTCCGCGACATGTTCTCGTCAGTCCGCGACGTGGTCGGCGGCCGGGCCGGGGGCTATGAGCGGGCGCTGTCGGGCGCGCGCGATGCCGCGCTGGAAGGCCTGATCGAGGCTGCGAAAGAACTGGGCGCCAACGGCGTGATCGGCATCGACTTCGACTACGAGGTCATGGGCGAGACCAACGGGATGATGATGGTCGCGGTCAGCGGGACGGCGGTGAAGCTGGGGTGATCTCCGCGGCAGGCGCTGTAGGCGCTGCAGGCGGCGTCTCGGCGCGCAGCGCCTGCAGCAGCTTCATCCCGCCCCGCCCGTTGACCTCCTGCCCCAGCCGCTCCTGCTCGGCGCGGATCGCGTTGCGGCTTTTGTCGCCGAGCATGCCGTCGACCAGACCCACGTCGTGGCCTGCGAGCAGCAGCAGGACCTGCAGTTCGCGCCGTTCGGCGCGTGAGAGGCCGGGGTCGTCGGTGGGCCAGGGGGTGGTGAACGGGCGGGCGCCGCGCAGGCGGTCGCTCAGGTGGGCAATGGCCAGGCCGTAGCTTTCGGCGGCGTTGTAGCTGTAGATCGCGTCGAAGTTTTTGAACACCAGGAAGGCCGGGCCCGTGTGGCCGGCCGGCGTCATCAGGCCGGCGCTGCCCAGGCCCGCGGGCAGCGCCGAGCCATCGACCTTGAGCAGCCCGCGCGCCGCCCATTCGCTGATCGGCCGCTTGCTGCGCCGGCCTTCACCGTCGGTGCTGAAACCGGGCGGCAGTTGCACCTCGAAGCCCCAGGGCTGGCCGCTCTGCCAGCCGGCCTTGGCCAGAAAGTTGGCGGTGGAGGCCAGCGCATCGGCGGTGTTGTCCATCAGGTCGCGCTTGCCGTCGCCGTCGCCATCCACGGCCAGGCGCTCGAACGTGCTGGGCATGAACTGCGTGTGGCCGAAGGCGCCGGCCCAGGAGCCGAGCAGGCGCTCGGGCGCGATGTGGCCGGCCTGCAGGATGCGCATGGCAGAGTACAGCTCGCCCTGGAAGAAACTCTGGCGCCGGCCGTAGCACGACAGCGTGCCCAGCGCCTGCACCAGCGGGTACTTGCCCTGGCTCTGGCCGAAGTTGCTCTCCACGCCCCAGACCGCGACCACGGTGGCCGGGTCGACGCCAAAACGCTGCTGCACCCGTTCGAGCACTGCCGCGTGCTGCTGCAACATGGCCTGGCCCTGCTGCACACGCTCGTCGTCGACCAGGCCGCTGAGGTAGTCCCAGATCGGCATGCTGAACTCGGGCTGGTAGTTCAGCTTGTCGATCACGCTCATGTCGGGCGCAAGGTCGCGTGTGAGGAAGCGGAAGGTGGTTTCCGACACGCCCTCGCGGCGCGCGGCGTCGCGCAGGCCGTCGAGGCACCGGGTGAACTCGGGCGGTATGGCGGTGGGCTCGGTCTGTGCGAATGCGGGCAGGGCGATGGCCAGCGCAGCGGTCGCCAGAAGCGGGGAGAGGCGGTTCATGAAAACGGAAAAGGAATCAGACGGCCCAGGTGGAACCGTGTTCGGGAACGAGGGCGCGCCAGCCGAGTTCGCGCTCGATGCGCTGGCGCAGCGCGTCGGAGGCTCCCGGGTCGCCGTGCGTGACGAACACGCGGTGCGGCGCGTGCGGTGAGGCGCGCAGCCAGTCCATGAGCTGGCTGGCATCCGCGTGGGCCGAGGCGGACTGCAGCTGCACGACCTCGGCGCGCACCGGCACGTCCTGCCCGTGGATGCGGATGGCCTTGCTGCCCCGGGACAGCGAGTCGCCGCGCGTGCCCGGTGCCTGGTAACCGGTGAGCACCACCATGTTGCGGTGGTGGCCCAGGTAGAGCGCCAGGTGGTGCAGCACGCGGCCGCCGGTGGCCATGCCGCTGGCCGAGAGGATGACCTTGGGGCCGTGCTGCTGCGCGATGGCCTTGGACTGGTCGACCGAGGTGACCATCTTCGCCACATGCTCCATGTCGCGGCACTGCGCGGCGTTCAGGCGGTGTTCGCCCAGGTGGCGGTCGTAGAGGTCGGTGGTGTGCACGGCCATCGGGCTGTCGAGATAGATCGGCAGACTGTGTGGCAGCACGCCGTTGGCCTTGAGCAGCGCGACGGCGTGCAGGATCTCCTGTGCGCGGCCGACGGCAAACACCGGCAGCACGGCGGTGCCGCCGCGCGCGGCCACGCGCTGCAGGGCCGGGCCAAGTTCGGCCAGCACGTCTTCGTCCGGGTGCTCGCGGTCACCGTAGGTGGACTCGATCACCACCGCGTCGGCGGCGGGTGGCTTCTCGGGCGGCAGCATCAGCATGTCGTCGGGTCGGCCCAGGTCGCCCGAGAACAGGATCTTCTTGCCGCCCACCTCCAGCAGCAGGCTGGCCGCACCGAGGATGTGCCCGGCGCGGATGAAGCGGGCCGTCCAGCCGTGCAGCGGCTCGAAGGCGCGGTCCATCGGCACGGTGTGCAGCAGCTTGAGCGAATCGAGCGCGTCGGCCTCGGTGTAGAGCGGCAGGGCGGGCGCGTGTTTGCTGAAACCCTTGCGGTTGGCGAAGGCCGCGTCTTCTTCCTGGATGTGGCCGCTGTCGGGCAGCAGGATCTGCGCGAGGTCGCGCGTGGCCGTCGTGCACCAGACCTTGCCGTGGAAACCTTCCCTGGCGAGCAGTGGCAGGTAGCCGCTGTGGTCCAGGTGCGCGTGCGTCAGCAGCACGGCGCCGATGTGGTTGGGCAGCACCGGCAGCGGGTCGCGGTTGCGCAGGCGCAACTGCTTGTAGCCCTGGAACAGGCCACAGTCGACCAGCAGGCTCTGGCCGTTGAACTCGACGAGGTATTTGGAGCCGGTGACCGTGCCCGCGGCACCGAGGAAGCGGATGTGGACGTTCATGCGGGGCATGTTACCCCGCAGGGGGCTCAGGACAGTGTCTCGGAGAGCAGCAGCATGAAGATGAAGCCCGCCATGAGGGTCACCGAGGCCATGCCCTCGAAGCCGTTGCGGTGCGTCTCGGGAATGATCTCGTGGCTGACCACGAACAGCATGGCGCCGGCCGCGACCGCCAGGCCCACCGGGTAGAAGGCCGGCAGGCTGCCGAGCACGGCCAGACCCACGATGGCGCCGAAGGGCTCGGCCAGGCCGGTGAGCGCGGCCACAGCCCATGAGCGGCCGGCGCTCTGGCCGAGGGTGCGCAAGGCCATGGCGACGATCAGGCCCTCGGGCATGTTCTGCAGCCCGATGGCCAGCGCCACCGGGGCACCCGCATTCACCGCCGCGCCACCGTCCACGCCCAGGGCGCTGCCCGCATAGGCGGCGCCCACGGCCAGGCCTTCAGGCACGTTGTGGATCAGGATGGCCAGCACCATCAGCCAGGCGCGCTGGCCGGCGGTGTGTTCGTCCGTTTGCGGCATGGCGTGGCCGGCGGCCGCAGGCGGCAGCACGGCGTGTTCGTGCGGCGTGAAGCGGTCGATGGCGAGCATCAGCGCCATGCCCAGGGCCAGGCCCAGCGCGGTGAGGCCGGCGGCGCCGGCCGCGCCGGCACCCGTGGTGGCCATGAGCGCGCGGCCCGCGTCCAGCGAGGGCAGCAGCAGCGCGAAGAAGGCCGCGGCCAGCATCACGCCCGCGGCGAAGGCCATGAAGGCCGCTTCCTGCCGCTTGCCCAGGCGCTCCACCAGAAAGACGGGCAGGGCGCCCACCGCGGTGGCCATGGCCGCCAGGAAAGAGGCCTGCACGCCGGCCGTCATGCCGCTGCTGGCGCCGGTGGCGTCCCACCAGAGGCGGGTGGGGGTCCAGAAGGTGCTGCCCGCGGCCAGCCCAGCCATCAGCAGCAGGCCCGCGCCCAGGGCCAGCAGAGCGTTGCGCAGCGCATGCGGCGGCACCGGCAGTTCCAGCTGCTGCATCTGCAACCAGACGGGGCGGACTTGGCGGATCAGGGCGGTCATGGCGGTTCTCCAGCGAGGCAATCGGCAATGGCTGGTAGTTTGTCAAAAACTATCTATTGAGGCCATTTGATTGTCCGAATGAACGCGATAGACGGCTGTGGTGAGGCTGCTCAGTTGATTTGGTAATAAACAACTGAAAACGTATTCGTTCCAGTTTTGATGACCGGCTTTCATGATCCGCTCCCTTGATCACCCCATCCGGAGCAACACCATGAACACCCGCCGCCACTTCACCACTTCGCTGATCGCAGCCGCCGCGCTGACCGCCGCCACCGGCGCCGCCTGGGCCCAGCCCGCCCCCGTGACCCTGCTCAACGTGTCGTACGACCCGACGCGCGAGCTGTACGTGGAATTCAACGCCGCCTTCGCCAAGGCCTGGAAGGCCAGGACCGGCCAGGACGTGACCATCAAGCAGAGCCACGGCGGCTCGGGCAAGCAGGCCCGTTCCATCATCGACGGGCTGGACGCCGACGTCGCCACCCTGGCCCTGGCCGGTGACACCGATGCGCTGCACGTCAACGGCGGCTGGATCCCCAAGGACTGGCAGAAGCGCCTGCCGCACAACAGCACGCCCTACGCGTCCACCATCATCCTGGCCGTGCGCCAGAGCAACCCCAAGGGCATCAAGGACTGGGACGACCTGGTCCGCCCCGACGTCAAGGTCATCACGCCCAACCCCAAGACCTCGGGCGGCGCCCGCTGGAACTACCTGGCGGCCTGGGAATTCGCCAAGCGCAAGTTCGGCAGCGACGCCAAGGCCAAGGAATTCGTGGCCAAGCTGTACGGCAACGTGCCGGTGCTCGACACCGGCGCACGCGGCTCCACCATCACCTTCGCCCAGCGCAACCAGGGCGACGTGCTGATCGCCTGGGAGAACGAGGCCTACCTGCTGGAGAAGGAGTTCAACACCAGGTTCGACGTGGTCTATCCCTCGCTCTCCATCCTGGCCGAGCCGGCGGTGACCGTGGTGGACAAGAACGTGGACAAGAAGGGCACGCGCGCCGTGGCCACCGCCTACCTGGAGTACCTGTACACCGAAGAAGGCCAGGACATCATCGGCAAGCACTTCTACCGCCCGGTGGTCTCGGCCAAGGCCCAGGCCAAGTACGGCCAGCAGTTCCCCAAGCTCAACCTGTTCAGGATCGACGAGGCCTTCGGCGGCTGGGAGAAGGCGGCCAAGGAGCACTTCGCCGATGGCGCGTCGTTTGACCAGATCTACACCCGCAAATAAGGCGCCGCACAGTCTGCGGTCACACACCTCAGGGAGTTCTTCATGTCTGTTCTGCTGATCGCCGGCAGCCCCACCGAACACTCGCGCTCGGCCACGTTGCTGGACGGTGTGGCGGAGCGCCTGCACGCCGCGGTCGACGACCGGCGCCTGCGCGTGGAGCGCCTGCGTATCCGCGACCTCTCGCCGCAGGCGCTGCTGCTGGCCGATTGGGGCCACGCCAGCGTGGTGCGCGCCATCGAGCAGGTGGCCAACGCCCGCGCGCTGGTGATCGCCACGCCGGTCTACAAGGCCGCCTACAGCGGCGTGCTCAAGGTCTTCCTGGACCTGCTGCCGCAGACCGCGCTCAAGGGCAAGGCGGTGCTACCCATCGCCACCGGCGGCAGCCCGCACCACATGCTGGCGCTGGACTACGCGTTGCGGCCGGTGCTGCAGTCGCTCGGCGCGCGCCACATCCTGCCGGGGGTGTACGCCTCCGACGCGCAGATTCCGAAGGATGAGGCGGGCGACTACCAGATCGGCGGCGAGATCGCCCAGCGACTGGACGACGCCACGCACACCCTGCTGCAGGAGGGGCTGCGACTGTCTGCGGTGCCCGTGCCCCGTCCCGTGCCTTTTTCACAGGCGCTCTACAGCGTCTGACCACTTTTTTTCAAAGGAGCTTCTGTCATGTCCATTCAAGCCATCAACGTCCGCAACCAGTTCCGCGGCAAGGTCAAGGAAATCATCAAGGGCGATGTCGTGTCCGAGGTCGATGTCGAGACACCCTGGGGCGTCGTGACCTCGGTCATCACCACCCGCTCGGTGGTCGACCTGGGGCTGGCCGTGGGGTCCGACGTGGTCGCGCTGGTCAAGTCCACCGAGGTGTCCATCGCGAAGGTCTGAGGGTGAACTTTCAACAGCTGCGCTCGGTCCGGGAGGCCGAGCGCTGCGGCTTCAATCTGACCGAGGTGGCCTCGGTGCTGCACACCTCGCAACCCGGCGTGAGCCGGCAGGTGCGCGAGCTGGAGGAGGAACTGGGCGTCGAGCTGTTCGTGCGTTCGGGCAAGCGCCTGCTCGGTCTCACCTCGGCCGGCAAGGCCCTGCTGCCCATCATCCAGCGCGTGCTGCTGGACGCCGAGAGCCTGCGCCGCGCCGGCCAGGAACTGCAGGGCCGCGACGAGGGGCGCCTGTCGATTGCGGCCACGCACTCGCAGGCGCGTTACGCGCTGCCGCACGTGGTGCGCGACTTCCGCCAGCGCTACCCGCGCGTCACGCTGCATCTGCACCAGGGCTCGCCCCGGCAGGTGGCCGAGATGCTGCTGGCGGGCGACGCCGACATCGGCGTGGCCACCGAGGCGCTGGCCGGCTACGGGCAACTGGTGACGCTGCCGTGCTACCGCTGGAGCCACAGCATCGTGGTGCCGCCCGGGCACCCGCTGCTGTCGCTGGAACGACCGGTGACGCTGCTGGACCTGGTCGCGTTTCCCATCATCACCTACGAGGTCGGCTACACCGGCCGTTCGCACATCGACGACGCGTTTGCGGCTGCGGGCCTGCGGCCCGACGTGGTGCTGACCGCCATGGACGCGGACGTGATCAAGACCTACGTCGAGCTGGAGATGGGCGTGGGCATCGTCGCCTCCATCGCCTTCGACGAGGAGCGCGACACGCATCTGCACGCGATCGACGCGGGGCACCTGTTCCAGATCAACCTGACCCGCCTGGGCCTGCGCCGCAACCACTGGCTGCCCGGCTTCGCCTACGGCTTCATCGAAACCTTCGTGCCCACGCTCACGCGCGAGGCGGTGATGGCGGCGCAGGACAGCGCCTGAGCTTCCGAAAAAGAGCGGGGCCTGCCCCCTGGCAGCACCCCGCTTCAACCCCACGCACATCGTCTGATTAGGCCGCCTTGGCCTGCGGTTCTGCGTAGCGGCTGGCGGGTCGTTCCAGCCCCAGGTTCTCGCGCAGCGTCGCGCCTTCGTAGGCGGTGCGGAACAGGCCGCGTTTCTGCAGCTCCGGCACCACCAGGTCGACGAACTCGTTCAGGCTTTGCGGCAGCACCGGCGGCATGATGTTGAAACCGTCGGCGGCGCCGTTCTCGAACCATTCCTGGATACGGTCGGCGATCTGCACCGGCGTGCCCACCACCACCCAGTGGCCGCGCGCGCCGGCCAGGTACTCGTAGAGCTGGCGCACGGTGTAGCGTTCGCGCCGCGCGAGTTCCAGCACCACATGTGCCCGGCTATTGATGCCCTTGGGTGGTTCGGGAATGTAGGGTGGTCGCGCGTCCAGGTCCCATTTCGACAGGTCTTCACCCGGCCAGAACGGCGCCAGCGTGGCCAGGCCCACCGAGGGGTGGATCAGCGCCTGCAGCTCGGCCCACTTGGCCTGGGCTTCTTCTTCCGTGCGGCCGATCACCGGCGAGATACCCGGCAGCACCAGCAGCTGGTCGGGCCGGCGGCCGTATTTGGCCAGGCGCCCCTTCACGTCCTTGTAGAAGGCCTGCGCTTCGGCCAGGCTGGTCCAGGCGGTGAAGATGGCTTCGGCCGTGGCGGCTGCCAGTTCCTTGCCGTCTTCGGACGAGCCGGCCTGCACGATCACCGGGTGGCCTTGCGGCGGGCGCTCGATGTTCAGCGGCCCTTTCACCTTGAGGTGTTTGCCGATGTGGTTGAGCGCGTGCAGCTTGTCAGGGTCGAAGTACACGCCCGAGGCCTTGTCGCGCAGGAAGGCGTCGTCCTCGAAGCTGTCCCACAGGCCCTTGACCACATCGACGAACTCGTGGGCGCGCTCGTAGCGCAGGGCCGGGTCCGGGTGCGCGTCCAGGCCGAAGTTGCCGTGCACGTTCTCGGCGCTGGTGGTCACCACGTTCCAGGCCGCGCGGCCCTTGCTGATGTGGTCCAGTGAGGCGAACTTGCGCGCCAGCAGGTAGGGGTCTTCGTAGGTGGTGGACGCGGTGGCCACGAAGCCGATGTGCCTGGTCACCGCCGACAGCGCGGCCCACAGCGTGACCGGCTCGAAGTGCGAGAGGCGCCCCTGGCGGCTGAACGACTCGCGGTCGCCCTGGTGCCAGATGCCGGGGCTGTCGGCCACGAAGACCTGGTCGAACAGGCCGCGCTCGGCCGTCTGTGCCAGTTCGATGTAGTGGTCGATGTTGACGCCCGCATCGGCCTGGGCGCCGGGGTGGCGCCAGGCCGCGATGTGGTGGCCGGTGGCCATGATGAAGGCGCCGAGGCGGAGCTTTCGTAGCGGTTGCAGTTGCGCTTGGGTCATGTTGGTTTCCTCCTTGTTGTGCGATCAGAAGGTCTGGTCGGTCGTGATCGTGATGCGGTGCAGCTTGCGGTGCTGCGGGAAGAAGTCGCCCACCGCGTAGTGCTGGGTCGAGCGGTTGTCCCACACCGCCAGCGTGCCTTGCGCCCAGCGCAGGCGGGCCTGGAATTCGGGCACGCGGGCCAGTTCGAACAGCTGGGTCAGCAGCGCGTCGCTGGCCGAACGCGACAGTCCCTTGATATGGCTGGTGAAGGTGCTGTTGACGTACAGGATCTTCTTGCCGGTGACCGGGTGCACGCGCACCACCGGGTGTTCCACCGGCGGGTACTTGGCGCGCGCGGCCTTCAGCTCGTCGCCGCTGGCGTCCTTGCGCAGCAGGTACTCGGTCCAGCCGCTGATCTCCCAGGTGTGCACCGCGGTGAGTGTTTCCAGGTAGGCCTGGAAGGCCGGCGGCAGGCTGTCGTAGGCCGCGGTCAGGCTGGCCCACAGCGTGTCGCCGCCGGTGGCGGGAATCACCTGCGCGTACAGGCTGGTGCCCAGGGGCGGCTGTTCGCGCCAGGTGATGTCGGCGTGCCAGTTGCTGGCGGCCTTCGGCTTCTCGGACGTGCTCTCGACGATCTCGATCTCGGGGTGCGCTTCGAGCCTCGGGAAGAAGGCCTTGACCTCGGCCACGCCGCCGAAGCTGCGCGTGAAGGCCACGTGCTGTTCGGGTGTGAGGGTCTGGTCGCGGAAGAAGATCACTTCGTGCCGGGCCAGCGCGTCGCGCAGTTCGGCCTGGGTGGCCTCGTCCAGCGGCTGGCGCAGGTCCAGGCCGTGGATCACGGCGCCGATGTTCGGGGTGTAGGGCTCGGCCTTGAAACGGGAATAGACGCTGGGCAGGTCGTTGAGCTGGGACATGGGGAACTCCTTGACTGGATGGTTGCTGTGGAGGGCACGAAGGGCGCCGTCCTTTTTCCAGTCTGGGTGCGCGCGCACGCCCCGTGAACGAAGCGTTTTGCATATGCAAACGCGGCCAACAGGGGGTTCTCATGCACTGCGCGGCATGAGCTCATGACCACAACAGCGCTGCGTTTGGATATCCGTTTTCATTCGTTCCCCGAGCAAGGCGCCGTCCGTAGATTCCGTCCGGTCCACAGCCATCGATTCAACCGGAGGAACCATGAATCCACGTCAACGACTGGGCCTGCTCGCGCTGGCCTTCACCCTGTCCACCACCGGCCTCGCGCAGGCCCAGACCGCCCCCGAACCGCTGAAGGTCATCCGCATCGGCGTGGCCACCGGCGGCGTGGGCAGCAACCCGATCCGCCACGGCGGCACCACCACCGCGCTGGCCTACACCGACGGCGCGTTTGAAGACGAGTTCCGCAAGGACGGCGTCGAGATCAAGTGGGTGTTCTTCAAGGGCGCCGGCCCGGCCGTCAACGAGGCGCTGGTCAACAAACAACTGGACTTCGCCTGGCAGGGCGACCTGCCGGCCATCGTGGCGCGCGCCAACGGTGTGAAGACCAGGCTGATCGCCGGCAGCGGCGTGCGCACCGGGCTCTACCTGGCGGTGCAGCCCGATTCGGGCATCACCCGGCTCGAAGACCTCAGGGGCAAGCGCGTGGCGCTCTTCAAGGGCACCAACCTGCACCTGGCCGCGTCCGCCGCGCTGGCGGCGCACGGCCTGAAGGAAAGCGACCTCAAGCTCATCAACCTGGACCTGGCCGGTGGCCGCACCGCGCTGCTGAACAAGGACGTGGACGCCATCTTCGATTACGTCGGCGCCTTCGACCTGCGCGACAAGGGGCAGGCCAAGATCGTCTGGTCAGCCGCGGCCGACAACTACAAGTTCACCCGCCAGACCCACCTGCTGGTGACCGACGACTTCGCAGCGAAGCACCCGCAGGCCGTGCAGCGCGTGGTGACCACGCTGGTCAAGGTGGCGCACCGCTACTCGAACGAAGCGAACCGGGCCGACCTGTTCGAGCGCTGGGGCAAGACCGAGTACCCCGAGAAGATCTGGCGCGAGGACTTCATCGGTCAGCCGCTGCGCGTGCGCCTCTCGCCGCTGCTCGACCCCTTCCTCGTCTCGCGCTACAAGGAGGCGGCCAAGGACGCCCACGCCCTCAAGCTGACGCGCTCAGTGCCCGAGATCGACAGCTGGTTCGACCGGCGCTACCTGAACGTGGCGCTCAAGGAACTCAAGCTCGAAACCTACTGGCCGGTCTATGGACCCGACGGCCAGTTGGCCAACTGAACACCGAGTGGTTGGAGAGACCGACATGTCTTCATCGCTTGGTGTGACCGTGCCGCTGTCACCGGCTGCGCCTGCGGCCACCGTGCCGACCGCCGTGGTGCGGCACTGGCGACCTTCGCTGCAATGGCTCTGGGCCTGGCCCTTCCCGCTGGCCGTGCTGCTGCTGTGGCAGCTGTCGTCGGTCTGGGGCTGGGCGCCCGAGCAGGTGCTGCCGCCGCCGGCCCAGATGTTCCGTACCTTCGCCGACATGGTGGCCAGCGGCGAGATCTGGAACAACCTCACGATCAGCCTGGTGCGCGTCTTCACCGGCTTCGGCATCGGTCTGCTGGGCGGGCTAGCGCTGGGCTCGGTCATGGGGCTTTCGCCCACCGCGCGCGACTACCTGTATCCGCTGTTCAAGGCCTTCGCCCAGGTGCCGGTGATCGGCTGGCTGCCGCTGCTGATGCTGCTGGTGGGCATCGACGAGGCGCTCAAGTTCCTGCTCATCGCCAAGGCCACCCTGGTGCCGGTCACGCTCAACACCTGCCAGGGCATCCAGGGAGTGCCCAACCGCTTCATCGAGGTGGCCCGGGTCTATGGCTTCAGCCGCTGGCAGATGCTGACCAAGGTGGTGTTCCCTGCTGCGACGGCGCCGATCTGGAACGGCGTGCGCTACGGCCTGACCCACGCCTGGCTGGCGCTGGTGGTGGTGGAACTGCTGGCCTCGTCCGAAGGCATCGGTTTTCTCATCGTCTACGGACGCCAGCTGTTCCAGCTGGACGTGGTGCTGGCCTCGGTGCTGGCGGTGGGCATCGTGGGCCTGGCGATCGACAAGCTGCTGTCGCTGGCCGAGGCTTGGCTGCTGCGCTGGCGCAAGCCCGGCTTGTGAGCAAGGAGACCAACATGTCACGAACACTTTCTTTGACCGTCGTGCCGCCGGCTTTGCGGGGCTGGGTGCTGCCCGCGCTGATCCTGCTGTTCTGGTGGTGGGCTGTGGCCTCGGGCTGGTCCACCTCGCCGCTGCTGGTCTCGCCCGTCGCGGTGTGGGACCGCGCGTTGCAACAGGTCACCAGCGGCGAGCTATGGGCCGCGCTCTCGGCCAGCCTGTGGCGCAACGCGCGGGGCTTCCTGCTGGGCGCCAGCGCCGGGCTGGCGGTGGGCGTGCTGCTGGGCTGGTCGCGCTGGGCCGATCGCCTGGTCGGCCCGTCCTTCCACACGCTCAAGCAGATCTCGCTGTTCGCCTGGATTCCGATGCTCTCGATGTGGTTCGGCCTGGGCGACGGCGCCAAGGTGGCCTTCATCGCCATGGCGGCCTTCTTCCCCATGGTGCTCAACACCTTCGAGGGCCTGCGCAGCGTGCCGCGCGAGTTCATCGAGGTGGGGCGCGTCTACGGCTTCGGTCTCTGGCAGCAGCTCACCCGCGTGATCGCACCCTCGGCCGCGCCCTCGGTCTTCACTGGGGTGCAGCTGGCGCTGATCTACAGCTGGCTGGCCACGCTGGGCAGCGAATACCTGATGGCGTCCGGCCCCGGCATCGGCAACACCCTGATCGACGGCCGCGAGCACTTCCAGATGGACCTGGTGCTGTTCGGCGTGGCCGTGATCGGCCTGGTGGGCTACGCCCTCAACGCCATCACGTCCGCTCTGGAGCGCCGCCTGCTGGCCTGGCGCGACCGCACCGTCGCCCGTTACTGATTTTTCTGGAGAAACACACCATGGCACACGCCGGCACCCTGGACATCCGGGGTCTGAACAAGCAGTACGAGGTCAAGGGCCAGCCCCTGCCCGTGCTGCAGGACATCCACCTCACCATCGCCCCGGGCGAGTTCGTCAGCATCGTGGGCACCAGCGGCTGCGGCAAGTCCACGCTGCTGCGCCTGGTCATCGGCCTGGAAGAGGGCTACCAGGGCGAGATCCTGCTGGACGGCACGCGCATCAAGGGCACGAACCTCAACCGCGGCATCGTGTTCCAGGAGCACCGCCTGTTCCCCTGGCTGACGGTGGAGAAGAACATCGCGCTGGGCCTGCTGAATTCGGACCTGACCGAAGGCCAGCAGCGCGCCACCATCCGCGAACACATCGAGCTGGTGGGACTCACCGGGTTCGAGAAGGCCTACCCGCACCAGCTCTCGGGCGGCATGTCGCAGCGCGTGGCGATCGCCCGCGCGCTGGTGAACCGGCCCGACATCCTGCTGCTGGACGAACCCTTTGGTGCGCTCGACGCCATGACCCGCGCCCACCTGCAGCAGGAGCTGCACCGCATCTGGCAGACCGAGGGCATCACCATGATCCTGGTGACGCACGACGTGGAGGAGGCGGTGTACCTGGGCGACAAGGTGGTGGTGATGGAGCCGCGCCCCGGCCGCATCCGCCGCACCGTGCCCGTGCCGCTGGCGCACCCGCGCGACCGCGCGTCCTACGCCTTCAGCACCGTCAAGGACAGCGTGCTGCGCGAGTTCGGCGAACACAGCGCGGCCGAGCTGGCCGAACCCCCTTTGAAGACCGAGCGTCCTGCATCCGAAATGGGCGCCTGGCAGTTCGCCGTTTGACCCTTTCCTGTTGATCGAGAACCCCCATGAACAAGACCCACTCCCCATCCCTTCAACGCCGCCACTTTGTGGCCGGTCTCGCTGCTGCGGGCCTGGCCGTGCCCTGGCTGGCGCGTGCGCAATCCAGTCCCACCAGGGTGGTGCGCATCGGTTCGCCTGACCTGGGTACCGCCGGCAAGCCCTCGCCGGGCGGTGGCACGCTGGCCATCGTGCAGGCCAACCGGTGGCTCGAAGAAGCGTTCGCCAAAGACGGCATCGAGGTGCAGTGGCACTTCTTCCGCGGCGCCGGCCCGGCCGTGGCCGAAGCGCTGGCGGCCAAACAGCTGGACATCGTCTCGCTCGGTGACCTGGCCTCGGTGATCCACAAGGCCCGCGGCCTGCCCACGCGTTTCATCGCCGCCACCGGCCGCGGCACCGACAGCTACCTGGCCACCGCGCCGGGTTCGACCATCAGGACGGTGGCCGACCTCAAGGGCAAGAAGGTCAGCGTGCTCAAGGGCACGGCCTACCAGCGCCCGTTCGACAACCTGCTGGCCGCTGCCGGCCTGACCGAGAAGGACGTCAAGCTCATCAACATGGACTGGCCCAGCTCCAAGGCCGCCGTGGTGGCGGGGCAGATCGACGCCACCTTCGGCGGGCCGGACCTGTTCATCCTGCGCGAGAAGGGCGTGAACATCCTGCCGCTGACGCGGGGCCAAGGACCGGCCTTCACCATCAACTCCGGCCTGCTCGCCACGGAGGACTTCCTGTCGGGCAACGCCGCGCTGGCGCAGCGCGTGGTCACGCAGCTGGTGCGTGCGGCGGCCTGGGCCTCGCAGGAAACCAACCGCGACGCGCTCATCAAGCTGTACGCCAGCAACAGCGGCAACCCCGAACTGTCGTTCCGGGAGGAACTGGCGGGGGACCACCTGGCGGTGCGCTACTCGCCGTTGCTCGACGAAGGCTTCATCGCCAACTACCAGACCGTTCTGAACGACGGCCTGCGCCTGGGCCTGATCCGCGGCGAGGGCTTCGACGTGAAGGCCTGGTTCCAGCCGCAGTTCGTGCAGCAGGCGGTGAAGGATCTGAAGCTGGAGAAAGCCTGGCGCGAGACCGATGCCGCCGGCAAGGCCAAGGGGGCGGCATGAGCGAACGTACCCGGCAACCCAACATCGTCTTCATCCTGGCCGACGACCTCGGCTGGGCGGACCTGAGCGTTTACGGACAGACCCAGTACCAGACCCCCCACCTCGACGCGCTGGCGGCCGGCGGCGTGCGCTTCACCCAGGCCTACGCCAACTCGGCGGTGTGCTCGGCCACACGCTTCGGCCTGATCACCGGGCGCTACCAGTACCGCCTGCGCGGCGGGCTGGAAGAACCGCTGGTGCGCACCGCCCACCTGCACGGCCTGCCGACCGACCACCCCACGCTGCCCTCGCTGCTGCGCGATGCGGGCTACGAGACGGCGCTGATCGGCAAGTGGCACCTGGGCAACCTGCCGCACTACGGCCCGCTCAAGAGCGGC
The DNA here is from genome assembly GCF_002025745.1 of Hydrogenophaga sp. H7. Classification (NCBI taxonomy): domain Bacteria; kingdom Pseudomonadati; phylum Pseudomonadota; class Betaproteobacteria; order Burkholderiales; family Comamonadaceae; genus Hydrogenophaga; species Hydrogenophaga sp. H7. The sequence continues at coordinate 82,201 of NZ_MCIC01000018.1, read as the reverse complement.
TACAACCGCTTCTTTGGCAACTACGGCGGCGCCATCGACTACTTCACCCACAAGCCGGGCGTGGGCGCCGCGGTGCCGCGCGACCTGTACGAGGGCGAGGTGCCGGTCGAGCGCGTGGGCTACTACACGCAGCTGCTGGCCGACGAGGCCTCGTCCTGGATCGCGCAACAGGCCGAAGAAAAGCCGTTCTTCCTCTCGCTGCACTTCACCGCGCCGCACTGGCCCTGGGTGGGCCCGGAGGACGAGCACGTTTCGCGCGACCTCACGGACATCTTCCACTACGACGGAGGCAACCTGCACACCTACGCGAAGATGGTGCGCTCGCTCGACGCCGCGGTGGGGCAGGTGGTGCAGGCGCTCAAGGCCAAAGGCGTGTTCGACAACACCATCGTGATCTTCACCAGCGACAACGGCGGCGAGCGCTTCTCCAAGACCTGGCCCTTCACCGGCCAGAAGACCGAGCTGCTCGAAGGCGGCATCCGCGTGCCGACCCTGCTGTCCTGGCCCGCGCGTCTGCAGCCGCAGGTCAGCGAGCAGGTCACCATCACCATGGACTGGCTGCCCACGCTGCTGTCGGCCGCGGGCACAGCGCCACACCCCGACTACCCGAGCGACGGCGAGAACATCCTGCCGGTGCTGCAGGGCCAGGCGCCGGTGCACGAGCGCCGCCTGTTCTGGCGCTACAAGGCGCAGCGCCAGCGCGCGGCGCGCGAGGGCCGCTTCAAGTACCTGCGCATCAACGACCACGAGTTCCTGTTCGACGTCGAGGACGACACGCTGGAGCGCGCCAACCTCAAGGACAAACACCCCGCCGTGTTCGCCCGCCTGCGCCAGGCCTGGGAGGACTGGAACGCGCAGTTCCTGCCCATCACGGACGAGGTGTTCACGCACGGGGTGACGCCCGACATCCAGGCCGACCGCTATGCGCCCGAGCGGGCGAACCGCGGCCTGTGAGCGACGGCCTTAGACGAAAAGCTAATAAACAAACTACGACTCGGTCGTTTGTGTTTTGAAGCGTGCTGACCAGAATCGCCGCATGTCTTCTCCCACCGTTGTCATCGTTCCCGGCTGGCGCAACTCCGGCCCCGGCCACTGGCAGAGCCTGTGGGCCAGCCGGCTGTCCCGGGTGCTGCGCGTCGAGCAGGACGACTGGCTCAGCCCGCTCAAACGGCCCTGGGTGCAGCAGATCGCGCGCACCATCGAGCAGGCGCCGGGCGAGGTGGTCATCGCCGCGCACAGCCTGGGCTGCATCGCCACCACCCACCTGCCCGACGCCGCCAAGGCGCGCATCCGCGCGGCCCTGCTGGTGGCGCCGGCCGACCCCGAGCGGCGCGGCGTGCTGGCCGACTTCGCGCCCGTGCCCTACCAGCGGCTGCCGTTCCCCAGCATCGTCGTGGCCAGCAGCAACGACCCCTACTGCCCGGTCCGGCTGGCAGGCGCCTATGCCCGCGCCTGGGGCAGCGAGTTCCTCCGCCTGAACGACGCGGGACACATCAATGTGGAGTCCGGGCACGGGGAGTGGCCGCTGGGCCTGGCGCTGCTGCAGGCGCTGGGCGCGGAGATCACGCCGTCACAACCGCTCCCGCTGGCGGCCTGATCTTTATTCTGTATTCATATAAGAAAACAAAAACAAAGTCGTTTGATTTAGAACGACACAGTTTCAGAATGCCATGCATTCCCTCTATCGGAGCCCGATTTCCATGAAAAACACTTTCAAGCTCGCCCTCGGCGCCATCGCTTTCGCCGCCGCCACCGCCGCTTCCGCCCAGACCACGCTGCTCAACGTCTCCTACGACGTGGCGCGCGAGTTCTACAAGGACCTGAACACCGCCTTCGTGGCGAACTACAAAAAGACCACCGGCAAGGACATCAAGGTCGACCAGTCGCACGCCGGTTCGAGCGCCCAGGCGCGCGCCGTGGCCGACGGCCTGGAGGCCGACGTGGTGACCTTCAACACCACCACCGACGTCGATTTCCTGGCCGAGAAGGGCGTGGTCGCCAAGGACTGGCGCCAGAAATTCCCCAACGGCGCAGCGCCCACCACCTCGACCATGCTGTTCCTGGTGCGCCAGGGCAACCCCAAGGGCATCAAGGACTGGGACGACCTGATCAAGCCCGGCGTGCAGGTGGTGGTGGTCAATCCCAAGACCGGTGGCAATGGCCGCATGGCCTACCTGGCCGCCTGGGGCCAGGTGCGCGCCAAGGGCGGCACCGACGCGCAGGCCGCCGAGTTCGTGAGCAAGCTCTACAAGAACGTGCCGGTGCTGGCGCGCGGCGGGCGCGATGCCACCGGCATCTTCCTGCAGCGCAACATCGGCGACGTGCTGGTGACGTTTGAATCCGAGGTCGTGTCGGTGGACAACGAGTTCGGCAAGGGCAAGGTCGACGCCATCCACCCCAGCGCCTCCATCGTGGCCGAGAACCCGGTGGCCATCGTCGAACGCACGGTCGCCAAGAAGGGCACCGCCGCCGACGCCAAGGCCTACCTCGACTTCCTGTACTCGCCCGAAGGCCAGGAGATCGCCGCCAAGCACAACATCCGCCCGCGCAACGAGGCGGTGCTGAAGAAATACGCCGCCGCGTTCAAGCCGATCAAGTTCTTCACCGTCGAGCAGTACTTCGGTTCGCTGGGCGAAGCGCAGAAGGTGCACTTCAACGACGGCGGCCAGTTCGACAAGCTGTACACCGCGGGCAAGTAAGCCATGTCCGGACATGCTGTTTCGCTGCCGGGCACCGCGCCGGCGGCCGGGGCCGGTGCGCGCCGCAGCAGCGCGCGCGTGCTGCCGGGCTTCAACCTCACGCTGGGCATCACGGTGCTGTACCTGAGCCTGATCGTGCTGATCCCGCTCTCGGCCCTGGTGTTCAAGACCTTCACGCTGACCTGGCCGCAGTTCTGGGAGGCGGTCACGTCCCCGCGCGTGCTGGCGTCCTACCGCCTGACCTTCGGCGCCTCGTTCATCGCGGCCTGTGTCAACGTGGTGTTCGGCCTGCTGGTGGCCTGGGTGCTGGTGCGGTATCCGTTCCCGGGCAAGAAGATCGTGGATGCGCTGGTGGACCTGCCGTTCGCGCTGCCCACCGCCGTGGCCGGCATTTCGCTGACTGCGCTGCTGGCCGGCAACGGCTGGATCGGCCAGTACTTCGAGCCGCATGGCATCCAGCTCGCCTTCAACCCCAACGGCGTGGTGATCGCGCTGATCTTCATCGGCCTGCCCTTCGTGGTGCGCACGGTGCAGCCGGTGCTGGAAGACGCCGAGAAGGAACTGGAAGAAGCCGCCACCTGCCTGGGCGCCACGCGCTGGCAGACCTTCAGCCGCGTGATCTTCCCCAGCATCGCGCCCGCGCTGCTGACCGGCTTTGCCATGGCCTTCGCGCGCGCCGTGGGTGAGTACGGCTCGGTCATCTTCATTGCCGGCAACATGCCCATGGTCTCCGAGATCACGCCGCTGATCATCATCGGCAAGCTGGAGCAGTACGACTACGCCGGTGCCACCGCGGTGGCCACGGTGATGCTTGTGATCTCCTTCATCCTGCTGCTGGTCATCAACGGCCTGCAGGGCTGGCAGCGCAAGCGTTCAGCGGGGAATTCGCAATGAGTGACCAGAACAACATCCGCAGCGCCCAGCGCGGCACCACCGAGGCGCCCTGGATCCGCTGGACGCTCACCGGCATCGCGCTGGTCTTCATGTTCCTCTTCCTTGTGTTGCCGCTGGCGGCGGTGTTCACCGAGGCCCTGCGCAAGGGCTGGGACGCCTACTGGGAAGCGCTCAAGGAACCCGACGCCTGGGCGGCCATCCGCCTCACGCTGCTGACCGCCGCCGTGGCCGTGCCACTGAACCTGGCGTTCGGCATCGCGGCCGCCTGGGCGATTGCCAAGTACGAGTTCCGTGGCAAGTCCTTCCTCACCACGCTGATCGACCTGCCGTTCTCGGTCTCGCCCGTGGTGGCCGGCCTGATCTACGTGCTGGTGTTCGGCGCGCAGGGCTGGCTCGGCCCCTGGCTGATGGAGCACGACATCAAGATCGTGTTCGCCGTGCCCGGCATCATCCTGGCCACCATCTTCGTCACCTTCCCCTTCATCGCGCGCGAGCTGATCCCGCTGATGCAGGCGCAGGGCAACGACGAAGAGCAGGCCGCCATCGTGCTGGGCGCCACCGGCTGGCAGACCTTCTGGCGCGTGACCCTGCCCAACATCAAGTGGGGCCTGATCTACGGCGTGATCCTCTGCAACGCGCGCGCCATGGGCGAGTTCGGCGCGGTCTCGGTGGTCTCGGGCCACATCCGCGGCCAGACCAACACCATGCCGCTGCACATCGAGGTGCTCTACAACGAGTACCAGTCGGTGGCCGCGTTTGCCGTAGCCTCGCTGCTGGCCCTGCTGGCCCTGGTCACGCTGGTGATCAAGAGCGTGGTGGAGTGGCGCCACGAACGCGAGATGAAGGCGATTGCCGAACTGCCGCCGGAGAACCCGCACGCACGCGCCGCGCCGGCCCCCGTGGCCTCCGCCGCCTGACCCGAACGAGGACGAAACCATGAGCATCCAGATCCGCGACGTCAACAAGCACTTCGGCAACTTCCACGCGCTGAAGAACGTCAACCTCGACATCGACTCCGGCGAACTGCTGGCCCTGCTGGGCCCCTCGGGCTGCGGCAAGACCACGCTGCTGCGCATCATCGCCGGCCTGGAAACGCCGGACACCGGCAGCATCCACTTCAGCGGCGAAGACACCACCGACGTGCACGTGCGTGATCGCAACGTGGGCTTCGTGTTCCAGCACTACGCGCTGTTCCGCCACATGACGGTGTTCGAGAACGTGGCCTTCGGCCTGCGCGTCAAGCCGCGCGGCGAGCGCCCGAGCGAGGCGCAGATCAGGAAGAAAGTGACCGACCTGCTCAAGCTGGTGCAGCTGGACTGGATCGCCGACCGCTACCCGTCCCAGCTCTCCGGCGGCCAGCGCCAGCGCATCGCGCTCGCCCGCGCGCTCGCGGTCGAGCCCAATGTGCTGCTGCTGGACGAACCTTTCGGCGCGCTGGACGCGAAGGTGAGAAAAGAGTTGAGAAGGTGGCTGCGCCGCCTGCACGACGAGCTGCACGTCACCTCCATCTTCGTCACGCACGACCAGGAGGAAGCCCTGGAAGTGGCCGACCGCGTGGTGCTGATGAACCAGGGCGTGGTGGAGCAGGTCGGTTCGCCGCAGGACGTGTGGGACCACCCGGCCAGCCCGTTTGTCTACGGCTTCCTGGGCGACGTGAACCTGTTCCACGGCCGCGCGCACGAAGGCCTGCTGCACCTGGACGGCGTGGCCATCCAGACGCCCGAACACGCCAGCGCCCAGAACGCCCAGGCCTTCGCCTACGTGCGCCCGCACGACCTGGACGTGCACCGCTACCAGGCCGGTGGCGAGGTCGATGCCGCGGGGCGCCCGCATGGCATCGTCGCCCGGCTGGACCGCGCCATCGTGGTCGGCCCCATCGCGCGGCTGGAGCTCATGCCGGTGGACGCCGCGCCGCGCGACGGCCACGACCCGCTGATCGAGGCGCAGATTCCGGCGCAGCAGTTCCGCGAACTCGGCTTCCAGGAAGGCGAGACCCTGGTGGTCTCGCCGCGCAAGGCGCGCGTGTTCCTGCAGCCGGCCTGACGGCGCGGGGCTTCAGGCCCTTTGCAGTTCGACGGTGACGTGCACGATCTCCTCGTGCACCCCCAGCCACTGCCGCACGGCGTCGGCGGTCAGCGCCGGGTCGCTGGTGACCAGGGTCAACGCACAGGCCCAGGCGCCGCGGCCCACGCGCCAGACGTGCAGGTCGGTCAGCCGCAGGCCGTGGGCGGCCGCGTGTTCGGCGACCACCTCGCGGATCTCGCCGACCACCGGGTGGTCCATCTCCCGGTCCAGCAGCACCTTGCCGGTCTCGGCGATCAGGCCCTTGGCCCAGACGGCCACCAGCACCGCGCCGACCACGCCCATCACCGGGTCCAGCCAGCTCCAGCCCAGCCACCAGCCGCCCGCCAGCGCCAGGATGGCCAGCACCGAGGTGGCGGCGTCGGCGATCACGTGCAGGTAGGCGGCGCGCAGGTTCAGGTCTTCGTGGTGGCCAGGGCCATCGTGGTCGTGGTGCTCATGGGCATGCGCGTGGCCATGGTCGTGACCGTGGTGCGCGCCGCCGAGGATGAAGGCGCTGGCCAGGTTCACCACCAGCCCCAGCACGCCCACCGCCATCGCCTCCGCGTAGCGGATCGGCTGCGGGTCCAGCAGGCGCTCCACCGAGCCCACCACCATCAGTGCTGCCACGCCCAGCAGGAACAGCGCGCTCGAAAACCCCGCCAGCACCTCGATCTTCCAGGTGCCGAAAGCAAAGCGCGGGTCGGCGGCCAGGCGCCGCGCCATGGCGTAGGCCAGGGCCGAGAGGCCGATGGCCACCGCGTGCGAACTCATATGCCAGCCGTCGGCCAGCAGCGCCATGGAGTTGAACCACCAGCCCGCAGCGATCTCCACCACCATGGTGCCCAGCGTCAGCCACATCACCAGGCGCGTGCCGCGCTCGGCGGCCGGGTTGCCGCTGTCGAAGGCGTGGCCGTGCGAGCAGTGGGGCGGGCGGGTGGCGGGTGTGGGCAGCGTGTTCATGGCGCGGTCGTGCGGGCGGTGCCGCGATTGTCCCGCACGCGGCCCGCGCGACGGCCGCCTCAGACCAGCTGCGCGCTGAGCATCTGCACCTGCTGGCGCAGTTCGGCGTTCTCGGCTTCGAGTTGCGCGACGCGCTGGCGCAGGGCGCTCACCTCGTCGCTGGCGGGGGCCGCTTCGGGGGCCGCGTCGCTGGAGGCTTCGGCGCTCTCATCGCGCGGCTTGCGGCGCGACTCGCGCACGCGCTTGGCGGCCTGCTTCAGCTCGTCCTTGCCGGCGGCCGCGGCGGCGCGCTGTTCTTCCTCCGGCAGGGTGGCGACCACGGCGGCGGCGTTGAGCGAAATGTCACCGGCCCGCACGGCGGCCACCACCTCGGGCGCGGCCTGCTTCTGGATCTTTTCGATCATGCCGACCTGCGAAGCGCTCAGGCGCGCGGCGCGCGCGATGTCCTCGCGGCTCTGCAGCGGTTTGGGTTCGAGCACGGCGGCCAGCGCGGCGGCGGGCGCCTCGCCTTCCCATGGGGCGTCGCCGGTCGGCGCTTCAGGCACCGGCCCGGCGGCCTGGTCCGCCTCGGCCTTGGCGCGCGAGCGCCGCTCGGCCACGATTTCGCGCTTGCGCAGCGCCAGCACACCGCGCTGGAAGTCCGAGAGGCTGCGCCGCCCCAGGTGCTGGTCGATCATCCACAGGTGCACGTCTTCCATCGACTGGAAGCGCGGGTTCTGCACCGTCTGGAACGGCAGGCCGTGCTTGGTGCAGATGCCGTAGCGGTTGTGGCCATCGACCAGGATGTCGCCCCACAGCACCAGCGCGTCGCGGCAACCCTCGGCCAGCAGGCTGCGCTCCAGCGCGTCGTGTTCGTCGGGCGTCAGCGGTTCGATGTAGGCCTTGAGTTCTTCCAGGACGACGATGTTCACGGTGCGCGCTCCCTCGGGCAAAAGGGCGCGATTGTAGAGAAGCGCCGAAGCCGCCTGTTACCTCAGAACCCCACGGCCGCACCGTCGCGCCGCGGGTCGCTCGCGGCCACGTAGCCTTCACTGCCCGGGTCGCCCAGGCGCCAGATGAACTGGCCGGCGCCGAAGTCCTGGTAGGGGTCGTCGATCAGCCGGGTCTGGTGGCCCAGGTCGTGCAGGCCCTGCACGGTGGCCCGGTCCATCGCCGATTCCACGTTGATGTGCAGCCCCGCGTCGAAGCGCCAGCGCGGCGCGTCGCAGGCGGCCTGCAGGCTCTGGCCGTGGTCGAGCAGGCGCACCAGGGTCTGCATGTGGCCCTGCGGCTGCATGTTGGCGCCCATCACGCCGTAGCTCATCACCGGCTGGCCATCCTTCGTGAGGAAGGCCGGGATGATGGTGTGGAAGGGGCGCTTGCCCGGCGCCACCAGGTTGGCGGTGTTGCGGCCCGGGCCGGTGTTCAGGTTGAAGCCGTGGCCGCGGTTCTGCAGGCTGATGCCGAACGTGGGCTCGACCGCGCCCGAGCCGAAGCCCATGTAGTTGCTCTGGATGAAGCTGACCATCATCCCGCGCTCGTCGGCGGCGGTCAGGTACACCGTGCCGCCCTTGGCCGGGTTGCCGGCGCCGAAGTCCTGCGCCTTCGTCATGTCGATCAGCGCCGCGCGCTGCTTCAGGTAGGCCGGGTCCAGCATCTGCGCGGGGCTCAGGTCCATCGCGCCCGGCTCGGCCACGTAGCGGTAGACGTCGGCAAAGGCCAGCTTCATTGCCTCGATCTGCAGGTGCTGCGCGGCCACGCTGTCCACCTTCAGGGCCGCCACGTCGAAGTTCGAGAGGATGCCCAGCGCGATCAGCGCCGCGATGCCCTGGCCGTTGGGCGGGATCTCGTGCAGCGTGTAGCCGCGGTAGTCCTGTGCGATGGGCGTCACCCATTCGGGTCGGTAGGCCGCGAGGTCGGCCTCGGTCAGCGCGCCGCCGTGTTGTGCTGCAAAGCGCGCGAGCGCTTGCGCGATGGGGCCGCGGTAGAAGGCCTCACCCTTGGTTTCGGCGATGGCGCGCAGGCCCTTGGCCGCGGCCGGAAAACGGAACAGCTCGCCCACCTGCGGCGCACGGCCCCAGGGCAGGAAGGCCTGTGCAAACCCCGGCAGCGACTGCAGTTCGGGCGTGGCCGCCGCCCACTTCTGCTGCACCACCACCGGCACCGCATAACCGCGCTCGGCCAGTTCAATCGCCGGCTGCATCAGGTCGGCAAAGGGCAGCTTGCCGAAGCGCTCGCTCAGCGCCACCCAGCCCGCCACTGCGCCAGGCACGGTCACCGAATCCAGCCCGCGCTTGGGCGGCGTCAGCGCATCGGCGCCGTACTTGCCGTGGAAGTAGCCGGGCGTCCAGGCCTGGGGCGCGGTGCCGCTGGCGTTCAGGCCGTGCAGCTGCTGCCCGTCCCAGAGGATGCAGAAGGCGTCCGAGCCCAGGCCGTTGCTCACCGGCTCGGTGATGGTCAGCGCCGCCGCCGCGGCAATGGCCGCGTCCACCGCGTTGCCGCCGGCCAGCAGCATGCGCAGCCCGGCCTGCGCGGCCAGCGGGTGCGAGGTGCTGACCACGTTGCGCGCGAACAGCGGCAGGCGGGTGCTGGGGTAGGGGTTGTGGTGCTGGAGGTTCATGCCGGCATTCTGCAGCGCCGGTCGCTGTTTTCAACCTCCGCTGCGCAGCAGCATGGCGGGGTTCAGGCGCATCCGCGCCAGCAGGTAGCGCGCGCCCAGCCCCAGGCTCATCGCGCTCACACCGGCCGCCGTGAGCAGCCCGCTCCAGTACAGGCCGGCCGGGCTCATGTCCAGCCGCCACTGCAGCAGCGCGGTGGCCAGCGCGCTGCCGGCCAGCAGGGCGAAGCCGGCGGTCACGGCGGCCAGCAGCACGTATTCCCACACCAGCACGCGCCGCAGCAGCGAATGCCGCGCGCCCAGCGCGTGCATCACCGTGGCGTCGTAGAGCTGGGCGGCTGCGGCTGGCGGCCACCACGCTGGCCAGCACCAGCAGGCTCGCGGCCAGGCACACACCGGCCACCACCGCCAGCCCGCCGCTGGCGCGGGCCATCAGCGCGCGGGTCTCGCGCAACATGGACTCGGTGCGCGCGGTGGCGATGTTGGGTGCGGCCGCCGCCAGCCGGTCCTGTGCGTCCAGGGTCTGGTCGGTCGGCATCCAGGCCGCGCCCACGTGGCGGGTGATGAAGGGGTCCAGCACACCGTCGCTGAAGATGGCTTCGAGCCACAGGCGCGACTGCATGCGCCGCTGGCTGTAGATGGCGGAGAGCGTCGCCTCCACCGGCTGGCCCAGGATCTCGAAGCGCAGCCGGTCGCCCACCTGCAGGCCCAGCCCGTCGGCCTCGCGGTCTTCCATCGCCACCAGCGGTTCTCCCTGATGGTCTTCTGGCCACCACGCGCCACGGTCGATCACCACGTCGTCGAAGTTGCCGCTGCGGTCGCTCAGCTTGTGTTCGTCGTGCGATTCGCGGGCGCGTTCGCCATCGCCACTTTCACGCAGCGCCTCGCCGTTGACGGCCACCAGCCGGCCCAGCACCAGCGGCGCGGTCTTCACCGCTTCCAGGCCGGGCGAGGCCTGGAGCGTCTCGCGCAGCAGCGGGATCTGGTCGGTCTGCACGTCGTAGAACACCAGGGCCGGCGCCTGCTCGGGCACGGTGTCGTTCACCGTGCGCAGCAGCGTGGCCACCACCAGGGTGCAGGCCACCAGCAGCGTGAGCGCCGAGCCCAGCGAGAGCAGGGCGGTGCGCAGCGGCGAATGCGGCTGCTGCAGTCCGGCCAGCGCCAGCTGCAGCGGCAAGGGCAGCGCCCGGTGGTGCTGCAGGCGCGCGGCCACGCGGCGCAGGCCGCGTGTGGCGAGGTCGAGCACGCCCAGCAGAGCGGCCGTGGTCAGCACGAAGGCCAGGCCAAAGCGCGGGTCGGGCAGGGTGGCCACCAGCAGCGCCAGCGTGGCGCCGGCCACGGCGGCGGTGAGCCAGCGCGCGCGGCGCGGCGTATGCAGCACCTGCCCCTCCACGCCGCGAAACAGCGCGGCCGGGCTCACCGACAAGGCCCGCCCCAGTGCCGGCAGCGAGAACGCCAGCGCGGTCAGCACGCCAAACACCAGCGCCAGCAGCGCGGGCGGCCACAGGCTGTGCAGCAGCAGCGTCACCGGCAGCTTGTCGGCCGCCAGCTGCGCGCCGGCCAGCGCCAGGCCCATGCCCAGCAGCGCGCCCGCCGCGCTCGCCAGCACCGCGAGCAGCCCGATCTGCAGCAACACAAACGCGGCCAGCCGGCCGTCGCGCAGGCCCAGCGCGCGCAGCGTGGCCAGGCTGGTCAGCTTGCCCTGCAGGTAGGCCTGCACGCTGTTGAACACGCCCAGCCCGCCGATGAACAGCGCCGAGAAACCGATCAGCAGCAGGCCCGAGCCGATCTGGCCCAGCACCTCGGCCATGCGGTCGCTGCGCTCGTCGAAGCTGCGCGTCTCGGCATCCAGCGCGGGGAAGGTGGCGATGAACTGGTCGCGCCACGCGTTGGCCGGCTCGGTGGTGCGCACGCGGTAGTGGTGTTCCACCCGGCTGAGCGGCTGCACCAGGCCGGTGGCCATGAGCGCGCCCTCGGCCACCAGCACCGGCGCCGCGCCCCAGTCGGCGCGCAGGCTGCGGTCGGGCTGGCGAATGGTGAGCGCGCGCACGGTCAGCGACAGGTTGCCGACCTCGATGCGGTCACCGGGCTTCAGGCCCAGGCGCGTGGCCAGCGCGGCATCGACCGCCGCGCCCCACAGGCCGTCCCGTTGCGCCAGCGTGTCGGCCAGCGTGCCCGCCGGCTGCAGCGCCACCGCGCCGTACAGCGGGTAGGCGGCGTCGGCGCTCAGCAGCTCGATCAGTTGCGCGCGGCCGCTCTCCAGACGCAGCATGGTGCGCAGCTCGATCACGCGCGAGACGGTGCCGCGCGCCTGCATCCAGGCCAGCGCATCGGCCGGCAGCGGCTGGGGCGACTCCACCTCCACGTCGCCACCGAAGATCAGCCGCGCGTCGTGGCGCAGCGCGTCGGCCACCTGGCGGTACAGGCCGCCGCCCGCCGCCACCAGCGAGACGCCCAGCACCAGGCAGGCGACAAAGATCCAGAGACGCCGGCCGCTGGCGCGCAGGTCGCGCCAGGCCAGGTCAAGCAGAAAGGGCATTGCTCGCCTCCGGCTGGCGGGAGGTCGGGGCTTCGCGCCCCTCCAGCGTTTCATGCAGCTGCCCGTCGTGCAGGCGCAGCACGCGGTCGCAGCGAGCGGCGAAATCCAGGTCGTGCGTCACCAGCACCAGGGTCGTGCCCAGCTCGCGGTTGAGGCTGAAGATCAGCTCGCGCACCGCCCCGGCCGTCTGGTCGTCCAGGTTGCCGGTGGGCTCGTCGGCCAGCAGCAGGCGCGGCCGGTGAACCAGCGCCCGCGCAATCGCCACGCGCTGCTGCTCGCCGCCCGACAGCTGCGAAGGCCGGTGGTGCAGCCGGTCCCCCAGGCCCACCCGCTGCAGCATCGCGGCCGCCGCCTCGCGCGCGCCGCTGGCCCCCGCCATCTGCAGCGGCAGGGCGGCGTTGTCCAGCGCGCTCAGGCTGGGCAGCAGGTGAAAGCTCTGAAAGACGATGCCCACCCGCTCGCGCCGCAGGTCGGCCAGCCCGTCGCTGCTCAGGCGGCCCAGGTCGGTGCCGTCGATGCGGATGCGCCCCGCACCGGGCCGCTCCAGTCCCGAGAGCAGGAGCAGCAGCGAGGTCTTGCCCGACCCCGAAGGCCCGGCAATGGCCACGCTCGTGCCAGCCGCGACGCGCAGGTTCACGTCGCGCAGCACCTGCACCTGGCGGGTGCCGATGGTGTATTGCATGGACAGGCCATCGGCCTCGATCAGGTGGGTGTGGGGCATGGGCGGTGTGAGGGGCTGGGCGGGGCAAAGTTCAAGGTGCCGGATGTACGAGGCTCCCGGGTTTTACGGGGTTTGTCTACCTGTATAAATGACAGGTATTCACGCGCAACAGGTTGATCTGATTGCGCTGTCGGGGAAATGACGTGACCAGAATTTCCCGCAGGTATGTGCTGGATACATCCCACTAGGCGTCGCAAACACCACTCTAACTATGCATACAGCGCTGCTCCGAAGCCAACGGAACCACGTATTTGCTGTCATCAAGGAGGCCGGCTTTGACCCCCTCGACTTCGACTGGTCGAAGACAAGCACTCGCTGGCACGACAACGGAGATTCTCCGGTTGAGGAGCTAATCCATAGTCCAACGGGCTTTCACTTCGTGTTTGATAGGTTTGAAGGCCGGGCAAACCCTCGATTCACCCCTCGCGAGGACCGTGCCGCTGAACTGGACTGCGGCCAAGTCGACTCATGGGAGGAGGTCAGACATCAGTTGAGACGCTGGCTGGAAATTGTTAAGAACGAAGTTGAGCAGCCAGATCTATGGGTCTTGGCCAAGGAGGACAAGAAGCTCGTTGCCGCAAGAATCGACGACATTGAGAACGCACCATTCTCATTGAACGAGCAGGAAAGAATACGACTTGCAGTCGGCGAGATACACGCTTTCCTGAAGTCCAGCGCAGAGCACTCGCAATCGGATCTGCAGTTCATTCAGGCGCGTCTTGAGCATCTTGCCGATTCATCATCAAGACTTGGCCGGAAGGACTGGATCACCCTTGCAATGGGAACCCTTACGAACATCGTGGTCGGTGTGGCCCTTGCTCCTGAAGCCGCGCGCGAATTGGTTCGTACCGCCGGCGCCCTGCTAGGTTGGGTCGTTGGGAATGCCCAACTATTGCCATAGGCCCGATGACCGACACCCATTCCAGGGACTTCCCAACGTGTCAACGGTGTTGGACTGCGTTTTCTGTGTATGTGGTTAAGACCTTCGATGACGTCAACGCATAGCCCGACAGAGAACGGTCTGCCACTCTAAGGACGGCCTTGTCGCGGTGATGAGGGCACTGCGGACCCAGACACGAACCGCTCAGCGCGGCTCCAATCCGTTGGCGTGGACCTTGGGCCTTGTGAACCGCCTCGGGACCCGAGGCGGTTCACTTGCGGCGTGGGCACTAATGTTTAGTAGAGTTTGCGCGCTGCCGGTCTGACCTGTTAGGTCATCTCTTGTGTTTTGTCCCGCAGGGAAACCGACGTGTTCAAGCGGCGCGATCGTGCCGAGCTTGATGTTGATGTGCTGAGGATCAAAGCGCTGGCTGCGCATCATCTCCGCCCGGAGGATGCGAGCGCTCTTGTGAGCCAGCGCGACCACGGCCTTCTGCCACCTGGGGCGCTCCTTGCACGCCTGCACCCATCGAGAGATCCGATCGCTACAGCTGTGCGCGGTGTTCAGTCATCCCCCCGGCACAGCCCACACCCGCTGCCCGCCAATCGCATGAAAGCACCTGCCCGGCGCAGCCGGCAGCGCATGCCCGCCAGTGAACGCCCCAAACGCCGGCAGCACGGCCTGGCCCGGTTCGCTCACGAAGCAGGGCAGGCGCAGCGCGTCGCGCGCGGGGCCGCTGAGTTGGCAGACCGGGTGCAGGTGGCCGGCGAGCACGAAGTGGGTGGGGTGGGCTTGTGGGTGGTGGCAGCAGGCGAAGGGGCCGAGCAGCCAGGGCTCGTCCACCACCTCGATGCGCGCCTCGGGCGGCGGGTCGCCCGCACGGTCGTCGTGGTTGCCGCGCACCAGGGTCATCGCCACGCTGCGGTGGCGTTCGCGCCAGTCGTGCAGGGCCTTGAGCACCGGGGGCGTGCGGCCGGTGGCCGCGTGCAGGAAGTCGCCCAGGAACACCAGCCGTTGGGGGCGGTGCAAGGCGATGAGCTCGCTCAGCCGCGCGAGGTTGTCGCGCGTGGTGCCGCCGGGCACGGGCTGGCCCAGCGCGCGGTAGCTGGCGGCCTTGCCCAGGTGCAGGTCGGCGATGAACAGCGCCTGGCCCGCCGGCCACCACAGCGCGTGCGCGGGCAGCAGGTGCAGCGCCTCACCGGCCCAGTGGACGGTGGCGTGCCCGTCAGGCGTAGTCGTAGGTGCCACCTTTTTTCAGAGCCGTTTGGTAGGCCGGGCGCGCGTGGATCTTCTTGAGCCACGCCATGGTGGCCGGGCGCGAGGGGCCGAGGCCGGCGCGCGCGACGGCGGCTTCGAGCGGGAAGCTCATCATGATGTCGGCCGCGGTCATCTGCTTGCCGGCGAACCAGGGGCGTGAGGCCAGCACCTGCTCCACATAGTCCAGGTGCACGTCCACCATGGGCTGCACCTTTTTCACCGCAATCCCGCCGATCAGCGGCACCTTGCTCATGGCCAGCATGAGCAGCAGGTTGGGCATGAGCGAGCCTTCGGCGTAGTGCATGAACTGGCGGTACTGCAGCAGCCCCTCGCCCTGGTTGGCGGGGCCGAGCTGGCCGGTCTTGTCGACCAGGTACTCGCAGATGGCGCCGGTCTCCACCAGCTTGAGCTTGCCGTCTTCCAGCACCGGCGACTTGCCCAGCGGGTGCACCTTCTTCAATTCGGGCGGCGCGAGCATGGTCGCCTTGTCGCGCTCGTAGAAGCGGATCTCGTAGGGCAGTTCCAGCTCTTCGAGCATCCACAGCAGGCGCTGCGAACGGGAGTTGTTCAGGTGGTGGACGATGAGGGTCATGGTCGCGTGGTGTGGAGGGTGGAGCGCTGGATTGTGGCGGCTGGGCCTGGAGTCTGCAGCCTAAAGCGGTCTTCGGGGGCGGTGTGGCCGCCGTGCCCGCTTCGCCGCCGCGGGGGGCTTGTCCGGCGCGCCCTCGCGCCCGAAGGCCAGCGAGCCGCGCACCTGTTCCGGGTCGCTGTCCGCATGGCCGCCTGCAGCTTTCTCCAGCTGCGCCAGCATGCGCGCGATGCGGTCGGCCACGCTCTCGTTGCTCAGCTTCTCGCGCAGGCGCTCGACCATCAGCGGGAAGGCAAACGGTGTGGGCCGCGCCAGATCCTTCAGCACCAGCGCCTGCCGCGCCATGCGGCGCAGCGCCTCGCGCAGGCGGCCGATCTCCAGCTCCTGCGCCAGCAGCTCGGCTTCGGCCTGCTGCAGCAGGCGGTTGCCAGGGTCGTACTTGCGGAACACCTCCCAGAACAGGCTGCTGGACGCCTGCAGCTGCCGGCTGCTGCGCTTCTCGCCCGGGTGGCCCTGGAAGACCAGACCCGAGACGCGCGCGATCTCGCGGAAGCGCCGCTGCGCCAGTTCGCTGGCGTTCAGGCTCTGCAGGATTTCGTTCAGCAAGGCTTCGTCGTCGGTCTGTTCTTTCAACAGATCGGGCAGCAGCGATGGCCAGTCGATCGCGGTCGCGCTCAGCAGCTCGAAGCCGTAGTCGTTGACCGCGATGGAGAAGGTGTTGGGCGCGCGCTGCGCCACGCGCCAGGCGATCAGGTTGGCCAGGCCCAGGTGCACGTGCCGGCCGGCGAAGGGGTAGAGGAAGAGGTGCGTGCCTTCGCGCGAGTGCATGACTTCCGCGAGCAGCGTGTCGGGCGAGGGCAGGGCCGACCACTGCGCCTGCAAATCGAGCAGCGGCCGGGCGGCCTGCAGCTCGGGGTCGTCGAAGTCGCCGGCCTGCACGCGCGCCAGCTGCGCCACCACCGCGTCGGCCAGCGTGGTCGACAGCGGCATCTTGCCGCCGTTCCAGCGCGGCACGGTGGGCTTGCGGCCCATGTCGCCAGGTTTCACGCGCTTGACCCAGGCCGTCATGTCGTGGACGCGCACCAGCTCCAGCAGCCGGCCCGCGAACAGAAAGCAGTCACCCGGTTTCAGGCGCGCGGCAAAGCTCTCTTCCACATTCCCGATCTTGCTGCCGCCGACGTATTGCACCGACATGCTCGCGTCGCTCACGATGGTGCCGATGTTCATGCGGTGGCGCCGCGCGAGCCGCGCGTCGGGCACGCGCCAGACGCCGTGTTCGTCGGCCACCACGCGGTGGTAGTCCGGATACGCGGCGAGCGAGGGGCCGCCTTGCGAGACGAAGTCCAGGCACCAGCGCCAGTGGTCTTCTGACAGCTCGGCGTAGGCGGCCGTGCTGCGGATTTCGGCCAGCAGCGCGTCGGGCGTGAAGCCGCCGCCGAGCGCGACCGTGACCAGGTGCTGCACCAGCACGTCCAGCGGTTGCTTCGGCGTCTCGCGCGCCTCGATCTGCCCGGCCGTCACCGCTGCGCGGGCGGCCGCGCCTTCCACCAGTTCCAGGCTGTGCGTGGGCACGATGCTCACGCGCGAAGGCCGGCCCGGCGCGTGGCCCGAGCGGCCCGCGCGCTGCAGCAGCCGCGCAACGCCCTTGGGCGAACCGATCTGCAGCACGCGCTCGACCGGCAGGAAGTCCACGCCCAGGTCCAGGCTGCTGGTGCAGACCACGGCGCGCAGTTCGCCGGCCTTCAGACCGGCCTCCACCCATTCGCGCACCGCACGGTCCAGCGAACCGTGGTGCAGCGCGATCAGCCCCGCCCACTCGGGCTTGGCGTCCAGCAGCGCCTGGTACCAGATCTCGGCCTGCGAGCGGGTGTTGGTGAACACCAGCGTGCTGCCGCTGCGCTCGATCTCGTTCACCACCGACGGCAGCATGGCCAGGCCCAGGTGGCCACCCCAGGGGAAACGGTCCACGCGCGGCGGCAGCAGGGTGTCCACCGTCAGTTGCTTGGGGGTCTGGCCGCGCACCATGCGGCCGGCCTCTGCGGCCTGCGGGCCGAGCAGGGTGTGCATGGCTTCATCCAGGTTGCCCAGCGTGGCCGACATGCCCCAGATGCGCAGGGCCGGGTTCCACCGCCTCAGCCGCGCGATGGCCAGTTGCGCCTGCACGCCGCGCTTGTTGCCCATCAACTCGTGCCACTCGTCCACCACCACCAGGGCGGTGCGGCCCAGGGTCTCGGGCGCGTCGGCGCGGGCGATCAGCAGGCTCAGGCTCTCGGGCGTCGTCACCAGCACCGTGGGCAGGCGCTCGGCCTGCTTGGCGCGCTCGCTGCTGCTGGTGTCGCCGCTGCGGGCGCCGGCCGTCCACGCGGGCGCCAGGTCGGGCAGGGGATCCTTGAGCGCCCGCAGCGTGTCGGCCGCCAGCGCGCGCATGGGCGTGAGCCAGACCACGGTCAGCGGCGGCGTGCGCTTGGCCTCCGTGTCGGCCAGTGCCTGCAGCGCGCCCAGCCACACGGCGTAGGTCTTGCCGGCGCCGGTGGTGGCGTGCAGCAGGCCGCTCTCGCCACGCGCCATCGCGTCCCACACCTCGCGCTGAAACGGAAACGGCGACCAGCCGCGCGCGGCCATCCAGGCGGCGGCGTCGGGCTTTTTCACGCGGCGCCCCCGGGCAACAGCGCGGCCAGCGTCTGCAGCGTGTCGGCCTCGTCGACGGGTTTGTCCTCGCGCCAGCGCAGCATGCGCGGGAAGCGCACCGCGATGCCGCTTTTGTGGCGCGGGCTGCGTGCGATGCCTTCGAAACCCAGTTCAAACACGAGCGTGGGCCGCACGCTGCGCACCGGGCCGAAGCTCTCGATGGTGGTGGCGCGGATGATGGCGTCCACCTTGGCCATCTCGGCGTCGGAGAGGCCCGAGTAGGCCTTGGCGAAAGGCACCAGCTGCCGGCCTTCGGTGCCCGGCGGCGCGTTCCACAATGCAAAGGTGTAGTCGCTGTAGACGCTGGCGCGGCGGCCGTGGCCGCGCTGGGCGTAGATCAGCACCGCGTCCACGCTCATGGGGTCGATCTTCCACTTCCACCAGGTGCCCGCGGCCTTGGTGCGGCCCACGCCGTAGGCGCTGGTGCGCTGCTTGAGCATGAAGCCTTCGGTGCCGCGTTCGCGGGCTTCCTCTCGCAGCGTTGCAAGTTCCGTCCAGGTGGCACCGGTCAGCAACGGGCTGGCGATCAGCAGCGGGTGGTTCATGTCCTGCACCAGCGCGTCCAGCGCCGCGCGGCGCGCGTGCAGGGGTTGCTCGCGCAGGTCCTGCCCGCTTTCTTCAAGCAGGTCGTAGGCCAGCAGCGCCACCGGCAGTTCGCGCAGGATCTTCGGCCCCAGCGTCTTGCGGCCGATGCGCTTCTGCAGGTCGGCGAAGGGCTGCGGTCTGTTCTCTCTCCACACCACGATCTCGCCGTCGAGTACCGTGCCCTCGGGCAGGGCGTCGCCCAGCGCGGCGAGTTCGGGAAAGCGCTCGGTCACCAGCTCCTCGCCGCGCGACCACAGCCAGACCTGGCCCGCGCGTCTCACCAGTTGCGCGCGGATGCCGTCCCACTTCCATTCCACCTGCCAGTCGGCCGGCGGGCCGAGCAGCTCGTCGAAGCGGTCCAGCGCTTCGTTGAACGGATGGGCCAGGAAGAAGGGGTAGGGCTGGCCGCTGGTCTGCGGCTGCTGTTCGGCGGTGCTCTCCGGCGCCACCAGCGCCGCATAGTCGGCGGCCGACGGCTGCGCGCCGATGTGCGTGTAGCCCATCAGCCGCTGGGCCACCCGTTTGGGGTCGACCCCCGCCACGGCCGCCAGCGCCTGTGTGACCTGGAGCTTGGACACGCCGACGCGGAAGCCGCCGGTGATGAGCTTGAAGTAGACGAAGCGCTGGTCATCGGGCAGGACGTTCCACTGCTCGCGCAGCTTCTCGTTCAATGCGTCTGGCGGCAGTCCGCGCAGCGGCAGCAGGTGCCGGGTCAGCCACTCGGCCAGACCACGGTCCACCGGCGCCGTGGCCGCCGGCAGCAGCAACGACACCGTCTCGGCCAGGTCGCCCACGGTCTGGTAGCTCTCTTCGAACAGCCATTCGGGCAGGCCCGCTGCCGCCTGCGCCAGTTCGCGCAGCGCGCGCGTGGGCACAGTCTGGCGCGGTTTGCCGCCGGCCAGGAAGTACACCGCCCAGGCCGCGTCTTCGGCCGGTGCTTCTGAAAAGTAACGCTGCAGCGCGGCCTGCTTCTCGCGCGTGGCGGTGCTGGCGTCCAGCTCGCGGTAGAGGGCGGCGAAACGCTTCATGCCGCTGGCTCCGTGGGCGCCTCCGGCGCAGCCTTGTCCGCCGCATCCTCGTCGCCGTACTCGGTCTCGAAGGCCTGTGCGTCCAGCCCCTGCTCGGTCAGCCAGCGCACCAGCACCGGCACGCTGCCGTGCGTCACGCGGATGTGCTCCGCGCCGGTCGCTTTGATGGCGCTCATCAGCCCCGGCCAGTCGGCGTGGTCGGACATGACGAAACCGCGGTCCACGCCACGCCGCCGCCGCGTGCCGCGCACCAGCATCCAGCCGCTGGCAAACGCGTCCACCGCGTCGGCGCCGAAGCGCTTCATCCACGGCGTGCCCTGGGCCGAGGGCGGGGCGAGCACCAGCGCGCGCTGCAGCGCGGTCTTGTCGAGTTCGGTCACACGGTGCGTGGGCGGCAGTTCGACGCCGGCCGCGCGGTACACCGCGTTCAATGGCTCCACCGCGCCGTGCACGACGATGGGGCCGATGCTGGCGTCCACCCCGTGCAGCAGCCGCTGCGCCTTGCCGAAGGCGTAACAGAGCAGCACCGAGGCGCGGCCCTCGTCGGCGTTGCGCCGCCACCAGGCGTTGATCTCGTCGAACAGCACCGCCTGCGTGGGCCAGCGGTAGATGGGCAGGCCAAAAGTCGATTCGGTGATGAAGGTGTCGCAGCGCACGGGCTCGAAAGGCGCGCAGGTGCCGTCGGCCTCGGTCTTGTAGTCGCCCGAGGCGACCCACACGCGCCCGCCATGCTCCAGCCGCACCTGGGCCGAGCCCAGCACATGGCCGGCCGGGTGCAGCGACAGGCGCACGCCGTTGTGTTCGATCACCTCGTCGTACTCCAGCGTCTGCAGGTGGATGTCGGCCCCCAGCCGCTGGCGCAGCGTGCCGGCGCTGTGCGTGTGCGCCAGGTAGTGCGCATGGCCCCAGCGCGCGTGGTCCGAATGGCCGTGCGTGATCACGGCCCGTTCCACCGGCCGCCAGGGGTCGATGAAGAAGTCGCCGGCCGGGCAGTACAGGCCTTCGGGACGGGCGACGATGAGGTCGGGAGCGGTGGCGGTGTGGGTGGCGGCCATGGCGCACGCCAGTGTGCCGCAGGCGCCCTGCATTGCCCCTTCGGTTTCTGCAGAAACCCCAGGGTGGTCGGCTCTCTGTCAGACTGCGCGTCGGTCGCAAGTTGCGGGCGACCACCGTCGAACAAGAGGGGACGTATGTCTGGAGGTGACTGGAAAGAGATGTTCAACGCCGGTTGCGCGGGCGATCTGGCGCTGGTGGAACACCATGTGAAGTCGGGCGTCGACGTGAACTACGCCCACCCAGAGTTCCTGTCCACGCCGCTGGTGGCCGCGATTCTGGCGGGGCAGGAGGCGGTGGCCCTGTACCTGCTGGACCATGGGGCCAACCCGGCCCTGCCGTCCGAGTTCGACGCCGCCACGCCGCTGCAGGCCGCGCAGCAGATGGGGCTGGTGGCGGTGGAGGAGAAGCTGTACGCGATGGGCGTGCCCCGGCCGCCTGCCGGTGCCGCGGTCGAGACGGAAGCCAGGCCATCGGAAACGCTGGCGCTTGCCGCAGCGGCGGTGTACGGGGCCTTGTTCGTCGCGCTGGTGGTCGGCGTGGTCTACGGCCTGCGCATGCACTGCGAGAGCTTCGGCTGCATGGGCCTGGGGGTCTACTGGTTCGCCTGGTCGGTGGTGTACGCCGTGTCGGGCCTGATCGGCCTGTGGGCGCGTTCACTCACGCGGAGCGCGGCTGTCGCGGCGAGCCCGGTGCGCTGGGCGGTCCGTCTGCACCAGCTCATGGGGCTGGCCCTGCTGGTCCTCTGGTGGTTCAGCACCTGATTCTCAGCCCTTCAGCGTCGCCCGCGCGGGCGACAGCATGGCCGCCGTCAGCCCGCAGGCGCTGATGTGCGCCGGCAGCGGCAGCCCGCGCACCAGTGCCGCGCAGGCCTCGCCCATGGCGGCACTGGTCTGGATGCCGTAGCCACCCTGCGCGGCGCACCAGAAGAAGCCTGGCGCGGTCGCGTCGAACCCGCCCACCAGCTCGCCGTCGGCCACGAAGGAGCGCAACCCGGCCCAGGTGTGGGTGGGGCGCGGGGTGAGCGTGGTCCAGGTCTCCAGCGCGTGCAGGCCCAGCGCGATGTCCAGCTCTTCGGGCTGCACGTCCTGCGGGTGCGTCGGGTCTTCGTTCACCGGTGAGGCGAGCAGGGCGCCCGCGTCGGGTTTCATGTAGAAGCTCTCGTCCGCCGCCAGGAGCAGCGGCCAGCGCGCCGTGTCGGTACCGGCCGGTGGCAGGAAGGTGAAGGCGGTGCGGCGTTTGGGCACCAGGCCGATGGGCGCCACGCCCGCCAGCTGCGCCACCGCATCGCACCAGGCCCCTGCGGCGTTGATGAGCACCGGTGCCGCGTGTTCGGCACCCGCCGCCGTGCGCACCCGCCACAGCCCGTCGCGGCGCTCGATGGCCACCACCTCGGCATCGCAAACCAGCGTGCCGCCCGCGCGCCGGAAGCCGCGCAGGTAGCCCTGGTGGATGGCGTGCACGTCCATGTCGAAGCTGTCGGGTTCGTAGATCGCCGCGCTCACCTTCTCCGGCCGCAGCGCCGGCACCCTGGCCAGCGCCTCCTCGGCGCTCAGTCGGACACCGCGCGGGCTGGTCTGCTGCAGGGTGGCCCAGGCCTCGTCCAGGTGGTGCATCTCGTCCGGCCCGGCCACCGTCAGCAGCCCGCGCGGCGTGAGCAGCGGTGCCTCGGCAAAACCCGGTGGCGGGTTCAGGAAAAAGGGCTCGCTGGCGCGCGAGAGCGCCCGCACCTGCGGCGGCCCGTAGCTGGCGATGAACTGCGCGGCCGAGCGCCCGGTGCTGTGGTAACCCGGCTGGCTCTCGCGTTCGAGCATGACGCAGCGGCCGTGCGGCGTCAGGAAGTGGCCGATGGAGGCACCTGCGATGCCGGCGCCGAGGATGAGGAAGTCGGTGGATGAAGCGTTCATGCCGTCCATGGTACGGCCCGCCGCCACCCGTGGCGACCGGTCGGGGCGTGCCGAGGACGCCGTTTCTTCAGTCCCGGACCGGCTCAGGGGCTGGCAGCACGTAGCGCCCGTCCAGCATCTCTGCGCGCGGCAGGTAGGCCCGCAGGCAGAGGAAGAAGCCGTCGGCCGGCGCGGGCAGCCAGTTGGCCCGGGCCGTTTCGTCCAGGGGTGGGGCGTGCTGGATGTGCAGGGTCAGGCCGCCGTCGGCATCGTGCTGCAGACCGGGTGTGCGGTCGCCGATGGCGTGGCGCGCGATGGGGTTGTCGACCAGCATGAAGTCGCGCGTGCTGTACAGGGTGATCGACCAGAAGGCGTTGACCGGCGGCAACTGCCCGGGTGCGAATCGCAGGCGGTAGCGCTGGGCGCCGTCGAGCATGCGGCCGGTGCTGTCGGTTTCGCAGCGGGGGTAGATCGCCTCATGTGGCGAGAGGGCGCCGATGCCCTGGCGTGCCACGAAGGCACGCAGCAGGTGGTCGTGGCCGAAGCCGCCGGTGAGGGACATCATGGAGCGGCTCCAGCCGGTGGCCGGGGTGTGCTGGCCCAGCGCGTCGGCGCGGTGGTCCAGCAGGGCCTGCACCGTGTCGGCGGCGCGGCGCCACACCTCGACCATGGCGGGGTCGGCCCACATCTGTGCCACGGTGGCGTCATCGGCTCCCAGGCCCACCGCGCGCAGGCCGGTGAGCAGGGCGCTGTCGCCAGCAGGTGGCGGGTTCTCGCGCAGGGCGTCGTTGGCCATGGCCAGGAAGCGCTGGGGGGCGAAGGGCGCGCGCGGGTCGTGGCGGGCATCGAAACGGCGTGGAGCGCCGGGGCGGCCGGCCTGCCAGTCGGCCAGGCTGCGGATGCCGAACCCGTCCTGCAGCGCATGCACCTGGTCCAGTTCGTGGGCGCCGTCGATCAGCAGGCGCCCGATGACCCAGACCCAGGGTGTGGGCGCCTCGATGTGCCGCCCCGGCGCCTGGAAGGCCTCGGGCAAGCCGCCCTGCCAGCCAGGGGGCGTGACCAGCACGGCGCCACCGCCGTTGCCCAGGGTGCGGGTGCCGGGGTGGCCGAAAGGGTTGGTGAAGAAGTCCAGCATGCCCAGCACGTGGTAGCGCGTGCCCATGTCGGGCATGTCCAGCACCAGCGGGCCGGCCGACAGGTCCAGCCAGGCGTTGGTGTAGAGCGTGTCGTTGTTGGGCATCACGACGCGGCTGCGACCGACGGTGAGCAGTTCGCGTTCGTGCACAAAGGCGTTGCACCAGCGCAGGCTGCTGTCGGGGCTCTCGCCTGCGAAGCCATGGCCGGCCAGCTTGCGCGGTGAGGTGGCGGAGCGCATGCGCTGCATCTCGTACAGCGGCCAGGCGTAGACCAGGGCCTGCACGGCCTGGGTGTAGAGGTACTCGTGTCGGGCGTTCATGCAGACTCCGCTAGCAGGGGGGGAATGGTCCAGCTGCGCACTTCGGGGCGCGGCAGGTACATGCGCAGCACCAGGTAGAACTGGCCGGCGGGGGCGGGCAGCCAGTTGCGCTGGTCTGCGGGGGGCTCGTGAGAGATGGCCAGCGTCAGGCCGCCGTCGGCGTCGTGCACCAGGTCGGGCGTGCGGTCGCCGATGGAATGGCGGCCGAGGGCGTTCGGGTACAGAAAACGGTCGGCGTCGTACAGCGTGACCGACCAGAATGCGTCGACCGGCGGGAGCTCGCCGGGCTCGAAGCGCAGCCGGTAGCGCCGACCGCCCTGCAGCGGCGCCCTGGCGGCATCGAAGTCGCCCATGGCGTAGACCGCTTCGTCCGCGGCCAGGGCGCCCAGCCCCTTGTAGGCGGTGAGGGCCCTGACCAGATAGTCGCAACCATAGCGGCCCAGGCCGAAATGGGTCGCCCAGGGCCGGGCCTTGCGGCTGCGCGAGCCTTCCAGCAACAGTGCGGCACCGTCGCACAGCCCCTGCAGCAGCCCGGCGCGCAGTGCTTCGTCGAGCTGGAAGAAGTCGAAGGACAGGTCGGGCATGAGGCCCTGGCTCGCGATCCAGCGGGCCAGGCCAGTGTCGGACTCGGGCACCTTCTGGCTGGCCAGGCCATGGCACAGGTTGTTGAAGAAGTGCGGGCCGAAGCTGTCGAGGTCGTCGGGCCGGGCCATCCATGCGGCCATGGTGTCTTCCGGTGGGCCGCTCCAGTGGTCCACCACACCGGGGCGCGCGCCGCTGCGCGTCCCCTCGGGCAGTTCCAGCCGGATCTCGGCCTGCAGCGCCTGCGCGGCGATCACATCGTCTCCGGCACCGGCGAGCACCCGCGCGATCAGCCACACCAGGTCGGTGGGCGCACGCAGCACGCGACGCCCGTCGGCGGGCAAGGCGTCGGCCGGGTGGTCCGGGCCGACCAGCCAGATCGCCTCGCCCCCGGCCGCACAGTTGCGCAGGCCCGGGTTGTCGAAGTTGTTGGTCCAGGCGTCGTACAGCGCCAGCACGAAGTAGCGGCCCGGATGACGGGCGGCGGCGGGCACGTGCAGCAGGCGCGGGCCATTGGCCAGGTTGATCCAGCCGGTGGTGTAGAGCAGGTCGTTGGCGGGCGTGACCACGTCGCGGTCGGCGTCGGTGGACACCCGGCGCACGTGCTGCAACTGGTCGATTTCGGAGCGCCAGCTGGCGTGCTCACCGTTGCCGGTCAAGGTCTGCAGGCGACAGGTGCGCAGGCTTTCCACCAGCGGATATCCCCAGACGAAGGCGGTCAGGCCGATGGCCTGGCCCAGGGCGTGGCGGGTGCTTGTGGTGGGCGGGTTCATGCGGCGTCCTTTGGCTCGGGAGTGCGGCCGATCACGACAGCGTCGACCGCGCAGCCACCGCCGCGCGAGGCGGGCAGGGCCATGAAGGGGTTGATGTCCACGCTGTCCAGCGTGTCGCCGCAGGCCACGGCAAAGCGCGACAGCGCCACGATCTGCCGTGCCAGCAGGTCCAGGTCGGCCGGCTCACGGCCGCGGGCGCCGGTCAGCAGGGCGTGTGCCTTGGTGGCCCGGATCATCTCGTGCGCCTGGTCCAGTCCCACCGGCGCCGGGCGCAGCACCACGTCGTGCAGGGTTTCGACGAACACGCCGCCCAGGCCGAACATGACCATCGGGCCGAACACCGGGTCGCGCTGGACGCCCAGCAGGCATTCGGTGCCGTGGCGGTCGACCATGGGCGCGACGAGCACGCCGTCCAGCCTTGCTTGGGGGACGTTCTGGTGCACGGCCGCCATCAGGCGGGCATACCCGTCGCGCACGGCCTCGGCGCCTTGCAGGTTGAGCACCACGCCACCCGCATCGGACTTGTGCAGGATGTCGGCCGACACGATCTTGAGCACCACCGCCGAGCCCATTCGCCCGGCCGCGGCCACGGCTTCGTCGGCGCTGTGCACCAGGGCGTGCGGCACCACGCGCAGGCCGGCCTGTGCCAGCGCGGCCAGCGACTCGGGCTCGTTCAGCGCCCGCGCCGGCAGGCTGAGCGGTGGCGCCGGCGCATCGGCAGGCGCCACCGGGGCGTCCAGGCGCTGGGCCAGGCGCGCCAGCGCGGACACGGTGCGCACGGCCTCGGTGGGTTCGCTGAACACCATGCAGCCCAGGGCCTCCAGGGCCTGCCGGCGATCGGGTGTGAGCAGGGTGCTCAGGGCCAGCAGCTTGTCGGGGTAGTCTCTGCGCAGGTTCGTGACCAGCGACTCCAGCACAGGCCAGAAGCGTTCGGCGGTGCCGGCGGCGGCCAGGAAGCCGATCCAGCTCGCGTAGCCACCCTGGTCCAGCATCAGGCGCGCGGTGCGTTCGATCAGCGTGGCATCGTTGGTGACCTGGCCCGTGATGTCGACCGGGTTGGTGGGCGCAGCGAACGGCACCCACTCGCGGATGGTGGCCTGGGCCGTGTCAGGCATCGGCCTCAGGTCGAGCCCGGCCTGGCTGGCCTCGTCGGCCATCAGCACGCCGACGCCCCCCGAGACGGTGAACAGGCCCAAGGACGCATCGCGCGGCAGACCGCCGATCGCCGCGGCTGCGGCAACGCCGAAAAACTCGGTGATGTCTTTGGCGCGGTGCACGCCGTATTCGCGGAACACCGCGTCGTAGACGGCGTCGTTGCCCGCCAGCGCCGCGGTGTGCGAGGCGGCTGCCTTGGCGCCCGCCTCCGTGCGGCCAACCTTGACGATGACCACCGGCTTGCGCGCGGCCTGTGCTGCGGCCAGTGCCTGGCGCAGTCGTGGGCCGTTGCGGCAGCCCTCCATGTAGCCCATGATCACCCGCGTCTGCGGGTCGTGCGCCAGCCACTCCACGCAGTCGGCGAAGTCGATGTCCGCCTCGTTGCCGGTGGTGATCCAGTGCGACAGGCCGATGCCGCGCTCGCGCGCCAGCGCGTAGGCATAGGCACCGAATGCACCCGACTGGCTGACCAGGCCGATCGGCCCGTGCCGCACCTGGCCGCTGGCCGGTGCCGGCGAGAAGGTGGCGTAGAGCTGTTCGCCCACGTTCATGAAACCCAGGCAGTTCGGACCCAGCAGGCGCACGCCGCCACGGCGGGCGATGGCAGTGAGCTCGGCCTGCTGGCCCGCTCCGTCGTCGCCAGTCTCGGCAAAGCCCGAGGTGAACATCACCACGCCCTTGACGCCAGCGGCCACAGCGTCTTCCAGCGCGGCGCGCGAGAGCGAGGCAGGGATGGCGAAGATGGCCAGGTCCACCGGCTCGCCAATGGCCTGCAGCGAGGGGAAGGCCGGCAGGCCCTGCACCGTGGTCTGTTTCGGGTTGACCGGCAGCACCCGGCCAGCGTAGCCAAAGCGCTTCATGAAATCGACCGGGATGCCACCGATCTTGCTCACCGTGTCGGAGGCACCGACCACCGCGACCGAGCGGGGGGCAAAGATGGCCGAGAGCGTCTGCAGCCGCTGGCCGGTGTCGTTCTGGGGTTTGTCGCTCATGTGTCTCCTGTCCGTTGCTCTTGTCAATTTAATGTGACTGAACTAAAGTAATTCGAGCGAATTAAAACAGCCGGATTGCACAAATGTCAAACACCAGCACCACTCTCAGTCGCAAACGCGTCAGCCAGGTCACCATCCAGCGTGCGACCGAATCGCCCGACGCACAGCTGTCGGCGACGGCTCGCCACATGCTCGACGTGGCCGAGCCGCTGTTTGCGGAAAAAGGCATCGAGCAGGTGTCTCTGCGGGAGATCGTCGCGGCCAGCGGGCAGCGAAACCTCTCTGCCGCCCGCTACCACTTCGGCAGCCGCGAACAGCTCATAGCCCTGTTGCTGGCCAGGCGTCTATGGTTCATCAACGAGGACCGTCATGCGCGGCTGGACGCGCTTGAAGCCGCCGGGCGTGCTGGCGATGTGGAGGCGCTGGTGCGCGAGTCGCTGGACGCACTCGCCAGCACCGTGCGCGACCAGCCCTGGGGTGCGGACTACGTGCGGGTGGCGGCACAGGCCACTTTCAGTCCCCGGCTGAACCCCTACGACATCGTCGACCCGATCTATCTGAGCGGCCACACGCGCATTGCCCGGCTGCTGCGCGCGGCACTGCCGGATCTGCCCGAGCGCACCTTCCATGACCGCATGCGGCTGATCAGCAACGAAATCGTGTTCACGCTGGCGCGCTGGATCAGCGACCACGGACCTGTGACATCACCCACGCGCCGCCGCTACGACGCTCTGGTGCGACACACCATCGAGTTCCTCGTCGCCGGCATGAAAGCCCCCTCCGGAGAACCGACATGAACACCAAGCCTTCCACAAGCGATGCGTTTCTGATCACGGGCGAAGGCGTCGACGCGGTGGCTCCCGGCCTGTGGATCGTGCGTGGTCAGGGCAACACCTTCGTCGCAGAGATCGACGCCGGGCTGGTGGTGATCGACAGCGGCCCTGGCGGAAAGGTCACCAGGGGCATGATCGATTCGCTCCGGACTGTGTCCGATCGGCCGGTGCATGCCATCTGCTTCTCGCACGGGCACATCGGCTACAACAGCGGCCTGCCGCTGTGGCTGGAACACGCGCGGCAGCGTGGCGACGCGCCGCCGCGCGTGATCGCCCATGCCAATCTGCCACGGCGCGCTGCGCGCTACCGCGAGACCATGGCGCTGCAGGAACGCATGGCCGAACTGCAGTTCCGCCGCGAGCCCGGCACCATGACCGGCAAGTTCCCGGTGCACGACCCGGCTGAAGTGTTCGATACGGTGCTCGTGCTCGGGGACCTGAACGGCCGCCACGTGGTGCTGATCTGGAGCCCGTCGGAAACCGACGACGCGGTGGCGCTCTGGTGCCCGGCCGAACGGGTGCTGTACGGCGGGCCGGCAGTGATCGACTCGATTCCCAATCTGGGCACGCCCTTTCGCACGCAGCGCGACACGGTGCGCTGGGCCGGCACGCTGGAGCGCCTGGCGCACCTGCGGCCACAGCGCGTGGTGCGCGAATTCGGTCCCTGCATTGAGGGCGAACAGGAGGTGCAGCGCGTGCTGCTGGACACCGCGCGCGCCCTGCGCTGGGTGCGCGACGAGGTGGTGCGGCTGATGAACCAGGGCCTGGGCGAGCGAGAGATCCTGGAGGCCGTGCGCTTTCCAGCCGACCTGTTCGCTCAGCCCTGGATGCAACCCACCTATGGCGACCCGCACTGGATCGTGCGCGACGTCTACCGTTCCGAGAATGGCTGGTGGGACCGCAACCCGACCCAGCTGCACCCCGCGGCGCCGTCGGCGGTGTCGGCCGCGCTGGCGCGGGCCCTCACCGACAAACCCGCGGTCCTGGCCGAGGCCCGGCGCCTGGCCGACCGGTCCGAGTGGCAGCTGGCACTGCACGTCGTCGACCTGCTGGCGCTGCTCGATGTCGACGACCCTGATGTGCACACCGCCCGGCAGTTGAAGGCGCACTGGCTGCGCCGGCGGGCCAGCGATGTGCGCAGCTATGTGTCCAAGAGCCTCTACCACGGTTGCGCGGACCTGCTCGAAAAAGGGCAGCAGGCCCGCTTCGGCATTCATTGACTTCCCTGTTCGCCCATCACACCCACCCCAAAAAGGAGACAAACATGTTCAAGTCCATCGTGGCCTCCCTGGCCGTCTCGTTGCCGCTGGCCTGGTCCGGCAGCGCGCTCGCACAACAATGGCCCACCAAGCCCGTGAAAGTGGTGGTGCCCGGCGCAGCCGGCAGCGGCACCGACATCACCGCCCGCATCTTCACCGACGCGCTCAGCCGCAAGTTCGGCCAACCCTTCGTGGTCGACAACCGGGCGGGTGCCAACGGCATGATCGGCACCGAATACGTGGCCAAGCAGCCGGCCGATGGGTACACCCTGCTGTTCTCGTACACGGCGGCGCAGGTGGTCAACCAGAGCCTCTACCCCAAGACCGGCTATGACGGCGCCAAGGACTTCGCGCCCATCGTGCAGATCGGTTCGGGTGGCAACTTCCTCGTCGTGCCCGCGTCCATGCCGGTCAAGGACCTCAAGGAGTTCATCGCCTACGTGAAGGCCAAACCTGAAGACGAGCTGGCCTACGGTTCGTGGGGCAACGGCTCGGGGGGCCACCTCAGCATGGAGGCGCTCAAGCAGCAGACAGGCGTGAAAATCCGCCACGTGCCGTACAAGTCGTCGGCCGCCGCCAACACCGACCTGGCCGGTGGTGTCATCCAGGTGGCGTTTTCCGCCACGGCCTCAGCGTTGCCGCTGATCCAGGCGGGCAAGATCAAGGCGCTGGCCATCAGCGGACCGAACCGCCTGTCCACCATGCCCGAGATCAAGACCATGACCGAGCAGGGCGTCAAGTTCGACCTGGCCTCTTGGTATGGCATGTTCGCGCCCGCTGGCACGCCGCCGGCCATCGTCAATGCCATCAACGCCGAGGTGCACCGCGTCCTGCAACTGCCCGAAATGCGCGAAACCCTGAGCAAGGCGGGTCTGAGCGACTGGCCCGTCAAGACGCCTGAAGAGTTCGGGGCCACGGTGCGCAACGACGTGAAGGAGTGGGGCGACATCGTGCGCAGAGGCAACATCAAAGTGGATTGAGGCGCGCAGCCAGGAAGGAGGGGGCTGCATCATCCAGGCCGTGCAGCGTAGCGAAGTGGTTCCTGGCCTGCACCGACCTCGTCTTCGTCGCGCCGATCGACTGGTTCAGCTTCCCCGGCACGCTCAAGGCGCAGATGAGCGCCCAGCGCCTTTGACTGATCACCACCAATGGCGACCGCGCCAAGGCGCAGCGCATGATCGACTCGACCGCCATGTCGAAGTGCCATGAAAAAGGGGCGACGGTCACCCGTCGCCCCTTTGCATTTCTGAACCCTTCAGCGCGAAATATCAGCTGAAGAAGTCCTTCGCTTTCTCGAACCAGCCCTTGTCGTTCGGGCTGTGCTTGTGGCCGCCCTTCTTGAACGACTCGTCGAGTTCCTTCAGCAGCTTGCGCTGGTGTTCGGTCAATTTCACCGGCGTCTCCACCGCCACGTGGCAGTACAGGTCGCCCGGGTAGCTGCTGCGCACGCCCTTGACGCCCTTGCCGCGCAGGCGGAAGGTCTTGCCGCTCTGCGTGCCTTCGGGCAGGTCGATGGTGGCCTTGCCTTGCAGCGTGGGCACGTCGATCTCGCCGCCGAGTGCGGCGGTGGTCATGCTCACCGGCACCTGGCAGTGCAGGTCGTCGCCCTCGCGTTCGAAGATGTCGTGCTTGCGCAGCCGGATCTCGATGTAGAGGTCGCCAGCCGGGCCGCCGTTCTGGCCCGGTTCGCCGTTGCCGCTGGAGCGGATGCGCTGGCCGTCGTCGATGCCGGCGGGGATCTTGATCTCCAGCGTCTTCTGCTTCTTGATCTTGCCCTGGCCGCTGCAGGCGGTGCAGGGCTCGGGGATGATCTTGCCGCTGCCGTGGCAGTGCGGACAGGTCTGCTGCACGCTGAAGAAGCCCTGGCGCATCTGCACGACGCCCTGGCCATGGCAGGTGCTGCAGGTCTTGACGCTGGTGCCCGGTTTGGCGCCGGTGCCCTTGCAGGTCTCGCAGTCGTCCCAGCTGGGAATGCGGATCTGCGTTTCCTTGCCGCTGGCCGCTTCTTCCAGCGTGATCTCCATTGCGTAGGACAGGTCCGCGCCGCGGTACACCTGCCGGCCGCCACCGCCGCGGCGGGCGCCGCCGAAGATGTCACCGAAGATGTCGCCGAAGGCCTCGCCGAAGCCGGCAAAACCTTCCGCACCGGGGCCGCCCGGGCCGCGCATGTTGGGGTCCACGCCGGCGTGGCCGTACTGGTCGTAGGCCGCCTTCTTCTGCGGGTCCGACAGCATCTCGTAGGCCTCTTTGGCCTCCTTGAACTTCTCTTCGGCGCCCTTGGCGGCATCACCCTGGTTGCGGTCCGGGTGGTACTTCATCGCCAGCTTGCGATACGCCTTCTTGATCTCGTCGTCCGAAGCGTTCTTGGGCACGCCCAGCACTTCGTAAAAGTCGCGTTTGGCCATGGTGGTCAATCGGGGTTCTGTTGAGCACAAACGCCGCGCCAGGTTGCCCCGACGCGGCGGTAACGGTCAATCGGCGGGGCGGCCGATCAGCCCTTCTTCACTTCCTTGACTTCGGCGTCGACGATGTCGTCGTCCTTGGCGCTGGACGAGGCACCGGCGCTGGCCTGTTCGGCCCCACCGGCGGCACCCGCCGCGGCGGCGGCTTCGGCCTGCGAGGCGGCGTACACCTTCTCGCCCAGCTTCTGGCTGGCGGTCATCAGGGCCTCGGTCTTGGCTTCGATGGCGGCCTTGTCGTCGCCCTTGGCGGCTTCTTCCAGGGCCTTGATCGCGTCCTCGATGGCGCTCTTTTCAGATGCTTCGAGCTTGTCGCCGTGTTCGCCCAGGCTCTTCTTGACGCTGTGCACCGAGGCCTCGGCCTGGTTGCGAGCCTGCACCAGTTCGACCTTCTTGTGGTCTTCGGCGGCGTTGAGTTCGGCGTCCTTCACCATCTGCTGGATCTCGGCCTCGGACAGGCCGGAGTTCGCCTTGATGGTGATCTTGTTTTCCTTGCCGGTGCCCTTGTCCTTGGCGCCGACGTGCAGGATGCCGTTGGCGTCGATGTCGAAGGTCACTTCGATCTGCGGCATGCCACGCGGTGCGCTGGGGATGCCTTCGAGGTTGAACTCGCCCAGCAGCTTGTTGCCGGAAGCGATTTCGCGCTCACCCTGGAACACCTTGATGGTCACGGCCGGCTGGTTGTCCTCGGCGGTCGAGAAGACCTGCGAGAACTTGGTCGGGATCGTGGTGTTCTTGGCGATCATCTTGGTCATGACGCCGCCCATGGTCTCGATGCCCAGCGACAGCGGGGTCACGTCCAGCAGCAGCACGTCCTTGCGGTCACCCGAGAGCACCTGGCCCTGGATGGCGGCGCCCACGGCCACGGCCTCGTCGGGGTTCACGTCCTTGCGCGGGTCCTTGCCGAAGAACTCCTTGACCTTCTCCTGCACCTTGGGCATGCGGGTCATGCCGCCGACCAGGATCACGTCGTGGATGTCGCCCACGCTGATGCCGGCGTCCTTGATGGCGGTGCGGCAGGGCGCAATCGTGCGCTCGATCAGCTCTTCCACCAGGGCTTCCAGCTTGGCGCGGGTCAGCTTGATGTTCAGGTGCTTCGGACCCGAGGCGTCGGCCGTGATGTAGGGCAGGTTGATGTCGGTCGCGGCCGAGCTGGACAGCTCGATCTTGGCCTTTTCGGCGGCTTCCTTCAGGCGCTGCAGGGCCAGCACGTCCTTGGACAGGTCGACGCCTTGTTCCTTCTTGAACTCGCCGATGATGAAGTCGATGATGCGCTGGTCGAAGTCTTCGCCGCCCAGGAAGGTGTCGCCGTTGGTGGACAGCACTTCGAACTGCTTTTCACCGTCGACGTCGGCGATCTCGATGATGGACACGTCGAAGGTGCCACCGCCCAGGTCGTACACGGCGATCTTGCGGTCGCCCTTTTCCTGCTTGTCCAGGCCGAAGGCCAGGGCCGCAGCGGTGGGCTCGTTGATGATGCGCTTGACTTCCAGACCGGCGATGCGGCCGGCGTCCTTGGTGGCCTGGCGCTGGGCGTCGTTGAAATAGGCCGGCACGGTGATGACGGCTTCGGTCACGGGCTCGCCCAGGTAGTCCTCGGCGGTCTTCTTCATCTTGCGCAGGATGTCGGCACTGACCTGCTGGGCCGAGATCTTCTTGCCGCGCACTTCCACCCAGGCGTCGCCGTTGTCTGCGGCCACGATGGAGTAGGGCATCAGGTCGATGTCCTTCTGCACTTCCTTCTCGGTGAACTTGCGGCCGATCAGGCGCTTGATGGCGTAGAGCGTGTTCTTGGGGTTGGTCACGGCCTGGCGCTTGGCCGAGGCGCCGACCAGCACTTCACCGTCTTCCTGGTAGGCCACGATCGACGGCGTGGTGCGCGCACCTTCCGAGTTCTCGATCACCTTGGTGGTGTTGCCTTCCATGATGGACACGCAGCTGTTGGTGGTGCCCAGGTCGATGCCGATGATTTTTCCCATGTTCTGCTCCGTTTTCGAAAGTTTGAATAAGTGTGTGGGGTGGGTGTGGACCCGTTGTGGAGGAGGTGTGGATAACCGGTGGGCTTTTCAAGTCCTGAACGCCGGTTTTCTTCTCCGTCCGCGGTTCTTTATTTGGGGGCCGCGACCGTGACCAGGGCGGGGCGCAGCACGCGCTCGGCGATCAGATAGCCCTTCTGCAGCACGGTCACCACGGTGTTGGTGGGCTGGTCGGCCGGCACCAGACTGATGGCCTGGTGCTGGGTGGGGTCGAACCTGGCGCCGACCTCGGGCGCAATCGCCACCACCTTGTGGCGCTCCAGGGCGCTGCGCAGCTGCCGCAGCGTGGCTTCCGAGCCCTCGCGCATCTGCTCCAGTGTCGCTTCCTGGATGGCCAGACCGGCTTCGAAGCTGTCGAGCACCGGCAGCAGGCCCTCGGCGAAGCTCTCCACCGCGAACTTGCGGGCCTTGGCCATTTCTTCCTCGGCGCGGCGCATGGTGTTCTGGGCCTCGGCCTTGGCGCGCAGGAACTGCTCGGCCAGCTCGGCGTTCTTGGCCTTCAGCTCGGCGACCTCGTTGGTCAGGGCGGCCAGTGCGTCGGCTTCTGCCACCGCGGCGGCGGCCAGGGCTTCTTCGGTGCTCTGCGGGGCATTTTCAGCGGGGTTCTGGGCTTGGGTCATGTCAAAAGTTCAAGTAAATCAAGGGCGTAGATCGCCGTGTGCGGTAGGTGGGGGCGCCGCCGGCCCGTTCAAGAGGTGACATCCAGAAACACGCGATGGCGGTGAGAATCGGGGCTTTTTGCACGGAACCCTGTCATGAAACTCTTTCGCCATGGCCCGCTGGGCGCCGAGAAACCCGGTCTGATCGATGCCCGCGGCGGGCTGCGCGACCTCTCGGGCGTGGTGCCGGACATCGCCGGCACCGTGCTGGGGCGTGATTCTATGGCCCGGCTGCACGCGCTAGACCCGTCCACGCTGCCGCTGGTGGCCGAGGGCCGGCGCATCGGCGCCTGTGTGGGCGGCGTGGGCAATGTGGTCTGCATCGGCCTGAACTATTCCGACCACGCGGCCGAGTCTGGCATGAAGGTGCCCGGCCAGCCCATCGTGTTCAACAAGCACAACGGCGCCATCAGCGGCCCGGACGACGACATCTGGCTGCCGCCCGGCTCGCAGAAGATGGACTGGGAGGTGGAACTGGGCATCGTGATCGGCGAGCGTGCCTTTCATGTCAGCGAAGCAGACGCGCTGCAGCACGTGGCCGGCTTCTGCCTGGTCAACGATGTCTCGGAGCGCGCCTACCAGACCGAGTACGAGGGCCAGTGGACCAAGGGCAAGAGCTACCCCACGCACTGCCCGGTCGGCCCCTGGCTGGTCACGCCCGACGAACTGGGCGACCCGCAGGACGTGGACCTCTGGCTGGACGTGAACGGTGTGCGACGCCAGACCGGCAACACCCGGACCATGATCTTCGGCGTGGCCCAGATCGTGAGCTACCTCAGCCGCTTCATGGCGCTGCAGCCGGGCGATGTGATCCCCACCGGCACGCCGCCCGGCGTGGGCATGGGCCAGAAGCCGCCGGTGTTCCTCAAGGTGGGCGATGTGGTGACGCTGGGCGGACGGGGACTGGGCCAGCAGCGGCAGAAGGTCGTGCCGACGCCTTGACCCGGTTTCAGGGGGCGTGCGCGGCGGCCGTTGGGGTGGAAACCGCCATCGCCGCGCGGGCCTGCTGATGGGCCCAGCGGCCGGCGAACTGCTGCACGTCGACCATGCGGCGTGCCAGGTCGGCGCCCTGGTGGGTGAGGCGGTAGCCGTCGCCGGTGTGGTCCACCAGTCGGGCGGCCCGCAGTTCCTTCAGACGGGTGTTGAGCGTGTTGGGGGTGACGCCACCGATGCTGTCTTGGAGCAGGCGGAAGGTCTGCGGATGCCCGTCGCTCAAGGCCCAGATCACACGCATCGCGTAGCGCGACTCGAGCAGGTCGAACAGCTGAATGACCGCCGCATGGTCTTTGGCACTCATGGTTTGTCTCCTGGACCAGCCTTCTGCGTCGAGGCTTGAAACCACTATACGGCGGGCGCTAGCAGTTCGCTAGCTGGAAAGCCAGTCCCACCGGGAAAGCACGCTCGGGATTTACCCGGATTGCATCACCTGGAATAGACGCGCTGAAGCAGCTCCTTGAGCTGGTCCAGCTCCTGCTCCGACAGGCGGCTGGCCACGTCCCGTTCCAGCTTCGTCGCTGTGGCCTGGGCGTCTTTCTGCAGCTTGCGGCCTGTGGGCGAGAGGTGCAGGCCCTGGGCGCGCCGGTCGGTGGGGTGCGGCCGGCGCTCGATCAGGCCGCGCTTGTCCAGGCTCTTGATCATGCCCACGAGGTTGGGCGGCAGGATGTCCAGCGCGGCGCAGATCTGGCGCGAGGTGATGCCGGGGTTGTGGGCGATCAGGGTCAGCACCGAAAAATCCACCGGGCGCAGGCCGTAGGGCGCCATGCGCTGCAGGAACACGCCGATGACCGCCAGCGCGGCGCGCCGGGCGTTGTAGCCCAGCAGGGTCTCCAGGTAGCTGGTGTCGATCCGGCCCTCGCTGTCGGCCAGGGGCGTGGTGCGGGCCACGGGCTCGGCGGTCTTGCGTGGGCTGCGCGGGCGGCGCAGGGCGTTGGCGACGGTCGTTTCGGACATGGTTGCAGAGGATACCGGTATCAAGGCCCTGCGCTGGCGGGGCTCAACCCGCCAGGGTGGTCTCCATCATGGCCACGCGCATCCCGAACTCGGGCCAGACCCAGCGCCAGAAGCCGGTCTGCGCGGTCTGCCAGCGGGCGGTGCCGGCGCCGGGCGTGGCGCCGATGCGGGCCCAGGCCCAGGCCATCAGCAGCAGCGCCACGGCGCGCAGGAAGTCGTCGGCCAGCCAGTGCGGCAGATCGGCCGGCGCGTCCTTGGTGGTGGCGCGCGGCAGCAGGCGCTCACGCAGGAAGCTGGCGAAGCCATCGAGCTGTGACTTGGCGCGGACCGCCTGTTCGTCGCCGCCCAGGTCGGCGGACAGCTCGCCCAGCAGGGTCAGCAGCGCCGCGCCGCCGTCGGGCAGGGTCTTGCGCAGCAGCAGGTCGATGGCCTGGATCTCGTTCGTGCCCTCGTAGATCATGGCCACGCGCGAATCGCGCACGATCTGCTCGATGCCCCATTCGCGCACGAAGCCGTGGCCACCGAAGACCTGCAGGCAGGCGCTGGCGCCGTGGAAGGCCTGGTCGGTCCAGGCGGCCTTGAGCACCGGCGTGACCAGCGCGCACCAGCGGCCGGCGGCCTCGCGGCGCGCGGCGTCGCCGTGGTGCTTGAGGATGTCCAGTTCGAGCGCGGTGCGGTAGGCGACCACGCGGCCGGCGTCGATCCAGGCGCGCTGTGCGTCGAGGATGCGGCGCATGGCCGGGTGTTGTTCGATCAAATCCGCTTCGCCAGCTTTCGCCGTGCCGCCGGGCGCGCGCATCTGGCGGCGCTCCTTCGAGTACGCGTCGGCCTTCTGCCACGCGGCTTCGAGCAGGCCGATGCCCTGCAGGCCCACGTGCAGCCGGGCGGCGTTCATCATCACGAACATCGCGTTCAGGCCCTTGCCGGGCTCGCCGACGATCCAGCCCGGCGCCTCGTCGAAGCGCATCACGCAGGTGGGGCTGCCGTGCAGGCCCATCTTTTCCTCGATGCGCTCGCAGACCGCGGCACTTCGGGTGCCGTCCTCGTAGAACTTCGGCACCAGGAACAGCGACAGCCCCTTGGGGCCGGGCGGCGCGTCGGGCAGGCGCGCGAGCACCAGGTGCACGATGTTGTCGCTCAGGTCGTGCTCGCCGCCGGAGATGAAGATCTTGGTGCCACTCAAGGCAAAGCGGCCGTCGGGCAGCGGGACCGCCTTGGTGCGGCACAGGCCGAGATCGGAGCCCGCGTGCGGCTCGGTCAGGCACATGGTGGCCAGCCACTCGCCGGTCGCGACCTTCTCAAGGTAACGCGCCTTGAGTTCGTCGGATGCGTGGTGCTTGATGCACTCGTAGGCGCCGTGCAGCAGGCCGGGCGCCATGGTCCAGCCGTGGTTGGCGGCGCTGAGCATCTCGTAGAGCATGGCCTCCAGCACGGCGGGCAGGCCCTGGCCGCCGTCTTCGGTGGCGCAGGCCAGCGCCGGCCAGCCGGCCTGCCAGAAGGCCTGGTAGGCGTCGCGGAAGCCTGGCGGCATGGTGACGGCGCCGTCCCTGAACTGCGCGCCGATCTCGTCGCCGTCGCGGTTGAGCGGGACCACGACCTCGGCCACGAATTTGCCGGACTCTTCGAGCACCTGCTGCATCAGGTCGGCGTCGGCTTCCGCCCCTTCACCCGAGTACGCGGGCAGCGCCTGCAGCTGTTGCGGGGCCTGCAGCACGGACTGCAGGACGAAGGCCATGTCGGCGGTGGCGGGCTGGAAGTGGTTCACGGTGAGCAGAAGCGGAGAGAGAGGAAAACGTCAGCGGCCGCTGGTGGCGTCCTGGGTCTTGTCGGGCGATCCTTCGAGACCGGCCAGCAGCGCCTTGTTGCTGCCGGGAATGACCATCTGGAACTTGTTGTCGACCACGGTGTAGTCGTAGTAGCCCATGCGCGCGATGGGCTGGATCTTGAGCACGTCGATCAGGCCGTTGCCGTCGATGCAGTCGTCGTCGATGTGGATGCCGATCACGCGGCCGAACACCACGTCCACCGTGCCCATGGGCGGGCGGCCGGGAAAGCGCACGGTGTTGAGGTACTCGCACTCGAACTGGATCGGCGAGCCCTTGATGCGCTTGGGCTTCACAAGACGGCTGTCCAGCTTCTCCAGCCCGGCGCGTTCGAATTCATCGACGCCCGGTGGCAGCTCCTCGGCGCTGATGTTCACCGCCTCGCGCAGCGCATAGGTCGCCATGTTCCAGACGAACTGGCCCATCTGCTCGGCGTTGCGCACCGAGTCCTTGCGCTCGCCCTGCGTGCTCTGGTTGGCGCTGAACATGACGATGGGCGGGTCGAAGGTCACGTTCTGGAACTGGCTGTAGGGCGCGAGGTTGTCGCGGCCCTGCGCGTCCACCGTGGAGATCCAGCCGATGGGGCGGGGGACCACGCAGGACTTGAACGGGTCGTGCGGCAG
Organism: Hydrogenophaga sp. H7; assembly: GCF_002025745.1. NCBI lineage: Bacteria > Pseudomonadati > Pseudomonadota > Betaproteobacteria > Burkholderiales > Comamonadaceae > Hydrogenophaga > Hydrogenophaga sp. H7. Next base: position 43,162 of record NZ_MCIC01000018.1, on the reverse strand, counting down.
GCCGTGGGGGGTCTTGCCTGGTTCGTAATACATGGCGGAGCTCCGTTCGGTGGACGTGTGGGGGGTCAGCGGCAGGCGAAGCTGGACGCGTCTTCCATGCTGCCGCTGCCCTTGTAGGTCGCGACCCTGGGGTAGGCGCACAGCGGTCGGCTGCGGTTGGGCGCCCAGCTGGCGGGCAGCTCGCTGTTGGCGCCGCCGGGGTTGCCGGCGCCACGCGCGGTGGCCTTCACGGCCTGCGGGGCTTCGCCCTGCTCGACCCACTTCACCAGCGGCGAGAGCAGGTCGAACTGGTCGGTGGACGGGCCGCCGCTGCAGTGCGCCATGCCCGGCACCGGGAAGAAGCGGGCGAAGCTGTCGGCCTTGCCGCCCAGCGCCTGGTCCAGGCGCAGCAGCCACTGGCGCGTGTCCTCTGCGGAGAAGATCGCATCGGCCACGCCGTGGTAGACGATCATCTTGGCGCCGCGGTCTTTCAGCTTGGCCAGATTCACCGGGTTCTCGTGGCCGGGCGGCGTCATCAGCGACAGGCCGGATTCGCGGTAGACCTCGTTGGTGGCGCTGAACATCGGCAGGCGGGCGCTGATGTCGACCTTGAGCGGATCGAACATGCCCGGCGGCACGCTGAACACGGTGCCGACCGACAGCGGGTCCAGCGCCACCGAGTTGGCGAACTTCCAGGTGCCCCAGTTGTCACCGGCCAGGCCGGGGTCGTAGGGGAAGGCCGAGTAGATGGATGCGCCCGAGCTGGTGCGGCCACCGGCGAACACGCGGGCCACCACGTCCTTCTGCGCCGCGCTCAGGCACTGGCCGTTGCGGTCCCCAGTGCAGGTGGCCACGTCGGTCTTGATGTTGAAAGCGGCCTGGCAGGCCTGCATGGCCTGGACCATGCCGTCCTTGGCTCCGTCCAGTGCGTCGCACTTGCCCAGGATGGCGTCGGCCACCAGCTGGCGTTCGGCCTTGGTGAAGGCGCCGCTCAGGTCCGGGATCTTGGCATTGGGGTTGAGCGGGTGCTGGGTGGTCGCGCCGGGCACCGCCAGCGGCGCCCACTGCTGCGCGCCCCAGAGCTGGGCCAGCGCGGCGTTGGGCAGGCGGTAGCCGGGTGCGCCGACAAGGTAGCCGTCGTAGGCCTGGCCGCGCGCGGCCTCGACCATGGCGTGGCGCCCGCCGTTGGAGCAGCCGCCCAGGTAGGAGCGGTCCGGGCCCTTGCCGTAAGCCGATGCGATCAGTGCCTTGGCCATGGGGGTGAGCTTGGCCACCGCCTGGTAGCCGTAGTCCAGCCGCGACTGGGCTTCGAGGCCGAAGTAGGGCGTCTGCGGGCCGGTGTGGCCGGCGTCGGAGCTGATGACGGCGAAGCCCTGCATCAGCGCGCCGGTCAGCGGGCCGCCGCCCAGTGCCCCGTCGGCCGTCTTCACCGAGCCGTCCAGCCCGCCGTTGCCCTGGTAGTAGAAGCGGCCGTTCCAGGCCTTGGGCAGGCGCATCTCGAAGCCGATGGCGTAGTCGCGGCCGTCGCTGCCTTTGCGTTTGTGCATCGCGCCCTTGACCAGACAGTGTTCGGCCACAGGCTGGCCGGCCAGCATGAGGCCACCCGCGGCCACGGGTTCGGCGGAGTCGATGTGCGTCTGCTCGAACCGGAACTGGCCGGCCAGCCCTGCACACTGGTTCAGGCTGGCCCCGGTGGCGGGAGCCAGCGGTGCAGGCGAGGTGCCCGGCGCGGTGGTGCCGCAGGCGGCGACAAGCAGACCCAGCCCCAGCGGCAAGGGCAGCAGTTGCAGGCGGCGCAGAGTGTGGTTCATCGGAGTCTCCTTGGGGGTGGTTGGGATCAGGGGCGCTTTCTCGCGGTGCCGAGATAGGTTTCGATCACGCGGGGGTCGCTGGCCAGCTCCATGGCAGGCCCTTGTGCGCTGAGTTCGCCCATCTCCAGCACATACCCGTGGTCGGCCACTTGCAGTGCGGCGCGTGCGTTCTGCTCCACCAGCACGATGGTCACGCCGGTCTGGCGCAGCCGCTCGATGATGGAAAAGATCTCGCGCACGATGAGCGGCGCCAGGCCCAGGCTGGGCTCGTCGAGCATCAGCAGGTCGGGGCCGGACATCAGGGCGCGTCCCACGGCCAGCATCTGGCGTTCACCGCCCGAGAGCGTGCCGGCCAGTTGCAGCCGGCGCTCCTGCAGTCGCGGGAAGATGGCGTAGACGTCGTCGAGCCGGCTGCGCCATTTCGCGTTGCCCTGGCGCATCTGGCGAAAGCCGCCGAGCAGCAGGTTGTCTTCCACCGGCATGGTGCCGAAGAGTTCGCGCTTCTCGGGCACCAGCGCCATCCCGCTCATCACGCGCTCTTCGAGCGTGAGGGTGGTGATGTCCTGGCCACGGAACAGGATCGAGCCCTGACCGGGCAGGATGCCCATGAGCGTGTTGAGCAGGGTGGACTTGCCCGCGCCGTTGGGGCCGATGACGGTGATCACGCCGCCCGGCTGGGCCTCGATGTCGATGCCGTGCAGCACCTCGGCGCGGCCGTAGCCGGCGCGCAGTCCCTTGACTTGAAGAATCGGGTTGCTCATTTAGTGTTCCGTTCCCAGATAGGCCGCGCGCACCTTCGGGTCTTGCTGTACCTGTTCGGGCGGTCCTTGCGTGAGCAGCGTGCCGAACTCCATCACCACCAGGTGGTCGCAGATCTGCATCACCAGATCCATGTCGTGCTCCACCAGCAGGATGCTCATGCCTTCGCCCTTGAGCTGGCGCAGCACGTCGGCCAGGGCCTGCTTCTCCTTGTGGCGCAGGCCGGCGGCGGGCTCGTCGAGCAGCAGCAGCGTCGGATCGGCGCACAAGGCCCGTGCGATTTCCATCAACCGTTGCGGACCCATGGCGAGGTTGCCCGCCTGTTCGTGCAGGTACTCGCCCATGCCGATGCGCTCCAGCTGGCGCTGCGCCTCGCGGAACAGCTGCCGCTCCTCGGCGCGGTTGGTGCGCAGCATGGCGGGCAGCACGCCCTTGCGGCCCCGCGTGTGCGCGCCCAGTGCCACGTTCTCCAGCACGGTCATGTCCGGAATCATCTTGACGTGCTGGAACGTGCGCGCCATGCCCAGCTGTGCGATGTCGCGCGAGGGCGTGCCGATGACGTTGCGGCCCTGGAAACGCACCTCGCCGCTGGTGGCGGGCAACACGCCGGTGATGAGGTTGAACGTGGTGGATTTGCCCGCACCGTTGGGGCCGATCAGCCCGACGATCTGGCCGGCGTGGATCTGGAAGCTGATGTCGTTCACCGCGACCAGGCCACCGAACTGCATGCGCGCCTTCTGCACGTCCAGAACCAGTTCTCCATTGGCAGGCTTGGCGCGTTCGGGCAGCGCGGCCGCGTTCTGCCAGTCCACCTTGCGCGGCTTGGACGGCATGTGCTTGCCCACCATCGACCACAGGCCGTCGGGCAGGTACTTGAGCATCACCACCAGCGCCACGCCGAAGACGATCACCTCGTAGCTGCCGCTGGTGCCCATCAGCTTGGGCAGCAACACCTGCAGCTGGTCTTCCAGGACACGGATGAGGCCGGCGCCGACGATGGCGCCCCAGACGTGGCCCACGCCACCGATCACCGCCATGAACAGGTACTCGATGCCCATCTTCAGGCCGAAGGCCGAGGGGTTCACCGTGCGCTGGAAGTGCGCCAGCAGCCAGCCGGCCACCGAGGCAAACAGCGCGGCCAGCACGAAGATGGTCACCTTGTAGCGGAAGGTGCTGATGCCCATGGCTTCGGCCATCTGCGAGCCGCTCTTGAGCGAGCGGATGGCGCGCCCGGCGCGCGAGTCGAGCAGGTGCAGCAGCGCGGCGGCGAAGGCCAGCAGGATGAACCAGGTCAGCACGAAGAACGCACGCCCCTGGCCGATGTCGAACCCCGCCACCGACAGGCTCTGGATGCCCAGCAGGCCGTCATACTTGCCCAGTGCGTCGAGGTTGCCCATGAGGTAGTACAGCGACAGGCCCCAGGCGATGGTGGCCAGCGGCAGGTAGTGGCCCGACATGCGCAGCGTAATCAGACCGACGATCAGCGCGCTGCCGGCGGTGAGGGCCAGGCCGATGAACAGCGTGATCCAGGGCGACATGCCCAGGTTGAGCGTGAGCCAGGCCGTGGTGTAGGCACCGATGCCGACGAAGGCCGCCTGGCCGAAGGAGGTGAGCCCGCCCACGCCGGTCAGCAGGACCAGTCCGAGCACCGTCATGCTGTACATGCCGATCATGTTGAGCTGGGTGATCCAGAAGTCGGGCAGCGGGAGCAGGGCGATCACGGGAATCGCCAGGGCCAGGATCAGCAGGCCGAGATGTTGGTGTTTGGGCATGTCAGTGGTCCTCGTCGGAGTGCTTGCTGCGCAAGGACCTGACAAGCAGGACAGGGAGAATCAAAGTGAACACGATCACTTCCTTGAAGGCGCTGGCCCAGAACGAACCGAAGGACTCGATCACGCCCACGCCCATCGCCGCGATGAGGGCACCGGGGTAGCTCGAGAGGCCGGCCGCGACGGCGGCCACGAAGCCCTTGAGGCCGATCAGGAAACCCGAGTCGTAGAACACGGTGGTGGTCGGGCCGATCAGCAGGCCCGAGAGCGCGCCGATGAAGGCCGCCATGGTCATCGTGAGCTGGCCCGACGACTGGGACGAGATGCCCATGAGGCGTGCGCCGGTGCGGTTGACCGCAATGGCGCGCAGGGCCTTGCCGCGCAGCGAGCGCTCGAAGTAGAGCCAGAGCATGGCGATGAGGGCCACCGTGGCTGCAAACGTGATGATGGTCTGGCCCGACAGCATCACGGGGCCGATGGTGTAGCGCTCGTCCCAGAAGGCCGGGTTCCGGAAACCTTCCGCACCGAAGAACACCAGTCCCAGGCCGGTCATGGCGAAGTGCACACCGACCGAGACAATCAACAGCACCAGCGGCGTGGAGCTCTCCAGCGACTGGTAGGCCACGCGGTAGATCAGCGGGCCATAGACCGTCACCACGGCCACGCTGAGCGCGGCCTGCACCCACAGCGGGAACTGCTGCGGCGCGGCCCAGATGGCCACGACGGAGACCACGACGGGCAACACGAGCATGCGTCCCGCGGCCTTCAGCGCTGGCCATGTGCCGCGCTGCTGGCGCCAGCATTCGGTCAGCTCCATCAGCGCGGCGAGACCGGCGAGCAGCAGCAGCAGCCAGACCGTGCCGGGCACCTGGCCGGTCTGGAAGATGGCCAGGGTGAGCGCGCCGTACGCGACAAACTCCCCCTGGGGAATGAAGATGATCCGGGTGACGGTGAACACCAGGACGATGGCCAGGCCCAGCAGCGCGTACACGGCGCCGTTGGTGAGGCCATCCAGCGCCAGGATGCTGGCGATAGAGAAATCCATAGAAAGCCTTAGCGAGAAAGGGACGCGTCCAAGAAGAATCTCGAACGCAGGCGCGCCGAAACCAGGTGTCGCTCCCCCTCCCGCCGGAGGCGGAAGGGGGAGGCGTTCCGAATCACTCCACCTTGAACTTGCCGTCCACCACCTTGAGCATCACGCCGGTCTCGTTGGTGTAGCCCCAGTGGTCGCTCTTGGTCCAGTTCATCACGCCGTGCGCGAACACGGTGCGGCCCATGGTTTCAAGCGCGTCGCGCAGACCGGCACGGAACTCCGGCGTGCCGGGCTTGCCGCTCTTGAGCGCCAGCGGCACGGCCTTGTTCAGGGCAATGGCCGCGTCGTAGCTGTGGCCGGCGAACTGGTTGCGCGTGCCGGGGCCCATCAGCTTCTCGTAGTTGGTGACGAAGTCCACGGCCAGCTTCTTGGAAGGATGGCTGTCAGGCAGCTGCTCCGCGATGACGGCCGGGCCGGACACGACGAAAGAACCTTCGACGTCCTTGCCACCGATGCGCACCAGGTCGGGCGTGGCGGCCGCATGCGTCTGGTAGATCTTGCCCTTGTAGCCGCGCTCGATGACCGCCTTGTGCGGCATCGCAGCGCCCGAACCCGAAGCCACCACCAGGATCGCATCGGGGTTGGCCGAGCTGAGCTTGAGCGCTTGCGGCGTCACGCTGGTGTCGGTGCGGGCGAAGCGCTCGGTGGCCACCACTTTCATGCCGGCCTTCTCGGCCAGCGGCGTGAGTGCCTTGAGCCACAGCTCGCCGTAGGCGTCGGTGTAGCCCAGGAAGCCGATCGTCTTGACGTTCTGCTTCTTCATGTGCTCGACCATGGCGTGGGCCATCACGTCGTTGCCCTGCGGCAGGCGGAACATCCACTGATCGGCGCCGGGCGGCACGCCCACGGGCGACGCCGCCAGCTGGACCGTCTTGGCTTCCGTGGCGACCGGGGTCATGGCGGCAGCCACTGGGGTCAGGCAGGAGCCGATGATCAGGTCGACCTTGTCTTCGGTCACGAAACGGCGTGCGTTGGCCGCACCCTTGCCCGGGTCGCTGGCGTCGTCCAGGATGATCAGGTTGACTTTCTCGCCCGCGATGGTGGTGGGGAACAGCTTGAACTGGTTCTGCATCGGAATGCCCAGGCCGGAGCCCGGTCCGGTGAGCGAGAGGCTCACGCCGATGTTGATGTCGGCCAGCGCCGCGGTGCTGCTGAGGGCTGCAATGGCCACGGCTACGAGGGTCTTGACGGTTTTCACTGGATGTCTCCTTCTTGGGGTGGTGGTGGAAGAACTCAGGGGGAAACGGGTGGGTTCAGCTGCACAGGGCCTTGATGTCTGCGGGCACGGGAATCGCCTTGATGCGGTCGGGCGTCTCCGGCGGGCGTATCACGAAGGCGCGTGTTTCCGTGCCCTCGCACAGCACGTCATCGCCCCGTTTCACCACGTGCCGGTGGATGAACACCTTGTCGCGCCATTCGATGACGCTGGTGTGCACCTGCAGCCGCTCGCCGTAGGTGGCGGGCTTCATGAACTTGGTGTGGATCTCCAGCAGCGGCGTGCCGATGATGCCGGTGGTCTTGACCAGCTCGCGCCAGGGCGGCACGCCGCATTGCACGAAGAAGTTCAGCGACGAGGCGTCCATCCATTTGCTGAAGTTGGGGAAGAAGACGATGCCGGCGGGATCGCAGTCGCCGAACATCACCTCCACCTCGTAGACAACGGTCTTGCTCATGGTGGTCCGTTCAGCGGGGCGCCATGCGCAGGGCGCCGTCCAGGCGGATCACCTCGCCGTTGAGGTGGCCGTTGCTGACGATGTGTGCAGCCAGCTGGGCGAACTCCTCGGGCTTGCCCAGACGTTGCGGGAACGGGATGCTCTTGGCCAGGGATTCCTGCACCGGCTCGGGCAGTTCCTTGAGCAGCGGTGTGGCGAACAGGCCGGGTGCGATGGTGCAGACGCGGATGCCGTGCTGCGCCAGGTCGCGCGCCATCGGCAGCGTCATGCCGGCCACGCCGGCCTTGGACGCGCTGTAGGCCTGCTGGCCCACCTGGCCGTCGAAGGCGGCGACGCTGGCGGTGAAGACCATCACGCCGCGCTCGCCGTCTTCCATCGGCTCCAGCTTGGCGCAGGCGGCGGCGAACAGGCGGGCCGCGTTGTAGGTGCCGATCAGGTTGACGTTGATCACGCGGGCGAAGTCGGCCAGCGGCGCGGCGTTGCCGTCCTTGCCGACCACGCGCTTGGCACTGCCGATGCCGGCAATCTGCATCAGGATGCGCGCCGGGCCGTGGGCCGCGGCGGCGGCCTCGACAGCGGCCTGCATGCTGTCCGGGTCCGACACGTTGCATTGCACCGCCACGCCGCCGATGTCCTTGGCGACGCGCTGGGCGTTCTCGAGGTTGAGGTCGAGCACCGCGACCCTGGCGCCCAGGCGGGCCAGTTCACGCGCCGTGGCTTCGCCGAGGCCGGAACCCCCACCGGTGACGAGGGCCGCTTGTCCTTGGATGTTCATGTCAGTGTCCTTCCGGGTTCTCAATGAGGAGGGCAATGCCCTGGCCACCGCCCACGCAGGCGCTGGAGATGCCGTACTTCTTGCCGCTGCGCTGCAGCTCGCGCGCCAGGGTCAGCGTCAGGCGCACGCCGGTCGCGGCCAGCGGGTGGCCCAGCGCGATGGCGCCGCCGTTGACGTTGAGCCTGTCGATGTCCATGCCCAGTTCCTTCGCGACCGCGAGGGTCTGCGCGCCCTGGGCTTCGTTGACCTCGAAGCGCGCGATGTCGTCGAGCTTCAGGCCGGTGCGCTCCAGCAGCAGGCGGATGGCGGGGGCCGGGCCGATGCCCATGATCTCGGGCGGCACGCCCACGGCGGCCGCGGCGACCACGCGCGCCAGGGGCTTGCGGCCTTGCGTCTTCGCATAGGCGCCCGAGCTCACCACGCAGGCCGCGGCCGCGTCGACCAGGGCCGAGCTGTTGCCGCCGGTCTGCACGCCGTTCTCGAACACCGGCTTGAGCTTGGCCAGCACCTCGACCGGCGACAGGCGCGGGTGGGTGTCGGTCGAGACCTCGGTCACTTTGCCCTGCAGGCGGATGCCGCGCGCCTTGTAGCCCTCGATCTCGAACTTCTCGCTGACCACGGGCACGATCTCGCCGGCCAGGAACCCGCTCTCCTGCGCGGCCACGGCCTTGGCAAAGGACGAGGAGGCGAACACGTCGACTTCCTCGCGGGTGATGCCGTATTTCTTCGCCAGGTTCTCGGCGGTCTGGATCATGTTGATGCCGGCCGCCGGGTCCTTGAGCGCCTCCCACATGTAGTCCTTGAACCCCACCGGCGAACCGAGCTTGAAGCCGGTGCGGTGGTCGAAGGCGGCGATGGGGTTGCGCGTCATGCTTTCGGTGCCGACCACCAGCGCCACGTCGGCGGCGCCACCCTGGATGTGTTCACCCGCCTGGCGGAACAGCTCGAAGCCGGTGCCGCAGATGCGCTGCGCCATGATGGCGGGCACCTCGACCGGCACGCCGGCGTACAGGCCGATGTGGCGCGGCAGGAAGAACTGGTCGAAGTCACCAGGCGCCATGTTGCCGGTGACCACCGAGCCGATCTCGCTGGGCGCGACGCCGGCGCGGGCCAGCGCCGCGCGCGCGGCCTTGATGCCCAGGTCGGTCGGCGAGATGTGGCCGAGCGCGCCGCAGTAGTCCACCATCGGCGTGCGCACGCCGTCGAGGATCACCACATCGGCGAACGCGTTGAAGAAGCCTTTGCTGGCCATCGGAAGCTCCTCAGATCGACGGCTTGATGATGTAGCGCAGGCCGTCGCTGTGCAGCTTGGCCACCGTGTCGGCGCGGTGCGTCAGCACGGCGCGCTGGTTGATCGAACCCTTGTCGGTGATCTCGCCACGGTCGATGGTGGGCGGGTCGGCCAGCAGGCACAGGCGCGCGATGCGGTTGGCCGAGCCGGTGGCGTTGCGCGCCAGTTCGTCCACGATTTTCTGGAACTGGGCGAGCACGCCGGGGGTGTCGAGCACATCGTGCAGCGACGCGTCGGCCGGCAGGTCCGAGAGCTGGCGCACGGCCGGGGTCGGGAACACCATGGCGCCCACCTCCTTCATGTTCAGACCGGTCAGCACCACGTCCTGGATGTAGGGCGCGCCGGCCGCGATGATCTTGCCGCGCAGCGGTCCCACGCTGACGAAGGTGCCGGTGGCGAGCTTGAAGTCCTCGGCGATGCGGCCGTCGAACTTCAGGCCCTGGTGCACATCGGTCTCGTCGATCCACTTGACCGCGTCGCCGGTCTTGAAGAAGCCTTCCTCGTCGAAGGCCTCGGCGGTTTCCTCGGGCTGGCGCCAGTAGCCGGGTGTGATGTTCGGGCCTTTGTAGCGGACCTCGGTCTTGCCCTGCATGTCGACCAGCTTGAGTTCCAGGCCCGGCGTCGGCAGGCCCAGGTCGCCGGCGTTCACGTTGGGGCTGGTGACAAAGATGCCGAAAGGACCGGACTCGGTCATGCCCAGGCCGGTGCCCATGACGATGCGCTCGCCCACCTCGCGCTCGGCGCTCTCAAACAGGCTGTCCCAGATCGGCTGGGCCAGCGCGGCGCCGGCGTAGAAAAACATGTTGACCTTGGCCAGCAGGGTCTTGCGCAGCAGGTCGTCGGTCTTCATCGCGTTGGCAATCGCTTCGAAACCGGTCGGCACGTTGAAGTAGACCGTGGGCGAGATCTCGCGCAGGTTGCGCAGGGTCTCGTGCATCAGCGCGGGCGTGGGCTTGCCGTCGTCGATGTAGAGCGTGCCGCCGTGGTAGATCACCATGCCGAAGTTGTGGTTGCCGCCGAAGGTGTGGTTCCAGGGCAGCCAGTCCACCAGCACCAGCGGCTTCTCGGCCAGCACCGGCATCGAGGCCGCCATCTGCGCCTGGTTCGCGCACCACAGACGCTGCGTGTTGATGACCGCCTTGGGCATCTTGGTCGAGCCCGAGGTGAACAGGAACTTGGCGATGGTGTCGGGGCCGGTGGCGGCCATCGCGGCGTCGACCGCGGGTGTCGGCTCGGTGGCCATCAGGGCGGCGAAAGAGGTCGTGTCGCGGCCCGGCACCGTGCCGTTCGTGCAGACCAGTTCCACGTCCTCGGCCACGGTGGCGAGCATGGCGCGGCTGTAGCGCAGCGCGTCGCTGGCGAACACCATCCCCGGTGTGAGCGTCTTGATGACGTGCTTGAGCTTGTCGTAGTCCTGGCTGATCAGCGAGTAGGCCGGCGAGGTCGGGCAGTAGGCGACGCCGGCGTAGAGGCAGCCCAGCGCGAGCAGTGCGTGTTCGAGGTCGTTCTCGCTGAGGATCAGCACCGGGCGCTCGGCCGAGAGGCCGCGGTTGAGCAGGCCCTGGCCGATGCGGCGCGCGGCGTCCAACGCCTGCGCGAAGCTGATGTGCTTCCAGTCGCCGCTGCTGCCGTCGACGTTCTTCACGCGGCGCGCAAACAGGGTCTGGTCCGGGCGCTCCTTCGCCCAGTGCACCAGCCGGTCGGTCAGGCGCTCGGGGTAGGGGCCCAGGTCCTGGTCGGCGCGCAGGTAGTGCACGCCGGTCTCGCCGTCGCGCACGGTGGCGCGGGTCACGCCGAACTTCAGGGGGCGGTATTTCGCTGTGCTCACGTAGTCTCCTCGGGTCTTCTGTGCGGCGTCTGTTCGGTCAGTCGGCTTTCTTGACTTTTGCCGCCTTGCCTTCGAGGAAAGCGCGCACGCGCTCCTTGGCTTCCGGCGCCGACTGCGCAATGGATGCCATCAGCGCTTCGGTGAACAGGCCATGGTCGGCCGGCTGTTCGGCAATGCGGGGCAGGGCGTGCATGAGCGCGAAATTGGTCATGCGCGCGTTGGTGGCGATGCGCGTCGCCAGCTCGATGGCCTTCTCGCGCGCGGTGCCGCCGGGCACCAGGTACTGCGACAGGCCCACGCGCTCGCCATCGGCGGCGTTGTAGACGCGGCCGGTGAGCATCATGTCGGTCATGCGGGCGGCCCCGATCAGCTTGGGCACGCGCACCGCGCCACCGCCGCCGACGAAGATGCCACGCGTGCCTTCGGGCAGGGCATAGAAGGTGGTCTCGTCGGCCACGCGGATGTGGCAGGCGCTGGCCAGCTCCAGGCCACCACCCACCACCGCACCGTGCAGGGCGGCGATGACAGGCACGGTGCCCTTCTCGACGCATTCCAGCGCGGCGTGCCACATGCGCGAATGGAACACGCCTTCGGCGGCGTCGCGCTCGCTGAGTTCCGACAGGTCCAGGCCGGCGCAGAAGTGTTCGCCCTCGCCATCGACCACGGCCGCGCGCACACTGGCGGGCAGGTTCTGGAAGGCGTCGCGGATGGCCAGGATGAGGCCGTCGTTCAGCGCGTTGCGCTTGGCGGGCCTGTTCATGGTGACGATGGCGATTTCCTGTTGCTCGCCGTGCAGCTGCACGCTCAGGTCGGGGTGTTGGAACGTCATGATGGTGAGGATTTCTGCGCTTGTTGAGTGTTGAAATTATTGTTATAAACAATAACCAAATCAAGCGAGACATCCTCCAATCTCATCAGTACTTACCCTAGTGAGGAAACAGCATGGACCACCAGAACCTGATCGCCATCGACATCCACACCCACGCCGAAGTGAGCTGCTGGAACCCGTTCGACAACTACGGCGAGGAGTACGACCGCGCCGCCGACAAGTACTTCGGCAGCAACCGCCGACCGACCATCGAAGAGACGGTGGCCTACTACCGCGAACGCAAGATCGGCCTGGTGATGTTCACCGTGGACAGCGAGTCCAAGCTGGGCCGCCGGCGCATTCCGAACGAGGAGATCGCCAAGGCCGCGCGCGACAACAGCGACATGATGATCGCCTTCGCCAGCATCGACCCGCACAAGGGCAAGATGGGGGCGCGCGAGGCCGAGCGCCTGATCAAGGAAGAGGGCATCAAGGGCTTCAAGTTCCACCCCACGGTGCAGGGCTACCACCCCTACGACAAGATGGCCTGGCCGATCTACGAGGTGATCAACGCCCACAAGCTGCCCGCCATCTTCCACACCGGGCACAGCGGCATCGGATCGGGCATGCGCTGCGGCGGCGGGCTGCGGCTGGAGTACAGCAACCCCATGCACTTGGACGACGTGGCGATCGACTTCCCCGACATGCAGATCGTCATGGCGCACCCCAGCTTCCCCTGGCAGGACGAGGCGCTGTCGGTGGCCACGCACAAGCCCAACGTCTGGATCGACCTCTCGGGCTGGAGCCCGAAGTACTTCCCCAAGCAGCTGGTGCAGTACGCCAACACGCTGCTCAAGGACCGCATCCTGTTCGGCAGCGACTACCCGCTGATCACGCCCGAGCGCTGGATGAAGGACTTCGAGGTCGCAGGCTTCAAGCCCGAGGTGATGCCCGGCATCCTCAAGGGCAATGCCGTGCGCCTCCTCGGGCTGTCCTGACCGGGGCGTTCAGTCGCCCCAGACCTCGCGGGCGGTTTCCACCACCAGCGCCAGCTTGCGGCGCTGGTCTTCCACGGCGATGTTGTTGCCGTGCACGGTGGACGAGAAGCCGCACTGCGGGCTCAGTGCCAGCTGGTCAAGCGGTGCGTACTGCGCGGCCTCGGCGATGCGGCGCTTGAGGTCGTCCTTGCTTTCCAGCTGCCCGAACTTGGTGGTCACCAGACCCAGCACCACGGTCTTGCCGGGCTTGAGGAAGCGCAGCGGCCGGAAGTCGCCCGAACGGTCGTCGTCGTACTCCATGAAATAGGCGTCCAGGTGCATCTCCGAGAGCAGGGCCTCGGCCACCGGCTCGTAGTTGCCGGCCGCCGCGTGGGTGCTCTTGAAGTTGCCGCGGCACAGGTGCATGCACAGGGTCATGCCGGCCGGCTTGCGCGCCACCACCTTGTTGATGAAGGCTGCGTAGCGGTGCGGCAGCTCGTTGGGGTCGTCGCCGCGCTGGCGCGCCGCCTCGCGCATCTTCTCGTCGCAGAGGTAGGCCATGTTGGTGTCGTCCATCTGCACATAGGTGCAGCCCGCGTCGGCCAGGCTCTGCAGCTCGTCGCCATAGGCCTTGGCCACGTCGTCGTAGAACACCGGGTCCAGTTCGGGGTAGGCCTCCTTGCTGATGCCGGCGCGGCCGCCGCGGAAGTGCAGCATGGTGGGCGAGGGGATGGTGACCTTGGGCACCAGGCCGCTGATGCCCAGCGCCTCCACCTGCGACTTGAGGTACTGGAAGTCGGCCAGCTGGATGTTCTTGGCGTGGCGCACCTTGTCGATCACGCGGATCACCGGCGGCGCCAGTTCTTCGGTGCCGTCGGGCCGCACGATGGTCACCGGGATGTCGGTCTTCACGCCGCCGAGCTGCTCCAGGAAGTCGATGTGGAAATAGGTGCGGCGGAACTCGCCGTCGGTGATCGACTTCAGGCCCACGTCGGCCTGGAACTTCACGATCTCGGTGATGGCCTTGTCCTCCACGGCGCGCAACTGCTCGGCCGTGATCGACTTCTTGTTGAAAAACTGGTCGCGCGCTTCCAGCAGGTAGGCCGGGCGCAGGAAGGAGCCGACGTGGTCGGCACGGAACGGGATGCGGGTGCTCATGGTGTCTCCGTGTGGTGGTTGCCAGCGGCATCGTAGCCAACACAACGGCGTTCTGACTGGATACAGAGACTCATGGATTTCCCTGATATCGGGTTCTCTCTGAGGGAAATTTCAGGGTTTCTGTATACATTGGGTATCCATGAACACGGTCCAGGACCTTCAAGCCGATGCAGCGCTCGCCTCCACACCCAGCGGGTCGTCCGAGACTGCCCAGGTGCGCGCGCTGCTGCAGCTGCGCGAGCTGATCCTCTCGGGCGAACTGCCCGGTGGCACCCGCATTGCGGAGCTGGCCATCGTCGAGCGGCTGGGCATGTCGCGCACCCCGATCCGCGCCGCGCTGGTGCGTCTGGAGCAGGAAGGCCTGCTAGAAGCCCTGCCCAGTGGGGGCTATGTGGTGCAGAGCTTTTCCGAGCGCGACGTGGCCGACGCCATCGAGCTGCGCGGCACGCTCGAAGGCCTGCTGGCCCGGCTGGCGGCCGAACGCGGCGCGCCCCTGGTGGTGCTGGCCGAGGCGCGCCAGTGCCTGGACCGCATCGACGCGCTGCTGACCGCGCCCAAGCTCGACGACGAGGCGTTTTCGGCCTACGTCGCGCTCAACAGCCATTTCCACGCACTGCTCTACGAACTGGCCGACAGCCCCACCATCACGCGCCAGCTGGAGCGCGCTGCCAGCCTGCCGTTCGCCTCGCCCTCGGGCTTCGTGCTGCTGCAGGCGCAGTCCACGCGGGCGCGCGACATGCTCATCGTCGCGCAGGACCAGCACCGGCAGGTGCTGGACGCGATCGAGCAGCGCGAGGGCGCGCGCGCCGAAGCCATCATGCGCGAGCACTCGCGGCTGGCCCGCCGCAACCTGGTCGACGTGCTGGCGGCCCACCCTTCCGAACCACTGGCCGGCAACATGCCGGCGATCCGCATGATCCGGCGCCGCCGCTGAACCCATCCATCCCGTTTTTCAACCCAAGGAGACACCCATGAAGCTCATTCCCCGTCGCACCGCCCTGGCCACCCTGGGCGCGGTGGCTGCCCTGGCGACGGCCGGGACCGCGATGGCCCAGACCGTGACGCTGCGCCTGCACCAGATGCTGCCGCCGCAGGCCACCATTCCCGCCCGTGCCATCGTGCCCTGGGCGCAGAAGGTCGAGGCCGAGTCCGGCGGCAAGATCAAGGTGCAGCTGTTCCACGCCATGCAGCTGGGCGGCGCGCCGCCGCAGCTGTTCGACCAGGCCAAGGACGGTGTGGTCGACCTGACCTGGACGGTGCTGGGCTACACGCCGGGGCGCTTTCCCAAGACCGAGGTGTTCGAACTGCCGTTCATGAGCAGCTCGGCCGAGGCTTCGTCCAAGGCTATCCAGGAATACGTCGAGAAGTTCGCCGCCGACGAGTTCAAGGACGTCAAGCTGATTGCCGTGCACACCCACGGCCCCGGCCTGTTCCACACCAAGCAGCCGGTGGTGGGCCTGGAGTCGCTGCGCGGCATGAAGATCCGCGGCGGTTCGCGCATCATCAACAACATGCTGACCAAGCTGGGCGCCACGCCGGTGGGCATGCCGGTGCCGGCGGTGACCGAAGCCCTGTCCAAGGGCGTGATCGACGGCACCACCATTCCCTGGGAAGTGACGCCCTCGCTGAAGGTCACGGAGCTGGTGAAGAACCACACCACCTTTGCCGGCAAGGAAGGCCTGTACACGCAGACCTTTGCCTTCTCGATGAACAAGGCGTCCTACGAGAAGCTGCCGCCGGACCTGAAGAAGGTGATCGACAACAACTCGGGCCAGGTGGCCGCGGCGCTGTTCGGCAAGGCCATGGACGACGGCGACAAGGCCGGGCGCGAGATCGCCGTCAAGGCCGGCAACAAGATCACCGAGCTGGAGCTGGCCGAGGTGCAGCGCTGGAAGCGCACCGCCTCGACGGTGGAGACCGACTGGGTCAACGAGGTGAAGGCCAAGGGCATCGACGGCGCCAAGCTGGCGTCCGAGGCGCGTGCGCTGATCGCCAAGTACAACAAGTAAACCGCCCGATCAGTGACCAGACGAGGGGCTGCCGGCTACGGTCGGCAGCCCTTTTCTGTTGGGGTGATTCGCATCAAACGACTTGGTCGGGTCGGTGGACCTTTGCACCCGGATGGCTCATCCCCGCGCGCAGCACCGAGCCACTGGTCGACTCGGTGCAGTACAGCGTCTTGCGCTCCGGCCCGCCGAAGGCGAGGTTGGTGAGCGAGGCGCCGGTCTCGGCGCGCAGCACCTGCACCGGCTCGGCCCGGTGGTTGAGCACCCACACATAGGCCAGTCCCGGGTTGGCCACCAGCAGCTGGCCCGCGCTGTCCATGGCCAGTCCGTCGGGGCCGCTGGGGCCGTAGGAGGTGAAGAACTGCCCGGCCTTGGACACGCCGCCGTCGGCCAGCAGCGGCATGCGCCAGACGCAGTTGCCACGTGTGGCGGCGACGAGCAGGAATTTCTCGTCCAGCGACAGCACGATGCCGTTGGGGCTGGGCACGTTGGCCAGCAGCAGGTCCAGCCGGCCCGAAGGGCTGAGCCGGTAGACGCGGCCCGTGGGGTCGTGCAGGCCGGTCTGGCCCTGGTCGGTGAAATACAGGTTGCCCTGTGAGTCGAACGTGAGGTCGTTCAGGCCCTTGAAGCTCTCGGTGTTGCGCCGGCCCAGGTGGGGCCGCACCGCGCCGCTGCGGCTGTCCACCACCATCAGGCCGTTGCGGTAGTCGGTCACCAGCAGCTCGGTGGCGTTCAGGAACTTCATGCCGTTGGGCTCGCCGTCCCACTGCGCCACCAGTTCCCACTCGCCTTGCGGGTCGATGCGGAACACGCGCCCGAACGGGATGTCGGTCACGTAGAGGTTGCCGGCGCCGTCGAACACCGGGCCTTCGAGGAACGAGTCGACCTCGCGCCCGCCCATGTTGGCGTCGCTCCACACCGTGCGCTGGCGCTGGCGGAAGCGCGCGGGCAGGGTGGTGAAAACGTCGAGTGCGCGGACTTCGGGCGGCTGGAGCAGGAACATGGTGACCTCAGGCGAAGCGGGCGATGGCGGACACCTTACTGCTTCTCGAACGCCGTGTTGGTCACCACCTTGCCCCAGCCGTCGGTGCTGTCCTTGAGCAGCTTGGCGAACTCGTCGGCACCGGCGTGGCGCGGCTCGGCGCCCATGCCGGTGGCAAAGGCCTTCATGTCGTCGGTGGCCATGGCGGTGGCGATCTCCTTCTGCAGGCGCTGCACCACTTCGGCCGGCGTGCCCTTGGGCGCCCACAGGCCGGTCCAGTTGACCACGCCGCGCCACGACACACCGGCCTGCTGGAAGGTCGGCACGTCGGGCAGGGCGGCCAGGCGCTGGTCGCCGCTGACGGCCAGCAGGCGCAGCTTGCCGCCCTTGACGTTGCCCATCAGCCCGGTGGTGGAGGCGATCTGGAAGTCGATGGTCTGCGAGAGCAGGCCTGCCGTGGCTTCGCCCGCGCCCTTGTAGGGGATGTGCATGAAGTTCACGCCGCTGGCGATGCCCAGGGCCTCGCTCGCGAAGTGCGGCGTGGTGCCGGGGCCGCCGGTGCCATAGGTGACGGTGTTGGGCGCGGCCTTGGCCTGCGCGGTCAGATCGGCCAGGGTCTTGTATTTGGAGCCGGCGTTGACTGCCAGACCCATGGGTGCGAACACATAGGCGCTCACCGGCACCAGCTGCGTGGCGTGGTCGAACGGCAGCTTCCTGAAGATGTGCGGCAGCAGCGAGTAGGTGGTGTCGTTGGCCAGCAGGGTGTAGCCGTCGGGCTGGGCCTGGGCCACGAAGTTGGCGCCGATGGTGCCGGTGGCGCCGGGCTTGTTTTCCACGATGAAGCTCTGGCCGGTCTGCTCGGTGAGCTTCTGTGCCATCTTGCGCGTGACCACGTCCACGGCGCCGCCGGGTGCGTAGGGCACGACGATCTTGACGATCTTCGAAGGCCAGGCGGACTGGGCCTGGGCGGTGCCGGCCAGCAGGCCGAGGCAGGCGAGGGCGGTGGCCGAGAGCAGCGCGCGGCGTGCATTGAATGTGTTCATGAATGTCTCCGTTGTGGTGTGGGTCAGGCGGTGGCGGCTTCGCTGCGGGCCAGCACCGCCAGCGTGTTCTGCGCGGCGGCCACGCCCATGTTCACATAGGCGTCGCTGGTCACGCCGCCGATGTGCGGGCTGAGCACGAAGCCGGGCTGGCCGTGGAAGATGTGCGGCACGGTCATGGGTTCGACGGCGAAGCTGTCCAGCCCCGCCATGCGCACCTGGCCCGACTGCACGGCGGCCAGCAGGGCGGGCTCGTCGATCAGGCCGCCGCGCGCGGTGTTCACCACGATCACGCCCGGCTTGCAGCGCGCCAGCGTCTGCGCGTTGATGAGTCCCTTGTTCTCGGGCGTGAGCGGGCAGTGCAGCGAGATCGCGTCGGCCTCGCGCCAGAGCGTTTCCAGGTCCACTGCGCTCACGTAATCGGGCAGGTTCTTCGCGAACGGGTCGAAGCCGATCACGCGCAGGCCCATGGCGTCGGCCATCTTCGCAAAGCGCAGGCCGATGGCGCCCAGGCCGACCAGGCCCACCGTGCGGCCGCCCAGCTCCAGGCTCTTGTGCGTGGCCTTGTCCCAGTGGCCGTCGTGCATGCGCTGGTTCAGCTGCACGACCGACTTGGCACAGGCCAGCAGCAGGGCCATCGCCTGTTCGGCCACGGCCGCCGCGTTGGCGCCCACGGCGGCCGTCACGGCGATGCCGCGTTCGGCGGCGGCCGCCTTGTCGATGGTGTCGGTGCCGCTGCCGTGTTTGGAGATCACGCGCAGCGCGGGTGCTGCGTCCATGGTCTCGGCGTTCACGCCGCTGTAGCGCACGATGATGCCGACCGGGTTGTGCGCGCGCGCCAGCGCCACGATGTCGTCCTGCGTCGGCGTCTTGCCGGCAAACACCACCTCGTACCCGCTCAGCAGGGCCAGCGCCTGCGGCGCCAGGTCCGCGGCGGTCACGAGAATGACGGGCTTGGTGCTCACAGGGTCTCTCCTTCCTTGAGCACGCCAGCCGCCACCAGCGAGGCGGTCAGCCACGAGGCCGAGGTGTTGCCTTGCTGGATCTGGGCGATGCGTTTGGCCTCGGCCTGCACCTTGTGTTCGGCCAGCGGCAGCAGGCCGGGCAGCACTTCGCGCTCGACCACCACCACGCCGTCGCCGTCGCCGATGACGAAGTCGCCCGGATGCACCGTCACGCCGCCGATGCTGATGGGGTGACCGATGCGGCCGCCGTTGTTCTTGGTGGGGCCGTTGGGGTTGGTGCCGACCGAGAAGACCGGGTAGTCCATCTCGTCGATCTCCAGGCTGTCGCGCACCGCGCCGTCCACCACCACGCCGGCCAGTCCGAGCTGGCGGCAGGCGGTCATCATGATCGTGCCCATCAGGGCCGAGGTCTGGTCGCCCTTGCCATCGATCACCAGCACGTCGCCGGGTTTGGCCAGCGCGATGGCGGCGTGGATCATGAGGTTGTCCCCGGGGCGCACCTCGACGGTGAAGGCCGGGCCGGCCACCTTCATGCGCGGGCGCAGCGCCTGGATGCGCCCGTGCAGCGCGCCGCGGCGGCCGTTGATGTCGGAGAAGATGGCCGGCTGGAACCGGGCGGCCTGCGCCACCAGATCGGGCGCGACGCGCGGGAAGTCTTTGACGATGTCGGGCTGGGACATGGGGAACTCTCGGTCGTGAAGGGGAGGGAATCAGTCCAGCGTGGCACCTGAGGCCTTGACGATGGGCGCCCAGCGCGCGAGGTCGCTCCTGATCAGGCTGCCGAAGGCTTCGGGCGTGCCGCCGAGCACGTCGGCGCCCTGGTCGCTCAGCTTCTTTTTCACGTCGGCCGACTGCAGGGCCTTGTTGATCTCGGCGTTGAGCACGGCGACGATGTCCTTGGGTGTGCCCGCCGGTGCGACGAAGCCGAACCAGGTGACGGCCTCGAAGTCCTTCACGCCCGACTCGGCGATGGTGGGCACCTGGGGCAGGTCGTCCACGCGCTTGAGCGAGGTCACCGCGATCGGGCGCATCTTGCCGGTCTTGATCTGGCCGATCAGTGTGGGCACGGAGGACAGGTACAGCTCCACACGGCCGCTGACCACGTCGGTGGCTGCCTGGGCGGCGCCCTTGTAGGGCACGTGGGTGAAGTCGACGCCGGCCGACTTCTGGAACAGCACGCTGGCCAGGTGCGCCACGGTGCCGTTGCCCGAGAAGGCCATGTTCAGCGAACCCGGCTTGGCCTTGGACGCGGCCACCACCTCGGTCAGCGACTTGAAGGGCGAGGACTCGCCCACGACCATCACCAGCGGCGCATTGGCGACCAGGCCGACGGGGGTCAGGTCCTTGACCGAGTCGTACGGCATCTTGCTGTAGAGCGTCGGGTTGATCGCCAGGTTGCTGGTCTGGCCCAGCGCGATGGTGTAGCCGTCGGCCGGCGACTTGGCCACCACGTCGATGCCGATGTTGCCGCCGGTGCCTGGGCGGTTCTCGATCACGAAGTTCCAGCCCTTGGTGGTCTGGATCTTGGTGGTCACCTCGCGGGCGATCAGGTCGGTGCCGCCACCGGCCGGGAAGGGCACGATGACCTTGATGGGCTTGGCGGGGTAGGCCTGGGCGAAGGCGGCACCGGTGGCCAGCAGCAGGCTGGCGGCGGCGAGGGCGTGGCGGCGGGAAAGGTTCATGTCTTGTCTCCGGATGTCGGTGGATGGTGGTGGCCGCAGCGGTGGGGTTGCGGCTGGGGCGGACTGTACGGACGTGTTTCGTTCAATACAATGCTGTTTCAATAGTTGAAACACAGGCCAAGGCATGAAACCCTCCCGAAAAACCGCCGAGGCGCCCGAGACGGCCGACGCCGAGAGCAGCACCGGCGGCGTGACCGCCGTCACCCGCGCGCTGCGCGTGCTGGAGTGTTTCGGCATGGACGACCCCCAGCTCACGCTGGCCGAGATGAGCCGGCGCACCGGCATGCACAAGACCACCACGCTGCGCCTGGCGCGCACGCTGGCGGCCGAGAACTACCTGGTGCAGAAGGAGGACGGCAGCTGGCGCCTGGGCCGCGCGGCGGGCTGGCTGGGCGCGTGTTACCAGGCGGTGTTCGACGTGCACGAGGTGGTGGAGCCGGTGCTGCGCGCGCTGACGGTGCAGACCGGCGAGAGCGCCTCGTTCTACGTGCGCGAAGGCCAGCAGCGCCAGTGCCTGGCGCGGGTGGACGGGCCGCAGACCATCCGCCACCACGTGCGCGTGGGCATCGGCCTGCCGCTGAACCTGGGGGCGCCGGGGCGCGTGATCCTGGCGTTTTCGGGCGAGCCGGGCGAGCCCTACGAATTGATCCGCCGCCGGGGCTTCCACCTGTCCATGGGCGAGCGCGAGCCGGAGGTGTCCAGCGTGTCGGCGCCGGTGTTCGGGCTGCACTGGCGGCTGCTGGGCTCGGTCTGCATCTCGGGGCCGACGGCGCGCCTGCCGGAAGCGCGGCTGATGGAACTGGCGCAAACGGTGATGACCGCGGCCAACGAACTGTCGTATGCGATCGCGGGCACGCGGCGGCCGTCGCCTGCCGGGGGTGCCGCGGCGACCTGGCACCCATGACCCGGCCCGGTCGGAATGTCGTGAAATTAACTGTCTGGTACAGAGCAAACCGGCATAGCTGAAAGTCGCACCTGCTGCTTTTCAATAGGTGGCAAAGCGCGCACAGTGCAGCCGTTCTTCCGGGCTCCGGAAGCAGCCGACTGAGTTTCACCCTTTCCCCTGGACTTCGCTTTCATGAACATGCTTCGCCGCGGCGCGCTGATCGCGCTGGCTTCCCTCGGTTTCTCCGGTCTGGCCCAGGCCCAGACCGTCACCCTTCGCCTGCACCAGTTCCTGCCCCCGCAGGCGGTGATCCCCGCCAAGGCCATCATTCCCTGGGCCCGCAAGATCGAGGCCGAGTCCGGCGGCCGCATCAAGATCCAGGACTTCCACGCCATGCAGATGGGTGGTTCGCCGCCCCAGCTGTTCGACCAGGCGCGCGACGGCGTGGCCGACATCACCTGGACGGTGCTGGGCTACACGCCGGGCCGCTTCAACAAGTCCGAGGTGTTCGAGCTGCCGTTCATGTGCACCGGCGGCCCGGAGAAGTGTTCGCGCGCCTTCCACGAGTACGTGGAGAAAAACGCAGCCGACGAGTTCAAGTCGGTCAAGCTGCTGGCCGCCCACACCCACGGCCCCGGCCTGTTCCACACCAAGCAGCCGGTGACAGGGCTGGAAAGCCTGCGCGGCATGAAGATCCGCGGTGGCTCGCGCATCATCAACAACATGCTGGTCAAGCTCGGCGCCACACCCGTGGGCATGCCGGTGCCGGCGGTGACCGAAGCCCTGTCCAAGGGCGTGATCGACGGCACCACCGTGCCGTGGGAAGTCGCGCCGTCGATCAAGATCACCGAACTGGTCAAGAACCACACCAGCTTCGCCGGCAAGGACGGGCTGTTCACGCAGACCTTCGCATTCGTGATGAACCGTGCGGCCTACGACAAGCTGCCGGCCGACCTGAAAAAGGTGATCGACAACAACTCGGGCATCGAACTGGCGGCGTCGTTCGGTCGCGCCATGGACGAGGGCGACAAAGCCGGACTGGCGCTGGCGCAGAAGGCCCGCAACAACCTGGTGGCGCTCGACGTGGCCGAGACCCAGCGCTGGCGCCGCACCGCGTCGGTGGTCGAGTCCGACTGGGTGACGGAAATGAAGGGCAAGGGCATTGATGGCGCCAAGCTGGCGTCCGAGGCCCGCGCCCTGGTGGCGAAGCACAACAAGTAACAGCCTGAGGTCAGGGTCTTCGATTTCTTAATTAGAAATCAGTTTACCCATGTGAAATCATGAGATAGAGTCTCGCGCGCCCCCCGGAGGGCGCGCGCAGACCGTGTGAGAGACAATGAGCGCCCCGTGACGCTCAAGACAACAAAGGACCCGAGGATGATTTCGTTCATTTACCGCCTGGCCAACTGGACGGCCATCGTCGGCGGGATCGTGCTGGTGGCGCTGACGCTGATGGTGGTGGCCAGCGTGGCCGGTCGCGCCATGATCGGACTGGGTCTGGGGCCCGTGCCCGGCGACTTCGAACTGGTCGAGGTCGGCGTGGGCATTGCCATCTTCTACTTCCTGCCCTGGTGCTACCTGCGCGGCGGGCATGCCACGGTGGACCTGCTCTACATGCACATGCCCGCCTGGTTCAAGAAGGGCGTGGACCTGTTCAGCGATGTGGCCATGCTGCTGGTCTGGCTGGTGCTGACCTGGAAGCTCTGGGAAGGCATGCTGGAGAAGAAGGAATACCTGGAGACCACCTTCATCCTGCAGATGCCCATCTGGTGGGCCTATGCCTTCTGCCTGGTGGGTGCGGTGATCGGCTGCATCTGCTACGTCGCCAAGACCCTCACCCGTCTGGGCCTGGCGTCCGAGCCCAAGGGCTGGACCGTCGAAGCCAACGTCAGCCACTGAGACCGAGAGCCCGAGCATCATGAGCAACATCCAACTGGCCCTCTGGTCCTTCCCCTTCCTGCTGCTGCTGATCTTTGTGCGCGTGCCGATCGGCCTGTCCATGCTGCTGTGCGGCCTGGGCGGCTCCTGGGTCATCTACGGCAACGCCGACCCGATCCTCAACCAGCTCAAGCAGGTCACGTTCACCACCTTCTCGAACTACAACCTCTCGGTGATCCCGCTGTTCCTGCTGATGGGACAGTTCGCGGCGCTGGGCGGGCTCTCCCGCGCGCTGTTCAAGGCGGCCGAGGCCTGGATCGGCCACCGCAAGGGCGGTGTGGCGATGGCGGCCGTGGGTGCCTGTGCCGGCTTCGGCGCCATCTGCGGTTCCTCGCTGGCCACCGCGGCCACCATGGGACAGGTGGCCCTGCCCGAACTCAAGCGCGCCGGCTACGCCGGTGGCATCTCCACCGCCTGCCTGGCGGCTGGCGGCACGCTGGGCATCCTGATCCCGCCGTCGGTGGTGCTGGTGATCTACGCCATCCTGACCGAGCAGAACATCGCCAAGCTGTTCCTGGCCGCCTTCGTGCCCGGCATCCTGGCGGCCATCGGCTACATGATCACCATCGCCATCTACGCGCGCCTCAAGCCGCAGGAGATGGGCACCATGGCGCCCATGCCCATGAAGGACCGCATCGCCGCCACCGTGGCCACCTGGCCCGTGATCGCGATCTTCCTGGTGGTGGTCGGTGGCATCTACACCGGCATCTTCACGCCCACCGAGGGCGCGGCCATCGGGGCCTTCTGCACCGGCATCGCGGCCTGGGCCAGCGGCGGTCTCAACCGCAAGACCCTGCTGGACTCGGTGCTGGGCACCGCGGTCGCCACCGGCATGATTTTCATGATCGTGCTGGGAGCCGGCCTCTACAACACCTTCCTGGCGCTGTCGCAGCTGCCGCAGGAAGCCGCCGGTGCGGTGGCCGGCTGGGGGCTGAGCCCGATCCTGGTGCTGATCGCCATCCTGGTGCTGTATGTGATCCTGGGCTGCTTCATGGACTCGCTGTCCATGATCCTGCTGACCATCCCGGTGTTCTTCCCCATCATCATGGCGCTGGACTTCGGCCTACCGCCCGAAGAGCTGGCCATCTGGTTCGGCATCCTGGTGCTGATCGTGGTGGAGGTGGGGTTGATCACGCCACCGGTGGGCATGAACCTGTTTGTCATCAACTCGATGGCCAAGGACACGCCGATCACCCACACCTACCGCGCCATCCTGCCTTTTGTCACCAGCGACTTCGTGCGCACCGCCATCCTGGTGGCGTTCCCGTCGATCACGCTGTTCGTGCTGCGCCTGTGATCCTGTGCACCGGCTATCGAGACCTTGAATAGCTGAATGGGCCCGCGAGCGATTGCGGGCCTTTTTTCTGCTGGATACATTGACTTTCGTTCCCGACCACACCACCACAAGGAGACTTCCATGAGCTGTTCCGTTTCTCCGCTGCGCCGCGGCCTGCTGGCATCGGCCCTGGCGCTGTCCGCGCTGGGCATCGCTTCCACCGCACAGGCGCAAACCTTCCCGAGCAAGCCGCTGCGCATCGTGGTGCCGTTCGCCGCGGGCGGTGCGGGCGACCTCACGGCCCGCATCGTGGGCGCCGAGCTGAGCACCTCGCTGGGCCAGCCGGTGACGATCGAGAACCGGCCCGGTGCCGGGGGCGTGGTGGCTGCCGACACGGTGGCGCGCGCCGAGCCCGACGGCCACACGATGTTCCTGATGTCCAACGGCACCGCCGTCACGGCCAGCCTGTTCAAGAGCCTGCCCTACGACACGCTCAAGGACCTGGCGCCGGTCTCGACCCTGGGCACCTTCGACCTGGTGGTGGTGGTGCCGGCAGAGTCGCCGTTCAAGACCCTGGGCGAACTGGTCGCGTTCGCCAAGGCCAACCCCAACAAGCTCAACATCGGCAGCATCAACATCGGCAGCACGCAGAACCTGGCGGCCGAGCTGTTCAAGTCCAGCGCCGGCATCGACGCGCAGGTCGTGCCGTTCAAGGCCACGCCGGAACTGGTCGGCGCGCTGCGCGGCAAGCAGGTGGACGTGGGCGTGGAGATCCTCGGACCCACGCTGACCCAGATCAAGGCCGGCGCCTTCCGCGCCCTGGCCGTCACCGGCAAGAAGCGTTCGAGCATCCTGCCCGAGGTGCCGACCGCGGTGGAGCAGGGTGTCAAGGACTTCCAGGCCTCGTCCTGGAACGCGCTGGCCGTGCCCGGCAAGACGCCGCGCCCGGTGATCGACCGGCTGAACAAGGACATCGTCGCCGCGCTGGCCAAGCCCGAGGTGAAGAAGA
Source organism: Hydrogenophaga sp. H7 (assembly GCF_002025745.1). NCBI lineage: Bacteria > Pseudomonadati > Pseudomonadota > Betaproteobacteria > Burkholderiales > Comamonadaceae > Hydrogenophaga > Hydrogenophaga sp. H7. Next base: position 17,457 of record NZ_MCIC01000018.1, on the reverse strand, counting down.
AGCTGGCCGACCTGAACATCGACGCCGATGCCAGCACGCCGGAGGAAGCGGCAGCGCTGCTGGCTTCCGACATCAAGCGCTGGGGCGCGGTCATCGAGCGCGCGAACATTCCCAAGCAGTGAGGACCGCATGAGCGACGTGCGCATCGGCCTGATCGGCTACGGCGAGGTGGGCCGTGCCTTGACGGCCGGCCTCAAGGACCAGGCCGCCTGGACCGGTGCCTGGGACCTGAAGTTCTCGGACCCGGCGCTGCGTGACGAGCCGCTGGCGCATGCGGCGGCGGCCGGCGTCGTTGCCTGCGACAGCGCCGCTGCGCTGTGCGCCCAGGCCACGCTGCTGATCTCGGCGGTGACGGCGAGCAACACGCTCGCGGTGGCCGAAGCGGTGGCGCCGCACGTCCGGCCGGGCAGTGTGTTCCTGGACCTCAACTCGGCCTCGCCCGGTACCAAGCAGAAGGCCGCGGCGCTGATCGATGCGGCCGGCGCGCACTATGTCGAGGCCGGGGTCATGACCTCGGTGCCGCCCTACGGCATCCGCGTGCCCATGCTGCTCGGCGGCGCGCACGCCGCGCGCCTGCAGCCGGTGCTGGCGGCGCTGGGCATGGACGCCCAGGTCGCCAGCGAACAGCTGGGCATCGCATCGGCCACCAAGATGTGCCGCAGCGTGATGATCAAGGGCCTGGAGGCGCTGGTGATTGAGAGCTACGCCACCGCGCGGCACTATGGTGTCGAGGACGCGATGATCGCCACGCTGCAGGAAACCTTTCCCGGCATCGACTGGACCAGGCAGGGCGCCTACTTCTTCAGCCGCGTGGCCCAGCACGGCAAGCGCCGCGCCGAGGAGATGCGCGAGGTGGCGAACACCGTGCGCGAGGCCGGCTTCGAGCCCTTCATGGCCTCGGCCATTGCGCTCAAGCACGACTGGATGGCGGCGCAGGCGCGCGCGGGGCACTTCGCGGGCCTGGGCCCCAATCCGCCGTGGAAGGACTACGCGGACCAACTGCTCGCCCACCGTCCCGCCGCGAACGATCCGCTGTCCTGATCGCCAGGACTGCCTCCCATGCTCGACATCCTGGCCATCACCGGCCCGATTTTCCTCTGCATCGCCCTGGGCTATCTGATCACCCGCGGTGGCCTGTTCGACCGCGGCGACATGCGCGTGTTCGGCAAGTTCCTCATCAACCTCGCGCTGCCGGCGCTGCTGTTCAACGCGCTGTCGCAGCGCAGCGTGGGCGAGATCTTCAACGGCCCTTACCTGGCGGCCTATGCGCTGGGCGGCCTGATCATGCTGGCCGGCACCGTGCTCTGGTACCGCAAGGTGGCGCATGAAGGCATGGCCCGCTCGGCCATCATGGCCATGGGCATGACCTGCCCCAACAGCGGCTATGTCGGTTACCCGGTGATGCTGCTCACGCTGGGCGCGCCGGTGGCCGGTGTCGCGCTGGCGCTGAACATGGTGGTGGAGAACCTGCTGATCATCCCCATCCTGCTGGCGCTGGCCGACATGGAACGGCACGAGGCCGGCCACTGGCGACAGCTGGTGATGCAGACGCTGCAGGGGCTGGCGCGCAACCCGCTGATCATCGCCATCGTGGCGGGCTTCCTGGTGTCGGCGCTCGGCATTCCCATGCCGTCGCCGGTCTCGCGCACCGTCACGCTGTTCGCGCAGGCCAGCAGTGCGCTCTCGCTGTTCGTGATCGGCGGCAGCCTGGTGGGCCTGAAGCTGCAGGGCCTGCGCGCGGCGGTGGCGCAGATTGGCGTGGGCAAACTGGTGCTGCACCCGCTGTGCCTGCTGGCGGTGATGACCTGGCTGGTGCCGATCGGCGATCCGCAGCTGAAGGTGGCGCTGCTGCTGACCGGCGCCCTGCCGACGATGGGCATCTACGCCATCCTGGCCCAGCGCCACGGCCACGAGGGCCTGGCCTCGGCGGCGCTGCTGGTGGGCACACTGGCCTCGTTCTTCACGCTAAGCGGCCTGCTCTGGCTGCTGCGCCACAGCGCTGGCTGGCTGGGCTGACCAACCACCTGTTCAGAGTCCCAGTTCGGCGCGCACCTGGGTGATGAGGTCCAGCGTCGCGCGCTGCGTCAGCGTGGCCGGGCGCTGCGAACTGGTGGCCAGGCTCACGCGGGTGCGCAGCCGCGGTTCGGTCGGTCGCATGCGGTAGGCCGAAGGCCGGATCGAAGAAATCACGGCCTGGCGCGAAAGCAGGGCCGCGCCCGCGCCATCGGCCACCAGGTCGAGGATGGCCGAGACGCCGTCGATCTCCAGCGCCACAGTGGGCCGCAGGCCGATGGCGGCCATCTCGGCCTCCACATGCATGCGCAGCGCGTTGGGCCGGCTCGGAATCACCAGCGGCAGCGCGGCCACTTCGGCCAGCGGCACGGGTGGTGGTGGCGGTTCTTCCGCCAGGCCAGGCGGGCGCGGCTGCACCAGCAGCAGCTCTTCCTCCATCAGCGGCGTGATCTCGATGTCGGGCGCCGGCGCGGCGTTGTAGAGCACGGCGATGTCCAGCCGGCCGGTGTGCAGCCATTCCTGCATGGTGGCCGACAGACCCTCGCTGATCGAGAGGCTGGCCTCGGGCAGCTGGGCCCGGAAGGCGCGCGTCAGAGGCACCGTCATCACGCGCGCCAGGCTGGGCGGCAGGCCGATGGCCACGCGCCCGGCCAGCGCACCGCGCACCCGGCCCAGCTCTTCGCGCGCGCGCTCCACCTGGTGCAGGATGCCGCGGCCGTGCTCCAGCAGCAGCTTGCCGGCGTCGGTGGGCGTGGCTCCGCGGCCGTTGCGGATCAGCAGGTTCTGACGGAGTTCGACCTCCAGCAGGCGCACCTGGCGAGAGAGGGCGGGCTGGGCCACGTCCAGCGCCAGTGCGGCCTTGGTGAAGCTGCCCAGCTCGGCGACGCGCACGAAATATTCGAGTTGTTTGAGGTCCATCTCTGATCCGGAATAACGCTGCTCAAGATATGCATTTTCGCTCTATCTGGTAGCGGGGCGCGGTGCTGGTTGACCATGGGCCGTCCGCCCAGAATGTCGGCTGAACCACAAGGAGACCCGCGCATGAGCCTGCAGAAGCCCCTCATCATCGATTGCCACGGCCACTACACCACGGCCCCCAAGGCGCTGGAGAACTGGCGCAACCAGCAGATCGCCGGCATCAAGGACCCGGCCGCGATGCCCAAGGTCAGTGACCTCAAGATCAGCGACGACGAGCTGCGCGAGTCCATCGAGACCAACCAGCTCAGGCTCATGAAGGAGCGCGGCTCGGACATCACCATCTTCAGCCCGCGCGCCAGCTTCATGGCGCACCACATCGGCGACTTCAACGTGTCGTCCACCTGGGCCGCGATCTGCAACGAGCTCTGCTACCGCGTCAGCCAGCTGTTCCCCGACCACTTCGTGCCGGCCGCCATGCTGCCGCAAAGCCCTGGCGTGGACCCCGCCACCTGCATCCCCGAGCTGGTCAAGTGCGTGGAGCAGTACGGCAACGTCGGCCTGAACCTCAACCCCGATCCCTCGGGCGGCCACTGGACCAGCCCGCCGCTGACCGACAAGTCCTGGTACCCCATCTACGAGAAGATGGTCGAGTACGACATCCCCGCGATGATCCACGTATCCACCTCCTGCAACGCCTGCTTCCACACGACGGGCGCGCACTACCTGAACGCCGACACCACGGCCTTCATGCAGCTGATCCAGGGCGACCTGTTCAAGGACTTCCCGACGCTGAAATTCATCGTCCCGCACGGCGGTGGCGCGGTGCCTTACCACTGGGGCCGTTTCCGTGGCCTGGCGCAGGAGATGAAGAAGCCCCTGCTCAAGGACCACCTGCTGAACAACGTGTTCTTCGACACCTGCGTCTACCACCAGCCGGGCATCGACCTGCTGACCAAGGTGATCCCTGTGGGCAACATCCTGTTCGCCTCCGAAATGATTGGCGCGGTGCGTGGCATCGACCCCGAGACCGGCAACTACTACGACGACACCAAGCGCTACGTGCAGGCCACCGGCAACCTGAGCGATGAGCAGCGCTACCAGGTCTACGAAGGCAACGCGCGCCGCGTGTTCCCGCGCCTGGACGCCCGCCTGAAGGCGCAAGGCAAGTAATCCATCACAGAACCCGAGGAGAAAAGAACATGTACGAACTGGGCGTTGTCTACCGCAACATCAACCGCGCCGACCGCGCAGCCGCCGACGGCCTGGCCGCGCTGGGCTCGGCCACGGTGCACGAAGCCATGGGCCGCGTCGGCCTGCTCAAGCCCTACATGCGGCCGATCCAGACCGGCGTGCAGGTCAGCGGCACGGCCGTGACCGTGCTGCTGCACCCCGGCGACAACTGGATGCTGCACGTGGCGGCCGAACAGATCCAGCCGGGCGACATCGTGGTCGCGGCCATCACGGCCGAGTGCACCGACGGCTACTTCGGCGACCTGCTGGCCACCAGCTTCCAGGCCCGTGGCGCCCGCGCGCTCGTCATCGACGCCGGCGTGCGCGACGTGAAGACGCTCAACGAGATGAACTTTCCGGTCTGGAGCAAGTGCATCTCCAGCAAGGGCTGCATCAAGGAAACCATCGGCTCGGTGAACATCCCCGTGGTCTGCGCCGGCATGCTGGTGACCCCGGGCGACGTGATCGTGGCCGACGACGACGGCGTGGTCTGCGTGCCCGCCGCCCGCGCGGTCGAAACCCTGGCCGCCGCGCAGAAGCGCGAGAGCTTCGAAGGCGAGAAGCGCGACAAGCTGGCCAGCGGTGTGCTGGGCCTGGACATGTACAAGATGCGCGAACCGCTGGCCGCCAAGGGCCTCAAATACATCGACTGAGGACACAGCATGAGCAAACCCACTTCCGGTGACTTCACGAAAACCGCCGGCTGGCTCGACTGGTACACCGGTCCGTCCAGGCCGACCTTCCAGCTGCCCGCGGGCGCGGTGGACGCGCACTGCCACGTGTTCGGCCCCGGCGCCGAGTTCCCCTACGCCCCCGAGCGCAAGTACACCCCCTGCGACGCCAGCAAGCACGAGCTGTACGCGCTGCGCGACCACCTGGGCTTTGCCCGCAACGTGATCGTGCAGGCCACCTGCCACGGCGCGGACAACCGCGCCATGGTGGACGCCTGCGTGTCCAGCGGCGGCAAGGCGCGTGGCGTGGCCACGGTCAAGCGTTCGGTGACGGACGAAGAACTGCAGCAGCTGCACGCCGCCGGCGTGCGCGGCGTGCGCTTCAACTTCGTCAAGCGCCTGGTGGACTTCACGCCCAAGGACGAGCTGATGGAGATTGCCGGTCGAATCGCCAAGCTCGGCTGGCACGTGGTCATCTACTTCGAGGCGGTGGACCTGCCCGAGCTGTGGGACTTCTTCACCGCGCTGCCGACCACGGTGGTGGTGGACCACATGGGGCGCCCGGACGTGTCGCTGCCGGTGGACGGCCCGCAGTTCGCGCTGTTCGAGAAATTCATGCGCGAGCACAGCAATGTGTGGAGCAAAGTCAGCTGCCCGGAGCGCCTGTCCGTCACCGGGCCGAAGGCGCTGAACGGCGAGCAGAATGCCTACCAGGATGTCATCCCGTTTGCCAGGCGCATCGTCGAGCAGTTCCCCGACCGCGTGCTCTGGGGCACCGACTGGCCGCACCCGAACCTGAAGGACCACATGCCCGACGACGGCCTGCTGGTGGACTTCATCCCGCACATCGCGCCGACCGCCGAACTGCAGCGCAAGCTGCTGGTGGACAACCCGATGCGCCTGTACTGGCCCGAAGAAGTCAAGTAAGAGGAGACATCCATGGCACTCGACAAACCCTACAAGGACGTGCCCGGCACGATCATCTTCGACGCCGAACAATCGCGCAAAGGCTACTGGCTCAACCAGTTCTGCATGAGCCTGATGAAGGCCGAGAACCGCGAGAAGTTCAAGGCCGACGAGCGCGCCTACCTCGATGAGTGGCCGATGACCGAAGAGCAGAAGCAGGCCGTGCTGGCGCGCGACCTCAACTGGTGCATGCGCACGGGCGGCAACATCTACTTCCTGGCCAAGATCGGTGCCACCGACGGCAAGAGCTTCCAGCAGATGGCGGGCTCCATGACCGGCATGACCGAAGAGGAATACCGCGCCATGATGCTGGCCGGCGGCCGCTCGGCAGAGGGCAACCGCTACCTCGGCGAGGACGGCGACGCACAACCCCACCGGCAACCCCAGGGTGCGGCCGGCAAGAACAAAGGAGCCTGAGCATGGCCAAGATCACCGCATCCATCTTCACCTCGCACGTGCCCGCCATCGGCGCGGCCATGGACCTGGGCAAGACCCAGGAGGACTACTGGAAGCCGCTGTTCGCGGGGTACGAGTATTCCAAGCAGTGGATGAAGGACAACAAGCCCGACGTCATCTTCCTCGTCTACAACGACCACGCCACGGCCTTCAGCCTGGAGATGATCCCCACCTTCGCCATCGGCACCGCGGCCGAGTTCCAGCCGGCCGACGAAGGCTGGGGCCCGCGCCCGGTGCCCAAGGTCATCGGCCACCCGGACCTGGCCTCGCACATCGCGCAGTCGGTCATCCAGCAGGACTTCGACCTCACCATCGTCAACAAGATGGACGTGGACCACGGCCTGACCGTGCCGCTGTCGCTGATGTGCGGCGAGCTCGACCCGAAGAAGGACGCCTGGCCCTGCCCGGTGATCCCGTTCGCGGTCAACGTGGTGCAGTACCCGGTGCCCTCGGGCAAGCGCTGCTTCATGCTGGGCCAGGCCATCCGCAAGGCGGTGGAGAGCTACGACGACAACCTGAACGTGCACATCTGGGGCACGGGCGGCATGAGCCACCAGCTGCAGGGCGCGCGCGCCGGCCTGATCAACCGCGAGTGGGACAACAACTGGCTCGATCTGATGATCAACGACCCGGTGGCCTGCGCCAACGTGCCGCACATCGACTACGTGCGCGAGGCCGGCAGCGAAGGCATCGAGCTGGTGATGTGGCTGATCGCCCGCGGCGCCATGTCCGATGTGGTCGACGGCAAGGTCGTCGGCCCGGCGCCCACTGTGAAGCACCGCTTCTACCATGTGCCCGCGTCCAACACGGCCGTCGGTCACGCGATTCTTGAGAATGCATAACCCGAGGAACACACCATGACCATCAAAGTCGCACTCGCCGGCGCCGGCGCATTCGGCATCAAGCACCTGGACGGCATCAAGAACATCGACGGTGTCGAAGTCGTGTCGCTGATCAGCCGCGACCTGGAGAAGACCAAGGCAGTCGCCGACCAGTACGGCATCAAGCACATCACCACCAGGCTCGAAGACAGCCTGGCACTCAAGGAAGTCGACGCCGTCATCCTCTGCACGCCCACGCAGATGCACGCCGAGCAGACCCTGGCCTGCCTGAAGGCCGGCAAGCACGTGCAGGTGGAAATTCCGCTGGCCGACAGCCTCAAGGGCGCCGAAGAGGTGGTGGCTCTGCAGAAGCAGACCGGGCTGGTGGCCATGTGCGGCCACACCCGCCGCTTCAACCCCAGCCACCAGTACGTGCACAACAAGATCCAGGCCGGCGAATTCAACATCCAGCAGATGGATGTGCAGACCTACTTCTTCCGCCGCACCAACATGAACGCCGCCGGCCAGCCGCGCAGCTGGACCGACCACCTGCTGTGGCACCACGCCGCCCACACCGTGGACCTGTTCGCCTACCAGTGCAACAGCCCCATCGTGCAGGCCAACGCCATCCAGGGTCCGATCCACCCGACCCTGGGCATCGCCATGGACATGAGCATCCAGCTCAAGGCCGCCAACGGCGCCATCTGCACGCTGAGCCTGAGCTTCAACAACGACGGCCCGCTGGGCACCTTCTTCCGCTACATCGGCGACACCGCGACCTACATCGCGCGCTACGACGACCTGTTCACCGGCAAGGAAGAGAAGATCGACGTGTCCCAGGTGGCCGTGTCCATGAACGGCATCGAGCTGCAGGACCGCGAGTTCTTCGCGGCGATCAAGGAAGGCCGCGAGCCCAACTCCAGCGTCGCCAAGGTGTTCAACTGCTACCAGGTGCTGCACCAGCTGGAACAACAGCTGAACGCGTGATCCTTGAGGGCGGGGGCGGCGATATCCTTCACGGATGAACTGGAAAACCCTCGCCTTCGCTGCCCTGATCGGTTTCGGTCTCTGGCAGCACCTGCAGAACCGGCCGGTGAGCACCGGCCCGGGTGTGGTCGCCGCCGCGGAGCCGCAGCAAGGCGACACCCGCTCGGACGCCTTTGCTTTCAAGGGCTACACCCTGCAGCCGCTGCAGGACTTCACGATCGAGGCCCGCGTGCTCGGCAGCGAGACCTACCGCAGCGACCGTGAGTCCGCGCTCTCGCCGGTCGACCTCGTGCTGGGCTGGGGGCCGATGTCGGACAGCGCGGTGCTCGACAAGGTGAAGATCAGCCAGTCCAGCCGCTTCTACTACTGGCGCGTCGACGAGTTCCCGATCCCGCGTCAGGAGATCGAGCAGTCCAGTGCCAACATGCACATGATTCCCGCCGACGGCACGATTGAGCGCCGCCTCAAGGACGTGCGCCCCGGTCAGGTGGTGCGCATCGATGGCTGGCTGGTCGAAGCACGCGGCAATGACGGCTGGCGCTGGCGCAGCTCGCTCACCCGCAACGACACCGGCGCCGGCGCCTGCGAAGTCATCTTCGTGCGCGACCTGCAGGTGCTCTGATTTCCTCTTTTTCGAAAGCCCACCCATGCAACAACGCCAACTCGGTTCTTTCAAGGTCTCGGCCATCGGCCTGGGCTGCATGAACATCTGCCACGCTTACGGCGCACCGGTCAACGAACAGCAGGCCGAACGCGTGCTGCTGGCTGCGCTGGACGCGGGTGTCACGCACTTCGACACCGCGGCGCTCTACGGCTTCGGCGCCAGCGAGACGCTGGTGGGCAAATACCTGTCCAAGCACCGCTCAAAGTTCACCCTGGCCAGCAAGTGCGGCATGCAGGGCGTACCCAACGAACAGGGCGTGAAGGTGCGCGTGATCGACGGTCGCCCCGAAACCATCAAGGCCACCTGCGAAGACGCGCTGCGCCGCCTGCAGACCGACGTGATCGACCTCTACTACCTGCACCGCTGGGACAAGAAGGTACCGATCGAAGACAGTGTGGGCGCGCTGGCCGACCTGGTGCGCGAGGGCAAGATCCGCTCCATCGGCCTCTCCGAAGTCTCTGCGCCGACGCTGCGCAAGGCGCACGCGGTGCACCCCATCGCGGCGCTGCAGACCGAGTATTCGCTGTGGTCGCGCAACCCCGAGATCGCGGTGCTCCAGGCCTGCCGCGAACTGGGCGTGAGCTTCGTCGCCTTCAGCCCGGTGGCGCGCGGCTTCCTGTGCGGCCCGATGGACGTGAACGCCTTCGACGCCAAGGACATCCGCCGCAGCATGCCGCGCTTCTCGCCCGAGAACTACGCGAAGAACCAGGCCCTGCTGCCGGCCTACAGCGCCATCGCAGCCGAGGCCGGCTGCACGCCGTCGCAGCTGGCGATTGCCTGGCTGCTGCAACAGGGTGACGACATCCTGCCCATCCCCGGCACCACGAGCGTGGACCACCTGATGGACGACATCGGCGCGGCTGATGTAACGCTGTCGGCCGACGTGATCGCTCGGCTGAACGCACTGATCAACCAGCACACCGTGCACGGCGACCGCTACAACGCACAGGCCAACAGCGAGGTGGATACGGAGACTTTCGCCTGAGTTGGTGGGTGAGCGGGCTCTCGGTGTGCACCCCTAGAATGCAACAAGAGGAAACAACGACACCACCCGCCCCATGACGCCCGAGGCCCGCGCCCGCCAGACCATCGACGCGCTTCTCACCGCAGCCGGCTGGCACGTCTGCGATGTGGCCAGCGCCAACCTGCGGGCCGCCACCGGCGTCGCCATCCGCGAATTCCCGCTCGACGCCGGTCACGGCTTCGCCGACTACCTGCTCTACGTCAACGGCAAGGCCTGCGGCGTCATCGAAGCCAAGAAAGAGGGCGCCACCCTCAGCGGAGTGGAAGTGCAAAGCGCCCGCTACGCCCAGGGCCTGCCGTCCAGCCTGCCCGCGTGGCGCCGGCCCTTGCCCTTCGTCTTCGAGTCCACCGGGGTGGAAACCCGCTTCACCAACGGGCTGGACCCACAGCCCCGTTCCCGCCCGGTGTTCGCCTTCTTCCGGCCCGAGCTGCTGGTGCAGTGGTTGACCTACCTGCCGCCGCCCACGGCCAGCAACACCGGCGACATCAACGAAGCGCCCACCTTCCTGCGTCGCATGCAAAGCCGCCCCCCGCTGGTCACCGAATGGGGGCAGGGTGGCGCCCACTTCAAGCTCTGGCCGGCGCAGATCCAGGCCATCACCCACCTGGAAGCCAGCCTGGCCGCCAACAAACCGCGCGCCCTCATCCAGATGGCCACCGGCAGCGGCAAGACCTTCACCGCCATCAGCGCCATCTACCGGCTCATCAAGTTCGGCGGGGCGCGGCGCGTGCTGTTTCTGGTCGACCGCGGCAACCTCGCCCGCCAGACCAAGAAAGAGTTTGACGCCTGGGCCAGTCCGCACAACGCCTACAAGTTTGGCGAAGAGTTCATCGTCCAGCACCTGCAGGGCAACCAGCTCGACAAGAACGCCCGCGTGGTCATCTGCACCATCCAGCGCATGTTCAGCATGCTCAAGGGCAAAGACCTGCCCGACGAGGCCGACGAAGAAAGCACCGAAGGCGCCGAAGCCCTGTTCAAAGACCCCGAACCCATTGGCTACAACCCGGCCATTCCCATCGAAAGCTTCGACATCGTCGTCACCGACGAAGCCCACCGCAGCATCTACAACCTGTGGCGCCAGGTGCTGGAGTACTTTGACGCCTACCTCATTGGCCTCACCGCCACGCCCAACAAACAGACCTTCGGCTTCTTCAACCAGAACCTGGTCATGGAATACGGCCACGCCCAGGCCGTGGCCGACGGCGTCAACGTCAACTACGACGTTTACCGCATCCAAACGGAAGTGACCGAGCAGGGCGCCAAGGTGGACAAAGGCTACTGGCTCGAAGCGCAAGACAAAGCCACCCGCCGCAAGACCGCCTGGCAGCTCGACGACGACTTTGAATACCGCCCCGAAGAGCTGGACCGCGCCGTGCAGACGCCCGACCAGATCCGCACCGTCGTCCGCACCCTGAAGGGCCGCTGGCAGGCCGAGCTCTTCCCCCTGCGCAGCGAGCTGCCCAAGACCCTGGTCTTTGCCAAGGACGACAACCACGCGGAAAAGATCGTCGAAATCCTGCGCGAGGAATTCGGCCGCGGCAACGAATTCGCCCAGAAGATCACCTACCGCACCACGGGCGCCAACCCCGAACAGCTCATCAAGGACTTCCGCACCAGCTACTACCCGCGCGTGGCCGTCACGGTGGACATGATCGCCACCGGCACCGACATCAAGCCGGTGGAAATCGTCATGTTCATGCGTAGCGTAAAAAGCCGCAGCTTCTTTGAACAGATGAAAGGCCGCGGCGTGCGCGTGTGCAAAGACGATGACCTGCGCAGCGTCAACCCCGGCGACCACGTGCGCAAAGACCACTTCGTCATCGTCGACTGCGTGGGCGTGTGTGAACGCGACAAGACCGACAGCCGCCCCATGGACAGCCGCAAGGCCGTGCCGCTGGACAAGCTGCTGCAGGCCGTGGCCCTGGGCAATGTGGAGGACGAGGTCATCAGCAGCGTGGCCGTGCGCCTGACCCGGCTGGACCGCGACGTGAGCGACGCCGACCAGACCAAGGTGATGGAGGCCAGCGGCGGCCACAGCCTGCGCGACATCGCCCGCGGCCTGGTGCAGGCGCTGGAAACCGCGCGCGACGAAGACACCCCGCCCCAGCAGGCCGAAGCCGCGCTGCAACACGCCACCGAACCCCTGGCCAACCCCGCGCTGCGCGAACTCATCCTCAAGCTCAAGCAGAAGGCCGACCTCGTCATCGACACCGTCACGAGAGACGAATTGATCGGCGCCGGCTTTGCCGAGACCAGCGACCGCGCCCAGCAACTGGTGCAGAGCTTTGAAGCCTTCATCCAGCAGCACAAAGACGAAATCACCGCGCTGCAAATCCTCTACAACCGCCCGGTGCGCGCGCCCTTGCGGTTTGAAGACATCAAGGCCCTGGCCGACGTGCTGCACGCCCCGCCGCACCTCATTGACGAAAGCGCCCTCTGGCAGGCCTACGCCGCGCTGCAGAAAGGCAAGGTCAAAGGCAGCGGCCAGAAACGGCTGCTGACGGACATCGTCAGCCTGGTGCGCTTTGCCATGCAGCAAGACAACGAACTCGTCCCGTACCCCGAACGGGTACAGGCCAACTTCAAGGCCTGGCTGGCGCAGCACGGCCAGTCCTTTAGCCCCGAACAACAACACTGGCTGGAAATGATCCGCGACCACATCGCCGCCAACCTCGGCATTGAACTGGAAGACTTCGACTACGCCCCCTTCAGCCAGCAAGGCGGCCTGGGCCGCGTGCACCAGCTGTTTGGCGAACAACTGCCGCAGGTGATGGATGAGCTGAACCGGGAGTTGGTGGCGTGATGCGGGAAGCGCGCTTGGGCGACGCGGTCGCCTCGATGAAGAACGGCATTTACAAACCCGCATCCGAGTACGCAGATGACGGAGTCCCCTGCCTCCGCATGTACAACATTGAGGCAGGCTCTATCGTCTGGCGCGACATCAAACGCATGAAGGTCACGCCGACCGAACAGGCCGACTATGGGTTGCTGGAGGGTGATCTGCTTGTCAACCGCGTCAACAGTCGCGAACTTGTCGGTAAGGCGGCTGTCATCCCTGCAGGCATGGAACCCAGCGTGTTCGAGAGCAAGAACATCCGTGTCCGCCTCGATGCTGAAAAGGCTTTGCCCAAGTTCATCAGCTACCAGCTGTTCGCGCGTGGGAGCAGGCACTTTGCAAACAACGCGCAGCAGGTGGTGGGCATGGCGTCTATCAGCCAGGGCCAGTTGGCGGACTTCCCAATCGTTCTGACGGACCTGGACGAACAGCGCCGCATCGTCGCCGAGATCGACAAACAGTTCTCCCGCCTCGACGAAGCCGTCGCCAACCTCCAGCGCGTCAAGGCCAACCTCAAACGCTACAAAGCCGCCGTCCTCAAAGCCGCCGTCGAAGGCCGCCTCGTCGAAACCGAAGCCAGCATCGCCCGCCGCGAAGGGCGCGGCTACGAGACCGGCGAACAGTTGTTGCACCGTGTGTTGGTGGATCGCAAAACGAACTGGTCTGGCAAAGGCAAGTATGTGAAACCAGCTATGCCTGACCTCGGGTCATTGCCGGCACTGCCCGACGGCTGGATCTGGGCGACGGCGGAAGCGGTGTGTGATCCCGTGGTGGATTGCCACAACAAAACAGCGCCCTATGTGAACAGCGGCATCCCGCTCATTCGGACAACCAACATCCGAGACGGCCAGCTGCTGATGGACGGGATGCGCTTTGTGGACCAACCCACCTATGACTTCTGGTCCAGACGCTGCCCTCCCGCTCCGGGCGATGTGCTGTTCACCCGAGAGGCTCCCATGGGCGAGGCCTGCATCGTGCCAGCAGGGATGACTGTTTGCCTGGGGCAGCGCACCATGCTGATGCGGCCTTCGCCAGCCATCACGGCCAGCTTCCTGTTGGCTGCATTGATGTCACCGGTCATTGGCCATCTGATCGACCGCGTCGCGGTTGGCAGTGGCGTGAAGCATCTGCGTGTCGGCGACGTTGAGCGGTTGCCGATTCCGCTGCCGCCCAAGGCAGAACAGCTGCGAATCGTCACTGAGTTGGATCGGCTGCTCTCAGTACAACAGACTGTGGAAGCAGAGGTGGATGCCAACCTACGCCGGGCAGCTACGCTGAGGGCTGCTGTCCTCTCAAGATCATTTCAATCGACCCACTGACTGCGGGAACAACCGATGTCTTCACCCGTTGGCGGCTACCTGATTGCGTTCGACGAAGAGCAGCGAAACACCTTCTTGTCGGAGATTCGAGGGCTTGAGGACGGATTCACCGATGCCCTGAGTCGCAGCGATTGGCCTGTCCGGCAATGGGAGGTCTGTGGGTTGATGTTCACGCCGGGAGTCGTTACCCATTGGGCGCTTGCACGGCGGGGTGACAAGGTCGTCACAGGGAAGGTCCGAGTCGAGTTTGTCGAGGTCGTCGAAACGTCGATTCGGCTGGAGCACATTCAGGCTGGACTTGAGAATCCTGGTCAGGTGAAGGTGATCCGTTCTAGGTCGGGTTCAGGTGGTGCGATTGGGGCGCCTGCGTGGGCGGCGATGAAGGCCGTGATTGGGCGTATTGACCCAAGCTCTTTGGCTGCGCTTGAACGCCTTGAGCGGCTAAAGGTCCAAAGCCGTGAGCACATTCAGCGACCAGGCGCCTCGGTTGTTGCGTTGGAGCGAGACGCCTTGGGTATTGCCTTGGACACCTTTGACTCGACAGGGAAGCTCCGGCCGCGAACATTGAAAGGGTGGGTTGCGCCGGAGGGTGACAAGCTGACATCGTTCTTGGACGGGTTGGATGGTGTGCGGACGATTGAGGATCAGCTTATTGCGCATGACGCAGCGACGTTTCCAGATGCGGACGGTACGCGGTTCACAGCGATAGGTGCTGTCTTTCGTGTCGGCAATCGTTCCCTTGAGGTCTTCAACTTCAACCGGACTCGGGTCGAACACGCTACGGGCGCCGATTTGCTCTATTTCAACCAGAGGCACAACGCATGGACGCTGGTTCAGTACAAGTCCATGGAAAGAAATGAAAGCTCTCGGGAGAAAGAGGCCATCTATCGACCCGATGACACATTCGACAAAGAAATTGGGGAGATGAACGGATTCCGCGAAGAGACACCCGACGCGTGGGCGCCGACTGACGGGATCGACGGCTACCGGCTCAGTGGAGACGGGTTCTACTTCAAGTTCTGCTCCCGCGTTCAGCTGGAGGTTCTGTCAGAAGCGTTAATGCCGGGGATGTACCTGCCCCGCGAGTATCTGATCGCGTTGCTTGACGACCATGAGGCGCGGGGCAAGCGGGGCGGGCGCCTTGTGTCGTTCAAGAACACCGGGCGGCACATCACAAATTCGCTTTTCTCGGACTTGTTGCGAGATGGCTGGATCGGGACGCGGGGAGTCTCGTCTGAGAAGGTCGCGGAGATCGTTCGCAGGTCTGTGGAGTCCGATCGTTCTGTGACGCTGGCGAGGGCAAGGCCCGAGAGCGATGCACCCAATCCGACACAAACTCTTTCGGAAATTGGCGTTCACTTGTGAAGGTCTAGCTCATGGATTTGCCCTTGTGTCTATTCGTATCTTCGTGTCCGACGGCTACCGAGCTGGCCTGTGCATCGTCGAGAAGTCCAACTGGAGCGGCAAGGCGCGGTTGTTCCAGCGCTGATGCAGGAACTCTCCGCATGCAGCAATGAATTCATCAACCTAACAAGCATATTTACCGATGGCAGGCTCTACATTTCAAACCAATCCGTTCGATCTCTACAAGCTCTTGGACGACTGTCATCGCGGCAACATCCAGCTCCCTGACTTCCAGCGCAGCTGGGTGTGGGATGAAGATCGGATCAAGAGCCTGATCGCTTCGGTTTCCCGAGCTTTTCCCGTCGGGGCCTTGATGACGTTGGACACCGGAGGGGAGGTGAACTTTAAACCTCGACCTGTGGAAGGTGCTCCAGCAGAGGCAAAGAGCAATCGGCCGCAGTCATTGCTGCTGGACGGTCAGCAGCGGATGACTTCGCTGTACCAGGTCACTTTGCGCGGCAAGGTGGTGGAGACGGTGACGCCGAAAAAGAAGAAGGTCAAGCGCTGGTTCTATATCGACATCAACAAGGCGCTTGATCCTTCGCTGGATCGAGAAGAGGCCATCGTCGGAGTGCCAGAGGACCGCATCGTCCGAGGTGAGTTTGGGCGTGAGGGAGGGCCTGACCTGTCCGCCGCAGAGCGAGAGTACGAGCTGATGATGTATCCCGTGACACAGGTGTTTGACTGGGATAAGTGGCAGGACGGATTCGACAAGCACTGGAAGGGCGACGAGAACGAGCAGCGCCGTGAACTGTTCAGGCAGTTCAAGCGTGAAGTACTCGAGAACTTCAAGTACTACCGGGTGCCGGTTATTGCACTCGACCGGAACACGTCGAAGGAAGCTGTTTGCGTGGTTTTCGAGAAAGTGAACACGGGGGGCAAGCCCTTGGACGCTTTCGAGCTGGTGACAGCCATGTACGCGGCCGAGGGGCACGAGCTGCGAAAGGACTGGTACGGGGATTGAAGTCCCCTTGAAAACCTGAACCACCCGGAAGTAGAGAATTCCCCAAGACGGAGTCTCTACATGAAGAAATCCAGATTCAGCGAAGCGCAGATAGTCGGCATCCTCAAGGAGGTCGAGATGGGTGCCAAGGTCGGCGAGACGTGCAGGAAGCACGGCGTGAGCGAGCCGACCTACTACAAGTGGAAGAGTCAGTTCTCTGGCATGACGGTCTCGCACCTGGCGCAGCTTCGGCAACTGCAGGACGAGAACGCCAAGCTCAAACGCATGTATGCCGACCTGGCGCTCATGCACCACGCGCTCAAGGACGTTGTCGACCGAAAGCTCTGACCCCGGAGCGTCGCGAGATGGTCGTTCAAGCCCTCATGGCCGAGCACGGCATGAGCGAGCGCCGAGCCTGCCAGGCCAGCGGCATTGCCCGCTCCACACTGCGCTACCGACCCATTGCGCGCGACGACTCCGGGGTCATCACCTTCATCCAGATGCACATGGCGCTCAACCCGCGCCACGGCTTTGGCCTGCTTTACGACAGTGCCCGCCACCAAGGCAAGCCCTGGGGCAAGACGGTGCTTTGGCGCGTGTACTGCGAGCTGCGGCTGAACCTGCCACGGCGCGGCAAGAAGCGTTTGCCGGCGCGCATCAAGCAACCGCTGGAGGCTGCTGGCCAACCCAATCAGGGTTGGAGCTGCGACTTCATGGCCGATGCACTGTGGTCCGGCAGGCGATTCAGGACCTTCAACGTCATCGATGAGTTCAACCGCGAGGGCCTGCGTATCGAGGTCGACACCAGCCTGCCGGCAGCCCGTGTCATACGTGCCTTGAATGAGCTGGTGGAAGTGCGCGGAGCGCCGCTGTCGATTCGCCTGGACAACGGCCCGGAGTTCATCGCTCACGCTCTGTCCGAATGGGCGAAATCCAAGGGCATCGCGCTCAATCACATCCAGCCAGGAAAGCCCACGCAAAACGCCTATGTCGAACGATTCAACAAGACCTACCGAACCGAGGTGCTGGACTGCTATGTCTTCGAGTCATTGCAGGAGGTGCGTGATATGACGGCCGACTGGCTGCACCGCTACAACCACCAGCGCCCCCATGAATCTCTCGGCCGAATCCCACCGGTCGAGTACCGTGTCAAACTGTTCCCCAACCTCTACTTCTGACTGGCTCAGGAATTCGAGGGGACTTCA